>JAJXXW010000058.1 GCA_021780905.1 bacterium
GGGGCAGCCGTTACCACGGTTCGCACACTGAATTTTGAAAAAATCACCCATGAAAAATCGTGGCGCTGAAAAATCACCCGTTTTTCAACGGCCTGTTAAGTCGTAAATGCCATCGGGTAGATAGTTGTTATTAAATACTTTCGTTAACTCGTTGTTGATTTCCAAGGCTAGGCGTTTTCCCATTGCGGCGGGATCTTTGGCAAATCTGACCGCAGCTTTCCATGAACTGATGGCCTCCGCCCAGGACTTGTTAAGTTTTTTCACCGTCAACTTTTCAACATCCTCCGCATTCATCCATTCGGCATACAAGGCGCGCACTAAACATATGCCTCTATTGAGCCATGCTTCGGAAAAATCCATCTGCTGCTCGACGACTTTATTGTAGTATTTCAGCGCTTTTTGGTCATCGCCAGCCTCATTTGCGATCTCGGCAAGCAATAAAGCACCACCAAATTTGTTTTTCTTAATCTCACTGAACTGCGCGAATTGAGCCTCGGCCTCCGGTCGTTTCACCAGCGTCCCGCAATAGGCGCAACTGATTTCTTCCTGTCCAGCAGCCAGATTCACAATCGCCCCGCAACTGGTGCATAGTCCTTGGCTCATAATTGTTCTTTCTAAATCTTGTGGAGCGTCACGCTGATTACGATGGCCTTGCCATACTTCATTTCCGCGATTTCTTGATTAAAATGCCGTATCACCTCTGCGTCATGTTCGGAAAGCGCCGTAAATATCACCGACTCTTCCTTAATATTCCCATCTTTGTCTTTGTAACGGATTACCACTTTGTATTTCATGGATATTTTGTGATTGCGATTTGGCGTAAAGCAGCACTTGCATTATTTTTTGGTGACGAGATACGCACTGCCAAGAATACCAAAATCAGCTATCTGGTTTGGCCCAACCTGTAAAATTTCATCACATGGGCGTGCAGTGTCGAAATAATAAAGACCGTGGCTATGGTGGCCAATTACTACAGAATGCCCGTTTGATATCCCTTGGATTCTGGATGTGTTAACAAACAACAGAAGCAGGCAGTTGGGTTGCCGGATTGCAGCATCTACCGCCGCCCCAGCATTCGACCAGTCCATTAGCGGACTGAGCGTGACTTGTTGCCGGGCTTTCACAAATACCGGCTGGCTGCTATTGTCATGCAATTCCTTGAGGATTTGATAACCGGGTTTGCTTCTGGACAGCGGGTGGAAGTGCAAATCGTAGCTTCGTTCGGGGTGGGTCTCATCCAGACTGAAATGGCGGCAATACGCAAGGAAGTAATCCAGCCCGCAGTGCCTGTGAAGGGAAAACACGCAACTGAATAGCTTGCCAATACGCAGGTGTCAAGACGCTGGCTGTATTTGACGCCCAAGAAAAGCGTGGGTGACATATTCAATTCAGTATTGTTGTGGGTTTGATTTTGCTGGGGAAATGAGGCGGCGTTGGCTGCGGTAAATTATTTCGCCACGGCTTTTTGGCGGCGAATGATGCCCGCGAGTGCGCGCAGCGAGTCGTTCACGGTTTCGGCGTTGGGAAATAACTTGGCCACGTCCGGCGCCAGCACCACCACGTTCGTGCCGCGCTGGTAGCGCCGGAAATGTTTGCCACGCACGCCGGCGGAAAAATCATATTCCGGCTGCATTTCCTTCTCGGTGGTTTTAGCGGATGGCTTGCTCATGTTGTTTTCTTCGGCGGCAGTTCGCGGATGAAGGCCCAGGAGACTTCGGCCACCTGGCCGTTGTCGTAATGCACAAAAAAACCGTGGCGCAGTTCCTCGTCCAGTTCCACCGCCTGCACGACGGCCTTGGGGGCAATCTTGTTCGCGGCGCGGATGGTCTTGTGCGGCTCCAGAAACGAAAGGCCGTCGTCAAATTCCACGGCAAAGGCGTCCTCCCACTGGTGATAGCTCGCGTCCTTGACGCGGGAGAATTTCCCCTTGCCAAACGGCGCTTTCAACGGATTCAAGACTTTCATAGGCGGCTTTCTTTTTGCAGTTGCCGGATAATCTCTAGCACCTTTTTCGGCGGTTTCCAATCATCAAGTGGCTGGCCGGATTCCAGCGCCACGCGCCCCAGCAGCTCGCCGTTGCTCTCGGAGACATGGACATGACGCGGCGCATGGTCGCCAATCCACCATTCAAAGATGTAACCGCCGCGTCGGACTTTGCCCATAATTCAAAAGGTCGGTTATTTCACCATGGCTTTTTGGCGGCGGATGATGCCGGCCATTGCGCGCAACGAATCATTCACGGTTTCGGCGTTGGAAAAAACCTGGCCACGTCCGGCTCCAGCACCACCACGTTCGTGCCGCGCTGGTAGCGCCGGAAATGTTTGCCGCGCACACTGGCGGAAAAATCGTATTCCGGCTGCATTTCCTTGTCGGCGGTTTTAGCGGCTGGCTTGCTCATATTGTTTTCTTTCCCGGCGGCTCGCGGGCCGCGCGCTGATGATGCGGACATTATCGCCGCGTTCGGTGTGGACGACAACCAGTATTCTGCCCGTATGCGACCGCCCCAAAATGATGAACCGGTTCTCGGCCTGCGAATGTGCCGGGTCGGGAATGGTGACGGAAACCGGATCGCCAAAAACCGTGGTGGCTTCCTGAAAGCTGACGGCGTGCTTGGTCAGATTGGCTCTGGCCTTGTTCGCATCCCATTCAAACGTCAGCATGAGGAATGTTGAACCGTCCGCCGCCGTTCCTGCAAACAAAAAGGCGGGCTTCGTTGCCGCTGGCTGGTTCGCGAATTTCCAAATGGGCGATGAGGACATGCCACCGTCGCCCGCGGCGTTTGAAAGAGGATGAGGCGTAGCAACCCGTTTTGCCGCCACGCCGCATCCAACTTGCGATGTCCTCGCCATTTCCGATCATGACCTGGCGGCAAAAATTATTTCATGGTTTCGCCGTGGTGACCGGCGGGGCCGGCGGGACGGGCGGGACGGGTTCGTCGGCGGCGCTGTGTTTGGGCGGGAATTTGCCGAAGCGGAATTCGGCGCGGACTTCGGCATTCGCGGGGTCGGTTTCCGGCCATTGCAGGTCGGCCGCGTGCTGCACGGTCTGGAGCGCGGCATACAGTTGCTCGGCGCTGGCGTTGCGCGTGCCGGTGGCGCCGAGGCTGGCCCCCTTGGCGTTTTCCAGCAAAGTCTTGTCGCCTTCAATGCTGGTGATGACGGCGGCGAGCGCGGTGGTTTCCGCCGCTGTCCAGCCCTGGCCGGCGATGGCGTCGGCGTTGGCCGGCAGTTTGATGGAGGCGAGGACGGTGCGTCCGCGCGCGAGTTGCGACTGGAGGTCGTTGGGCTGGTTGACGCCCACGAGAAATTCCTGGGACAAGAGCACGGGCTGGCCTTTGAACGCGAGCTTGGCGGTTTCCTTGGCCATGTGGACGAGATGCTGGAAGTCGTGGATTTCGTCGAGTTGCGCCTGCGAGAGGACGCCGACGTTGCCGCGTTTCTGTTTCTGGTCGTTGACCTGTTGCTTGACGGTGCCCAGCAGGGCGACAGCGTTGGCGAGAAAACCGGCCTTGAAGCGGGGCGCGAGTTCGGGATGGGCGTTGGCCGCATCGAGGATGAGTTTGCCCTCGCCCACCAGAACGGGCAGGGGGAAGTGGAAGGTTGTTTTTGGAGCGCTCATGGTAGGTGTGTGTGTTGTGTTTTTATGTGTTCATGTTTTAACTGACCGTAAATGGGCTGAAAGCGGGCTGAAAGCGTCCAAATTCCTTGAAATAAGCCGGTTCGGTGGCGTTCGGTGTGCCAAAATGGCCGGGGGGAAGACGCCAAAACACCGGGGGAATGGGCCAGATGCGCGGGGGAAACGGATGATTGGCGCGGGAACCGGCCCAAAGTCCGGGGGAACGCGAAAAATGTCCGGGGGAAAGGCTCCGAACTCCGGGGGAAACCGAAAAATGGGCGGCGGAAATGGATGATTGGGCGGGGGAAAGCGCCGGGTGGGCCGGGGAAATGGCGCGGTGTCCGGGGGAACCGGTGATGGTGCCGGGGATGCGAAATGGGCGGCGGCGTGCGCGGTGAAAGCACCGGCGGCAGAGACAAACCTACGGCGTAAGGGAAGCGGGCACGAGACGCCGTGTTTCCACTTCG
This sequence comes from bacterium, assembly GCA_021780905.1. GTDB lineage: Bacteria > Verrucomicrobiota > Verrucomicrobiia > Limisphaerales > UBA11358 > UBA11358. Next base: position 4,083 of record JAJXXW010000058.1, read on the forward strand.
ATGTGCGAGGGACCCCGCCTGTGATTTCGATTTCATGCCCGTGCGCCCGATGCTGCTTCCGGGCGACTGGTGCGAGCGGGATTACAAAAACAGAAAATGAATCCGGGGACTTTTCGGAAATTGTTTTTCAAACAACTTTTTTTGGCGGCAAATTCCAGCATCAAAAAATGGGAAGGGTAAATACAACCGTTCTTGGCAACAGGGGGACAGGTAGGGCGCGTCACTCCGTGCGCGCCATCGTGGTGAACCAGCGGGTGCTGGGTTGGCAAACAGCGGCGGGCAGAGGACTGCCCGTCCTACCTGCCCAGGTGCCAATGTTGAGTTTAACGGCTATAAAAGGAAGCCGCGTCCAGGGCCGAGCCATTTTTCAACGCCGCCCAGCTGTGGCGGATTCACTTGCTGGCATTGTTGACCCTGGCGCACAGTTTAATGCCGTGGTCCGCTTGCTGCCGGGCAGCGTGCTTGGCGACGTTTTGCGCGGCTCACGCCGTGGCTTCGCCGACCTGAAAACGGACGAATCGGCGGATGGTGATTTCGTCGCCAAGCTGCTTGCTGATTTGAGCGACGTGTTCCTTGACACTGACCTCGGAATTGCGCTTCACGAAGCCCTGATCCACGAGGCAGTAAGTCTGGAAAAATTTGTCCAGCACCCCGGCGAGGATTTTTTCCATGGCGGCGGCGGGCTTGCCTTTCAAGCGGTCCGACTGCGCGGCGATTTCGCGTTCCTTGGCGATGACTTCGGGCGCGACGTTCTCGCGGGCAACCACCTGCGGAAAACCGGCGGCGATCTGCAGCGTGATGTCCTTCACGAGCTGCTTGAATTCGTCCTTGGCCGTAGTGTCCGGCTTGGTGCAACCGACTTCGACCAGCACGCCGACTTTCGCGCCGGTGTGGATGTAGGCGGCGACCGCGCCGTTGCCAGAAACTTCCAAGCGCGCGTTGCGGGTGATCTTGATATTCTCACCCATCTTGCCGACGGCGGCTTCGCGGTCGGCTTCAAGACTGGCGTTCGCGTCGGCGGCAATTTTTTTCGCGATGTCATCCGCAAAGGCGCGGAACGCCTCGTTGCGGGCGACGAAATCCGTTTCGCAGTTCACCTCCACGAGCACGCCGGATTTGCCGCCGGGCGCAATGAACTGGGCAATGACGCCTTCGCGCGCCTCGCGCGTCGCCTTTTTGGCGGCGCTCGCGGCGCCGGATTTGCGGAGCAGATCCACGGCGGAGTCCAGGTTGCCCTGCGCTTCCACAAGCGCCTTTTTGCATTCCATCATGCCAACGCCCGTCATCTCGCGGAGCTTGGCCACGTTTGCAGCAGTAATTTCAGCCATAATAAAAGTGGGTTGTTTGGAATCGGTGAAGCGGACGCAAAAACCTTCGGCGTCCCGCCCAATCAGGCGGCTGCCGGCGCGGTCGCTTCGGCTGGCGCCGGTTCCTCGTTCACGCGGCGGGATTTCTTGGCTTCAAATTCCGCGCGCGCCTGCGTGATCGCCGCCGAAACGGCGCCAAGCAGCAGCCGCACGGAGCGGATGGCGTCGTCATTCGCGGCGATCGGATACTGGGCGTCTTCGGGATCGCAGTTCGTATCCACCAGCGCGACGACCGGTATGCCGAGCGTTTTGGCCTCGGCCACGGCGTTGTGTTCGCGTTTCACGTCCACAACGAACAGCGCGGCGGGCATCTTGTCCAGTTCGCGGAGGCCGTCAAAATATTTCTGCAAGCGCGCGCCTTCGCGGCGGATGGCGGCCTGCTCCTGCTTGACGTAGCCGGACAGCGTGCCGTCCGTTTCCCAGCGCTCGATTTCCTTGAGCCGCTTGATGGAGGATTTGACGGTGGCGTAATTGGTGAGCGTGCCGCCGAGCCAACGCTCCACGACGAACATCTGGCCGGTTTCCCGGGCCGTTTCCTTGACGCAGATCTGCGCCTGTTTCTTGGTGCCGACAAACAAAATTTTTCCGCCCTTGCGGACGGTGGTCGTGAGGAAGTTTAAGGCGGCCTGCAACTGCTCCTCGGTCTTGCTCAGGTTGATGATGTGAATCCCGTTGCGCGCGTCAAAAATAAACGGCTTCATCTTCGGGTTCCAGCGCTTCGTCTGGTGTCCAAAATGGACGCCGGCTTCCAACAGTTCTTTGACTCCGATTGTGCTCATGTTTGCGATTTTCCTTTGGATAGCACCTCGCATTCAGTCGAGGCATCCTGCGGAACACAGGATTTTATTTAATGTTGTTGTGGCCGCTTGCTTTCACACGAAGGCAAATTTGAAGGCCGTTTTCCCCTTGCCAAGTCCAGCGAAAGGGATTGTCAGCATAGTGGAAATCCGAGTTCTGACAATCTTTATTTTGACAGCGGCTTGTGTCTGCCGGCATTGCGCCCTATGATTTCGACATGGTTTCAAAACTTGCCGGGAAAAAACGGGCAAATCCGTTCAGCGAAGCCAGCGTCTGGCAGCCGGTCCGCGCCGGCTGGCGGCCGCTGTGGGCCGGTTTCCAGGAGAACGGCTTCAGCGTCGAGTGGCATGATTTCCAGTGCGACGGCGCGCTGGACTGGGCCGGAAGTTTCCACCCGGACAGCGTGGAAATCTGCCTGAATCTCGACGGGCACGCCGAGTTTTCGCTGGCGGGGAAAAAGCGGGAGCTGGCGCCGGGCAATGCGGCCTTTTATTTTTCGGGACGCGAACGGCTGGCGGCGCGGCGGCTGGCGGCGCAGCGGCATCAATTCGTCACGATCGAAATTTCCCGCGGTTTTTTGAAGCGGCGCGTCCGCGAAACCAAAACCGGCTTGCACCCGCAAATCCTGCCCCTGCTGGCCGGCTCAGCCGGCGCGAGCACGGTTTCCGAAGTGCGCCGCCTGACGACGGAACAGCAGCGGCTGATCCCGGCACTGCGAAATTCGCCCGCGCCGCTGGCCGGGCGCGGCGTCTGGTTTGAAAGCAAGGTGATGGAATTGATGTCGGATTTTTTCTTCGTGCCCGCCGCGGACGAATTTTTCTGCGAGCGGCAGAAGCGCGTGGCCAACGAGCGCGTCCAGCACGTCATCGAACTGCTGCGCGGCAACCTGGCCGAGCCGCCGGATTTGCTGGAACTCGGCCGGCGCGTGGGCTGCAGCCCGTTTTATTTGAGCCGGACGTTTTCGCAGGAGCTGGGCGTGACAATGCCGCAATACCTTCGCCAGTTGCGGATGGAGCGGGCGGCGGAACTGCTGTGCTCCGGCAAATTCAACGTCACCGAGGCCGCACTGGAAGTCGGCTATTCGAGCCTGAGCCACTTCAGCCAGGCGTTCTGCCAGACGATGGGTTGCTGCCCCAATCTTTATCCGCTGCCCAGAGCCAAGGCCGCCTGATTTTTTCCGCCGCAATTCGCCGTCAATAATCCGCAAGCGAACGGCGGCGGAATTTTTTGCGCCGGGTATGCTTGCCGGCATGAGATTAAAATATTTTGCCGGTGCCGTGGCGACATTCTCCGCCGCCGCCTTTTTTCAAATGGCAGCACTGGCGGTTGATCAAGCTGCCCCGGCGGCGACCGCTTCATCAGTTGAGCCAGATTCCCGCTACGGTCTTTTCAACGGCTTGGATCATCGCAGTTGGTATAGCCAGGGCGATTTTCCGGAACCGTTTCTCGTGGACGATTCGGGTCTGGAATTTAACGAGGCGCGGCTGGACTGGTGGCACACCAAAACCGGCGCGCAACCCAGCGACACCATCAAGGCGGAGGCGGAAAAAGGCTTCGGCAATGTGACGTTGGAAATCGAAGTGCCCTACGAACGCGATGCGTCGCCGGCCGGCACCGTCCAAGGCATCGGCAGCATTGACCTCGGCGCGCGGTGCCCGTTTTACCAATTCGTCTCCCGCAGCGGATTTTTCGACACGACTTTCGGCAGCGCGATTGAAATTGGCATTCCCGCCAGCGCGGCCATCAGCGTGAATCCCGAGTTCGTCCCGAAAATTTTCAACGACACCAAAATCGGCGAGCATTTTACCATTCAATCCGTCTTCGGCTACTCGACGCTGACCGGTGGCGGCGCGGACGGCGGCTTGCAGACTTTTGAATACGGTTTCACGTTTGGCTATTTCATTGAACATCGCCAACTGCCCCTGCCCGGCGTGCAGCGGCTTATCCCGATGTTTGAACTGGTCGGCGAAACGCGGTTGAACCATGACTCCGCCGGCCAGAACAGCCTGCTCGGCAACGCCTGCTTTCGCCTGAATTTAAAATCCATCGGCCGCGTGCAGTCGCGGCTGGGCATGGGATTTATTTTTCCAATCAACAACAACGCCCGGGAGAATGTCCACAGCGGCATTGTCACCAGCCTGGTGTTCGAGTATTGAAGGCGGATGTTCGGAAAATTCAAAACGGCATGATCCTCAATCGCCGACAATTTCTGCTCCTGGCAACAGGTCTGGCCACCGGCTGCCAGACGGAAAATGACGACCGTCCTCCCGTCGCCGCCAAATTCCGCGCCGTCAATGCCGGGCCGGCCGCCGACTACACCCGCGACGGAGTTTACACCCGTTTTCGCAATCTGGGATTTTTTGTGGTGCGCCGGGGCGATCAATTGTTTGCGCTCTCCTCAATCTGCACCCATCGAAAATGCAAGCTCGACGCCGAACCCGACCGCTCGTTTTCCTGTCCCTGCCACGGCTCGACTTTTGATCCGAGGGGAAAGGTGACGGCAGGCCCGGCGCGGCGCGATTTGCCGACGCTCCCAACCACCACGGATGAACAAGGCCAGTTGATAGTCAATGCTCCCGCCGAATAAAAAACGAATTGTCCGGCGGTGCATGGCGCGCACTCCGGCGGGCGGAATCTTATTTCACAAACTTCACGTCCACCGGCGCGCCGATTTTCAATTCCCGTCCGGCGGGTGAAAGTCTCCCGGTCGCCGCGTCAATCGCAAATTCCACCACCCGATCGGACGACTGGTTGGCGACGATGAGCCAGCGGCCCGTCGGGTCAATGCCCAATCCGCGCGGCACTTGGCCGCCGCACGGAATGTTTTGCACGAAAGTCAGCCTGCCGCTCCGCGCGTCCGCCGTGAAAACGCTGACGCTGTCGTGCCCGCGCACGGTGGCATAGACGAATTTGCCGGTGGGATGGACCAGAATTTCCGCCGCAGTGAGATTGTTTTGCACCGTCACGTCCGGCGGCAGCGCGGCAATGGTCGCGATCGAATCCAATCGTCCTCGTGCCGGATCCCACGCGAACTGCGAAATGGTGCAGCCCATTTCGTTGATGACATACACGAATTTCGCGTCGCAACTGAAGGCCAGATGCCGCGCGCCGGAACCCGGCGGAACGTAAAACCGCGCAAAATTCCACGCCGCGAGATTGGCTGTCTTGGTATCAAACGGATAAACCGTCACGGTGTCCGTGCCCAAATCGCACACCAGCGCGAAGCGATTGGCAGGATCGGCGCAGATGCAATGCGCGTGCGGCGATGACTGGCGGTTCGTGTTCACGCCATGCCCCGTTTGCTGAACACAGTAGCCTCCCTCGCCAATCGCACCGTTGGTTTCCAGCAAGAACGACTTCACGCTGCCGCTTCCGTAATTGGCGACGAAGAGCACCCGGCCCGTCGCATCCACGCTGACATGACACGGCCCCACGCCGCCGGAACATTTTTGATTGCGCAATGCGAGCCGGCCGGATTTTTTGTCAATTGCAAATGCGCTGACCGCGCCGCCGTTCTCAACCGAATAACCGCTGAAATTTTTTACGCTGTTCGCGGCATAGAGAAATTTTTCATCCGGCGAAACCGCCAGGAAGCACGGACTGGGCGTTTCGACGGCCAGCTCCGGCGCGGAGAGTTTTCCGGTTTCGGCGTCCAGCCGGGTCACGTAAATGCCGCGGCTCAACGCATTGGTGTAGGTGCCGAAGTAAACGAAAAAATCCTTTGCCGGAGCCGCAACGGCAAACGTCATCGCCACCGCGCCGCATAGCCGCCGCCAAAGCGACGCGCGGCGGTTTCCGGCCGCAGCGGGCGCAACCGCCAGAACAACCCGGAATTTCCCTCGCCAATCAATTTTCACACGACGAATTGCAGTTCCTGCCGGTGCGGGATCAGGCCGCGTTCGAACGCCTGGCCGAGAAAGCGGCGGATGGATTCCCTGCCCTTCTCGCCGTAGTCGAGCGTCCAGTGGTTGACATACATGCCGACGAATTTGTCGGCGAGATCGCGGCCCATGTCGCGGGCGTATTGCAGCGCGTGCTGCACGGCTTCGGCGCGATGATCGAGGCTGAATTGGATGCTGGCGGTGAGTGTGTCGGAGATTTTCCTGCGCGTCGCCACGTCAAATTTCTTGTGAATGACATTGCCGCCGAGCGGGAGCGGCAGGCCGTTGTTTTGCTTGCCCCACCAGACACCGAGGTCTTCGCACAAAACGAGCTTTTCATTTTGAAACGTAAGCTGGCCCTCGTGGATGATGAGGCCGACCTCGGCAACCCCATTTCTCACCGCCGCAAAAATCTGGTCAAACGGGACGACGATGTAATTAACTTCTTTCGCCGGCTTGCCGAGCCAGAGCTGCAATGCCAGAAACGCGCTGGTCATGGTGCCCGGCACGGCGATTTTTTTCTGCGCGATTTCCTCGCGGGAAAATTTCTGTTTGGCCACGAGCATCGGACCGTAGCCGTCGCCCATGCTCGCGCCGCTGGGCAGCAGCGCATATTTGTCGGAGACGTAGGCGTAGGCGTGGATGCTGACGGCCGTGATGTCCAGTTCGCCGCGCGTGGCGCGCTCGTTCAGCGTCTGAATGTCCTGCAAAACATGGGTGAAATGAAAACCGTGAGTGGGAATCAAATCTTTCGCGAGCGCGTAAAACATAAACGCGTCATCCGGGTCGGGCGAATGGCCGAGAGTCAGGGGCATTTTTTCCATCCGCGGAAATTAAACCACGCGCCGCCCGCTGTCACGACGAGATGCTTGAATCCAGGCGGGCCTATCCCGGATATTTCATAGTGGGATTGAACAAAGAAGCGGTGAGCGGGTCAGAAGGCATGAAAACACTGAGCCCAATGAAAACGCCACTCACCGCTGCTGCGACCACAGACTGTCGAGAACTGC
>JAJXXW010000017.1 GCA_021780905.1 bacterium
CAGCCCTTTAACACCTGCCACCAATCCGTTTTAACCGCCAGTTTCACCGTGCGTTGCCGCCCGCTTTGGACCACCTGCGCCGCCAGGAATAAAAAGTTCCGCCGCGACTTGATCGCTTCGGTGTGATTCCCCGGATTGAGTCCCATCAGCCGCGTGAACAGGCTCCACAGGTTGTAGGTCAGCAGCACCAGCCGGGCGGCCAGTTCCGTCACCACCGCCTTCCCGCTGCAATAACCCCGAAAACCCCATTGGTTTTTCAACTCGTCAAACACGTTCTCCGTGTCCGCCCGCTGGGCATAAAGCAACGCCACCTGCTCGAGCGTCGCCTCGGCCCCTGCCAGATTGGTCACATACACCGCCACTTCATCCTCGGGGGTTTCCCAGAACAAATCCTGCGGCGTGGGGTTTGTCGGCTTGAGGGTGCGCACGATGATGATGCGTCGTTCCCGGCTCCAGCCTCCTCATCGGTTTGATGCAAGGATGTTGTCTCGGCAGCTTCCCACCAAACCATTACTGGTTTCGCAGGTGCCGATAGGCTAGTGCGGACGGAACCGCACGTTCGTCTTATGTCATTTCTACTCATGTTTTCATATCGAACAATCATCACAACCCCATCATTATTTCGCACAAGGTCATGGCCCTTTGGAATCCACCCCGACCGGGCTGCGTGCGCTGGCGGGCTGTTTGTGACCGGCGCCATCAGCAGCGTGGCGGTGTCATTAGCCGTTTTTCGGAATACCGAACTTTCACCCCGGTTTTACCCACCCTTTTGGCTGGAACACCACACTCTTACCCCACTTTTGCCTAACCATTTCGCATATCATCACGGAGTTGAAGGTTTGAAGCAGCCCTGAAAAAGAGTTAAAAACACGGATGGATACGTTATACCTAGACGTTATACCAAAACGCTTCCCAGAAGCCTGATCGCTAAAATATGCTGGAAATACTATGTGATAATGAATTGGTGCCGGTGGTGGGACTCGAACCCACACGACTTTTTATGGTCCCAGGATTTTAAGTCCTGTGCGTCTGCCATTTCGCCACACCGGCAATGCTTTATTTACAATGATTTGACGAGTTTTCGACAGCTTGAAACTTGACTTGTGCCACTAAATGTGCCACTGTTATGGCATGAAAGACGATGCAGCCATAAGCAATCAGCAACAGAGTGAAACCAAGCGTCACAATCATGCGCTCACTTTCTCAAAAGTTCTGGACGGGCGCAAGCAACCGATTCGTGGACTGTGGATACGAGGCGCGCGTTATTACGCGCGGCTGAGTGTTGAAAACCCAATTACCGGCGTCAAAAAAACCCGGCGTGTGCCATTGGTTGACAAGGATGGCAATGCTGCCCAGACGGTGGCGCAAGCCGTGGCGGAATTAAAACGGTTGCAGACACAACGGTCTGACAACGCACTGCCGACGCTTGCACGGACGCCGAAGTTCGGCGATTACGCGGCACATTATCTGGATTTTGTCGGCAGCGGCCAGGGAGCTAAAAAGCCGGGCACAGTGGAAAAAGAAAAAACTATTCTTAACCGCTGGACTGAATTTTTGAGTGGCCTACGGCTTGATCAAATTAAGCCCGTTCACGTCAATCGGTTCATTGAAACTCGCCTGAAAAAGAATGTGTCATCGCGCACAATCAATTTGGATGTAATAGGGCTACGCGTTGTTCTCAAGCGCGCCATATCTGATGGACTCATACAGCGTCTGCCAACCGAGGGCCTGCGACCATTGAAAACCAGCACGGAAAAGCGTTCGCTATTCACAGCGGCTGATCTGGACGTGCTTTGCAACGCTGCCTTTGAAACGAAAAGGAATGACAAAGGCAAAGACGTGCCGGTTACGGAAAATGCACAGGAGTTTGTGGATTATATTAAACTCATGGCTCATTCCGGCGTGCGCCGTAACGAGGCCCTCGGTGTGCGATGGGATGATGTTGATTTTAAGAATGAGCAGCTTTTCATTCGCAGACAGATAACAGGGCGCGGAATCGAAGACTTAAAAAATCGTGACGCTCGCGTGGTAGATTTTAATCCGAAACTAAAAGCGCATTTGACCGAAATGAAAACCCGTTCACATGACGTATCGAAATGGCTTTTCCCATCACCGCAGCGCGGAGAAAAAGACATTCCGTCAAAAACCTTTCGGGAGTCGCTGGAACTGGTGAGGACACAAGCGAAAATGCCGGATTTCAATTTTCACGATTGCAGACACCATTTTATTTCAATGTGCGTTATGAGTGGCATTGACTTTATGACGATTGCAGCTTGGGTTGGCCATAAAGATGGCGGCGTCCTGATTGGAAAAGTTTATGGACATTTGGCCAATGAGCATCGGAAGGCAATGGCCGACCGGCTAAAATTCGAGCCGGTCGTTATTCAGAAGGCAGCCAGTGCCTTAACGAACGTCGCGCTTAATTGATCCAAGTTGCGGATAATTCTCGAAGGAGAGCAAAGCATTTCCCAATAACCTCGCCGTGACCAACGCGCTTTCCTGCTTCACTTCACCGGCTGATGGTCGGCCCTGTCTCCCTCACGACCACGCCGGTTCCGTTCCGCAGAAAGCGCGCTCGTCACGAGCGGCATCTGTTTCAGCCGAATGATCGGCGTGCTTCCGCCTGCGGTTTCGGCGACGGTCGTTACGCTCCGGCTCCGTTCCTGCGTCTCTGCGCCTGCGCTCCATTTTCCCGTTCGCCAAACCGCAGGCCGAAGCTATAAATATATACAACATTCGGCCATTTTTGGTCTCTGAACAAAATTGTTCATCGGTTGAGCAAATTGTATCGCAACGCAGCGCTCCAGCATTGTAAGGAAAGCGCGTAAATTCTTGCGCGATTCAGTCTATGTTTCAACGTGTTCGATGTAATTGTGCAAAGCACTGCAAGCTGTTTCAAATCATCGGCAAAGAGGAAGCTAATAACGCATGGTTGATAAAAGACAAAAAATGGTGAGCACTATTTAGCTGAATTGCTAATTATATGTGAGAGATATGACCGCCGCCGCCCATACAAAATACAAAAATCAGGCCCGCATCCTCAAAGCACTGGCACACCCGACCCGCCTGTTTATCGTGGAGGAACTGGCACGCGGTGAACGCAGCGTGCGCGAACTCACGGATATGATCGGCGTGGAAATGCCGACGGTGTCGCGGCATTTGAGCGTGCTGCGCAACGCGGGCATTCTGGCGGATGACAAGCGCGGCTTGCAGGTGTTTTACAGCCTGCGCGTGCCTTGCGTGCTGAATTTCTTCAAGTGCGTCGAGGCGGTGCAACGCGACGATGGCAAACAAGCCAAGCGAAAAGCACCGCCGGAAATTTGCTGTGCCACATGAATGAAATCAAGGACATGGCGGCTCCCGCTGCCGATTTGAAAACTGTCGTTCCCCGCACCGCGGGCGGGCGAAATTATTTGCTATGGGGTGTCACGGCTTTGGCGATCTGGTGGGCCGCGTATCACAGTCTTGCGCCGGTCGCGGCGTGGTTCACTTACTCACTCTGCGGGCTGGCGAAAGGTTCGCACCTGGGATCGGCGGTGGAATTTTTCGTCTATGAATCCCCCAAGGTGCTGCTGCTGCTCACGCTGGTAGTGTTTGGCGTCGGCATTGTGCGGTCATTCTTCACGCCGGAACGGACGCGACGGATGCTCTCCGGGCGGCGCGAATCCACCGGCAATGTGCTGGCGGCGTTGCTGGGCATCGTGACGCCGTTTTGTTCCTGCTCGGCGGTGCCGCTGTTCATCGGCTTTGTCACGACCGGCATTCCGCTGGGCGTGACATTTTCTTTTCTGGTTTCCGCGCCAATGGTGAACGAGGTCGCGCTGGTGCTGCTGTTCGGCTTGTTCGGCTGGAAAGTGGCGGCGCTCTATCTTGGCACCGGGCTGCTCATTGCGATTATTTCCGGTTGGGTGATTGGGCGGCTGCACATGGAGAAGCACGTCGAAGATTGGGTTTATGAAACCAAAACCGGTGCCAGCGCCGAAGATGCCGCATTGGACTGGCCGACCCGCATCCGCCTTGGGTTGGACGTGGTGAAGGACATCGTGGGCCGCGTGTGGCTTTATGTGTTGCTCGGCATCGCGGTGGGCGCGGGCATACACGGCTATGTGCCGGAAAATTTCATGGCGTCTATCATGGGCAAAGATGCGTGGTGGTCGGTGCCGCTGGCGGTGATGCTGGGCGTGCCGATGTATTCCAACGCGGCTGGCATCATCCCGATTGTGCAAGCGCTGCTCGGCAAAGGCGCAGCGCTCGGCACGGTGCTGGCGTTTATGATGTCGGTCATCGCGCTCTCGCTGCCCGAAGCCATCATTCTCCGTAAAGTTCTCAAGCCCCGGCTGATTGCGACTTTCTTCGGCGTCGTGGCGCTGGGCATTTTACTCGTGGGATATTTGTTCAATCTGCTCATGTGAATCCCGCAGAATGAAAGACAACCAATTATGAAAATTCTAATCCTCGGCACGGGCTGCGCCAAGTGCAACGCTCTGATGATGGCGACGGAAAAGGCGGCGCAAGCAATCGGTCTTTCCTACGAAATCGAAAAAGTCACTGACTTGAAGCAAATCATGGCGTTCGGCGTGATGACGACGCCCGCGCTCGTTCTGGACGGCAAGGTGAAGGTGAGCGGCAAAGTGCCGTCGGTGGACGAACTCAAGACCATATTGCAAGCAGTTAAACTCTGAACCAATCAACGACAAAACGATTATGAAAAAACATCCTGTGTTAAGTCTGACGACCGGCTTGCTGTTCGTTGTCGGGGCGGTGCTGGTCATCGCCCAAACCAACCGACCCGCCGTAACCAACGGCGCTTGTTGTGCGAGCCTCACCAACCCGGTGCTACTCGCCAGCATGGCCGCGGCGGCAACCAATGCCCCGGTGGTCGCGCCGCAAACGAACACGCTGCCCAAGCTGGTGGATCTCGGCGCGGGCAAGTGCATTCCCTGCAAGATGATGTTTCCGGTGCTCGACGAGTTGAAGAAGGAATACGCCGGCAAGCTGGAGGTCCAATTCATTGATGTGTGGGTGAATCCCGATGCGGGCAAGCAATACGGGGTTGAGGTGATTCCAACGCAAATATTCTATGACGCCACCGGCAAGGAATTGTTCCGGCACATCGGTTTCTTTGCCAAAGGCGACATCCTCGCCAAGTGGAAGGAACTCGGCGTTGACCTCGTCAAAAAACCGTAGTTTCGCAACTCTCATTTTACCAAGGCACCATGCCTAAATCATTCCTGACTTCGCCAGTCTCAAGCAGCGAAGGAGTTTGTCCGCGCTGCGGTCAGGCGGGCCGTAGCGTTTCCGCAACGACGCTGAAATCGCTGCTGCGGCCGGAAACTCGTTTGCGGTTACGGTCATTGGCTGGCTTTCAATTCTGCGCAACCCCGAAATGCGAGGTGGCCTATTTTGGCCCGACTGCCCGCGATTCGGTCTTGGCCGCAGAAGTGCGGGTGCCTATTTTCCAGAAGGGCACGGCGGCGGAACGCCTGGTTTGTTATTGTTTCCAGCACACCGTCGCGGAAATCCAGCAGGAAGTCAGAGCCGCCGGCACTTCACGGATTGCGACCGGCATCAAGACCAAATGCGCCCAGGGACTGGACGATTGTGAACACACCAACCCGCAAGGCTCCTGCTGTCTCGGCAATGTTCGGCGGGTGATTCGTGAGGCGGGCGGAACGAATCCATCACCGACATCGGACACCGGCGGTTGTGGCTGTCATTAAAAATCATTGCCCAATCAAAGCTGAAACACCGGCATGGAAAAAATTTTCACCACCTTGAGCCACGCGGTTGAAGACTCGCCACTGATTGCGTTGTCGGCGGCGGTGGCGTGGGGCGTTTTGAGCATTATTTTAAGCCCCTGCCATCTGGCGAGCATCCCACTGATTGTAGGCTTCATCACCGAGCAAGGGAAAGTGACTGTGCAGCGGGCATTCTGGACTTCGGTGCTGTTCGCCGTCGGCATCCTCATCACCATCGCGGCCATCGGCGCGATCACGTCGGCGGCGGGGCGAATGCTGGGTGACGTGGGCCAATACGGAAATTATTTCGTGGCGGTGATTTTCTTTGTGGTGGGGCTGCATCTGCTGGGCGTGATTCCGATGCCGTGGTCGGGGCCGGGACAGGTAGGCGTGAAGCGCAAGGGACTGCTCGCCGCTTTTATCCTCGGCCTATTGTTTGGCATCGCGCTCGGCCCCTGCACGTTTGCTTACATGGCCCCAATGCTGGGCGTCACGTTCAAGCTGGCCAAGACCGCTCCGCTTTACGGGGTGTCGCTCCTGCTGGCTTATGGCGTGGGCCACTGCGTGGTGATTGTGGCGGCGGGGACTTCCACGGAAATGGTGCAACGCTTTCTCAACTGGAACGAACAGTCCAAGGGAGTGGCCGTAGTGAAAACCATCTGCGGCGGGTTGGTGCTGCTCGGCGGCGCGTGGCTGATCTATTCGGCCTGACAACAACAACGTCTTGACGGTGGGCGGGCAGCGGCCTATGCGTATTTCGCTGTATGGCGAAATGAGAATATAAATTATGCGCGAATTCATGTATATCACCAAGGCGCTGGCGGATGAAACCCGCGTGCGCATCTTGATGGCGTTGCGCGGCGGGGAGTTGTGCGTGTGCCAGATCACCGAACTGTTCGGCATGGCCCCTTCCACCGTTTCCAAACACCTGTCCGTTCTCTTTCAATCCGGGCTGGTGCAATCCCGCAAGACGGAACGCTGGGTTTATTACCGCCTGCCTGACAAGAAAGCTCCCGCCACTGTTCGGGCTGCATTGGCCTGGGTGACCAAAGCCAACGAGAACGAACCGCAGATTTCCGCCGACAACAAACAAATCAAACAAATCCTGAAAACCGACCTCGCTGAAATATGCAAACGACAATGCAAAAAATGAAACCGACCGTCCTCATCCTCTGCACTGGCAATTCCTGCCGCAGCCATCTGGCCGAAGGCATCCTGCGCGCGATAGCAGGCGACACGCTCAACGTGCAAAGTGCCGGCTCGAAACCGGCGGGCTATGTGCATCCGCTCGGCATTCAAGTGATGAAGGAAATCGGGATTGATATTTCCGGGCATCACTCCAAGCACATGAATGATTTCCTCAACCAACCCGTCGAGACGGTCATCACGGTCTGCGGCAACGCGGATCAAGCCTGTCCGATTTTTCCCGGCCAGTTGAATCGCCATCATTGGGGCTTTTACGATCCGGCTCACGCCACCGGCGCGGACGAGGAAAAGCTGGCGGTGTTCCGGCAGGTGCGGGACCAAATCAAAATGGTGTTTGAAGCCTATGCCGATGGTCGCCGCGACCAGGCAAAAGCAAAATAAATCCTATGAACAAGCAACGAGTCCTGTTCCCTTGCACGCACAACGCCGCCGGCAGCCAGATGGCGGAAGCGTTCTTGCAGAAGCATGGCGGGGAGGACGTGCGGAAATATGTAGCGGAGCAAGGCATCGCCGAAGAAGAGGTGTTAAAAAAGGGAATGGAAGAAAAGCCCGAAGAATTCACTGAGAAAGGCAGCGAGCTTTACGCGAAAACGTGAAACCATAAATCAGGGCTTGCGCTCAACGAATACACCACTACACTGATTCGTGTAATAAAAATGAGCAAGTCAACTTCTCCACGCCGGAAAGCTTGTCCGGCGAAACCTTCGCTTGGCGACAGGCCGTTGATGAACGCCAAGGCTGCGGCAAGGCTGGCCGAAGTTTTCGGCGTCCTCGCCAGTGAGACGCGGTTGCGATTGCTTCACGCACTGGAACGCAACGGCGAATTTTCCCCGACGGCACTCGCGGACGCGGTTGGAATGAAGGTGCAAGCGGTTTCAAATCAACTTCGACTTCTCGCGGCGCGCGGCATCGTTTCATCGCGGCGTGACGGCAATTCCGTGTTTTACCGGCTAGATGATCCGTGCATCGGCACCTTGCTCGACCGTGGTTGGTGTCTGGCGGAAGAATCCTCGTCGCGTAAAAATGAGCACGAGCTTCCAACCTGCCGACACACCGAATGTGAGTGAGGCGGTGAAGCAACTGAACTGTTAAAAACAAACAACACAACATAAAAAAATGAACTGAACTATGAACACAAAAAATAAAAATGCTAACAATATGGAATCGCTTAAACAACAGGCCGCAGCCTGTGATGCCGACTGCGGCTGCCATGCCTCCAGCAAGCCGGGCAGCAAGAGCTGGGTGATCGGCGTCATCGTGCTGGCCGCAGCGGGTGTGCTGGCCGCGCGCGCGGTGGTCAAGGCCAACGACGTTGCCCCCAAGGCGGCGACATCCGAGTTTGCGTCACTCGCCACCCTGACCGGTGCCCCGGCCACGAATACCAGCCCGACCGCCAACACGGGTGAGAAAAGTTTGGAACCGCTCGGATCACTTTTGGAATTGAACACCCTGGCCACCAAGCCGGATGCCATTTTCATTTATCTGCCGGGCAAGGCAGAAGCCTCGGCCACGCCACCGTTGAAGGCGCTGCAAGGCGCGGCGCGGGCCGTGGAAGCCAATGCGGGTAAAGAGTGCGAACTCTTTACGCTGAAAGCCGGCTCTGCGGATTATGATCAGCTTGCCGGAAAAATCACCTTCCCCAGCGTGCTGGCAGCGGTCAAAGGGCGCGGGATGGTGCCCGTCACCGGCGACATCACGGAAACGAAACTGGTGCAGGGATTTGTTGCTGCTTCCAGTGCCAGAGGGTGTGCGCCCGGGTCTGGATGCTGCCCCCAGTGAGGCAAACAAATGATATTACACATGACGCAGTGGGTCACAGAAACACTCCAATCGGCGAGCCTGGGCCTGACGGCTTTGCCACTGGCCCTGTTGCTGGGGTTGGTGAGCGCCGTGGCCAGCGCGTGTTGCACGCTGCCCGCGATGGGAATGCTGGTGGCCTACTCGGGCACGCGGGAAGACGCCAACCGAAAAAACGCGGTTATCTCCGCCATCTCGTTCATGATCGGCACCACGCTGGCGCTGATCGTGCTGGGGCTGGTGGCGGGATTGGTGGGACAGGCCGCGCAGTTGCTGCTGGGCAAATACTGGAAGATTTTTGCGGGCTTCCTGGCGGTCGTCCTGGGATTGGTCGCGCTCAAACTGTTGCCGCTGAAATTGCCGCAACTGGTGCGGAAGTCGGAAGCTCGCTCCGCCGGATCGGGCAGGCTGGGCACGGTGCTGGTGGGCCTGCTGATGGGCGGCGGCGTGGCAGCGGCGTCCCTGCCGTGCAATCCCGGAATTTTCATCGTTATCGGCGCGAGCGTATTGATGGGCCATATCCTCTGGGGCATGGTGCTGATGGCGGCTTTTGGCGTGGGTTTCAGCCTGCCGCTCGGGGCCATCCTGTTCGGCGTGGCTTTCGGAAAAACATCCATCAAAGCGCAGAAGGTGGAGGCGGCCATCCGAGTGGTGGCGGGCGTTTTGCTTGTCGGCGCAGGATTTTATCTATTGGCGACCTTCTAAAATGACGGCGATGACCGTGAACCTGAAATCAATCCACAAAAAGGAACTAATATGAAAAACGAACCAAAAACCAAAAAAGGATTCTTCAGCCTGTTGCGTGAATCCTTCAGCAAAACCGGCGGGTGTTACTGCGGACCGGGAGAGTCCTGTGACGGCTCAACGACGAAAGCGGAAAAGCCGCAGCCCAAGGCAGCCACCGCCACCACCAAACCGGCGCAGAAATAGCACCCGATGAAACAACCTGCAAAATATCTGGAGTTCGCGGTCCTGGCGTTGGTGCCCGGCATTGTTGGGGCGCTGATCGTGGCCAGTTGGGCCTTGGCCCACTGGCAGGTTGGCCCGATGTTTGTAAATGCGGGGCTGGCGCTGGCAGCGACCCTGTTCGGCGGGTGGCTGCGATTTCTCGGCGGTTTCCAAGACCTTTGGCGGCGGAAAATCACGGTGAATGTCTTCGTCACCGTGGCGCTGGTCGCCACGCTGGCGGTTGGTGAGTTCCGCCCGGCGGCGATCATCATCTTCATCATGGCCGTCGTGGGAGCGCTGGAAGCTTACACCCTGGGCAAGAATCGGCAGAGCATCCGCAATTTATTGGACCTGGCTCCACAGACGGCGACAGTCCGTCGTGGTGCAGAGGAAGTCACGATCTCCATCGGCGAGGTTCAGGTGGGAACGGTGGTCATCATCAAGCCGGGAGAACGGGTGCCGGTGGATGGCGTGGTGGTGGGCGGCGCCAGCAGCGTGAACCAGGCGCCGATCACCGGGGAATCCATGCCGGTGGAAAAATTCAAAGGGAGCGAGTTGTTCAGCGGCACCTTGAACCTGACCGGACGCGTGGAAGCGCGGGCGACCAAGGTTGGTGCGGACACGACGCTGGCGCGGATTGTGCATCTGGTGGAAGAGGCGCAAGGAATCAAAGCCCCGATCCAGAATCTGGCCGACCGCTTCACGGTCTGGTTCCTGCCCGTGGTGCTGTTCCTGGCGATTACTGTCTTTTTCGCGACGGGCAACGTCAAGACCGCGATTTCGATTTTACTGGTGGCCTGTCCGTGCGCCTTTGCCATCGCCACACCGACGGCGGTGACAGCGGGCATCTCCAACATGGCGCGGCGCGCGGTGCTGGTGAAGGGGGGCATTTTCTTTGAACTGGCCGGGAAGATTGATGCGCTGGTGGTGGACAAGACCGGGACGTTCACGCTGGGGCAGCCCAAGGTGCTGGACGTGGTAGCGTTCAATGGCCTGCCTACGCAAGAAATCCTCCAGATGGCGGCGGTCGCGGAGAAGTTTTCCGAGCATCCGCTGGGCAAAGCCGTGCTGGGCCACGCCCAGGAACAAGCGTTGGAAGTGCCGGACCCGGATGACTTCAAGGTCGAGATTGGCCGGGGAGTGGTCGCGCGCTGGAAGGGACAGGACATCGGGGTGGGGAAAGAGGATTTCCTCCGGGGTAACGGTGTGATGCTCTCCGCAGAGATGCAACAAAACATCTCGACCCAAACCGAGCAAGGGCGCACCGCCATCCTCGTGTCTCGCGGGACACAAGCAGTGGGTTTGATCGCCATTGCTGACGAGATTCGACCGGAGACACGACAGGCCATTGCCTCGCTGCACCAAGTCATGGGCAGCCGGAACATCACGATGCTGACGGGCGACAACCCGCGCGTGGCTGGCGCGGTGGCCAAGCA
>JAJXXW010000022.1 GCA_021780905.1 bacterium
ACCCCGCCAAACTCGCCGCCCATGTCCGCCAGCAGCCCGCCGCCACGCTTCACGAAATCAAGGCGGTCTTTCACGTCAGCCACAACGCCGTTTGGGTTTCGCTCCGGAAGCTGGGCATCACGCTAAAAAAAACTCGTAAAATACCGGGAGCGGAACGCGGTGCAACGCCGGCTCTTCCGGCGCGAGGTGGCAAAACTGGCGCCCGGCCGCGTGTTTTATCTCGACGAATGCGGCGTGGATCACCGGCTGTATCGCACCCGAGGTCGCGCTCCCAGAAATGAGCGGCTCTAGCAGGACGTGCCGGGCCTGCGCCGTGGGCGCACCAGCTTCCTCGCCGCCAGCCAGGGCGGGAAGCTTGATCGCGCCGCTGACCTTTGAGGGACCCTGCACCACGGAGGTGGTGGATGCGTATTTTCCGCGGGTGCTGTTGCCGGCGCTGCCGTGCGGCAGCGGGCTGCGAACGGATGTTATTGCCGCCCTACTGCCGGACCTCAATCCGATTGAACACCTGTGGGCTGCGCTCAAGGCCCGTCTCCGGCCTGGCCTCCCCACCGCCGCCACCCCAGCCCTTTTCATCGGCCATATATGCCTATGTTATTGTTAAATACTATAAAAAGTGAAAACGCTCTAATCCGACGGAAGCCATCGGCGAGGAACTGCGTCCGCTGTGTGAAACTGCCGGAAACGTGCGGAGGTTGGTCGCTCATCCCTGGCTCGTTAAACAAGCAAACGGTCTCGCAACCGTGAATGGTGGTGTTATTACATGCTCATGGCCGAAGGCAGATGCGGCTGTGCCTTGGGCCAGAGATTTTCGATGACCGGCAGCATTACGCCGATGAGCGCGCCGATCACGATGGCCATCAGCGCCGTCTGGAGCAGATGCTTTACGCCTTGCGAAAGCAGGTCGCGACGGCATTCCACATAGTCGCCGTCAGTGATTTAAAGTTTCCGATGCTTTTTTCCGACACCATCAGAGACACCACGCGGGCCGGATCTGACGATCCGGCCCGGTGATGAAACGGCGACGCAACTCCAGTTACTTCAACCGGTAAAACGCCTGCGGACCAGCGCCCACATTGTTGGTGAAGCTGAAGTCGCCGGTCACGGCATCGCCGTTGGCCGCATTCACTTGCGTCCACCCGGCCTGCCCAAGGGTGAGATCCGTGCTCATCCACAGGGTGGCAGTTTGACCGCGTCCCGCCGTGCCGCTGATGACGAAGTTGCCGTTGCCGTCCGGGGGCGTCACGGCCACGGTGTTGGTCACGGTTGGAACTCCCGCCGCCGCGTAGAGCGAAGCCACCTGCGCCGGAGTCAGTGCGTAATCAAAAACCGCCACGTCGGAAATGGACCATGAGGAGCCAGCGCCGATAACCATATTGTTCAAACTGAAATCATGCGCCCCCAAAGTGGTGGTGTTGTCAGTATTGGTGCCGGCCAATCCATTCAAATAAAGTATGGTTTGGTTTGTATCCGCCACCATGGTGACAAAGACCCACTGGTTGGACGGGGCATACAGCAGCGGAGTTGATCCCCCGTTATAAGTTCCAGTCAATTGCGCGCCGATCTGGTTGTATTGCATGCCCGGACTGCCGGAAGGCCCGAAGGCAAATCCACAGTGCCCGGTGACGATATCGGTCGGGCTGTCAAATGGCCGGGAGTAAACCACCGCCCCGTAACCCGGCGCCAGCTTCAGCCAGAGGCTGAAGGAAAAACTGCTCGCGGCGAGCGGTTGCGGCGGAATGATGACGGCGTTGTTGCCGCCGGGAAACGTGGCGCAGGTCGCCCCGCCAAAACCCGGGTAAGGCACGCCCGCCGCCCCGGTATTGAAAATGGTGGTGGCCGCCAGGGAGGCATTGGCGTTGGTGCCCCAACTGCCGAGGTTGGTGCAGGTGATTGGCACCAAGGCGGACGGTGGCGCGAATGGTCCCGACTCGTTCAACGGCCAATAACCCACCGGGCCATCGGCCAGGATAGTGTTTGTGTAGGTGGCGGAACTGTTCGTCGCCGCATAATGGTTGGCGACTTGAGCGGCGGTTAATTCGTAAGGATAAATCGCCGCATGGGCCAGCCAGGTATTTTCGAGGATGGTCGATGGCGTGGCATTTGCGCTCCCGCCGAGGCGAATTTTTTGGGTGGAGAGAGTGCTGGGCGTATACCATTTGCCGGCGGCGAAGTTGTTGGTGAGCATCGGAAGACCATCGACGTAACATATAACATGGTTTGTGCTCCAGGCATAAACCACATGATCCCAATGCCCCGGGGTAAGGCCTTGCGTCACAGTGCAATTGACATTAGCAAAATCGTTGCTCGTTCCACCGGTCGTAGTGCGGATCCGGCAATAATAGTTCTTGGCGCCCGTATTGGGTTGTGAAGCCCCATTATTATCACAGAAAAACACGAAACCTCTGTAATCGTTGCCTGCGGAGGTATCGGCACCGCCAGACATCACGGTGCCCACGACAGGAATATTGGTGCGCAACACCCAGCACTCAATGCTCATGGAAAAGTTCGTGAGCAGTTGCGGGATGTGATCCATCTCGAGGTAATCAGGCGTGCTGCTGACGTTCGTGGTGTAATTCTGCCCCGCATTGAAGAAGGGGGCCGTGTCGCCGGCGACCGCGCTCGGATACACCCCCACGTTGGTGATGGACATATACCGGCCATTGCCGATCGCGCCGACGCTGCCGTAATTCGTCGCCGTGCCGGTGACCAGACTGGCAACATTGGTGGACACAGGTTCATTCAGCCGCCAATAGCCGACCGGATTGAGATTGGTGACTGCGGCGGGATAATCCGCCCAAGCGGGCAGCGCCGCAGCGAACAACAGGATTACGAACGCCAGCAGACCGCACGCAGTCAATGGATGTTTTGTTTTCATTTTTGTTGGTTTTAGTTTTTTGGTTTACTTGCCGCACGCCAGCCAGAACAAACGGCATATTTTTAATCGGGTAATGATGAGATCACGACCATCACACCGGCCAAGCAAATAAGGCAACATGGGCCGCCAAACCATGCCTGAATTCACTAAAGTAAAGGTGAATTTAACACAATTTTTCAAAGAAAACTACTACCATTTTGCGTTAAAAAACGTCTCCTTTTGCGTCTGGCTTCTTGTGTTCCGCTGTAGTTGAGATTTGGACAGTCCTGCTGCTCCCAGTCTTGGTGCCGAGCCGTCGTCCGAACCGCGGCCGGGGCTGGCCGCACGTGCAGTGTGTGCGCTGGAACGTTCGATGCAACGCCTCGTGCTCGCCAGCGATCAAAGCCTCGGCCCTCTGGAAATCCAAGCCGCTCACGACGTCCAGGAATGGCTCCGCCAAACCCTGGAGCGCGGCGCCCAAGCCAAAGCCGACGCCACGCCACCGCTCTGCCCGGTCTGCGCCAGGCAACTCCACCGCGTGTCCCCGGGGCACTCGCGCAGCTTCGATGCGTGATTTGGTTCGATCACCGTAAAACGCGCCCGCGGCTTCTACAAACGCTGCGGCAAGTGGCGTGTGCCGGCTGATGCGGCCCTGGGCCTGGAAGAAACGCCGGCTATTCACCGGCAGTGCAGGACATGGCGGCGCTCCTGGTCAGCAAGATGCCCGTCGAAGAAGCCGGTGCCATGCTCGAACACGTCGCGGGCGTCAGGTTGCCCCGCGCCAACCTGGATCGGGAAGCACATCGCCGGAAGGAACGCGCGTTTTGGCGACGACAAGGAAAAGCTCAAAAGCCGGCTTAAACCCTTGGTCAAACCACTCCAGAACCAATCCGCGCTCAAAGTGATCGGGCAACTGGAAGCAGCCGTGGCCCAAGCAGTGGAATACTTCCGCGAACATCGGGAACGCATGGACTGCCGGGCCGGCGGGCGCGCCGGCGAACCGATGGGCGGCGGTCCACTGGAAGCCATCTGCCGGCAAGCCCCATGCCGCTTCAAGCGCACGGACCAGTTCTGGAGTGTCAAAGGCGACGAAGCCTTGCCCGGTCTGGAAACCTTCTGGCGTAACGGCCGCTGGCACCGGCTCTTCCCTCACACGTCTTTCAACCCCGCAAGAAATTGAGATGCGCCCTTTGTCCACTCCCATAGGATTCCCAATTCACGAGATGACGAGTTTTGTTCCCTCGAAATCGAACCGGAAGCGCACTTCCTTCAGGCCCGCCGTGCGCAGGGCGTGGCGCAGCTTGGCTTTGTCCTCCGCGTAAAACATCAGGAAGCCGCCGCCGCCCGCGCCGATGAGCTTGCCGCCGAGCGCGCCGCTGGCCAGCGCGAGGTCATACCATTCGTTGATCTTGGGATTGCTCATGCCGCCGCTGCGCTGCTTCTTGCGCTGCCAATGCACATCCATCAGCCGCGCGAATTCATGCAGGTCGCCGCGTTCCAGCGCCGCCTGACTTTGCAGGCCGAGGTCTTTGACGAAGTGCAGGTTTTCGATCATGGACTTGTCATCGGACTTCGATTTCACGTCCTGCTCCTTCAGAATCGCCGACGCGCTGCGCGAATAGCCGGTGAAAAACAGGAGCAGGTTGTCCTCCAAATTGTCGCGTGTCTCGTCGGAGACTTTCAACGGCCAAGCCTCGACTTTGCCGCCGGGCAAAAATTTGAAGCATGTCAATCCGCCGTAAGCCGCGATGTATTGATCCTGTTTGCCGATGGGTTCTTTCAACCGGTTAAGCTCGATGTCGCACGCTTGCTCGGCAAGTTCGGCGGGGTGAATCAAATCTTTTTTCTGCGCGTGCAAGGCTTTGAGCAGCGCTGTGGTGAAACTGCCGCTTGAACCAAGGCCTGTTCCTGCCGGAATGTCGGCCATGGAGGCAACTTCCAATCCGCGCCCGTTCATTTCCAGCGCAGCAAACGCCTCGCGGATGATGGGATGCTCGACCTTGGTCGCGTCCTCGACGCGTTCGATGCGGGAATATTTCAGGAGCAGATCCGGCGTGAAATTTTCGTGGAGCGTGATGTAAACGTATTTGTCAATTGCCCCGGCAATGAGGAAGCCGCCAAACTTTTCGTAATACGACGGCAAATCCGTGCCGCCGCCGCCGAGGCTGATACGCAGAGGTGAACGCGCGATAATCATAAATTTTTGAATCCGCTTTTTTCGTAAACGATTTCGACAATTTGGAGAGCCGCACGCGCCTCGGCAAGTCCGGCGTCGGGCGTGCGCTCCGCTTTGATATCCTGCTCGAACTTGGCCGTCTCCATTTTCCACGATTCGTCCGGGCCGGAAAATTCATAGACCTTCGTGTCGGGAATGCCCATCTCCGGTTTCATCTGGTAATGAAAAAGTTTTTCCACGCCGTAACTGCCGCCCAGCCCTTCAATGGCGAGCTTGGTGTGGCGGCCGTAAAGCTCGAAGGAAAAAAGATTCTTCCATTCCGTGCAACTGACGTGCAGCCAAGCCGTCTGACCTTTGGCCGTCTGCAGACTCAAAAACGCATTGTCGTCCACCGGCATTTTCCAGAAAAAGGTCGCCGCGTGGCCATCCACTTTGGGAAATTTGCCAAGAAACCAGCCGGCCAGATCAATCAGGTGGATGCCTTGGTCAATCAGTTCACCGCCACCGGAAAGCTTCTGGTTTGCGCGCCATTCCTGGTCGTAACCCACGCGTCCGCCGTGGCCGTAGCGCGCGCGCAGGAACATCAGTTCGCCCATGATTCCGGAATCAAAAATCTCCCGTGCCTTTTGAATTGCCGGATGATAACGATGATTGAAACCGACGCGCACACAGACGCCGTGCTGCTTTTCGAGCGCGATCAATTCATCCAGTTGCCGCACAGAAATGCCGGCGGGTTTTTCAACGATGACGTGTTTGCCGGCACGAATGGCGGCGGCGGAAATCGGGGCGAGTTCGGAATTGATGGTGGCGACAATCACCGCATCCACCTGCGGATCGGCAAGGGCTTGACGGAAATCAGCCACCGCGCGACCGGCTCCGGCGAGCTTCACCAATTCTTCCGCCCGCGCCAGATTCGTGTCGCACGCGATGGCAAGTTTGGAACCGGCGGGCAAGCCGGCCAGCCTTTTTTTTCCAATCAATCCGCAGCCGATGATGGCGTAGTTCATGTCAAAATTTCTTGCCGCGATCTTCCGGGACGATGCGGCGCAAAGTGTAAATATCAGACTTCATCAGTTCGTCGCGCAGAGCGGGGAGATTTTGCCACGGATCCCACGGCGTGCTGATGAGCTTGCCGCTGATGCCATCGCTTTGCGCGGAAAGCAGCGTTTCGACAAGGCCGAGAACTTTAGCGAGCTTGGCGTCGTTGTCGCGCGACATTTTGGCGGCGGATTCAAATTCCTTTTGTCCGGCCAGCTTTTCGCCGCGCGCCAAAACTTCCTCGGTCATCTTGGTGAAAATCGCGCCAGGCGCAATGGCGTTGATGTCCAGCTTTTCATCCTGCCATTCGGAAGCGAGCATTTCGACGAGCCGGATAACGCCGGTCTTCGCCACACCGTAAGCCGCAAAATTCGGCCGCGGACTCGTGGAACCGCCGCCGGAAAAACAAATCACCTTGGCGCGGGCGGTGGTTTTTTTCAGTAGTGGATAAAAGGCGCGGATGGCGAAAAACGTCCCGTCCAGATTCACCGCAAGATTTTTGCGCCAAGCAAGCGGATCAATTTTCATCGCCGGCCCGATGGGTTCCTGGATACCGGCACAGCAAATCAGCGCATCGAGCGAAGTCCATTTTTCGGCAATTTTTTTGGCGCAACCGTCCACCGCGTGCCAGTCGCCGACATCGCATTGAAAACTAAAGCCGGTCTGCGGCGAGCGGGCGAGCCGACAGACTTCATGACCGCGCGCGGCGAGCGCGTCGGCAAGGAATCGGCCGATGCCGCTGCTGCTGCCGGTGATGGCGATTTTCATTTCAGAATTTCAGTGGCGCGTTTCATAGACCCACTGGTTGGCCTGCAACCAGTGGAGCGTGCGGATGATGCCCTGTTCAATCGTCAGCGCGGGTTTCCAGCCGGTGCCTTGAATTTTTTTGGTGTCGAGAAAAATGAAGGGGTTGTCGCCGACCCAGCCGCGACTGCCGCCGGTGTATTCCAATTTGGGTTTCAAGCCCAGCGCGCCGGCAATGTAGCCGATGGAATTGTTGACCTGAACATATTCGTCGGTGCCGAGATTGTAAATTTCGACTTGGTGCTTTGCTTTCAACGCCGTGTTGAGGTTCATGACGTGGAGCATCGCGCTGACACAATCCTGAACGTAGAGGTAACTTTTCCGCTGTGAGCCGTCGCCGAGAATCTTCAGTCGGTCGGGATGCTCCAGGAGTTGCTTGTAGAAATCAAAAATATGACCGTGCGTGTAGCGTTCGCCGAGAATCGAGACGAAACGAAAAATGTAGCCCTCGAATTTGAAGCCTTCGCAGTAGCTGGAAATCATGCCTTCACCGGAAACCTTGGATGCGGCGTAGAGCGAGGTTTGGATGGGAAACGGCGCGTCTTCCGGCGTGGGAATTTTTTCGGCCTCGCCATAAACGCTGCCGGTCGAGGAAAACGCGATGCGCCGGATGCCGTTCGCGCGCATCGCTTCGAGCACGTTGAAGGTCGCGACGGTGTTTTGCTGCAAATCCCTCGCCGGATGTTCGAGGCCGAAACGCACATCGGCGTTCGCGGCGAGGTGGAAAACCGTGTCGCAACCGGCTATCGCCCGCGTCAGCGCGGACAAATCGAGATTGTCGCCTTCAATGAGCTGGAAATTTTTTTGCGCCAGCGCGCCGGCAAGGAATTTCCGCTGGCCGGTGGAGAAATTATCCCAGCCGACGACGGTTTTGCCGGCGGCCAGCAACCGGTCGGCGAGCGTGCTGCCGATGAAGCCGGCGACGCCGGTGATAAAAATCTGGTTCATTTTGCGGCCCGAAGTTTAGTGTCCTGCCGCCACCGTTGCCAACATTTTTGACGGCGAACGCGGATCGACTGCGACCAGTGCGCCGGCTGATCCGCATATTAGCTTTGCAGTCCGCCGGCCTAACGCCCATAATTTACCGATAGAAATTGCGAACAAAACAGGCCATGATGAAGCGTTTATTTAAACAGGTCTACCATCTGGTGCATACCCACGGCTGGCTGGCGGATTGGGTTTATCAGTTGGCCCGGCCCGGCAAACGCCTCGCCTCGCGGTGGCGGAAATGGCAGGCGCTGCGTCACCCGGTGACGCCGGAGGCGCTTTACCCGGTTCGCCAACTGACTGGCTTGCACGGCCTGATTATTGGCGTGACCAACATCTGCAACGCGCGCTGTGTTTTTTGCGCCTACCCGCGGGCGGTTGATGCCAAGGAATTAAAAGGCGGCGTGATGTCCTTTGCCATTTTCAAGAAAGTGGTGGATGAATGGCGGGCGCTGGGCGGCGACAACATTGACTTGACTCATACCGTCGGCGATCCGCTGATCGACCCGGGCTTGATCGAGAAAATCAATTACGGCTTCAAGACCGCCGGGATGAAAAAAATCACCTTTATCACCAACGGCATCCTGCTCAACCGGAACGACAATTACCGGAAACTCATTGATGCCGGCGTGAGTGAGATTTACATCAGCACCTCGGGGGTTGACCGGGAGGACTACGAAAAAACCTATGGCGTCCAGCATTATGATGAAATGCTGTCTGGTGTCCACAACCTGCTGCGTTACAACCGCGAGCGAGGCGAACCCACTTTCATCGCCATCCGCTTTCGCAACGGCAAAGCGCCCAGCCAGATCATCGCCGCCAAAGAATTTCAGGAAAAAATCAGACCCTTTTTCTCCGCCCGCGTCCGGTGCAACTTCACGGTGGATTTCGACAACTGGGGCGGCCTCATCCGGCAGGAGGAATTGACGGGCCGGATGCGGCTGCGCACAATCGACAATGACACGAACATCCCGTGCGGCGGGCTGTTTTCGTTCATGGTGCGGTTTGACGGCAGCGTGCGCCTCTGCGGCTGCCGGTTCAAACGCAGCGACATGGATGACATGGTGGTCGGCAACATCAAAGACCGCAGCCTGCTGGAAATCTCCCAGTCGCCGGAGGCCTGGAAAATCATCGAGGGTTTCTACGTTGGGAAACGCCCGGAGACCTGTCTGGATTGCACCTTGTATTCGCCCGTCAACGCCCAATTCGTCCGGGGCCGCGCGCAACGGATCAACGGCCATTTAACGGGAACCACCGCGCCGGTCAGCGGCGATGTTTTTCAATGAACCTGTTCACGAAAATCACCGGCGCGTTGCGGATGATCCATGATCATCCCGTCAACCGTGACCGCAAATTCCGCGCCGTGGCGGAGTATGGTTTCATCCAGCTCGCCGCGCGGCTGGTGCCGGGCGATGTCTGCGTGGAATTTCCCAACCGGACGCGCCTGATGGTCTCCCCACGCATGAAAGGCGCGGCCCATTTCATCGCACCCCGGCTGAACGAATTTGGCGACATGGCCTTCGTGATGCACTTTCTCCGGCCCGGCGATGTGTTTGCCGATGTCGGCGCAAACGTCGGCGCGTTCACGGTTCTCGCCGCCGGCGTCGCGGGTGCCACCACCGTTTCCTTCGAGCCGAGCGCGGAGACGTGTGAGATGCTCGCGCGCAATGTCCGCCTCAACAACCTCGCCGACCGCGCGCGGGTGGTGCGGGCGGTGGTCGGCCGCAGCGCCGGCAGCGTGCAGTTCAGCTCCGGCCTCGGCACGGAAAATCACGTCGCCGCAGCCGCCGAACAGAACCATTCCGTGGCCGTGCCGATGACGACGCTGGATCATGAGCTGGCCGCCAGCCCCGCCACGCTGCTGAAAGTGGACGTGGAAGGTTTCGAGACCGAGGTTTTCGGCGGGGCCTGGAACACGCTGAAAAGTCCGGCGTTGCAGGCGATCATCATTGAGCGCAACGGCTCCGGCAACCGCTACGGCTACGATGAGGACGCGCTGCACGCCCAAATCCGGGGCGGCGGATTCGCCCCGTTCAGCTACGAGCCTTTTGCGCGCCGGCTGGCGCCCTTCGGGGCCGCTGCCGAAGGCAACATCATCTATCTCCGCGATCCCGAAACCGCCGGGGAACGGCTGCGCACCGCCCCGCCGTTCACGCTCGGCACCTTGAAAGTTTGAGTTCGCATGGCCAGGGTTTTTGAAGATTTTCCGCGTGTCAGCGTCATCATCCCGACGCTGAACGTCGAGGCCATTTTGGAAAACTGCCTCGCCGCCATCGCGCGCCAGACCTATCCGCAGGATAAAATCGAAATCATCCTCGCGGACGCGCTTTCCACCGACCGGACGCGGGAAATCGGGGCGAAATTCGGCGCGACCATCCTCGACGACCACGGCAAAAACATGGAGGAGGGCAAGCGCCTGGCGCTCCGGCACGCGACCGGCGACTACATTTTGTTCGTGGACGCGGACAACGAGATCACGCACGCCGACTATCTCGAACTGGCCGTGGCCGCGCTCGCGAACCATCCGCCGGCGCTCGGCGTGGAGGGCTATTATCTGGCCTCGCCCAGGATGAGTTCGTTTTGCGCCTACCTCACCGCCCTGCTCCACATCAGCGACCCGATCTGCTGGCTGATGAGCGCGAATCCCCGGCTGGTCGCGCGCGACGGCGAGACCGAACGCTGGACTTTGCCGGCTGGAACTTATGCCTATCCGCTCGGGGCCAACGGCTTTGTCTATCGCCACGCCGATTTGAAGTCGGTGGCGGCGGACGAGAAATTCCAGGACACGCACGTCGCGCTGTTCCTGATGAAAAACGGCCGGCGCGAATGGCTGCGGATGCGCGGCCGCGGCGTGCATCATTACTTCGTCCAGACGCTCTGGAAGTTTGTGCAGAAACGCCGCCGCGCCACGGTGCATTTTCTCCGCGTCCAGGAGGAAATGCCGGTGAACTGGATGCGGGAAAAACCGCCGGTGCCGCTCTGGCTGGCGGCGGTGTATTGCGTCACCTTTTTCGGCCCGCTGTGGCACGCGCTGCGCGGCCTGCTCCGCGACGGCGA
This sequence comes from bacterium, assembly GCA_021780905.1. Taxonomy (GTDB): domain Bacteria; phylum Verrucomicrobiota; class Verrucomicrobiia; order Limisphaerales; family UBA11358; genus UBA11358. The sequence continues at coordinate 10,920 of JAJXXW010000022.1, forward strand.
CGCGCGCTGGCTCTGGCATCTGGCCGCGTGCCCGGCCAGCGTTTTGGGCAATGTCTGGGGCGTGTGGACCTACCGGCGGCGCGGCCGGGACAAAAAGCTCATCGCGGAACTCCAGGTGAAACAGACGTTGAAAAAAACGCCATGACCCAGGCGCACGCATGAACCAACTTTGGCGCAGCGGCATCATTTTCACCGCCGTCAGTTTTCTGGCCGGCGCGGGCAATTATGTCTTTCAAGCCATCATCGGCCGGCAACTGGCGCACAATGGCGAATTCGGCCTGGCGAACAACACGATTGGGTTCACCGCGTTTCTGGGGCTGCCGCTCGCAATCGCGACAACCGCGATCACGCACTACATTGCGCGGTTCAAATCCAGCGGCGACCATGCGCGGCTGGAGGGCCTGCTGGCGGGCTGCCGGCGATCGCTGCTGCGCCTGACCGTGGCGGGATCGGTGTTCGCCATCGTGCTGGTCAAACCGCTGGGCCTGTTCTTTCATTTCCAGCGCACCAGCCTGATGCTGGCGGCGCTGCTCTGCGTGCTGGCCGGCTTGTGGAGTTCCTACGCCACCGCGTTGTGCCAGGGCCTCGCCTGGTTCAAGCGCCTGGCCGGCATCAGCCTGCTGGCCGTCGGCCTGCGGCTGGCGTTCTGCGAGGGGGCCGTCCGGATCTGGCCCGTGGCGGAAACCGCCGTGCTGGCGACGGTGCTGATGGTGCTGGCCAACCTGGTTTTGCTTTTTTGGAAAAAAGATTTTCAACAGTTTCATGCCCGGCCGGTCTCACCGTGGAACCGTGAATTCGCCGGCTATTTCCTGGTCAGCGCCGCCTGCGGCCTGGGCGGCTATTTTTTCACCCAGGGCGACCAGTTGGTGGCGCAGCGGTATTTTTCGCTGGTGGACCGCGACGCCTACGCGGCCGCCGAGCGGCTGGCGGTGGCCTTGCCCATGACGGTCAGCCCGCTGCTCACCGTGATCTTCACCCACCGCTCCGGCCACCCTGCCGGCCAGGGCCGGCGCGAGCAATTCAAGCTGCTGGGTCTTTATGGCCTCGGTCTGGGCGGCGGCGCGGTCGCCCTGATCCTGTTGCGGGCGTTTTGCCTGAACCTGCTGGGCCGGAATACGCCGGCCGCCGGTGCCATGATCGTTCCGCTGGCCGGCACGATGGTGATGGTCGGCCTGCTTCAGGCCTTTGCCGTCTGGTCGCTGGCCAGCCGCTGGCTCAAGCTGGCGCTGCTTTACGGCGGACTGGGTCTGGCCTACTGGATCACCCTGCTGTGTCTGGGCCAATCGCCGGCGGCCTTGCTGCGGGTCATGCCCCTGGCCGCCGGCCTGGCGTTGGTGATTTTATTGGCGGGCTGGTGGGCAACCCTGCGTCGCCCCGATCCCATTCCCCCCGCTTGAAGTAATGCCGCTTTTGGCAACCGCCATTTTGGCTTGTCATTACCGGACCGCAGCCATAGCGTTCTGCTTATGAGAAAAAATCATCACCCCAATTGGGTTCTTCGCCTCCTCCCGCTTCTTTTCCTTGGGACGTCCGCGCTGCCGCTCGTGTGCCAGGCGGACCCGGCCGCCGCCGCCAACGAAACCAGTCTCCGCCTGACGGTGGAACTGCGCGACGGCTCGCGCGTCGTCGGCCAGACCGTGGAAGACACCGTGCGCGTCCATTCCGACGCGTTGGGCGACCTGACCCTTTCCTGGGTGGGCATCCGCTCTCTCGAATACACCACCGACACCGGCGCGGCCAAGTTGACGACGACCAATGGCGACAGCTTTGTCGTTCAGCTCACTGCCGACACGCTGCCCGTGCAAACCGGCTTCGGCAAAATCGAATTGCCGGCGAAGCTGATCCGCAACCTCAAAGTCGCCCCGCCCTCGAAACGCGACCTCGCCCCATCTCCGGCTGCCGGCGAATCCGGCTGGCGGCTGACGCTGGAACTGCGGGACAATTCGCGCATCATCGGGCAAGCGCTGGACAACGCCTTGAAATTTCACTCGGCGACGATGGGGGATTTGAACCTGACGTGGGCGGGCATCCGTTCGATTGAGTATGCCAGCACCAACAGCGACGTGGCCCGGTTGACGGCGACCAACGGCGACGTGTATGAAGCGCAGTTTGTGACCACGGTGGTGCCGCTGGAGACGAGCATGGGCAGGACGGAAATGCCGGTGAACATGATCCGGAGCATCAAAGTCTCGGCGCTGGGCAGGACCGGACAAATGCCGTCGGGTTTGGTGGCCTTGTGGTCGGCGGAAGGTAATGCCGATGACAGCGTGGGCGGCCGGCACGGCCAGTTGGAAAACCAGGCCGGCTACGCGCCCGGTATCCGCGGCCAGGCCTTTGCCTTTCATAACCTCGGCGACGGCGTGGTCGCCCCGGCCACGGACCTGCCCATCGGCACCAGTGACCGGACGATTGACTGCTGGATTTATGTTGAATCCTTCAACCCCGCCGCCGACACATTTGTGGCTGGATACGGCGTTTCCGCGGAAGGGCAGGGTTATTCTTTTGGCCTGCAAAAGCAGGATCACCGACTGATACTTTCACAATGGGGTGAAGGCGTTTCTGGTCCAGTGCTTGAATCAGGAAGGTGGTATAACCTGGCCGTGACCAGTGCCGGCACCATCTCCAAACTTTACGTGGACGGTGTCAACGTGGCCACCGGGGCGATGAAGTTTAACACCCCGGCGGGAACCCAGTTTCACATTGGCCAAGTTCAGGCACCTTATACCCTCCGGCAACTCATCGGCCGGATTGACGAAGTCGCCGTCTATGACCGCGCACTTTCCGATGATGAGATCATGGGCATTTACGAAGCGGCTGATACGAAGAAGTTGACCGCTCAATGAAATGAATCCAAAAGCGGCCCGCTCGGAGTGACATTTCCCCTCCCTCAACTTTAAACCGACAGCTCCCAATCCATCTGTTGCCCGGCCGCTGCCGGCAGCGACTGCCGTTTCAGCCGCAAGAGCAGTTCATGGATCTTGTCCACCAAGTCAGCCGCCGTGGCGGACGAATCCAGCGGCGCGACGCTGTCCACCGGCCCGGCAGTGGTGGCGGCCACGACGCCATTGAGAACGTCAATCACGCTTTACAGGGCATTGGGCTAGGCGCAAACGACTGCCGCAGCGAGGGCGCATCTACCATGGGCAAGGTCGGGTCACTCATTGGTTTGGTTTACGGCAAGATCATGAAACCGGACGGCGTTTGAAAACAAATGATTGGTTGCGAAATACCAACCACATTTTGTCCGGCCCAAAGGCACGGTTTGGCGGCATCTTTGATTCCGTGTCTCCGGGGAAGCACCGGTCAAAGCGGGGCCGGGGAAGGGAGGGGAACGACCACGCCCAGCAGCGCAGCGACCCAGCCGCTGGGCGGATGGAGGCCGCCCCCTTTGCAGGGCCGGCAAATACTTTGCGGCCGACGCCCCCGGGTCACTGGTGCCGCGCCACCCCGGGCTGCGGGCTGGCCAGCGGCAAAACCTGCGGCCAGACTCGGCCGGTGCCGGATTTCCGTTTGCGGCGCTTTTGAGATTGCCGGGGAGGTTCAATACTTTATCTTGGCAGCCTTGATCAGCAAGACGTCAACAACACATCCCAACGCCATGATTCTCCCCGCCTGATATGAGCAATCCAATCCCAACGCCGCTGTTTATTTTGGAAATGGCGAACAACCACATGGGCGACATTGAACACGGCCTGCGCATCGTTCGCGAGTTTAAGGAGGTCGCCCGGCAATTCAGCCAGTTTCACTTCAGCATCAAGCTGCAACACCGGGATGAGACCTTTTTCCACCCGGATTATGTCCGGCGGACCGATTACAAATACATCAAGCGGTTCACCGAAACCAAGTTGAGCAAGGATGATTTTCGCCGGCTCAAGGATGCGATTCAAGCTGCGGGTTTTGTCACCATGTGCACGCCCTGGGATGAACCCAGCGTTGACCTGATGGAGGAACTGGGCTTTGACATCATCAAGATCGCCAGTTGCTCCTTTACCGACTGGCCCCTGCTGGAAAGGGTGGTAAAGTCCAGGAAACCCATCATCGCGTCCACCGCCGCCGCCGCCGTGGAGGACATTGACCGGGTGGTCTCCTTTTTCAGCCATCGCCAGAAAAATTTTGCCATCATGCATTGCGTCGGGGAATATCCCTGCCTGCGGGAGCACCTGGAACTGAACCAGATTGATTATTTCCAGAACCGCTATCCGGGGGTGCCCATCGGCTTTTCCACGCACGAGGAGCCGGCCAACCTTGACAGCATCCGCATTGCCATCGGCAAGGGGGCGGTGCTGTTTGAAAAGCATGTGGCGGTGCCGACCGCCGCCTACCCCGCCAACGCCTATTCCGCCAGCCCGGAGCAGGCAAAAAAATGGCTGGAGGCCGCGGCCGACGCCCACGCCATGTGCGGTGTCAAGGGGCAGCGGCGGGAAATCTACGCCAAGGAAATCGCCGACATCGAACCGCTTTTGCGCGGAGCTTTCGCCGCGCGCGCCCTCAAAAAGGGCGAAAAAATCACCGGCAAGGACTATTTTCTGGCCATGCCCAATGCCCCCGGCCAGTTGCTGGCCAGGCACCTTTCAAAATATTCGGAGTATCATGCCAGCGCCGATGTTGCCCCCAATGCCGGTTTGATGCTGGAAGATTTGACGTTCAAAGACCTGCGCGAGAATGTCCACCAGATCGTGGACGATTTGCGCAGCCTGCTTAAACAACGGCGGATCGCCCTGCCGCCTTATGTTGACCTGGAAATTTCCCATCATTACGGGCTGGAACGTTTCCATGAGTTTGGAGCCGTGCTCATTCATATCATCAACCGCGCCTACTCCAAGATGCTGGTCGTCATGTTTCCCGGCCAGTCCTATCCACGCCACCATCATCTCCAGAAAGATGAGAGCTACCACCTGTTGCACGGCGACCTGACCGTTGAAGTCAACGGTGAGATCAGCCAGCTGAAGGAAGGGGATGTGCTTTCGATCAACCATGAGGTGCCGCACAGCTTCAAGACGGTTTCCGGGGCCATCATCGAGGAGGTGGCCACCACCTATGTCAAGGGTGATTCCATCTATGCGGACGCCGCCATCAACGAAAATCCGAACCGCAAAATTTGTCTGACCTTCTGGCCCGAGTGGTTGAACACCTGATCCCGGCCGGCGGCAACCATCAAGAAATACGCCATGAAGCTTTCGGACTACGTTGTTGATTTTCTGGCCCGCCAGGGGGTGAAGCATATTTTCCTGCTTCCCGGCGGCGGCTGTATGCATCTGGCCGATTCCGTGGGGCGGCGGACTGACCTCGAGTATGTGTGCTGCCTGCATGAACAGGGCTGCGCCTTCGCGGCGGAGGCCTATGGCGAATACGCCGGCACCCTTGGCTGTGCGCTGGTGACGGCCGGGCCGGGCGGCACGAACGCGGTCACGGGCGTCGCCTGCGCCTGGCTTGAGTCCTCCCCGGTGCTGTTTATTTCAGGCCAGGCAAAACGGGCGGACCTGATCAGCAGCCGCCCCCTGCCCGTCCGATCCATGGGCCAGCAGGAGGTGGACATCGTTTCCATCGTCAAGCCGATCACCAAGCTTGCCACCATCGTCCTGGATCCGCTCACCATCCGGGAAACCCTGGAACAAGCCGTGTGGCTGGCGACCCACGGCCGCAAAGGGCCGGTCTGGATTGACATTCCGCTGGATGTGCAGGCCGCGCAGATCGAGCCGGCCACCTTGCGCGGATTCCAACCGCCGGCGGCCGTGCCCCGCGACCATTCGGGCGAAATTTCACAACTTCTGGAGAGCCTTGCCACGGCCAGGCGGCCGGTGATCTATGCCGGTAATGGCGTGCGGACCGCGGGTCAGTTGAAAGCTTTCCGCGAACTGACCCGGAGCCTGGGCATGCCGGTGCTGCTTTCCTGGAAGGCGGCGGATTTTCTGCCGGAGGACGCTCCGGAATACATCGGCCGGCCGGGCGCCATCGGCCAGCGGGCCGCGAATTTTGCACAACAAAAGGCCGACTGGATGCTGGTGCTGGGGAACCGTCTGGATCTTCCCACCGTGGCGTTCAGCCACGGCGGGTTTGCCCCCCGGGCGCACAAGGTGTTCGTGGATGTTGACCGCGCCGAACTGGCCAAGTTTTCGCCGGCCCCCCACCAGGCCATCTGCGCCGATCTGGCCGAATTCCTGCCCGCCCTGCTGGCGGCGGTCCGCCGGCCCGGCGCGTCCGCCGGCGGCTTTTCCCCGTGGCTGGCCACCTGCCGCGAATGGGTCCGGCGCTTTCCGGTGGTGCTGCCCGAACACCGGGCCGGCACGGAAGGCCATGTGAGCACCTATCTGCTGGTTGATGTGCTGGCGGAACTGGCGGCCCCGGACGATGTTTTTGTGCCCGGCAGTTCCGGGCCGTGCAGCGACATTTTCATGCAGGCATTTCGCGTGAAGGCGGGACAACGGATACTCAACGCGCCGGGCCTGGGGGCGATGGGCACGGGCCTGCCCGGCACGATTGGCGCGTGTCTGGCCGGCGGCCGCCGGCGCGTGATCAACCTCAACGGTGACGGCGGGTTTCAACTGAACATCCAGGAGCTGGAAACGGTCCGGCGCCTGGGCCTGCCCGTCAAATATTTCATTCTCGACAACAAGGGCTACCGGTCAATCGTTGCGATGCAGCGCAATCATTTTCAGGGCCGGCTGGTCGCCAGCGATCCCTCGAGCCATCTTACCCTGCCGGATCTCCGGCAGGTGGGGGCGGCTTATGGCTTGCCCGTGTTTTATGTGGATTCGCCGGAAAATGTCCGCGCCATTGCCACGCAGACGCTGGCCTCCCCCGGGCCGGCGATTTGCGTGGTGAAAACCTCCGTTGACGAAAAGACCATGCCGCGCGTCACGTCGGAAATCCGGCCGGACGGAACCATTGTCTCAAAACCAATGGAAGATATGTGGCCCTTGATGAGCCGCGACGAATTCGCTGCCATCATGCAAGACTGATACCGTGCCCGATATGAAACAACAGCTTTTAAGTAATCTTTCATCGTTGATAGAGAACTTCGTCCCCGAAAGCTCATCAACCATTCGACTTGGGGAAGAAAAGCTTCGCTTGAATTCACTGGTGCTTTTTGGTTCGGGTGCGCAGGGCCGAAAGACATTGGCTGGCCTCCGAAAACGCGGGATAGCACCCCTCGCGTTTGTGGATAACAATTCGAAGCTCTGGGGCAAAAACATGGACGGTTTGGAAATTCTTTCTCCCGAACTTGCGGTTGGTCGCTATCCCAATGCGGCGTTTATCGTGACCATCTGGAGTGATCGCATTGGACACCCGCTCAAAGAAGTTCGAGACCAGATGATTAAATTCGGTGTTTCTGCGGTTTTTTCATTCACGGCTTTGTCTCGCCGTTTTCCGGAAACATTTTTACCCGATTTCTTCATGGATCAGCCCCGGAAGCTTATCCCTTCACTTGACGCCATCAGAAAAGGAGGGGGGATTTGGGAAGACCAATATTCCTTGGAAGAGTATTTGGCCCAACTCAGAATGAGGATGACCTTGGAATTGGAAACGGTCACGCGGGTAACTGACTATTGTGCGTATTTTCCGAACGACCTTTTTACCTTGTCCAAGGATGATGAAGTATTCGTTGATTGCGGAGCTTTTGACGGTGACACGTTGAAGGACTTTTTGAAGGTGGTTGACGGTCGTTTTAAGAAATTTTTCGCAGTAGAGCCGGACAAGGCAAACTACCAAAAGTTGCGAGATCTGATTGTGCGAGAATACCAGCCGCATTCAGCCAGGATATTGACATCTAATCTGGCTGTCGGCGAGCAGCGAGGAATCGTGAGGTTTTCAGATTTTGCATCCACGGAGTCGCGCATTGACGATGCCGGAACGATAGAGGTCGAGTGTGTGACATTGGATGAACTGCTCGCTAATGACAATCCCACATATATTAAGATGGATATCGAGGGCTCGGAAAAAGCGGCACTGTGTGGTGGGCGGGAGACAATTGTTCGCTCTCGTCCAGTCCTTGCAGTTTCAGCCTATCATAAAGCGACTGATTTATGGGAACTGCCTTTATTTATTCGCGAGATGGTGACAGATTATGCTTACTATCTTCGCCCGGAAAAGCGATCAGGTTGGGATTTGATATGTTATGCGGTGCCGCGTGAGCGGTTATTCCGGCGGCAAAGTGTGAATTAGCATTGCCAATGATTCTGACATATACAATCGATTTGCCGAAGACGATTGCCTTCGGCAGTTTTTGAAAGTTGGAATATGTTACGCACGATCATCTGGGATGTGGACGACGTCTTGAACAACTTGATGCAAAGCTGGTTTGAGCACGAATGGCGTCCAAACCATCAAGACTGCCCGGTTTCGTTTGCAGAGATACAGGCAAATCCGCCCCACGAAATCTTGGGGATAACGCTAAACGAATATCAAATGTCGCTGGACCGTTTCCGGACCGGCGAGGCGGGCCGAAACCTGGCCCCGGTGCCGGAAGTGGTCGCCTGGTTCGGGCAGCATGGGGCGCGATACCGCCATATCGCCCTGACCGCCCGGCCGTTTGTGGCCGTGCCGCCGGCCGCCGAATGGATTTTCCGGCATTTCGGCCGGTGGATTCGTGGGTTTGGATTTGTGCCTACGCCCCGGGCGGCCGACCAGGCCCCCGCCTATGATCGCGACAAGGGGGACTGGCTGCGCTGGATCGGGGTGGGCGATGTTTTGGTGGACGATTCGCCGGCAAACCAGAGGGCGGCAACTGAACTCGGCTTGAAAACCGTGCTGGTGCCGCAACCGTGGAACCTGGCCGGCGGAACAATCACCGACGCCCTGGCCGCGCTATCACGGCAACTGGACTCAAATCAACCTGTTTTTTTGAAATAATCATCAATGGATTATGCTGGATAAACTAAAAACCGATGTGTGCCAAGCCAACCTCGATTTGGTTGCGGAAGGTCTGGTGCTCCAGACGTGGGGCAACGCAAGCGGCGTTGACCGCTCGCGCGGCCTGATGGTCATCAAGCCCAGCGGCGTGCCCTACGCCGGCATGAAGCCGCAACACATGGTGGTGGTCTCGCTCGCGGATGGCCGGGTGGTTGAGGGCAATTTTAAGCCGAGTTCCGACACGCCGACGCACCGGGTTTTGTATAATGCATTTCCAGCCATTGGCGGCGTGGTGCACACGCACAGCCTTTACGCGACGGCGTGGGCGCAGGCGTGCCAGCCGCTGCCGAGTTACGGCACGACCCAGGCGGATTACTGGCATGGCGACGTGCCATGCACGCGCAAGCTGAAGCCGGCGGAGATCAAGCAGGATTACGAAGCAAACACGGGCGCGGTCATCGTGGAGACATTCAAAAAATTGAAATTCGATCCGGCGCAGCATCCGGCGGTGCTGGTGGCGAGCCACGGGCCGTTTGCCTGGGGCCGGGATGTGCGCGACGCGGTGCACAACGCCGTGGTGCTGGAATTCATCGCGCGGCTGGCCGGCGAGACGCTGCGCATCAATCCGCGGACGCCGCCGATGCAGCCCGATCTGCTCGACAAGCATTTTCTCCGCAAACACGGACCGGGTGCTTATTACGGGCAAAAATAACCCAATCCAACCGCCAATTCTTCCCCATGAACCCCAACCCTGGCAATTCGAAATCCGGCACGTCACCGGCCGCCGGCACCCACGGCGCGCTTGCTGATGTTCCCATGATATATCCTGCCCGCAACTGTCCGGTATGCAGCAGCACCGGGAAGCGGCGGCTTTTCCGTCAAAGCTTCGGGTCGCTTTCCCAGGGCAGCCTGCTCCCGGGATTTGATCTGGTTGTCTGCGCCGACTGCGGTGCGGGCTACGCTGATGATGTGCCCGGACAGGAGGCGTTCGACCGCTACTATGCGGAGATGTCCAAATATGAATATTCGGACCGCGCGGGAGTCCAAACCGAGACGGATTTGAGCCGGTTTCGCGAGGTGGCCGATCTGGTCGCACCTCACTTAAAAAAGGATGACCGGTTGCTTGACATCGGTTGTGCCACCGGAGGATTGCTCGCTGAATTCAAGCGCAGAGGATTTGCGAGTCTGTTTGGAGTTGATCCGTCCGCCGCCTGCGCGAAGTTGACGGAAAAGCTCTACGGAATCCCCGCAAGGGCATTGTCCATTTCCACCCTCAATCAACTGAACAAACCGGCGGACGTGGCTTTTCTTACCGGCGTCCTGGAGCATGTTCGCGATGTGGACGCGTCCCTTGACAGCGTGAAGTCCTGCCTGAGCGAAGGCGGCCACATCTATTTTGAGGTGCCGGATGCAACACGTTACGACCACCATTTCAGCGCTCCATTCCAGCTTTTAAGCATGGAGCACGTCAATTATTTTTCCCCAACCTCCCTCAATAATTTGATGGCGCGGCATGGGTTCTCGGTTGTTTTCACCAAACGATTAATTCGGCACCTGAGTCCGCAGGCCATCGAACCCGCCATTGGTGCGCTGTATCGGCGGGATTCGGCGGGTAAAAACAGTTTCCAAATTGGTCGTGACGACGAGACGGAAAGGGCCTTGGAACAATACATTCAACAGTCGCGCGATTTAGAGGAAAAGATACAGGAAAAAATCGCGGCCTTGGTTGAGGCGGCAAAACCTTTGGCCGTTTGGGGCGCCGGCACCCACACGCTGCGGTTGCTTGAAACCAGCCGGCTGTCCCAGGCCCGCATTGTTTGCTTCATTGATTCCAATGTCCACTATCAAGGAAAGACGCTCGCGGGGGTTCCCGTTGTGGCCCCTTCCGCCGTTCCCAATTTGGCCGCTGAAATTCTTATCTCATCACAAACCGCAGAACATGAAATCTTCCAGGTAATCACGGAAAAATTACGTTGGCCTGGTGTTGTTCATCGGTTATACGGTGGTTCGATTTAATGGCATGGGAAAGCAACCCCACCCGCTGGCGGATGATTTGGATCATGTGCTGGAACATACCAGAACTCTCTGGGACGAGTTGCGCGGGCAGAAAATTTTCATGACCGGCGGCACGGGGTTTTTCGGCTGCTGGCTGCTGGAGAGTTTTGCCAGGGCCAACGAGCAATTGAATCTCGGCGCCTCGGCCCTGGTGCTGACCCGCGATCCGGTGGCCTTCCAGAAAAAAGCCCCGCACCTGGCGGCCAATTCGGCCATCCGCTTTCACCCCGGCGACGTGCGGTCGTTTGATTTTCCCGCCGGCCATTTTTCCCACGTCATCCATGCCGCCACCGAGGCCAGCGCCAAGCTGAACGCGGAAAATCCGGAGCTGATGTTCGACACCATCCTGGCGGGAACCCGACACGCACTGGAGTTCAGCCGCGCGTGCGGCGCCCAAAAATTCCTACTCACCAGTTCCGGCGCGGTCTATGGTCCGCAGCCGCCGGACCTCGCGCACGTTGGGGAAGATTACGCGGAAAAACTGGATCTGGCGGTGCTGACTTCCGCCTATGGCCGGGGCAAGTTCGCGGCGGAAAAGCTCTGCGCCGATTTTGGCCGGCAGCACGGCCTGGAAATCAAAATCGCCCGCGGCTTTGCCTTCGTGGGGCCGCATCTGCCGGTGGACACGCATTTTGCCATCGGCAATTTCATCAACGACGCCGTTCACGGCCGGACCATTCACATCAACGGCGACGGCACACCTTATCGTTCGTATCTCTACGCCTCGGACCTCGCGATCTGGCTGTGGACGATTCTATTTCGCGGGCCGTCGCTGCGCGCCTACAACGTCGGTTCGGCCCGGGCCGTGACCATTGCCGAACTGGCCGCCGCCGTGGAATCCGCCTTGGGAACCAAGGTCGGGGTGAAGATTCTTCAAACGCCCAAACCTGGCCAGCCGCCCGCGCGCTATGTGCCGAGCGTGCGGCGGGCGGAAGCCGAACTGGGCCTGCGTGAACGGGTGGACCTGGCCGCCGCCATCAAAAAGACCGCCGACTGGCTCCGGCGTTCATGAACGGGTTTTCACAAACCGGTGCACGGTCTCGATCATGTAATCCAGCATTGGCCGCGTCAGTCCGGGGTAGGTGCCGACAAAAATGCACTCGTTCATGATGCGGTCGGCCCCGGCCAGATCGCCGACGACGCGCAGAGCCGCCGGGCGCTCCTTTTTCAAATCCACAAACGCCGGCTGCCGGAGCAGGTTGCCGCCAAACAGCATCCGGCTGCCGATCTTGGCGGCGTCCAGCGCCTCGGCCAGTTCGCGGCGCGTGAACGGCGCGGATTTTTTCACCAGCATCATGAAGCCGAACCACGAACATTCCGTGCGGTGGCCGGAGGCATCCCAGGTGAAACCGTTGGTTGTCCAGCCGGTCGCGTGGGTCGGCAGCTGGAAATCGAAAAATTCCTCCAAGCCGGCCAGCCCGGCGCGGAGATGATTCCAGTGGTCAATCCGCGCCTGGATGAAGGCCGGCAGCTTCTTCAACTGCTGCCGGCCGATGGCAGCCTGCGGATCGAGCGGCTTCAGATTGTAGCCGAGGTGGCTGTAAATGTATTTGTGGTCGTAGCCTTCGGGCAGTTCGCCGAGCTGCCAGCCGAAGCGTTTGTGGCAGGTGTTGTCCTTGCCGCTGGCGCACCAGCAGTCGCGGCCCCAGTCGCGGAAACTTTCCACCAGCACCTTTAATTTCATGTCGCGCGTGATGTTGACCGCGCCGCCCTCGCCCATCGTCAGATGGTGCGGCGGATAAAAACTTTGCGTGGACAAATCGCCGAAAGTGCCGGTGAACTGGCCGTCGTAGCGGCAGCCCAGCGCATCGCAGTTGTCTTCGATCAGCCAGAGGTGGTGCCGCCGGCAAAATTCCGTGACGGCGGACAAATCAAACGGATTGCCCAGCGTGTGCGCCAGCATCACCGCCTTGGTTTTGCCGGGGACAAAAGCGGCCGCCAGCATTTCCACCCGGGCGTTGAGCGTGACCGGATCGTTGTCAATGAACACCGGCACGAGACCGTTTTGAATGATCGGCGCCACGGTGGTCGGAAAACCGGCGGCGACGGTGATGACTTCGTCGCCGGGATGCAACCGGCGTTCGCCCAGTTTGCGGCTGGTGAGCGCGGTGATGGCGAGCAGGTTGGCGGAGGAACCGGAGTTGACGAGCAGGCTGCGTTTGACGCCGAGAAACGCCGCAAGTTCCTGCTCAAACGCCTCGCCTTCCGCGCCAAGTGTGAGCCAGAAATCCAGCGTGGCGGAAACGGCGGCTTCCACCTCGTCCTCGGTGAACACGCGGCCGGCGTAGGGCACGGTGGTTTGGCCGGGCGCGAACGGCGCGGGTCGCGCATCGTTCCCGGGCCGGTTGGCGGCGTGCGCGGCGGCGGAAAACTCGCGCGTGAGGCGGAGGATTTCGGCTTTGAGTTCGGCGGCGGATTTCGGCATGGAGAAATTTATTTTGCCGCCCAGGGCAGGTTTTTCATTTGTGCGGCGGCGCAATAATCGGCAATGTCCCGGACCAGGATTTCGCGCGCGCGCGCCGGCTTTTGGTGGACCAGACGATACCATTCCACCGTCTCGCGGATCGTCTCGGCAAAACTCCAGACGGGACGCCAGCCGAGTTCCCGTTTCGCCTTGGTCGTGACGAGATGCAGCAGCCGCGCCTCATGGACCGCATGGGGATTGGACTTGTCCACCCATTCGCCCGGCCAGTGCCGGAAAATTTCCTCGACCAGTTGGTGCACCGTGCGATTTGCTTCGCGGTCGGGGCCGAAGTTGAACGCGGAACACAATTTATCGTCGTGCGCTTTCAATGGCGCCAGTCGCGCACCGAGCCAGAGGTAACCGCTCAACGGTTCGAGCACGTGCTGCCAGGGCCGGGTGGAAATCTTGTTGCGCACGGGAATCGGCTGCTTTTTTTGCAGCGCGCGGATGCTGTCCGGCACGATGCGGTCGGCTGCCCAATCGCCGCCGCCGATGACGTTGCCGGCGCGGGCACTGGCGATTTTGACCGGATGACCCTTGAAAAAAGAACGGCGGTAGGAGGCGATGGCGATTTCGGCGGTGGCTTTGCTGGCGCTATAGGGATCGTGCCCGCCCAGCGGGTCGGTTTCGGCATACCCGCGATGGCGCTCGCGGTTTTCGTAGCATTTATCCGTGGTGACGAAGACGGCGGCGCACGGTTGCTTGAACTCACGCAGGGCTTCCAGGACGTTGACCGTGCCCATCAAGTTGGTGGCAAAGGTCTCGACCGGCCGGATATAGGACTCGCGCACAATCGGCTGGGCGGCGAGGTGAAAAACGAGCTCCGGCTTCGCCGCCCGCACAGCCCGGCGCAGTTTTGGCAGGTCGCGGATGTCCCCGAGGTGGTGATGCAACCGTGATTTCAAACCGAGCTGGTTGAACAGCGCGGGTTGGGTGTTGGGCGGCAGGCTGTAGCCGGTCACTTCCGCGCCCAGTTGCAAAAGCCATTCGCAGAGCCAGGAGCCTTTGAAGCCGGTGTGGCCGGTGACAAAAACTTTTTTGCCGGCGTAGGCGCCGTTAAATAAATTGGCCGGGGCGGCGGGCATAAAAGAATGTCGTCACCAGATTTTCCACGGAGCCTTGTTGTCCGCCCAGAGCCGGTTGAGATACTGCGTTTCCTGATAGGTGTCCATCGGCTGCCAGAAGCCTTCGTGCCGGTAGGAGTGCAACTGACCGTCGGCCACCACCTTGGCGACCGGCTCGCGCTCGAACATGACCGACGGATCGTCCGTCAGGTAATTGAAGATTTTGTAGTCGCACACCATGTAGCCGCCGTTGACGTAGGCCTGCTCGACCTGCGGCTTCTCGACAAAATCGTGGATGGAGCCGTCGCCCTCGATTTTCAACGCGCCAAACCGGCCGGCCGGATGCACGGCGGAAATGGTGCAGATTTTTTTGGAGCGGCGGTGCGCCTGGATGGTGGCACCGATGTCAATGTTGGAAAGCCCGTCGCCATAGGTGAACAAAAAGGTTTCGCCCTTGGAAATATAGCGTTGCACTTGTTTGAGCCGGAAGGCGGTCATGGCATCCTCGCCGGTTTCGGCGAGCGTGACCGTCCAGTCCTCCTCACTGTGGCGACCGTGAAACTTGACCTTTTGCGCGCGCCCGAGGGACAACGACACGTCGCAGGTGTTCCAGAGATAGTTGCGGAAATAATCCTTGATCATGTCGCCCTTGTAGCCGAGGCACAGGATGAATTCGCGATGCCCGAAGCTGGCATAATACTTCATAATGTGCCAAAGAATCGGTTTCTGGCCGATGGGCACCATGGGCTTGGGGCGGAACTCGGTTTCCTCGCGCAAACGCGTTCCCCGGCCACCGCACAAGATGACAACTTTCATATCGGTTTTTAATGCGAAAGCATGGTTTTCGCGCCGCCGTTTGGCAACGTCAAACTAAACCGCCGAAGCATCATTTAAAATCGTTTCCCCGGCCGGCACGGGCGCCAGTGTGGACGCGCAGCCGTTCCAAGGCAAGAAAAGGGCGTGGACGGCGCATTGACGGCCTGAAATTCTTCCCCGACGTGGCCGGGCTGGGGCACGCAAAATCGTCGTGAGCGTGAAAGGCGGACGACGTGTGCTCCATTGAAATGGTGCGCGCCCGCGAAGGCGCGGAGATTGCATTATTTATTTCCCTGGCAGAAACCACACGCGGCATGATTGCCGACGCCGCGAGCGCGGGTTTTTACGAAAGCGCCACCGGCAAGAAATATCCCCGCGTGCAACGGCTGACGGTTGAAGGCTTGCTTTCTGGCCAACAACGCGCCGCAGGAGGAATTGGGCCTTTGAAATGCAGTTTGTCGGACATCTTCCATTGAAAATCTCGCGCTTTCTCGCCTTGAGTTGAAACTTCAATCACGCGGGTTGAACCTGGATTCCTTCGCGAGCTGCTCCCACAATTTTTTTTCCGCGCCGGAGATCTTTCCCGGCACCACAATCTTGGTGACGACAATCAAATCCCCGCTTTTGCCCAGGCCGCGCCCGCGCACGCGGAGCTTTTGGCCGCTGGCGGTGCCGGCGGGAATCTTGATGTTGACCTTGCCGTCCAGCGTGGGCACGGAAATTTCCGCGCCGAGCGCCGCCTCCCACGGTGCCAATTCCAGTTCGAAAATCAAATTGTGCCCGTCCACCTCGAAGTCGGGATGTTTTGCCAGGCGCACGCGCAGATACAAATCGCCGCCGTGTTCGCCGCGTCCGCTGAGACGCAACTTCTGCCCCTCGGTGATGCCGGCGGGAATCTTGACCTGGTGCGAGTCGGCGCGGTTCTCGCGGCGGACGGTGACGGTGCGCACGGAGCCGCGCTTGGCCTCTTCCAGCGTAACCAAAATGTCGCCCTCGATGTCGCGGCTTTCCTCGGCCATGGGTTCTTCGGCAAAGCCGCCGCGTCCGCCGAATCCGCCGCCGCGCATCCGCGAGCCGAAGAGCTGCTCGAAGAAATCGCTGAAGCCGGTGCCGCCAAAATGCGTCTCAAATTCCGCGCCGCTCATCGGCCGGCCGCCGCGGAACGCCTGGCCGCCGCCGGGGCCGCCATAGCCGGGCGGCGGGCGAAACTCTGCGCCGGATTTCCAGTCCGCCCCCAGTTCGTCGTATTTCTTGCGCTTGTCGGGATCGGAGAGAACCTCGTAGGCCTCGTTGATTTCCTTGAATTTTTCCTCGGCCTTTTTCTTGTCCTTGGCGACGTCGGGATGAAATTCGCGGGCGAGTTTGCGGAAGGCTTTCTTGATTTCGTCGGCGCTCGCAGTGCGCGACACGCCGAGACTCTGGTAGTAATCTTTGTATTGAACGGCCATGTTGGTTGCAGGTTACAGGCTGAAGGTTGGAAGTTCAACTACCCGTGAACTGGCAGCCGGAAACGAGCAACTGGCAACCGCCTTACTTGGCGCGCTTGGTGTTGTCCACGCTCAAGAAGCGCGTCCCGGCGAAGTTGCCATCGCGCCGCCAGATTTTGACCAGGATGTGCTCGCCGCGGGCGGCCTTGCACAGGCGCACGGCGTCGTCGGCGTTGGCGACCGGCTGGCGGTTGATCTCCACGATGAGGTCGTTGGGCTGCAGACCGGCGTCGGCGGAGTTGGAATCGCTGTTGACATCCGTCACCAGCGCGCCGTGGATGCCGGCGGGCGCGCGGAGTTCGGCGCGCACCTGCGGGTCGAGGTCGGCGACGGTGACGCCGTCCAAGGCATCGGCCACGGCGTTGCCGGAATCGGAATCATTCTGGTCGCCGCCGGTGCTGTCGCCGCCGGGCAGTTCCGCGAGCGTGACGTTGAACGTGCGGCTGACGCCGTTGCGAATGACTTTCAAGGTGACGTTCGAGCCGGGGCTGATTTGGGAAACCGTGAGCTGCAGGCCGTGGGCGTCATCCACGGGCTTGCCGTTGACGGAAAGGATCACGTCGCCGGATTTCAAGCCGGCTTTGGCGGCGGGCGTGCCGGCCATCACGTCGCCGATGAGCGCGCCGTTCTGGTCCGGCAGGTTGAACTGTTGCGCCAGGTCGGCGTCAATGTCCTGCGGAATGATGCCGAGATAACCGCGCGTGACCTTGCCGCCGCTGGCGAGACGTTCGAGCACCGTCCGCGCCATGTTGATGGGAACGGCGAAGCCGATGCCGTTGTTGCCGCCGCTGGGGCTGACGATGGCGGTGTTGATGCCGACCAACCGGCCTTCCACGTCCACCAGCGCGCCGCCGGAATTGCCGGGATTGATGGCGGCGTCGGTCTGGATGAAATTCTGATACTGGTTGAAGCCCGGCAGACCGCTGCGGCCGAGCGCGCTGATGATGCCCATGGTCACGGTCTGGCCCACGCCGAAGGGATTGCCGAGCGCGAGCACAATGTCGCCAACTTCGAGCTGGTCGCTGTCCGCCAGCGTGACGGCGGGCAGATTGTCCGCGGCGATTTTCAACACGGCAATGTCCGTGGCGCTGTCCTTGCCAATGATGCGGGCGGTGTATTCTTTTTTGTCGTCGGCGATGGAGACTTTGACTTCGTCGGCCTCGGCGACGACGTGGTTGGCCGTCAGGATATAGCCGTCGGGCGAGACGATGACGCCGGAGCCGAGGCTTTGCTCCTTGCGGGTGCGCTCGCGGGCGTTGTCTTGAAACTGGTTGCCGAAGAACTGGCGGAAGAACGGGTCGTTCAACAGCGGATTGACCATCGGCCGTTCCTTGACGAAGTGGGTGGAGTAGATGTTGACCACGCTCGGGGCGACCTTTTTGACGACCGGCGCGTAGCTGGTGCCGCCGCCGGCGTCGCGTTTGACGGGCGTGGTGGAGACGTTGAACGCCGGGCGTTCGTCGCGGCCCCAACTGTTCAGGTGCGAAACCGTCAGGATGACGGCGGTGGCCGCGCCGACGGCGCACAGCCCGAAAACCGGTTTGAGAGTCAGTTTCATGGTGTTGGAATTGACAGAGGCCGCGCGGCGGCGTTCAAAGTCAAATCACTTGGAACCGGTGGCGGCCTTGGCGGCGTCCTCCTCGGGCTTGATGACCTCGATCTTGGCGCCTTTCTTCATGTCCTCGGCGCTGGGCACCTTGATGATGTCGCTGGTGAGCGACTGGGCGGCGGCGGGCGCGGCGGGCGCCTTGGTGTCGAGCAACTCGACCTCGAAGATGAGGGCGGAATTCGGCGGGATGCTGCGCTGGCCGGCTTCGCCGTAGGCCAGTTCGGCCGGAATGAACAGCTTCCATTTCGAGCCGACCTTCATTTTTTGCAGCGCCTCGGTCCAGCCGCGAATGACGCCGCCGACCGGGAAGCTCGCGGGGCGGCCGCGTTTGTAGGAGCTGTCGAACTCCGTGCCGTCCACCAGCGTGCCGCGATAATTGACCGTCACGGTGTCGCCGGCGCCGGGCGTGGCGCCCGTGCCCTCGGTCACCACGAGGTATTGGAGGCCGTCGGGCAAGACCTGGACGCCGGGCTGGTTTTTGTTCGCAGCCAGGAAGGCTTCGCCGGCAGCCTTGGCCTTGACGCCCTGTTCCGCGCGTTTTTTCATCTGGTTGGCGCGCATTTCCTGCTGGAATTCGTTCAGTGTCTGCCGGACCTCCGCCTCGGTCATCAATTCCGGCTGGCCGGTGAGGACATCCTTGATGGCGCGGCCGACAAGCTCGGGGTCCGCGTCCACGTCCTGCGCCTTGAAGTTGTGGCCGATGTTCAGGCCGATGGCGTAGCTGACGCGGGATTTGGGGTCGGCCAACAGGTTGGTGCCCTCGGCCAGCACGATGGTAACGAGGCCGAGACTGAAGACGGTTCCGAAAATAATTTTTTTCATAAAAGCCAATTTGGAGCCGGCATGATTCTCGATTCGGCCGGCAAAGGCAATCCGGTTTTCAGGCAAAATATTATCCGCCGGCGCGCAATTTAAATTTCCCCGGTGAACGGTTTGGGGTATGATGGGTCAAATTGTGTCCATGCCAACCATTCAGTTTCGATTGCGAACGGTTTTTCTGGCGCTGCTGATCCCGGCGCTGGCGCTGGCCAGCTGGGCCGGCTGCGAAACCAGTTCGTGCACCGCGCCCGTGCTGCCGGCGTTCAAAACCACCCACCTGCAGCCCGGCCCGAACGACCCGCGCATCGCGCATGTCGCCGCGCGGCTGCTGGAGGAATACCATTACCTGCAACGGCCGCTGGACACCGAGCTGTCCAAGAAGTTTTTCGACAGCTACATCAACTCGCTCGACCCGCGCCACGAAAATTTTCTCCAGAGCGACCTGGCGGAGTTCGAGGTTTACCGGACAAACCTCGACAAGCTGACGCTGGCAAACGGGACGGCGGATTTGACGCCGGCCTATGCCGTGTATGACCGCTATGCCGAACGCATCCAGCAGCACGACGCCTATGTCATGGCGTTGCTCAAGCAGGACCGGTTCAAATTCAACACGGACGAGGAGATTGTGCTGGACCGGCGGCACGCGCCGTTTCCGGCGAATTTGACCGAGGCGGCCGCGCTCTGGCGGCAGCGGCTGCGCTACGAGTATTTGCAGGAAAAGCTGGCCCGCGAGATCACCGAGACCAACGGCTTTGCCGTCCGGCTGCCGGCGGACGCGGCCAGGGAAATTCCCGCCACGCTGGAACGGCATTACCAGTGGAACCTGCACCTGACGACGAACTGGGACAGCGACGGCGTGCTGCAGGCCTATCTGAACGGGCTGTGCCACGCCTACGATCCGCACTCAGATTATTTCAGCGCGCCGCACGCGCAGGATTTTTCCATCGGCATGAACCTCTCGCTCTTCGGCATCGGCGCCCAGCTCCACGAGGACGACGGTTATTGCACCATCATGTCGCTGGTGCCGGGCGGGCCGGCGGCGAAAAGCAAGGAGATCAATGAAAACGACCGCATCCTTGCCGTGGCGCAGGGCGACAAACCGCCGGTGGACGTGGTGGACATGGATTTGGAAAAGGTCGTCCAGCTCATCCGCGGGCCGAAAGGCACGGAAGTCCGGCTGACCATCAGCCCCGGTCCGGCCCACACCGCGCGCAAGGTCGTCACGCTGATCCGCGATGAGATCAAGCTGGAGGATGCCGAGGCCAAGGCGAAACTGCTGGAGTTTCCCGACGGCAGGCGCATCGGCATCATTGACCTGCCGTCGTTCTACGCCACGGTCAACGGGCTTGACTCCGCCAACGGGCAGGCCACACCCAAGAGCACCACGGCGGACGTGACCAGGCTCGTGAAGCGGCTCAAGCAGGAAAAGGTTGCCGGCATCATCATTGACCTGCGGACCAACCCCGGCGGCTCGTTGGAGGAGGCCATCCGGTTCACCGGCCTGTTCATCCGCAGCGGCCCGATCGTGCTGGCGCGCAATCCCGACGGCCAGGTGCAGGTGGACACCGATCCCGACCCGACCCAGCTTTACGCCGGGCCGCTGGCCGTGATGATCAACCGCTTCAGCGCGTCCGCCTCGGAGATCGCGGCGGCGGCCCTGCAGGATTACGGCCGCGCCCTCATTGTCGGCGACACCTCCACACACGGCAAGGGCACGGTGCAAAATCTGAATCCGCTCCAGCCCTATATGCTGTCCGAGGACAGCAAGGCGGCCGATCCCGGCACCATCAAAATCACCATCCGCAAGTTTTACCGGATCAGTGGTGGGTCCACGCAGATCAAAGGCGTCGCCTCGGACATTGTTTTGCCGGATGTGCTGAACTCCTCCACGCAGATCGGTGAAAGCTCCCTCGACAATGCGCTGCCCTGGGACACCATCCCGCAGGTCAATTGCGAAAAGTATAATCTCGTCCAGCCCTTCCTCGCGACGCTCCAGGCGCACTCTGCGGAGCGCGTGGCGACCAACCAGGATTTTCTCTACGTCAAGCAGGACATTGACCAATTCGTCAAGCTCCAGGCGGAAAAAACCGCCACCATCAATGAGCGCGCCGCCATCCAGGAACGCGAGCGCGTCTTCCGGCAAAACCAGGCCCGCGACGCCGAGCGTTCCGCGCGCCCGCCGGACGGCGTGAAGATTTACGACATCACCGTGGAAAACGCCAGGCTGCCGGGATTGACGCTGGCGGGGGCGGACACCGCCACCAAGACCGCCCCGGCCAGCGCGGATTCGAATGTCGTGACGAACGTCACCAGCCTCAGCGCCGGAAAACCCGCCGCCGCCAAAAAGAAATCGCCGCCGCCATTCGACCCGGTCCTGGGCGAAACCGAGCACATCCTGCTGGATTACATTTCGCTGCTCGGCAAAAGCGGAACCGTGACCGCCAACCCGTGAGTTTATGAAAATGTTTTTCGCCGCCGCCGCCTTGGCTCTGGCCAGTCAGACGCGAGCAGACGTGAATTACAACCTCGGCAAAGAGCAGGCCAAACGGGCCGCGAACCAAAACAATGCGGACCCGGGCGTCCCGGCGGCACCTCCGTCATCGCCCGCACCGCCGGCGGATCCGGCGCTCGCCGCCACGCACCGAAATCTCGCCGACCTCCATGCCGATTTGGATGCGCTGAACCAGGTTGGCGACGCGCCGGCGCCGGCGGATCAGCGCGCGGCGCTCATGACCCATCTGGCGGCGGCGGCGGCGGACAAAAAACCGGCCCTTGCTTCGATCCGAAAACTGGCCGGCCACCTGATGGCCGCCACTGGCGGGAAAACCAATCTCACCGCGCAAAACGCGAAGCTGGCGTGGGCCATCCATGCCTTTTTCAACGGCGGCCAGCTTTCCGCCTCGCAACAGCAGATCCTGCTTGAGGGCGTGCGGAAGATTCTCTCCGATGCCGGGGTGGTGGCGGGTGACGTGGATGATGTCATCGGCGACCTCAAACAGGTCGCCGCCGAAACCCAGTAGCCCCATGCGGCCCGTCCGATGCCCGACCTGCAAAAAGTCCGGCGACTGGTTCGCCGGCAAATACGGTCCCTTCTGCTCCCACCGGTGCAAACTCCTTGACCTCGGCAAATGGCTCGGCGGCGAACACGCCATCTCCGAGCCGCTCAAGCCGGAGCACTTCGAGAAATACGCCGACCTGCCGCCGGGCGAATATCTGGATCGGCCTGAAGATTAACTCAGGACGCACTTCTTTCAGCCGCGCCCGCGTTACCGCGGTTGCTTCATGGCGTTTGGGAGACGCGCATAATCCGGTATTTCCGCCGCCGCCACCGACTGACCGAATTGCGTGAAGACTTTGGCGGTCTGCCCGTGCCAGTGTTCCACAGGGCCATCGGCAAACGACAGGTTGCCGCCCTGACATTCCGTTCATCGAATCGGCCTTCAGCACCCTCAAGCGCGCCCCGGTGTATCCGGGACAATTCCTGGATGACGCCCAGGCCGGAGAATACTTCAGTCGCTACTTTACCTGGTATGACACCGAGCATTACTATTCCCGCATCGACTACGTCACCCCGCAGCAAGCCCATGACGGCCTGCGGCCGATCATCGTCGAGCAACGACGCACCAGAAACCTGCCCGGGGCCGCCGGCACCGGGAAGAAAACCGAAATCAGAGAACCGGCACACCAACAACCAACAAAACAACAACAATGCCCGCCAACCTTGTGGCGTAATGAAACCGCGCTTGAGGTCATTGATTCAAAAACGCGCCGTTTTGCTTTCAGATTGTTCGGGTTTTTTAGTTTAATTTGAACAATGTTAGAGCATCCGCACAATGTAATGTCCGCCGAAGCCCAACTCACCCCCATGATGGCGCAGTATCGCCGCATCAAAGGCGAACTGCCCAAGGACGCGCTTTTGCTTTTTCGGCTCGGCGATTTTTACGAGATGTTTTTCGAGGACGCCCAGACCGGCGCGCAGGTGCTCAACCTTTCGCTGACCGCGCGCAACGGCGTGCCGATGTGCGGCCTGCCGCATCACGCGGCCAACGGCTACATCGCGCGCATCCTGAAAAGCGGGCGCAAGGTGGCCATCTGCGATCAAACCGAGGAAGCCCGACCCGGCAAGCTGGTGAACCGCGAGGTCACGCAAATCCTTTCACCCGGCACACACTTCGACGAACGGATGCTCGTTGCCGAGCGGAATAATTTCCTCGCCGCCGTTTATCCCAGCGGAAAAATCTTCGGCCTCGCGCTGGTGGATTTGACCACCGGCGATTTTCTAACCACCGAACTGGAAAATGATTCTGCTTTGCTCGCCGAATTGGAACGGCTGCGTCCGGCGGAAATTATTTTTCCGACCGAGCAGGATTCCGTGCGGAAGCTGCTGCAAGGCGCATTCAAAATTATCAGCGGCTACGATGGCTGGACGTTCGCGCCGGAAACCGCGTTCTACACGGTGAAGGAGCATTTCAAGGTCGCCTCGCTCGACGGTTTTGGCTTGAAAGACAAAGCCGCCGCCATCGGCGCGGCGGGCGGCGCGCTGCATTACCTCACGCAGAATCTGCGGCGCGACGTGAAGCATCTCACGCGGATTTCGTTTTACCAGCGCAGCGATTTTCTCACGCTCGACTACACGACGTTGCGACATCTGGAAATTCTCGAACCGCAGCATCACGACGCCCCGCGCAACGCCTCGCTTTACGGCGCACTCAACAAAACCGCCACGCCGATGGGCGCGCGGCTGTTGCGCAACTGGCTGTCGCAGCCGCTCGCCAGAGTGGAACCGATCCGGCAGCGGCAGGATGCGGTGGAAAGCTTCATCAATAATTCCTTCGGCCTCGACGCGTTCCGCCAGCAGTTGGCGCAGGTGCGCGACCTCGAACGCACGCTGGGCCGCTTGAGTTCCGGCAGCGGCAACGCGCGCGATCTGGTCGCGCTGCGAATGGCGCTGGAGCAGATTCCGGCGCTGAAGCAGATTCTTGTTCAAGTAGGAGTCGAGGTGACGAGACTCAAATTAAAAGAAAGTGAGAGACTCCTCACGTCGTCACCTACGGATCAATTGCATGACGCTCGTCCCACCAGCTTGATTTCGGAATTGGATTCGCAAATCTCCGAGTCGCCCGACCTTGTGGAGTTGATTTCCCGCGCCATCGTGGACGAGCCGCCGCTGCCGATCAAGGAAGGTGGCATGATCCGCGATGGCTTCGATGCGGCGCTCGACGAATTGCGCGACGCCCAGCGCGGCGGCAAGGATTGGATCGCCAAACTTCAGGCCGATGAAATCGCGGCCACGGGCATTGCTTCGCTCAAGGTGCGGTTCAATTCCGTCTTCGGCTATTACATCGAGGTCACGAAATCCAATCTCGACAAGGTTCCGCCGCATTATCATCGCAAGCAGACGGTCGCAAATGGCGAACGCTTCATCACGCCGGAGCTGAAGGAAATGGAAGGCAAAATTCTTGGCGCGGAAGAACGCGGCGTGAAATTGGAATACGAAATCTTCCAGCGCGTCCGCGAGGAAGTGCTGGGCCAGTTGCCGAAAATCCAGCAGACAGCTTCCGCGCTGGCGCAGCTCGATGTGCTGGCATCTTTCGCGGAGACGGCGCGGCTGCATAATTACTGCCGTCCGCAGGTTGCCGACGAAGGCATACTGCAAATCCGCGACGGCCGGCATCCGGTGCTGGAACAACAGCTCGTCGAGGAACGTTTTGTGCCGAATGATGCGGCATTGTCAGGCAGGGCGGGCAGTCCTCTGCCCGCCGCCGAAGTGCAAGGGACGCCCCGGCGCGCAGAGGACTGCGCACCCTACCCGCAAATCGCTTTGATTACCGGGCCGAACATGGCCGGCAAATCCACCTACATCCGGCAGGTGGCGCTGCTGACGCTGCTGGCGCACACCGGCAGTTTTGTTCCCGCCGCCGGAGCGCGGATTGATCTGGTGGACCGCATTTTCACCCGAATCGGCGCGAGCGACGATTTGGCGCGCGGGCAAAGCACGTTCATGGTGGAGATGACCGAGACGGCGAACATCCTGAACAACGCCACGCCGCGCAGCCTCATCGTGCTGGACGAAATCGGCCGTGGCACCAGCACATTCGACGGGCTTTCGCTCGCGTGGAGCATCGTGGAATTTCTGCACAATCAGGTCGGCGCGAAAACTTTATTCGCCACGCATTATCACGAGTTGACCGAACTCGCCGCGCGGCTGCCGCGCATCAAGAATTTCAACGTCGCCGTGCGCGAGTGGCATGACCAGATTGTGTTCCTCCGCAAAATCGTCGAGGGCGGCACGGACAAAAGCTACGGCATCCAGGTCGCGCGGCTCGCCGGCGTGCCGAAGGAAGTCTTGGAACGCGCGAAACAGATCCTCGGCAATCTCGAAGAGTCCGAACTCACGCCGGAAGGCAACGTCCGCCAGCCGCGCCGCCAGCAGGATCGCGAGAAATTAAAATCGCTCGCGCCGCCGCCGCAGATGGATTTGTTCGGATAAAATTTCAAGCCATGAAAAACACCATTATTTTTTTGGCGGCGATGTTGTTTGCCGTCGGCACGCTCCATGCCCAATACGAACCGTTGCCGGGTGAAGCGCCCTCGGCCGCCGCCGCGCTAACGCCCGAAATGCTGAAAGCGCTCGACCAGTCGGTGCCGCTGACGCCGCAAATGACGGCCATCCGCAACGCCCTGGCCAACGCCAGCATCCGTTCCCTCACGATCAATCCCGACGTGGCGAACGGCATCGATTCGCTGTTCACCAAGGAAATCAAAAATCCGGGCGGCATCACCAACCAGAAAGATTCCGGGCGTTGCTGGCTGTTCGCCGGCTTGAACGTCCTGCGGCCGGGCGTCATCACCAAAAACAAGATGAAAGATTTCAAGCTCTCGCAGGCTTACGAGCAGTTCTATCAGGCGCTGGAATCGGCCAACCTTTTTCTCGAACTCGCCATCAGCCTGCGTGGCGAGCCGGTGCACAGCCGCCGGCTGGACTGCCTGCTCGAGAATTTCATCACCGATGGCGGCAACTGGAATTACGTCCGCGCCCTCCTCCAGAAATACGGTGCCGTGCCGGAATCCGTCATGCCGGACGACTACGCCGCCGCGCACACCGCCGACATGGACGCGCTCATCAAGACGCGCCTGCACAAGGCCGTCATCGCGATGCGCCAGACTTCCATCACCAGCCCCGCCGCCGAATTGGGCGGGGTGAAACAGGCCGCGTTGCGCGATGTCTATAAAATTCTCGTGCTATGCCTCGGCAAACCGCCCGCCACCTTTGCGTGGCGCTACGAAACCAAGGATGACAAGGTCAGCCCGCTGGAAACTTACACCCCGCAAAGTTTCCGTAAAAAATTTCTGGATGAAGACCTGAACCGCTACGTCAGTTTTGCCAATTATCCCGGCCAACCAATGCACGCCCACCTCGAATGGGCTTGGGCGCGCAACCTGGCGGACCAGCCGAACATGGAAGCCGTCAACATTGGCATGAAAGAAATGGCCGAAATGACGCTCAAATCCGTGCTGGCCGATCAGCCGGTCTGGTTTGCCGCCGACGTGGGTGCCGACGCCGACAAGGAAAAAGGTTTCTGGCTGCGCGGCATCGAGGACCAGGCCGATTTGTTCGGCCTGGATTTCACCGTGAGCAAGGCCGACGCCCTCGCCTACGACAACGGCGCGCCCAACCACGCCATGGTGATTACCGGCGTGGACGTGCGCGGCGGCGTGCCGGTGAAATGGAAGGTGGAAAATTCCTGGGGCGACAAACACGGTAACGAAGGCTGGTTCGTCATTGACCGGCCGTGGTTCGACCGGCACGTCTATCAAGTCATCATTGACCGGCGATTTGTGCCGCCGGCGCTGCAGGCCCTGACCCAACAGAAACCGATTTTGCTGCCGCCGTGGGACCCGTTCGCGGATTGAAAAAAGCGCGCGCAGACCGCGAAACAATTCAGACGCCTTCAACCAGCCCTGTCAATTTGACGTTCAGCGCTTGCCGTTGGATTAGCCGTAATCGTTACTTTCCGTTCGCGTGGTTGGCGTCTTTTGCGGTTCAGCTTCACCGCGAACCACGCGAAATACGCGAAATACGCGAACAAAAGCCTCGCCGGGCGCGGTGGCAGGAATTATTTTTCTCCGAATTGATGCTGTCCGCCACTGCCACCACCGATTCCAAGCTGAAGAATTTTCTCCGGAAATTCACCGTGATGCGCCACGCGCCGCGCGAGCTGTGGATCGTGCTGGCGGCGTATGTCCTGGAAAACGTCGCCTACCGGTTGAGCGCGGGCCAGGTGCTGCCGGGTTGGTTGAAGCTTGAAATGGGCCTGGGCGACGAAACCAAGGGCGTCGTCATTGGCGTATGGTCGGCGCTGGTGACGCTGTTCACGGTGCTCGTCGGGTCATTCACGGACGCGGTGGGCATCCGGCGGACGTTTCTCATCGGTTTCACGATCTGCGCGGGGGCGCGGCTGGTGATGCTGACGGCGGGCGTGCCCTGGCTCGCGCTGGCGGGCGGCCTGCTGCCGCTGGCGGTGGGCATCGCATTGATGACGCCGGTGATGGCGGCGGCGATGCGACGCTATTCCACGGCGGCACAGCGTTCGGTGGCGTTTTCGCTTTACTACGCGCTGATGAACCTTGGCTTCGCCATCGGCGCGCGGATTTTCGATTACCTGCGGCAGACGCTGGGCGAGAACGGCAGCTGGACGGCGCCCGGCCTGCCTGCGGAAATCGGCACATATCGCGTGATGATTTTGTGGAGTGTGGCGTTCACGCTGCCGGGCATGGCGCTGATTTGGTGCTTTCTGCGCGACGGCGTGGAAATGACGGAAGCCGGTGTGCGCGTGCAGACGGCCCGGACAAAAAAATCCGGTGGGGAAACTCCGCTGGCGGCGGCGGCGCGGCTGTTTGGCGAACTCTGGCGGCAACCGCTGTTCCTGCGGTTTCTGCTGTTCATGATGCTGGCCGTGGGCGTGAAGATGATTTATTTTTATGTGGACTACGTCGTCCCGGATTTCGCCAAGCGGGAAATCAGCCGCGACGCGCCGTTCGCGCAGGTGACGGCCATGTTAAACTCGGTGTTGGTGCTCGTGCTGGCACCGTTGTGCGGCGTGCTCCTGCAAAAAGTCTCCGCATACCGCGCGATCACCATCGGCAGCACGATTTCGGTGGCATCGGTATTTTTCCTCGCCGTGCCGCCGGCATTGTTTCAACCGCTGGCAGCTGGCTGGCTGGGCGATTTAATTGTCCACCGCTGGCTGAACGTCACCGGGCCGGCCAACCCGCTTTACGTCGCGATCTTTTGTTTCATCGTGCTGTATTCGTTCGGCGAAGTGCTGTGGTCGCCGCGCATTTATGAATACGCCGCCGCCATCGCGCCCGCGGGCCGCGAAGCCTCCTACATGGCGATGACTTCGCTGCCGTATTTTTTTGCCAAGTGTGGCGCGGGCTTCCTCTCCGGCTGGCTGCTCGCAAACTACTGCCCGGAAACCGGGGCGCGGCATCCGCAGACGATGTGGCTCATCATCGGCGCGATGGCGCTGGTGACGCCGTTGGGAATGTTCGTCTTCCGAAAATCTATTCAAGTCCCCGAGGCGGGCCGCTGAAAAATCTATGAAACCCGAAGAATCACTCGCCGCCCCACGCCGGCACGAAATTGCCGGCCGCGTGGAAATCGTCAATGGCCACGGCGGTTTGCCGCTGGTCAAAATCCGGACGCCGTGGAGCACGGCGGAAATTTATCTGCACGGCGCGCACGTCGCCGGCTTCCAGAAAAACGGCGAGCCGCCGCTGCTCTTCATGAGCGCGAAAAGTCATTTCGCCGCCGGCCAGGCGATTCGTGGCGGCGTGCCAATTTGCTTTCCCTGGTTCGGCAACCGCGACGGCGAGCCGTCACATGGCTTCGCGCGACTGACCGAATGGCAGCTCCTCAAAACCGCCGCCGCGCCGGACGGCACGGTGACGGTGCATTTCGCCCTGCCGCCGATTCAAGGTCGCGCGGCGTGGAAAAATCTGCGCACGGAATTCGTCGTGACTGTGGGCGCGACGTTGACGATGGAACTGGTTGCGGCGAATGAATCGTGCGGCGAGACGCTCGAATTTGAGGCGTGCCTGCACACATATTTCCAAGTTGGCGACATCGGCGCGGTGAGCGTGCACGGCTTGGAGGGCGCGCCATATCTGAATTTTGCCGAGGGCGACAACGCCGTGCCGCGCCCGGCGGAATGCTACGCCATCACCTTCAACCGCGAGACGAACCGCACTTATTGCGGCACCACGTCCGCCGTGGAGATTCGCGACGCCAAACTGAAGCGCGTCATTCGCGTGGAAAAATCCGGCTCGCAATCCACCGTGGTCTGGAATCCGTGGACGACGCAGAAATTGCCGGAGGACTTCGCCCCGGCGGACTACAAGCGGATGATTTGCGTGGAATCCGGCAATGTGAAGCAGAATAAACCTTCCCTCGCGCCCGGAAAAACTTCGGCGTTGAAGGTGGTGTTGAGCAGCTCGCCGCTGAAATGATTTCACTGGCCGAACATCAGCCGAGCGGCCCCGACTTGATTTCCCAAGTTGAGAAAGTTTTTTCGCCGACGGGTATTCTGTCGCGCGCAAAAAATTTCGAGTTCCGCCCGCAGCAGCAAGAGATGGCCGTGGCCGTGGCGCGGGCGCTGGCGAATCGGGAACATCTGGCCGTGGAAGCGGGAACGGGCGTCGGCAAATCGCTGGCGTATCTGATTCCGGCCATCCTGTTCGCGGTGGCGCAGAAAAAAAAGGCGGTCGTTTCCACGCACACGATCAATCTGCAGGAGCAGCTCACGGAAAAAGATCTGCCGATGCTCGCCGGCGTGCTCGGCTCGCTGCCGGAGCCGGTGGAATTTTCTTATGCGATGCTCAAAGGCCGGGCGAATTATCTCTGCACGCGGCGGCTGCAAAAGGCGATGCAGCAAAGCGGGAATCTTTTCACCTCAAGCGAAGCCCAGGAATTGCAGCGCATCTGCGAATGGTCCAAAGAAACCAAGGACGGCAGTTTGTCGGATTTTGAGATCGAGCCGGACCCGAAAGTCTGGGCCCAGATTTGTTCGGAGCGCGGGCTTTGTTCGCCGAAAACGTGCGGGCACAAGTCAGATTTTGCGCGCGATCACGACACTTGTTTTTTTCAGCGCGTGCGGAATCGGATTTTGTCCGCCGATGTCGTCATCTTGAATCACACGCTGTTTTTCACGCTGCTCGGCGGCGTGGACGAGGAGATGGAAGGCGGCATTTTGTTTAAGAACGACTTTGTGATCTTCGACGAGGCGCACACGATGGAGAGTGTGGCGTCGCGGCACATCGGCCTGAGCGTGTCGAGCGGGCAGGTGCGCTATTCGCTGAACCGGCTGTGGAATCCGAAGACGGAAAAAGGTCTGCTCGCCACGCTGCGCCAGGGCAGGGCGGTGAAGCTTGTCGCGGAAATTTTGAGCGAGGCGGACAAGTTTTTCGGGAACGTCGAGCGTGCGTGCGAGGAAATTCAGGCGGAAGCGAAGAAAACGGCCTTCGGCGGCGACCGCAAACGCGAGTGGAAGGAACTGCGCATCCGCCGCGCGGAAATCGTCAAAGACAATGTCACCTTGCCGATTCAAAGCCTGCGCGAAGCCGTGAGCGAACTCATTAAGATGAGCGAGGACAAGGAAATCGGGCAGGAATTACTGGAGTGCAACCGGCGGCTGGGCGAATTGAAAATCGAGGTGGCGGAGTTTTTGAACCAGGAAGCGGACGACCACGTTTATTGGGTCGAGCGCGGCGGCAAATCGCAGCGCAACCTGTCGCTGAACGCCGCGCCGGTGGACGTGGCGGATTACCTGCGCCGCCGGTTATTTGAGACGGACACCAGCGTCATCATGACCAGCGCGACTTTGGCGGTGGCGGAAAAAGCGGTGGAAGGATCCAAGTTGAAGGTTGCCGGTTCTGAAAATGCGCCGCGCAACCGGGCGCAGGCCGCCTCTGGAAATTCACCGCTGAATTATTTTGCGAAGCGAGTTGGTTGCGAATCCGCGACGAAACTACAGGTCGGCACGCCGTTCGATTACGAGCGGCAGATGAAATTGTTCACCGTCAAAAAAATGCCCGACCCGCGCGAGCATGGTTATTCCGACGCGCTCATCCATTGGATCGAACATTTTGTGACGCAGACCCACGGCAAGGCGTTCGTGCTCTTCACCAACCACAAACTGATGCAGGAAGTGGCGGATCGGATGCGTCCGTTTTTTGATAAACTCAAGCTGGAGCTGATCGTGCAGGGCACCGGCACGCCGCGCTCGACGATGCTGGAGAAATTCAAGGCGGACGTGGATTCGGTGCTGTTCGGCACGGACAGCTTCTGGCAGGGCGTGGACGTGCCGGGCGAGGCGTTGAGCAACGTCATCATCACGCGGCTGCCGTTCGCGGTGCCGGATCATCCGCTCATCGAGGCGCGCCTCGAGGCGATTGAGGCGCGCGGCGGCAATTCCTTTGGCGAATTTTCCTTGCCGGAGGCGATTTTGAAATTCCGGCAGGGCGTGGGCCGGTTGATTCGGACGAAGACGGACACCGGCATCATCGTGGTTTTGGACAACCGGATTCTCACGAAGCAATACGGCCAGGCGTTTCTCGACGCGCTGCCGAAGTGCCCGGTGGAAATTGTGTGAATGGTTTCTGCGCTTGTGCGGGCGGCGGGTGGTTGTTAGATTCAACATCGGTGTCATTGCCGCGATTGGCCGATGGTGTAATGGTAACACAGCGCCCTTTGGAGGCGTTATTCATGGTTCGAATCCATGTCGGCCAGCCAATTTTGCCAATTAATACGAGGGTTATTCAAATCTTTGCACAGAATTTGCACAGAATCCCGCCCGACCCGCTGACAAGCGCGTGAGGTTCCCCGTCACCATCCGTCACCGCACCAGCAAGGCGAAAATCTACGCGCCGGCTGGAAAGTTCGCTTACTACCGCGTCGCCTTCACCACGGCGGGCAAGCGGAAGATGCAGACCTTCGCCACCTATTCCGACGCCAAAACTGCCGCCGAGCGCATTGTGCGCGACGCGGCCAATGGTTCACAAGCCGCCGCGCTGTCCGCCAGCCAGTCCCGCGACGCCCTTGCCGCGCTGGAACGGCTGGACGGCTACTTTAAGGCCAAAGGCAGGCGCATTAGCCTAAATGCCGCCGTGGGGGATTATCTGGACGCGCTGGGCCGGTTGAACGTCCCGCTGTCCGCTGCCGTGGCTGGCTACCTGTCCACCGTGGCAACGGTCAAGCGTGTGGATATAGCCGCCGCTGTCAAAGAGTTTGTGGACGCGCGCGAAGTCGAAACGCAATCGGTGAACGGCAAACGCCCGGAGTTGAGCAAGAATTATTTCCTGATGACAAAGCTCTGGCTGGGCTGGTTTGAAAAAACCTTTCCGGCCACGGCGGTTTGCGACCTGACGAAAGAGCATCTCGACAAATTCATGGCCGGGCGCAAACACCTTGCCGCCAAGTCCAAGAATCATCTCCGCGCCACGGTGAAAATGTTTTTGAACTGGTGCATCAAGAAAGATTACATCAGCCAGACGCACCGCTTGCTCGACGCCGACGGCATGAAGCGGCAAACCGCCGACGCCGGCGAAACCGATTTTTACCGCCCGGCGGAATTGCAGGCATTGCTGGACGCGGCGGACGACACCATGCGCCCGATCATCGCGCTGCAAGGGCTGGCGGGTATTCGGTTACAAGAGGCGCAACGGCTGACTTGGCAGGATGTTTTCGGCACGGCGGGACACGTTGCCATTTCCGCCACGAAATCCAAGACCCGCAGCCGCCGCTTGGTTGAAATCTGTCCCGCGCTGGCGGTATGGCTGGAACCGTATCGCCGGCATGAAGGCCAGTTGTGGACACAGAGCCGCGACACCTACCACGCCGCGTTTGTGGAACTTCGCGAAGCCGGAAAAATACCGGCGCGGAAAAACGGATTGCGCCATGCGTTTTGCACCTTCCATTTTGCCTTGCACGGCAACGAGAATTTGACGGCGGCACAAGCCGGTAACAGCCCGTCCGTGATTCATTCCGCCTACAAGGGACTCGCCACCAAAGCCGACGCGGAAAAATGGTTCAATGTGCTGCCGCCCGCCACGCCCGGCAAACGGGCGCAATGACCGGCATGGACGGGTTGACAGTGGTAACATTTATGCTACTCTATGAACGGCTCTTTTGAGATTCGGGAATATGTCGAAAGCGGACTTTCGCCCTACGCCGAGTGGTTGGACGGCTTGGATGCAGTCACCGCCGCGCGCGTGGAAAAATACATCCTGCGTCTGGAACACGGCAACTTCGGCGCGGCCAAATCGCTGCATGACGGCGTGTTTGAAGTGCGGATGGATTTTGGGCCGGGCTATCGCGTGTATTTTGGACGCGAAGGCCGCGCCATCATCATTTTGCTCGGCGGTGGCAGCAAACGGCGGCAGGACGCCGACATTGCCGCCGCTGTGGAACGATGGCACCGATACCAGCAAACGAGACGATAACATGATTACAACTCGACCTCATAGCGAAACGATTATCGCGCGGATCAAGCGCGAGCCAAAATTTGCGCGGGCGCTTTATGCCGAGGCGGTCAACTGTTTTTTGGACGGTGAAACCGCCGTCGGCCTGTCCCTGCTCCGCGATTTGGTCAACGCCCAAATCACCTTCAAGGAACTGGCGCGGCAGACCGGCTTGGGGGAAAAATCCCTTCACCGGATGCTCGGTCGCCACGGCAACCCGACGGCGCGCAACCTGGGCGCGATTGTGCGAAGCATCGCCGAGGACTTGGGCGTCAAACCGCGCGTGACCGTGACGGCGTGAAACTCCGCCATGAAAAGCCCGCCTTCATTTGTTGAAATTCAATTCAGGCCAAAGAGCGGGGTAAAAAATTTCCAAATCCAGTTTCCGCATAAAACGCTGACGGCATTTCGCAAGCTCGACCCGGACATTAAAGCGGACATTGTTGAATCCTTGCTGCCGTTCTACAAAGTTCAACGCCGTGAAATTGATGAGGTGAGATTTGCTCCATTGTTCGGGTTTTTCGAGGCACGCAAGGAGTATGCGCCGCCGGATGATCTATCATCTGGCAACCTGCTGGAAAAATGGGGTAAATACGAGGAAACAACGCACAACCGCGAGGTAAAAACGAAGGTTCTGCGTTTGCTTCGCTACGCTCGTTTTCAGCAACTATCAGGTGAGGTTGCGCCCATTCTTCGGCTCGCTGTCAGCCAAGCCATTGATGACAATGACCACAGATTTTTCAAGCAATTGGGGCGGCTTCTGGAAAAGCAGCCGGTGATTTTTGATCCGCTAAAAGAACCGACGCCAGCCGAACAACTGCTGATTGAACATTGGATTTGCCAGAAAGAAAAAGCCGTGCATCTGTGTTGTTTCACTGACGCAGCCATTGACGACTTCCTGCGCGCCGTTGGTGAACAGCCAACTTTTGATTCCGTCCGCAAGACCCGGCAGCGCCTCGGCTTGCAACGGCTTCCTGAAAAATTCCCATTCATTCGGCGCGTTAAACGCGAGGGCGACACGGTTATTCTCGGCTAGGAGGGTGGACAAATCATCGGCGCAGTTCGCCGTCCACGCACCATTGCGCGGCCATAGGCAAGCTGGCGGTGCAATGTTAAACGACAAACTTCAAACAGCACAGGCGAGCGAGAAAGATTTTCTCGACGAAAAACAACTTTTGGCGCGTTTACCAATTTCGAGACGCACCGCATTTAATTGGATTCAGCAGGGCAAGCTGCCAGTGGTCAAAATTGGCAGGCGCAAAATCTACCATTGGGATTCTGTAAAAGCCGCCTTGCTCCGACTCCAGAGAGGCGCGGTGCAGCCGTGAAATCCGCGCTGCGATTCTCAAAAGCCAGCGGCAGCACAAAGCGGCGCGTGGAACGCATCATCCGCACCGGCCAGTATCGCAAGCGCGGCAGGCGGCACTACCAGCCGGAAACGAGGGCGTATGCGTGAACGATCCAAAAATCTCAAATCCACGCCTGCTACGAAGCGGAGAGACAAAAAAACCGAATCCAAAGCTTTGTCGGCTTTGTCGGATAGCACGATGGAACAGAGAGACAGAGACGCAGAGACGCAGAGACACGGAGATGCACAGATACAGAGTTTCAGAAGATGCGGAGATACCCATGAGACGCATGATGCTGATGAGTTACCGCCTTCCGGCGCGTGCGTGGACACGCTCCAGAAGGCCGCACGAATGGCGCTCGCTGACAAAAGCAATGGTGATCCGGTGTTCAAATTCGCCAGAGCGGTGAAGGCGTTTGAATTATCCGTGGATAAACGATTGCCAAAGGATGAATTTCCGGCGGCATTTAACATTTGGTGGAGCGCGGCACAGTCCACGCTGCCACCAGACACAGACCGCGATGAATGTATGTTTCTTTTCATGGACGCTTACGAAAAGGCCAAAACTCCGCTCGGTTCAAACGTGATCCAAAACGCGATTGCCAAAGTTGCGGCATCACCGCCGCCGCCGGAGGCGAATCGCTACGACAGCCCGAAATTAAAAACTCTGGTGCATCTGTGCTACGAACTGCAAAAGCTGGCCGGTGACAGCCCGTTCTTTTTGAGCGTGCGCGACGCCGCGCGCGCCATCGGCCTGTCTGCAAAAAGTCTGCACGCCGTTTCCGCCTTCATGCACGGCTTGCACCGTGACGGCATTATTGAACCAGTAGAGATCAGCAATTCCGGCGGACGCCGGGCAACCCGTTACCGTTATGTTGCAAACCGCGAACAATCCGACAAAGCCGAGTAAGCTATTGCCACGGCAGAAGGAACTGGCAGACCGCACTGAATCCGCGCTGGGCGTGCATTGGGTCAATGATGCCGGCAAGTGGATCAACCGCATCAAATCCGCGCCCGGAAAATGCGAGCGTGTGATTGCCGAAGTCGAATCCGCCTCGAAAGAAGGGCGAATCCGAACCACGCCAGCGGCATTTGCGGAAGATACTTAGAAACGATTTGCGCCATGAGCTTCGCTCAGAACAGCGGGAAAACAGCGGGACGCGGCAGGCCGTTCAAGCCCGGTCAATCCGGCAATCCCGGCGGACGCCCCAGGACGGCGAAATTAGCCGAGGCGGTGCGGGAATTTCTCGACGAGAAAACCGGCGGCAAAACCCGCTTGCGGCAAATCCTCGAATGGCTGCAAAAGCACAAGCCGGAAGTCTTGCTTCACTACGCCTACGGCAAGCCGATGGACGGCGCGGATATGGAGGTGAAGGAGAAAACCACCATTGCCGGCCTGCCGGAA
>JAJXXW010000023.1 GCA_021780905.1 bacterium
CTCGGCGGCAATCGCCGGCGTGATTGGACTGTCCTGGTGTGCCGGGTCAATGATGCCGACCACCGGCCCGCCCGGAACATGGACTGGCTGATGGGGATGCAGATTCCATTTGGCGGTCGTTTCAACTCGATAGATCGTGTGTGCCTCGTGCATCACCAGACTGTCATTGGGATCAATATAACGGCCCAGGGAATAAGCTTTGAGGTTCTCGCCGTAACGCACGGATTCCATGCCATCGGTGGTCATTGTCGTAGCCGGCAGCGAGGGCGGCATTTTTACAATGACTGGACGCTTGCTGGCACAAGCAGTTAAAAATATGAGCGGGATAAAAATGAGGATTCGTTTCATGGGATGCCTCCGTTGCGATATAAAGCCGCCGCGTTGGGCGGTAAATAATTTCGGGGGGTGGACGATGGCGAATTGGTGAATTCGTCGGCTGCCTGCCGGGTGCCGCCGACAGTGGCATCCGATATGTCAATCGTCTGCGTGACGTAGAGATAGAACTGTTTGCCGGCGGGAACGCGGACATAAAAGCCGTCACGTTGAATGGAATTCAAAATCTGCTGCGCATAGGCTTGCAGCACCGTTTGCGCGCCGGTCAGTCCGGCATTTTGCGCGGTCGGCAAAATTTGCGTGCCCAGCAGCGTCTGCTGGTTTTGGGTGAAGGCGCTGGCCGCGCCGCTCAAAAAGGTTGCGGCAAACAGTTTGATTTCGGCCATATCATCTGATTTGAGAACGCGCCCGCGCAGCCCGGCGCTGCCGTCCGTGATGCCCCACCCGCTGTCACTGCCGGCGGCCCTGGTGGCAGGATCAAATTCACGGTCAAGGGCGATGCCGGACACCCGCAATTCCCGGCCATCCTGCCAGACGAACGTCCAGCCGCCGCTGCTGGCGATGCGTTCACGGGTCCGGTCGGTCTGCGCTTGACCGTGAATTTCCGTCCCGGCGGGAATCAACAGTCGTCCGCCAAAATAAACGTCGTCCGTCACCAGACCGATGATGGGTGTCTGGATGCTGGAAGAATCCACTGTGACAATGAGTTCACACGGAATCAACCGGCCATACGGTGCATAATACTTGCTCAACGGCTTTGCTTCTGCCGACGGGGTTTCGGCAAACAGACTGATGGGCAGGATTGCCGGCTTCGGCGGAACACGTCTGACCCGCTTCACCGGCTCCGGTTGACGGTCGGCGGTGGCCGTCCTGGCCGCGACCTGAACGGCGGGCGGCGGAAGGTTTTTTACGGCCGAATAATTGGTGTTTTGAAAAGTTTGCATCGTCTGCTTGCTCGCGGCGGCAGCGGCGGCTTTCGTGGAATAACTCAACGGCGGCGGTTTCGTCGCGCCGGGCAAAAACCGTTTCACGGCCAAGAAGATGACGCCCAAAATCACGCAGAAGGCCAGGAACGCGCCCGCCGGGGTCTTGAAAAAGTTGATGACGCTACGAGGATTCATCGTTAGCGGTGTCCTTGAACCGGCGGTCGGATGATTGCCGGAGGCGGTGGTTCGATTGCCGACGCTGGTCCGACCGTGTGCGCGTCGAGAATGACGTAGAAATCGTTCTTGAGGGAAATGTCATTGCGCCCGCCGTTGGGCGTGCCGGTCACGGCAAAGTAGGCCGGGGCTTCCGCGTGCGGTGGCACGATGCCGCTGGCGTCGCTGATGGACTGTGGATAAGTGCGTTCGCCGACCCGGAGAAAAAATCCATTCGGCGCGTAGATCAACTGACGGTTGGTTTTGTTCGTGACCCCCACGCGGAAAACCAGCGTATCTTCGGGATCAAAGCGAAAGGCTTCTTCAATCTTCACCGCATAGTTGGTGCAGTCCACAATGCGCGGCGCGTGTTCGTAATTGCGGTATCCGACCTGGGCGACAACTTCCGGGTGATACGCCTGCAACAGCGGATAAGCTTTGGCCTCGTCCAGCAGCGCGAGCAGGCGCGTGGGTGTCACCGGCGCGGATTGGGTTGCGCCCGAAGTGTCCGGTGCGGGTTCAAACGTGACAGATAAAAAGGGTTCATCGCTGGCCACCAGTTCCAGGACATATGTTTGACCATTCCACCGGATATTGATGTTGGTCACGGCCTTCCCGGCCTCAGCGCGGACGGAGAAGAACGCTGAACCCTTGGTGTGGGCGATGAGAAACGGCGCGGGCTTTTGCGGATCAATGCTGACCTGTGCCGCATCCATCGCGGCAATCGCACCGGGGAAACTGATCGTGGTCACCCGATTGGTGGCCACGGGGATGACATAAACCGTCTGCTCGTCCAGAATGAAATTCTGGATGGCTTTGTCCTTCGCCACTGCGACCAGACCAAGGGATGAGAGCAGACTAATGAGGAGCCAGCGTTTCATATTTGAAATCATTTACCGCCGTGGGAAACCGCCCGTTTAGCACCATGTTGGGATTGCGCTGCAACCGCAGCGACAGCTTGAAAGGAATGGCTTCCGTGAAAGGTTTGCCCTCGAAAACACCGTCCCGGATCAACTGGCCGGTCACCTGGGTCAGCACAAAATCCTCGCGGGTGTTCAAGATGTTGATGCCGCTGATTTCAACCTTCTGGTGCAACTGCTTGGACTTGAACTCCGGTTCTTCGGCAGCCTGGTAGGCCACCGCCTTCAGATATGCCTGTTTCAAATACATCTGTTTCAGCAAATCCACGTTGTCGAATCCGTTTGGGTTGCGCTCCAGAAAGGCCGTGGTCGCCAAAGTGCTTTGCTCGACGTGCAGTTCCTTCGCCTCGGAGAATTTCAGCAACGGCGAAACGTAGAACGTGTTGGCCGGATCAATCACGATCACCCGCTCGCGTTGTTTGAAGCTCTGGACCAGGAAATAGCGGTCAACCGCCGCGCCCGCCAGCACCAACATGGCGAAGCCAAACCAAAACCAGACGAGCCGGTCTTTTTGGACAAAGATGCGCGTCGGGTCGAAGCGCGGCTTTGCTTCGGCCACTTTCACCCCGCCCGCCGTTGGCGTCTGATTTACCGTGGGCGATTCAGTTGGTTGCGTTTCGTCCATTGGCAGGCTGCGGCCAGATCGGCGGATTGGTGTTCAGCTTGAAAGTTTTGGAATAATTACTGATGGCCACCGGTAGCTCGCCTGCCAACGCATTCTGTGTCGGACTGACGTTTTTGTGTGATTGCCGTGATGGTTGCACAATGACCACGGCGGTTACGCTGACGATGACGACGCCCGCTGCGACGACGACAATCTTCAAAAACGATTTCATGGAGAAAGATAAATGGCATGGCCGGGTATTTTATTGGTTGCCCGTGGGAAATTGTGGTGGTTGCGTATTCAACTGAAAACTCGTCCGGTAGTTGTCGAACGATTCAACCATTTCAGCCTTTTGTTCCTCCTGCTCGGCGGTGGCCTGCTTTTGCCGGTCGTTGCGGTTTTCAATATCCTGTTCCACGCTCACATCCACGGCCTGGTCAATTTCCTTGTCCGTCGCGGCCAGCGCGGCGTTCTGGCCGATTAAAACGCCGGTAAGTTTTTGCACCTCGGATGCGGTGGTTGCCGACTGCAAGGCTTCCGTGGTCGAGGCAATGGCGTCCTTCAATGCCTGCCGGCGCTGCAACACGTTGGCGGTGACATTGGAATAGTTGAGGGTGGCGTTGTTGATCGCCTCGTTGGGTTTGTAGTCATTCGCGTTGCGTTGGATTTGATTGCCGGACGGCGTGTTGAAGGTCGCGCCGATCTGGTTGTAAAGCCCGTTGGCATCATAGGTAAGCGCGGCCACACCGTCGGACGTTCTTTCGACGGCGGAGATGGTTTGGCCGAGGGTTGTCCGCGTCAAATCCGAGGTCAACGCCGGCACGCCGGTAACGTTGAGAATCTGCGCCGGATTGCCAAACGCCTGGTTGTATTGCTCCAACTGCTGGAGCTGGTTGCCAAGCTGAGTAATCTGCTGAACTTGGTTATCCACCATGTCAACGTATTCGGCGATGTTCTCGGCCTGGTCGAGAATCTGCTGGATGTTGCTGATGGGGTCGTAAACCACCCATTGCGCCTGGCAGGTCGTGCCAAGCACAATGAGAGCGGCGAGGGTGACGAGCATTTTTTTCATGTTATTCCTTTCGTTGTTTGGTTGTTTAATGGTTCAGTGCAGGCTTTGCCTGCCTAGTTTTCAATGCGAAGATATTTGGTGGTCGGGTTCAAAATGACCCCGTCAACGGTCTGTTCAGGAACGGGAATCGCGTAGAGGCTGATGTTTTCCACCGCTGCGTTGCGTTGCTGCTGCTGATGAACCAGAATCCAATACTGCTGCTTGACCGCGTCGCTCCGGCCCTTTTCGTAGCCGGTTTCATAGGCATCGTCCGCCGTCTTGCCCGCGAGATAATTTGCGCCTTCGCTCAACAATACGCCGCCCGCCGCCCCGGCGGCGGTGATGCCCGGATTGCCGTGTGACAATTGACTCGCGAGGACGCCACCACCCGCCCCGGCGGCGACGTCGCTGACGGGCCGGACCAGCGCACAACCGCTGACGAGCAGGGGGACAAATAAAATGAGATGATGGAATTTCATACGGCTTGCGCGAGTTGGGGTTTGCGGGAAAAGGTTAAAATGCCTTCGGTCACATTCTTCGCGCCCTTCAATTCCTTGGCGCGTTTCTCAAAATGTTCGCCGCTTGAACTGGAGCAATAGAGCATTTCGGGCGAACTGTAATTATAGGCGGTGCCGCAAATCGGGCGGTTGGAATCCACATGCAGATAGGTGAACGCAGAGTATTTCGCTCCGGCCTGATGGTCGGGCAGTGTGTAATTCATGATCGTGTGCCGGGTGATTTCGGGCATGGCGATGTCCCGCGCCATGTCGTCGAGGTCGGAACGGTCATTCTGACGCATCAAAAAGAACTGGCGCGAATTGCCGAACACGGCGGAGCGGATGCGGGATTGTTTGAACCGGGCATACTGTTGGACGATGCTCACATTCCAGCAATTGAATTTCCGCAACTGCGCATAGCTCTCCTTGACGATTTCCTCGCCGCCCGGCACGTCCAAAAAGCGGGCGACTTCCTCAAAGATGTTTCGCTTCCGCAATGCTCGCGGCAACGTGATGATATGTTTGCGGGTGTAATTGGTGATGAGAAAACCGGCTGCCGCCCGCAATTCGCGGGCGCTGTCGGGAATGTAACCAAGTTCAAAATGGGCAATCTTGCCGGTAAGCGACAGATTGCTGGCCCCATCGAACAACGCTCCGTAGTTGCCATCCCGGCACCACGGCAATAGGAGTGTTGAAATCTCAATGATCTGTTCCCGCTCCGCGCCACTGGCGTCCAGCGACATCAATTCCTGCAACATCCGGTGCGTGGGATATTCATCGGTCTTGATATACGCATAGGCCAGGTTGCGAACGTCCTTCACCGTGTTCGGGTCTTTCATGAACTTCAAAACCTCGCCTTCGGAAAATTGGGCCAGATATTCCTGCGTAAAACCAGAGTTGGGGTGCGCCCCGTTCCGCGCCGCAGGCGCATTGAGTCCAGACGCAGTCTGGTCGCGGAAATCAGCAAATGAGTCCAGCATCGTCGCGCCTGGCGGCATTTTCTCCCGACGATAGCGCGCCAGCGCACAGGCGTGCCGCGCCACTTGCATCATTTGACCTTCGTGTTTGCGTGACCAATCCTGAAATACATCCTCGTAAAGCAAATTGATATATTTGGCGATTTGCGCCTGTCGCAACATCTGCTTGTCCTCGCTCTGGCTCGTGCCCACCATGCGCCCGACCAGCGCGGTGGCCGACGCCAGATGATCCGGCGAAAGCGGCAACCCGCGCGTGTCGAGATAGTTGATGGTGATGTCCCCGTCGGGCTGGATCACGATTGGCTTTGCCTCCGGCTCCACCGTCTGCGTGTAGATGCCGTAACTCAGTCCCTCCTCAATGATGACCGTGTAGGCAAAATAGTTTTCGGTCTGTGAAAGCAGATCGCAAATGGTGACCGACTTGCCCGCGCCGGACATGCCCAGAAGCACGGCATGTTGCGGTGAGGCGTTTCCGCCTGACCCGGAAAAGGTTTTGATGCCGACCAGATTTTGGTTTGGGCCTTCATAAATCGCCTCGGCGGTGTCCAGATGACCGGTGAACGTGGACGAAATCGGCAGCAGATCGGCGATGTAACGATTTTCACCGTAAAGCTTCCGCGCGTTATATTTGCTCCAGGTCCAGCCCGGCCAGGTCTGGTAAAACAACTTTTTGGAAGTGCTGGGCAGCGTGCTTTCCGCATACTGCGCGGAATTCATCCCGTTGATCGCGTTTTTGATGACGGTCGTCTTGGCGATCAATCCGTCCTTGCTCTGGTCCCAGGTGCGGATGGCAAACAGCACTTTGAACGGGAACGTATGCCCCTGCATGAGCGCGGAGATTTTCTTCTGCTTCTTATCCATCACGGTCAGTAGGGAAAGCTTTTTCTCGCTGGCGTAATCGCCCGCAATACGGTCGTGCTCTTTTTCCTCCTGGTTGATCTCCTTGCGGACGGATAACGGTTCCAGATTCACCGTGATGGTGTAATCGAGCAGCCGCAGGCTGGTCAGCCGATGGATGATTCCGGGATAGGTCATCTTCGGCCAGCGCGACAGCACGATGATCGAATGATAACGTCCGTCCATGAAGAAGCCGAAGTCGGCCTGCCCGCTCCCCTCGCTGTGCCAGCAATTTTCCTGAATGGACAGTTGCGGATCAAATCCGTCAACGGGGTCGTAATCAAACCGCTCGGCCAGCGACGGATTCAGGAAATTTTTGTAATGCCGGAAATGGTCGGCATCCTTCATGGGGATGATCCGCGCCCCCTGCCCGGCGAAAATCTCGGTCAATAATTCATGCTTTTGATCAAACTCCGTCCGCATCTGCTCCAGCAATTGATGATAGTGTTCCGTGAGCGCAGTAGTGGATTTAAGGCCGCTGGCCGATGAATCAATTTTCCGCGACAAATAAAAAATGAGCCGCTGCCGCCGCAACCGGCGCT
This sequence comes from bacterium, assembly GCA_021780905.1. Lineage (GTDB taxonomy): Bacteria > Verrucomicrobiota > Verrucomicrobiia > Limisphaerales > UBA11358 > UBA11358. The sequence continues at coordinate 6,961 of JAJXXW010000023.1, forward strand.
CGGTCATCAACCGCCAATACCGTTCAAACCGTTCGTTGCGCGTCCGGCGCGTCCAAAGGTTGCCGGACTTTTTGGTTTCCGCATGATAGCGCAGGAGTTCGTGCCGGTAATCGCAGTCGCAGTAGAATTGCACCTGCAACCGTTGCTGGTCGGTGAGCGAGGCGAGCAGCAGTGAAAGCTGGTCCTGGAACTGGTTCAGTTCCGATGCCGGCGCGTTGGTCAGGTCGGGCGGCTCAAAAATGAATCCCTTCGCCACATAGCCGCCCGCGTTCAACGAGTTGAAAACGATCAAATCGTTGACGAAATATCCGTTGGGCGATGACTCAAACATGGTTGCGTAGAGTGGTGAAACCACTCACCGGATGTCTGGGTTGACGTTGTAATGCCGCGCTGAAGCCTGAACCGTTCAACCAATGGTCGAGACAATCAATGTCGTAACCGGGCGGTTTGCCCTGACGGAATACAAAGATATAAATCAGGCACAACGTCAGCGGGATGGCCGCCATGATGAGCGAAATCAGCAGGCCCATTTTCAACGCGCTGAAGCACAGCAGCAAAACCATCACGAACGCAAAGCCGCCGCCGACCACAATCCAGAACAGGTCGCCTTCCAGCCCCCATGTCCGGCCTTTGGAGTCATCCGCCGCGTTCGTGTCCGTGAATCGCAGTTCGCTTTTGGTATTCATTTTTAGTGTGGGCCGCAGGCCAATTGGGTCAAGGCTTCGCCTTGTTCATTGGAAGGTCCCCACGTCCACGGTGGAACTGCCGATGCCGAAAGCCGTGAACAATGCTTTCACGATGACGGGCGCGCCCGCGATGATGAGTCCGCCGACGATGGACATTTTGCCGGTGTCGGCGTCCCCGCGCCGGATGGCGAAGCCGCCGCCAATGATGCAAATGGTTCCAAAGATGAAACCGATGAGCATGACGATGCCCAACGCCGAGGATGCGCCGCCTGAGAGGCTGGTTTGTGATTGTGCCAGCATGGGAATGAATCCCGCCAGTCGTGTTAAGAATATAATTTTCATGCGCCCTCTTTTTACCATGATTGATTTTGATGGGTTGTGATGAATTCATCACAACCTGATTTTTATATTCTGGCAGGCTGAACGCATGGAAAACGCAATAAACACAACGGGAAATTCCGCTCCATCACTTCACGAAAAATTGCAGAGTCTCGAAAAAATCATGAGCGAGCGGATTCGCGGACAGGCTCATGTCATCCCCCGCGTGGTGTCCGTGCTGCAACGCGGGGAGCTTGGGCTGACGAAATCAACCCGTCCGCGCGGCAGTTTCATGTTTCTCGGTCCAACCGGCGTCGGCAAGACCGAGATCACCCTGACGTTCACCGAATTTTTGTTCGGCGCGGACAAGCTTGCCCGCTTCGACATGAGCGAATATCAGACGCAAGAATCTCTGGGTGTCCTGCTCGGCGCACGGTTGGGCGAGCGCGGCACGTTGGGCATGGCCTACGACAAATCGCCCAGCGGCACTTTGCTTTTCGATGAAATAGAAAAGGCGCATCCGCGCGTGCTGGATGTATTCCTGCAAATCCTGGATGCCGCCCGCGTGACGATGGCCAGCGGCGATACGCTGGATTTTTCCAATCATTACATTGTGCTGACTTCCAACATTGGCGCGGCGGAGATTTTGCATGTTCAACATTCCACCCAGGCAACCATGGAACGCCACGTTCTGACGCGGGCGCAACAATCCCTGCGCCCGGAAATTTTCGCCCGCATCACGGAAAAACTCGTTTTCAACCGGCTGACTTATGACGATCAACTGGAAATCGCCCGCCTGTTGCTGGCCAATGAATTGAAATTCCTACGGGAGAAAGGCCATGAACTCGTGCCGACGGACGCGGTTCTCCCGTTTCTGGTGCGGCGGGGTTATCACCCGCGTCTTGGTGCCCGGCCCATGCGGGATGCGGTTGAGAAATGTATCGGGGACGCGCTTGCCGATTTCCTGTTGCTGGGAAAAAATGCCGGCGGCGCACTCGATGTGAACGAGCCGCACGGCTGTCTGGTCATTCGCTGAATTATTGTCTGGTCGCAGCGCGCTGCCGTCGCGCGGCGAGCCGCGCGGCCTTGGCCGCTTTGCGCGTGCGCAATTTCTCCATCTGGGTTTTTGATGCTTTGCTGCGTTTCATCCACCAAAAGACATCGTAAATTCGGGCGGTGTCTTTGGTGCGCCGGCCATGTTCGCGGATGGTGATGAGATCGCCTCTCTCAAAGGCGACAACCAGTTTGCGCCGGCTATTACCATAACCATATTCTTCAACGGTCACACGCTGAATGGTCTTTTTAATGGGTATCATAATGCAAAATCAATTTGTTGTGGCTGGTTGGTTTCGTTGGTTTTCTGCGCCAACAAACGGCACATTTCCCCTTGCGTGCTGGGCATGGCTCGCGCCCCACATTCCACTAGTTCTTTGAACCGCGCTTCGCGTCCGTTCGCGGATTGCGGGTCGAACCGATTGCCAATAAACTCCGTGTAGGTGCAACCGGATGCGAAATATCCGCCATCGGCATACAGGACACGGCATTGATACCGCCATTCTTCAACGGCCGGATCGGACGCCACGAAAATGGTTTTATTTCCAAGCCGGAACGCCTTTCCCTTGTAAGTCACCGTTTTACCTTCGTAGTAATATGGCACACTGTTCCGTTCCTCATATTCGTCGGGATGAATCAGCGGATAGGCGTTCACTTCGGCATGAAGCCATTTGGAAAAACCGCCGCCGTTGGTGTAAAGACGACCTTCATGCGTGAACCCTTTCACTCGTGGCATGGTGTCCGCCGAATAAGCGTCGGAAATATCCCCCTCCGGCACACGCCATAGGCCGCAGGAAAACCGCCGCCACGGGGTCACAATGCGGGCGACTTCGAGGGTTTGCTCAAGCTCGTGGGATTCGTGGATATGATGTTTATTGAGATTCATAATCTTTTGATGAAGTTGGGCGTTCCCGCCTTGCGGCGGAAACGCCCGTTGTTCTCTACTCGGCCAGTGTGATTACCTCGTAGTTGGCCACCCGCTCGGCGAGGTTCCACAGTTCCCGGTTCAGCCGGATGTTCTGGTCAAGGCCGGCAATCGCACGAGTGCGCGGGAACCGGCGTCCATCCTGACGGCGACGGGAAAAGTCGCGTTGCCCGCCCCGGAGCAAATTTTCCTGGACACGGTTGAAAACGTGCCAGAGGTCGTCGCCCTTATCCTCCCAACGGCGAGAATCCAACAGTTTATTGGCATTGATCGGAGCTTGGCTCACGTCGTCAAACCGCAACCGCAACGCCGCGCCCGCGAAGGTTTCCAGTTCGGTGCTGTTAAGCTGCCGGTTCTTAAACGTCTCGACCCGCGACGTAATGGCCGGAAGGCCGTCCAGCAATTTGAAGCTGGCTTCAATCACTTCGTCGGGCGTAAAACCACTGTGCCGGATGCTGACGCGCTCAAAAGTGCTGTCAGAAACAATCATCCCATTGCCACACACAAACCGGAACAAACCGGCCTGCAACTGGTAGGCGCTGGAACGGTCGTGCGAATTGAGCAGAACCAATTCCGGCGTATATTCCCCGACAACGGCCTGCACGTCCCGGCGTTGAAACCGGAGCAGGTGCTTTTGAAAACCCCGGCGGTCGTCCAAACGGACAAGCTGCTGTGATGCTTCCACTGGCGACCAGCCCGCCTCCCGCAACTTGGAAACCACTTGGGCAGTCGGAACAAACGCATACCGCTCGCTCACGTCGGCCTGCGGCGCAACCGCAAACACGGACGGAGCCACGGCACAGATTTGGTCATCGGCCAGTTCAGTGCGTTTGATGAATGATGTATTACGAGTAGTGAACATATATTTGCCTTTCTTTCAGTTTGTTGTTGTTTTCGTTTTGTTCGCGCAGCGACAGGTGCTCGCGATGAAAACTTAAAAGAAGGGCCTTGGCGTTGACGGAAAAGTCACAGAAGGAACGGAAGCCACGAACCGTAGATTCTTGACGTTTCCGGCAACGCCATATAATCGCCCTGGCTTCTCATCGCGCTGTGTGGCCCACCTCAATACCTTCCACGACGCCATGCGCCAGATCACCGGCACATAATCCAGCCGCTGGCGTCATAACGCTACGACGCCAGTTCGGCCAAAAGCCGGTGCAACGGCAAAATCCCGGCCTTACGATGCCAATGAGGTGAGAAATCTCCCGGTCACTTGAAAATCTAAATATGGGCCATCCGGGTCATAACCTTACGATCGGAGCACGGCTATTCGGCTACGAATTACGATGGGAGTGCGGTCAAACGTCCAAAAACTTATGACGCCAATCCGGCAGTTTTTACGATGTCAAAAAAGTTCGTAACAGGTTCTGGGAAATTGTCCATGAAATCGAAAATGGCTTCGGTCAGTGGTCGGCGGGCGGGAAAAGTGAAGTGAAGAACGGCGCGGGAGCAAAGTCGAAACGCAACGCCGCCGACCGCTGACGGAAGCGGACGCGGCTGCGTTTCCAACTTTTCGCGCGGGACGAGCGGGCGGGAAATGACGAAGGCGGGCCGCAGTGACATTAGCGCGGCCGCCGTGTCAGTTCCCGCCCGTTGGTTCCGGCGGCTTACTTACTCCAGATTGATAAACAGATGGCTCTCTCTTATATCCCTTTCGTCCGGCAACAATGCACCGCCTCGTTTCTCGCATAAATCCTGACAAATCTTTCGCAGTGCCTTCCGTTTTGCCGACGCCTTTGGCAGTTTTACCAATAGCCGGTCGGTAAATTGTTTTCCGCGTCTGCCCTCATAAATGACAGCAGCAATGACGGCTTCCGCACCGGCAGCGTAAAGCGTCTCCACAAATTTAAGCGCCGCCTTTGGCGTCCGAAACCTTGCGGGCGAACGAAGATCAGGATTTTTGGCCGCACTCAACCATTGCCGGGCCTCGGCGTGATTTTTTTCCAAAAGGGATTCGATAAATAATCCATGCTCCTTGCGTTTCAAAGCCGACCCTTCGCGGGCAACTCGGCCTGCCGGTTGTCTGTCGGGTTGTGGCCAATCAGGATGCTTCCGGGCGGCTTTCAAATAAGCGGTGCGGGTTACGTCCACGTTGCTGATGTAGTAAGTCTCCTGAACCAGCGTGCCGTCTCGCAGCCAAAGCCGCATCCGTCCGAAAAATTTGCCGTTAAATGAATTTATCTCCAGCCGCAACTTTCCGTTTTGATGCCAGTAATGCTGCGTGCCGGTGCCGTGGTTCATGGTAAAGGAACCGAGCAGATGTCCGCTTTCATCCCATTGGCGGCTGGTGCCATGCAAACGACCGTGGTGGCAGCGTAATTCCTGGGCGAGTTGGCCGTTATGGTGCCAGGTGCGATTTTGACCGTGGCACTCCCCTCTCGCCTCCCTGATCTCCGCGTGGACGCGGTCGTTACGGAAATAAAATCGTTTTATGCGAAGTTTTGACATTTTCGCAATTCAATTATGTTGTCAGTGATGACTGGCTTTGGTATTTTTGATTATAGCGCATCAACGTAATTTGTTCAACAATGCCCGGCAAAAGTGCAGATGTTAGCTTCAGCCAAACGATGACCGGATTCTTCAAGGGAGAGTTATTTCATTATCTCAAAAAGCTCATAGGCGTTCATGGTTTTTTTGGGCTTAATTTTGAGTTTGAAACTGGTGCCGGAGCCAAAACGGGCGATCCTTTTGTAGCTATTGGCTGCAAAACAATCACGCCTTCAACTGGCTGTTTCAACGCTTTTTGCCGCACCAAAACGAGGTTGGACACTGATGCCGGCGGTGATGGGAGTGTTGGTCTTGACGAACTGACCAGGCTGGCTGAATTATTTTTCGGCAAGGTCACCAGCTTATTGGTCAATAAGTTTTGAGCAGATGCGATTTTTAGATTCAAAACAAGCATTGATACGCCTGCAAACAAGAGAAGCCTTGATGTTTTCATAGATTTAATTTTAGATTTGTCCCTGCCTCATTTTTTGGTTGATACAATTGTTACTTCCTTTTGCGGGCTTGCAAATTTGCCGCCAGCTAAGACTATCCGGCTGAATGAGATTTTGGCGGTGAGGTTCGTCGTCGTGAACGGCTGCGGACTGGTCACCACAAAATTGAAGGTCGTTCCTTGATTCGGTGCCAAGGCGTGCCGTTCCTTCGTGCCGCCAATCACCCAACGGCTGGACTCGCCCACCAGCTTGCCTTGCTCGTTCAGCAAGAAGCACATGGCCCGCGCCGATTCCACCTGATTCGCCAGGTTGTTGGTCATGGCCAGTTTCACAACGGCCTTTTGGCCGATGATCTTGGGCGATGAAACAGTGACGGTAAGCTGGGCTTGCACTGTCAGCAACCCGAAGAACAGGCATGTGAGAATTTGAGTGGTTTTCATTTTCAAAATTGACTGGCGAAACGCTTTGGCTCATTCAAGGTGTGAACATAGCTGGGATGGTCGCCGCCATGACCGAAAGCGAACCGTGGGGCGAGAGTGAAGAACTCCAAAGCCACATCTGGTTGATCGGGACAGCAGCACGAGGCGGGCAAGGCGTTTGGCGGTTCAGTCTGATGTAGGCGAGCTTTCACTTGGTTCGTAGCCGAGAAGCCAGACCAGCGTTTAATTTTCATTGGCTCAGGGCATGCATTGGTTGATGTGTCGAGTTCAATCATTCGAGTGCAGTTGGCGAGGGCCGGTCAAGAGGTTTTCCATTCTCGCTAATGTTTAATTCTGAAAAGTTGCGCGTTTTTAACTTCGCGAATCGAACGTGTTTTTTTGTTTGGAAAATCTGGCGGAAAAATATTACACACAATTTCTCTTTTGAGAATTCGCGCCAAAAAGTCCGTTAATTGCATATCAAATGTTTCCCAGTCAGGCCCTCGTGATTCATTTACCAAGATTGGCCATTTGTCGGGACTTCCTTTTGTAAGCCAATACAAACAATCGCCATTGCCTGTGGCACCGCAAGGCAAGAGGCATTCGCCTTCTGGAAAAAGCGCAAAAGGCACGTCGCTCGGGAATTGTTGCTTAATTTCCTTCAATGCGCCTATCCGAATGGGAATTTGCTTCAAAAGGTTCATCGTAGGCTTCTGCGCGAAAGGATTAAATATCCAAATGAAATCGCCAACATAGCCCGTTCCAAATGTTGTTATAAAATCGTGATAATCCGTTGGAAATTTAATCCCGAGCCGTTCCTCGATGGAATCCCATTCTTCTTGTCGTCCAGCTTCAATAGGTGATAACGGCGGAATCAGTATGCGGGATAGATTTTCAATACTCATAAGCTCAACTCCGCGATGACTTTTTTTACATGGTTACGACGAAATCGAAAAGAGTTTCACCTGTGTGTGATCTTGGATTTTGATACGGCCGTAATCGGTATCAATCATGACGTTCCTGCACTGGCAATGTGTGCTGTCATTTGAACGAGATGGAACAAATAACCTCGCCACACGTCAAGCATTCATAAAATAGATTGCTGCCCGCCGGATACGGTATTCCTCTTTCACTTGTTCGATGTTGGTCATTAATGTTTGGTTGCGACAAATTTGATTAGCGCTCATCATAAAGTGCCGCAGCTAAATCATGTCAGGATCAATTGAAAGCGCATCAATGAAAGCTTCAAAAGATGGTGCGATGTCCACGATGGCAAACTTCTCGTCATGCACACATAACTTGACTGACGGTATTGATGGTTTTAGGTCAATGAAGAATTGGTTGCCTCCACCATCGTCCGCGAATGGAATCGTTTTTTCACCTAAAATCTTCCGCCATTTTTCCGTCGCATTCCATAGATTAGCAGCCGAATTTATATCACCATCAAGGTGGTAAAATCTGTTTACAGCCCATCTCGCCGCTAGTGGTCTGCCGATTGGTTCAATAGAATCAACTTGTGGGTGACCGCCATTCGAGTGCCGGAGCAACATGATATAGGATTCCGGCAGCATAACACCAAAGTGTGATTGAAACTCTTTAAGAGCTTCATTTGTTGGAGAAGGGCGTCCAACAGGTTTTCCCTTCTCGTTAATTTTAAGTTCTGAAAGATTACGCATAAATTCCTTAATTCAGTTCGGAGGCGCTCCGGCCGGGATGGCCCAAAGCGAATAGCCGCCAGCACCTCCCGGCGCAGGATGCAGTGTGTCCCAAAAAAGAGAGCCTGGCGTATGCTGGTCTGCGGGCACAAGTTGCATTACGCCTACTCCCTCGTCATGGTGCCAAACCCAATCTTGTGGAGTTGCCCGACCTCCGACACTTGAAACTGAATCTGAAACACCGGGAATTAACTGTTCCAGTTGAGCAGCGAATGTTGCATCAGATTGTAAAGCTGCATCCAGAGCAGCATTAGCCCGATTGAACTGAACGGAACGACTTTTCCCTAAATCCGCTGTATTCAAAGTCATCTGATAAGCTACACTATAGACACTGCCATCTGCGACTGTTCCGACTTTCCCAAGATTGCCTGTTTCGCCTACCTCACCACCAAAGAGCATGGTGGCGGCGTTTACCGTCCCGAAACCAATTTGATAGGCCAGTGATTGATCATTGCCACCATAGAATGACGGGGCTTGCCCCATCAACTGCTGCACGTTATTGCCATAGTTGTTATAGGCAAAATCCGGGGCGAAGGGACTGACCAAGCCGTAAGACGCCGTAGCCGCCACATTGTAGCCCAACTGTGCCGTTCCCGTGACATTATTGACAAAGCCTTGGGCGTAGCTGCCGTATTGTTGATTGGCCCAATCTGGAGCGAATGGCGAAGTCGCCAAGTAGCCAATGGCACCCAAGGTGTTGTTGACGAGATTGGCGGTGCCGTAGAGCAGGCTGTCTGCGCCGTTGTAAAGTCCTTTGCCCAACCGGCCATCCGGGTCGAACCCATTGATGGGGTCACCGCCGCAGAAAGTGAGGTAGTTAGGATCGCGGTCGTTCCATGCGGAATCATACGAGAGCCACATGCCCGCGACGGGATCGTAGAGCCGTTCGCCGATGTTATAGTAACCGTTAAGGTCCGACCAGCGCCCGCGCCAAGCCGAAGATTGCGCCAGGTCCGCCCCGTGACCCAGGGCCGCAGGGCGATGACCGGGCACCGCGCCGAAGCCGGTCGGGCGCGTAATGGACGACGCGGAAAACGCCGTGAGCAGCAAACCTACGAGCAAAATGATACACGGTGTCCCGGAGTTGATTTTCATGCCTGCATTGGTTAGCGTATCAAGTTCAACCCGGCCCAAGTCGTTGCTCCAAGTCCTCAAGCGCAGCCTTCCATTTGGCGGCATTGCCCTCCTCCCATAAATCTTTCAATTCCGAGTTGGCTTTGACAATGCCCACCGCCTTCTGCGCAAGCGGAACAAGGTCTGGCTCAAATGAAGAGGTGTGCCTTTGCAACCACGTTATGAGGTTCTCCGGCAAATCGGCAGCAGGGCGACCATGCCATGACGCAACAACTTCAGCTGCGGCCAATGCCTGTGAAGCAATGCGCGCTTCCAGCCAATCAGTGTGACGGCTCCGCCCCCTCAATCGTTCAATAAATGAAGGGGCTGAATACTTTGTGCCGCCATGCTCGACAACTTTGTTAAGGGCAACTCGAATCAGCGAAGCATCTCCACCTCCACATAGGTCGGCCTGCCAATCCATAGCCCAATCATTTTGAAAGCTACCGGTTCCCCATGTTCCCATAGTGCCTCCATTCAATAAACGTTGGTTCTGTGTTCATATCTTTCTGCGCTTTCCTTTCTGGCGTCATTATCTTTTAGTGCCAAGTGGCCCGGAACTGTATGCGCTTCCAAAAAAATCGCCACCAATTCCGTTATTAACAGTGGTATCGAAAATAAAATCGGAGAACCGCTCATCACTCATTGCTCGAATATCATTGGACAAAAGAGTGAGCGGATTCTGCGTTCTAGCACCGCCATTGGCTGTAATTTGAAACTGCTCCATAAAGTCGAGATTATTACCTGGAGCCGCGCCGCTTACCTGTTGAAAACTAAATTGAGAATTTGGATTTGCATCAGCATGCTCACCCTGTCTGGCTGCATATCTTACATCATTCTGCGCTTGGCCATAATAATCGCCAAGATTCCCACTAACATCAGTCCGTTGATAAACAACTCCTTGTCCGGCTCGGATCGTGCCATAAGTAAGAGCGCCAAAAGCTGCACCGCCAACAGTTGAAGTCCCGATGTAAGTCAAATCACTTCCAATTGTGCCGTTATACGGGATTCCTGCGGCTGCATCGCCAGTTCTCTGCACCGCAACGTCCGCCGTTGAAGCTGACAGTCCGGCAGCCGCACCGTTGCCGATATACATCAATGCAGGAGAGCCAGCCGCAACCAAAGCTCTCCCTGCAATTGGCGCCACGACTCCGCCGGTTACAACTGCGGCCGTTGCTGCGCCAGTGTTTATGGCCATTCCAGCGTAAAGCTGGCCGTCGCTGATTTCCCCGGCCAAATTTCTATCTACCAAGTTGTCGTTTCGGCTAAAACTACCAATTGAAAATGCGTTGAGCGCAGTCATCCCAAATGAAATGCCATACGCTCCAACATTGTTCCAGAACCCGCCGCTATTTATGAGATTTTGTTGAGTTTGCTGCCACGCTTGAATAACAGCTCTCCCATCGCTGTCAAAGTAGTTAATCGGATCGCCACCAGCGAAGGTGAGATAGTTGGGATCGCGGTCGTTCCATGCGGAATCATACGAGAGCCACATGCCAGCGACGGGACCGTAAGTTCTCATGCCGACTTGATAATAGCCGGTGAGATCGGGCCAGTGCCCGCGCCAGGCGGACGCCAGCGAAAGGGCCGTTCCCTGACCCAGGGCCGGCGGGCGATGTCCCGGCACCGCGCCGAAGCCGGTCGGGCGCGGAATAGACGACGCGGAAAACGCCGCGAGCAGCAAACCTACGAGCAAAATGATGCACCGCGTCCGGGCGTAGGTTTTCATGCCTGCATTGGTTGCGTGTTGAGTCAATTGACAAAAAGCCAGTAGAACCGTTCGGATACTTGTTCTAGTTCTGGCGATAACTTTATATCGAATTGCCGGGCGGCTTTATGAATAACGAGAAAAGCTTGTCTAAATTTCCCTGACTGCCACTCTCGCTCAAAAGCTTGCAAAACATTAGGAAATCTGGAAAGCAACTTTGTCACTTCCTCACGGTATTCCTCTTTCACTTGTTCGATGTTGACCATTAATTAATGTTTGGTTCCGATAAATTTGAGTATTTGAATTCCTATTTAACGGCTTTCATAACTTTTCAAAACCGCGCCGGTTCGTTGGTCTAGTTCATAAGCAAAATCATTTCCACGCAAATTTGCGAAGGCCGTTAGCTTATCTTCGACATAATAAATTTGGTCATAGCAATTTCCGTATGGTTCAGGGAGCGGAAATTTTAAACGAAACCGCTCCGTTCCGTCACCATTGAAAACAACCGCGTTTTCACGCCCTTTTTCTTCAAAAGGTTCGACAATTGCAATTCCCGTTCCATCCTTCAAAGGAACAGCACTCCGCACCGGAAATCGGTATGTCTTGTTGACTAACCGTCCGTCGTAAAACCAGCTTACGGCAGGCGAATCATATACCCATTTGAAATCTGTTATGGTGGTCATATTCATATTATTGAATCGGGCGTCTCGGTCCAATTGGTATAAGATTAGCACGATCTGAGAAATTCAAAATTTGAATTTGATTGGCTCCCCCTGGATACGTGATCCCATTCAATATTTGCGGTCCGACAATACCTGATTGTATTTGCATCCCTTCGGGAACCTGAAATGATTGAACTTCTGAAACGATAGGCTTGAATTCGGGAGTAACAGCCAAGTCATTTCGAACAAAATTTACATCTGTGATTTGATCAAGTGTTCCCCAACCGCCCGGACGGATCTGTCCAGGTGCCATTGCCATGTCAATAACCATTCCAGATGGAGCCGACATTGAAGTTGGGATAGTGCCAGGCATCCAGGGGTTACTGCCAGTTGGTGCTGGAAGCAATCGCGCTGGATCAGTAATCACGCCGGTATCGCCACCCACTTCACCGAACCGCCCCAAATTACCTGTTTCGCCCACCTCACCACCAAAGAACATGGTGGCAGCGTTCAATGTTCCAAAACCAATTTGATAGGCCAGCGATTGATTGTTGCCACCATAGAATGACGGAGCCTGTCCCATCAACTGCTGCACGTTGTTGCCGTAGTTGTTGTAGGCAAAATCCGGGGCGAAGGGACTGACCAAGCCGTAAGATGCCGTGGCCGCCACATTGTAGCCCAACTGTGCCGTTCCCGTCACGTTATTGACGAAGCCTTGAGCGTAGCTGCCGTATTGTTGATTGGCCCAATCTGGTGCGAATGGCGAAGTCGCCAAATAGCCAATGGCACCCAAGGTGTTGTTGACGAGATTGGCGGTGCCGTAGAGCAGGCTGTCCGCGCCGTTGTAAAGTCCTTTGCCCAACCGGCCATCCGGGTCGAACCCATTGATGGGGTCACCGCCGCAGAAAGTGAGGTAGTTAGGATCGCGGTCGTTCCAAGTGGAGTCATACGAGAGCCACATGCCCGCGACGGGATCGTAGAGCCGTTCGCCGATGTTATAGTAACCGTTAAGGTCCGACCAGCGCCCGCGCCAAGCCGAAGATTGCGCCAGGTCCGCCCCGTGACCCAGGGCCGCAGGGCGATGACCGGGCACCGCGCCGAAGCCGGTCGGGCGCGAAGGATTCCACGCCACCACGCCGTTGGTCACCGCGCCCAAGATGTTGCCGCGCGCATCGCTGATGAGCGGAGTGAAGGTGTTCAGATAGGACGACACGCCATCCAGTCCGCCCACGCCGTTCAAGCCGCCGTATTGGCCGTTGAGGTCCGGCCCATACAATTTCCATTCGGTCTTGCCGCCATAGGCCACGCCGAGTTCCTGGAATTCCGCCATCGGGTCGTAATACTGGTTGATGGTGACCGGGGACAGATTGGGGTCCACGCCATTGGTGATGATCGTGCAAACGGTGGCCAGCCGCCGGTTCAAGCCGTCATAGATGGGCCACAAAGAATAGCCGTTTTGAGCGCCATGCTGCAGCACGTAGTAGTTGATCAACCGGTCACGGGCATCCCACAGGAAAAATTCCGAGCGGTTCGTGGAACCATCGGCATTCAGCCAGTTGCGCCGCACAATGTCGCCGCCCCCGTTGCGAAACACCTGGGCCGTTTCATGGGAAACAGTGTTGGTGAAGGTGTTGGTCGCCCAAGCCGTGAAGAAACCGCTGGGATGCAGAGCGGCGGCGGTCAACCGGTGCGCGCCCGGCGTCAGTTCCATCATCGCCCGCCATTCGAGCGGATGCGTTGAGTCTGCGGAGCCATTGGTGGTCAGCGTCAAAGGGGCGCCGTCCAGGAATACTTTTACGCTCGCCTGGCCGTTCACCCGTCCCGTGGCGGGATACATGATGCTGGTGTTGGTCTCCACGTTGACCCGGCCAAACGGACTGACGCCGCCGGTCCACAAGGCGGCACCTTGACCCAATTGTCCGGCGGACGTGAGCAGGCCGGCCCCGGCGGACACGCCGTTGTCGTAGGCCAGGGTATTGGTCCAGCGGGTCGAGCCATCCAGGTTTTGCTGTTCCTGCACCAGCCGACGGCTCAAGTAGGCGTAGGCATAGGAACGCGCGTCGGTGAAATCAGCCCGCGCAAGCGTGTCATCGGCCAGGGTGCCGTCCAGGTAACGGTCGAGGGTTTCGGTGAGCTGGGTGGTGCCGTTGACGGCCGTGGTGATGGTGTAGGGCCGCCCTTCGCCATCGCGCGAAGTGATGGAACGCGACAGGCTGGAAGCCTGTCCCACTACCGTCCGGCTGGTGAGCAGGCCGGCGGTGTCAAAGCCGTAGTTGCCGGTTCCGGTGGGATTGGCGGCGTAAATCAACGCGCCATCTGCGCGGGAGGCAAAATTGTAGGCGGCACCGTTGAGGTTCAAACCGGTGCGCCGGCCCGCCGCATCCCACGTCTGGCTGGCGGAGGAAAAGTTCGTGCCGTCCACGGTGATGGTTTCTGACGACAACTGCCCGTAAGGATCAAAAGTCCGGGAGACAACCTTGGGATGCGCGCCCGTGCCGTTGCCGGTGTATTGTTCGGTGATGTTGGTGGCATAACCTCGGGCATCGTAACCCCAAAAGGTGTCAACGTGAGTGAAATAGAAATCGGTGCGCGCCACGGATGATTTGCGGAGCCAATCATCGTAACTGCAAGTGCTGACCAAACCGCGCCCGTCGGTCTTGGTGTCAAGCAATCCGGCGTAGGGACTGCCACTTGCATAATAGGTATAGGCGTTCGTGCGCGTGCCGGAACCGTCGGTGCCAATCAGCCGGTCCTGCAAAACCTGTCCGGCGTGGTTGTAGGTGGCCTGCCACTGCAACCCGCCCGGCATGGTGCGTTTGGTCACATCGCCCAGCGCGTCGAAGGCGTAAGTGGTGGTCGCATAGTCGCGGTCAGTCTTGGTGATGGTGCGGTTCAGTCCGTCATGCGTATAGCTGGCAAAGGTCCAGCCGGAGAGGCTGCCGCTGGCGGAGGAATCGTGTTCCGCATAATCCAGGTTGCCGGCCAAATCGTATTCCCGCCAGGTGTAATCCAGATAGCCGGCGGCCGGGTAGGCCACGGACAGAACATTGTGCCCGTCATTGTCGGTGTAGGTGGTGTTGACAATGGCGGACGAGCCGGAACCGTTGGTGACGGTAACGCTGTTATGGTCGGCGGAATAGCCCGTATAACTTTCACGCACCAACGAGCCGGATGCGCTGTAAATCTGGGTGCTGATGGGGCGACCGAGGGCATCCTTCAGGGTAATGGTTTTTTCACCAAGGGCGTTGATGTTGGTCGTCGCGCGTCCGGCAGCGTCATAATAGCTGGTATTCATCTGCTGCAAGATGTTGGTGACGTAGGTGATATTTGTGTTAAAAGGATCCATGCCGTTGCCGGCCTGTGAAACGGTGACGATGGGAGGCCCCGCGCTGACCTTGGGCCGGTCCAGGCCGTCAAACGCGGTGGTGAAGACGTTGCCGCCGGCGTCCACTTTTTGAATGGCGTTGCCGCGCCGGTCAAGCTGGGTGGAGGTGGAGGCCAGATTGGCACCCGTCGCCGACCAGAAGGTGCGCGTGGTGGTGCGGTTGGCATCATCATAGGTCGTCAGCCAATAAGCGCCGTTCCCCTGGATTTCCTGCCAGATACGACCGTCGAGATAATACCGCCAGGCGTTGGTGGAGCCATCGGCATTGAAGCGGACTTCCGGTTTGCCGGTGGTGGTGTAGAGCGTGGTGGTCACGCCGCCCAAGGCGTTGGTATAGGACCGCACCTGGCCGCCCGGTTCGTAACTGTAGCCCTCCGTGCTTAAAACCGTCACGCCGTCCACGTCCAGATGTTTGACCTGCACCAGTTCCGCGATGGCGTTCCAGGTGTTCACGGTTTCCGCTCCACGCGGGTCCACTTTCAGCAACAGGTTGCCGAGCGGGTCGTATTGATAAAAGATTTGGGCGTAGAGATTATAGCCGGACGGCGCTTGAACCCCGGTGCCGTCGCTCCGGGCCTGGGAACGCCATTGAATTTCCGTGGTCGGCCGGCCCGCGCCATCGTAATCGTAGAAAACATAATCTTCGGGGTTGTAACGCGGCCCGTCCACCCAACTGATTTCGCCGTTGTCATTGTAATAGTTGAAACTCCAGGTCAACGGATTACCCGATGCGTCGAAGTGGGCCGTCTGAATGGGCCGGTCCAGCGCGTCAAAGTCGCCAAAGGTGTAGGCACCCAAAACATCTTCGGCAAACACCTGATCGCCGCGCTCGTTGTAGAAATAATAATTGGTGACGTTCGGATCGCCCGTGCCGGTGTAGCGGACGGTTTGGATGGGGAAACCATGTCCGTCAAAGACCGTGTCGTTCGTGGCCGCGTCGGGCGAGCCGTAGGCCCGAATCCGGCGGACGGGCATTCCAAACGCGATGTTGGTTTGCGTGAGGCTGCCGTTGACCACGACGTTGGTGGCGTTCCCATAAACGGTGACGTTGGTGCTGACGGGCGTGCCGCCGGCGTAACGCACGGTCTGCTGCGGCAGGTAGGTGAACACCGGGTCATAGACGGTGACGACGCTGTTGCCGGCGGGGTCGGTCGTCAACACCGGCAGGCTGCTGGCATTGTAGGTGGCCGTATTGGTGGCGGTCTGCGACGTGATGCCGTCGCCGGTCAGATCGCCCACGGTGACGAGATTGGTCACGTTGCCGTTGGCATCGTATTGATATTGGGTGACGAGTCCGCGCTTGTCCGTGCGCTGCTGGACGCTGCGGGGATAGCCCGGTGCCGTGACGTTGTCCGCATACCAGGTTTGCTGGATGGTCTGCCCCAACGGGTCGGTGATTTTGGTGATCAGACTGTTGGTGTAATCGTAGCGGTTGGTCTGGTTGTTGCCGTCCACAATCAACGTGTGGCCGCTGATGACATTGGTGTAGGAATTGGTGAGGACAAAATTATTGGCATAAACAAACGTGGCCGTGCGGATGGGCGTCAAGTCCGCCCCCGCCGTGGACAACTGGTTGGTGACGCGGCGCTGACCGTCATAGGCGTTGATCAATTCGCGGCCATCCGGCTTGTCTTCCTCGACAATCAAATGGGTGGAATAAAACGCGCTGCCATTGGTCACCGATTGTGAGACGTGCTGATACTGATAAGAACGGGTGGTGGCATCCGGCAAGGTCACGGTTCGCAAATCGCCGTATTGGTCGTAATCGTAAGTCAAGCGGCGGCCATCGCCGCTGTAAGCATCAATGATGTGACCATAGATGTCGTAATCAAAGCCCAGGTAGTTGCCGTTGCTGCACTGAATGCGGGTGACTTCCCCGAAATTCGGTTGTGTGGAATCCGTGCCGAACGCGAAGGTGTAATAGTTGCCGCGATTGTCGGTCCATTTTTGCAGGTAGGGCCGGGTCTGGTTCAGGATGCCATTGTCGAAGGACATCACTTGAAAGGCGCGCACGCTGCCATCAGCCCCGTAGAGCGTGTAATTGGTGGTGGAACCGGTGACGCTTTGCACGAGGCGGTCGCGCAACCGATTGACCAGACCGCCCGCACCGGCGGTGGTGTTGTTGTTCAATTGCGGATTGGCGGCGAGCGTGGGCAGCCAGACGGTCGCGTTGGTGGCGGTCTGGACATAGGCCAGCACCGCGCCATCCATGTCGGCGGCATAAATATTGGTGCCGCCCGCCGCGACGCTCAAATACGGCATGATGCTGAACTTCCAGCCGGGGCCGAACTGGTTGTCGGCGAGATTTTGACTGGAATAATTGCGGCGCAAGGCCAGCGGGATGGGGCCGGGCAACTGCAAATCGGTTTCATCAATATAATACTCGCCCGTCAAGGGCCGAACCGGATCGGCAATTTTATCCAGCCAACCGGAGCCGCCGTTGTTGGGGTCGCCCAAATACCCGCTTTGCGACGTGGTCTGAAACGCCGAGGCGTAGTTGAGCGACTGCGTGCCGGTGGCGGGCAGGCCGAACACCGTGTTGACACTGCTGTTCCAGTTCGCGTCATATCCGCTGAACACATAGGTATTGTCCAAAATCGAATTGTAGGTGTTGAGATAATTGAAGTCGGAACTGTTGATGGGTGCCAGGCTGGTTCCGCTGAGCGGCGGGTTCAACGTCATGGCAAAACCATCATTGTTGTTCAAATCAAAATTGATCGTGTTGCCCGGAGACATGGTGGACAGCAAGGGGAACGGCTGGCCGAAGGCACCGTTCAAGTTTTGCGGTGAAATCAACGCCTGCCATTTGTTCCAGCCCAAAATCAATGCGCCCATGCCCTTGTAGGCCGAATTGGTCATCGGCCCCGGCGTGAGGTAGGCCGTCACATAACTGCCGTCCGCACCTTGAAAAGCGGTGGCGACCTGCGACCACAGATTGGAATCCCAATTTTGCAGGGCTTTCCCCTGATAGGTGGCGGCCCCCTGTGCGGCGTAGTTGTTGAGGTTCAACGCCACGACCCCCGCCCCGGTGCTTTGCGCCAGTTGCAACAGGCGAACGGTGGAAACCGCGTTGGTCTGCTGATAGAAATCGTTGATGACCTGATGTTCCTCCGCCGAGCCGTCGGCGATGGCAATCAAGTTGTAATTTTGGCCGGCCAGTTCGTCATTCTGCCCCGAATCGGGCCGCGCGGTTCCGTTGCCAACCGAGGCCACTTCCCAAAAGAACATGTCCACATTGGGCAGGACGGGATAAACCACGTTGTTGGTCAGGTTGCCCGAAGAATCGCGGGCCGGGCCGATTTTGGACAGCCCCGCCGCGAAGAAGGAAAGGTTGTTGATTTTGTGCAGGTTCTGGTTCACCCGGTCGAACTCGCCGACCTTCTCATAATAGCTCATGCCCGCGAGATACATGGTCGCCCCTTCATACACGTCGGGCGACACGCTGTTGGTCAGTGAAGGATTCAGGCGCAGGGCGTTTTGCATCTGCCAAATATCCCTGGCGTGAACATTGAGCATGTCCCGCGTCACCCGGCCATAGCTCATGCAAATGGCCGCCTGGTCGCCTTTGCGCAAGGGCCGGTCCAAGACCAGTTGCCGCCCGGCGGTCAATCCTAGGAACGTCTGGTTGGGATCCACCGCATACGCGGCGGAGAGCGCCCGATGACGGTTGTATTTGAACCGCACGGTCAACTGGTCGTCGTATTGGTCAAGGGTCAGGGACAACACCTGCTTGGACAGCAACGATGAATCGTTGGTGAACGAATATTGGGTGACGACGTTCGTGCGGAAGGGGGCCAGGATCAAACTCAACCGCACCTGATTGGAGTTCGTGGTGGCTTGATAAATGTAAAATTCCCGGTTGTGCAGGTCCACCAGCCGCAGGTCGCCGGTTTGAATGTCCTTGGCGGGGTCGGTCTGGCTGAAAATCTCCACGCTGACCGTGTCGAAGATGTTCGTCAGCGTCGGGCTGATGTTGGTGATGGCGCTGGAAGTGAGGCTTTCGAGCGACGTGCTGACGTTCGTCACCCAGGTGGGCGTCGGGAAATCCTGCCAGCGCGCATAATTATGCTGCCGGTTGTAGATGTCCATGCCGATGTCATTCACGGAAATGCCCGGATGATTCTGCTGCAAGGTCTGCTGCAAAAACCTTGGGAAAATGACGCGCGGGGTGTTGTCATCATCCACCGCCAGCGAGAGCAGATTGGTTTTGCCCAGGATATAATCCCGCACCCACGGATAGGCGCTGCTATAACTGGCGGGCATTTCGTCATACAGGTTCAGCCCTTCGGTGATCTGGTAGTCTTTCAACCACGGAAAGATATGCACCCAATTCGTGCCGATGTAGGCGGCCACCCACGGATAATTCACCGCAATCATGGTGTTGGTGTTGTAAGGATTGCCCGCCTCGTCGAAAGCGCCATGCACTTGAAACTTGAGCATCCGGCTCAGGCGCGCATCCAGAATTTTCAGGCCACCGCGCGGCGGAAATTCATACACGGCGGGAACCCCGGCCTGACGGAGTAAATAAATCAGCAAGGCGCATTGATCCACAGGCGAACCTTGTTTTTCCATGAACGCCCCCAAGGCACCTCGGCTGACCCCGCCGGGGTTGATGGCCTGTTCCGCGACGTTGCCGTTGTCGCTGTAATCCATCGGATCGGTCAGATCAATGTTGTTGATGACGTAATTGGCCAGGGCCATCGGATCGTTGCCCATGTCCGCAACAAACTGATCCAGGACGGGACTGCGCCGGAGTTCCGGGCTGTCGTCCAGATTGGTGGCCGCTGACGGGGAAAGGGTCACGATGTTGGTGACGGGCGGCGTGTTGGTCAGCATTTCCGCCAAGGTTTTGCCGGCGTAAAATGGCGGCAGCGGGCTGCCGTCAAAATGGGGCTGGTCGAGGAACACGGAACGCCACGCCGGATGTGGTTCAAATTCCAGCGTGTAGAGTTCCGAAGCGAAGGTTTGGTTGCCGCTGGTCTGCACCATTGACATGCTTTTGCTGTTCAAATAGCCGTAGGCGGCGACCACATAATAAAAATTGGTGGCCTGGTCGTTGGCGATGTGGGTCAACTCATACGCGCCCGGCGATGTGGTGCCCCAGCTTAAATTCGGGGACGACGACAAGATGGTGGCCAGTCCGAAATTGTTCGTCGTGCCGGTGGCTCCGTCCGCCAGATAGTTCGTGCTGGTTGAAATTTGAAAACCGTTGGTCGAGTAATTATTCCAGGAACCGCTGATGGAACTGTTGGGCGGATACAAATTGATGTAACCGGCCAGCGCAAAATTGGTGCGATAGAAAACTTCAATCTGGATGGGGGCCGACAACGGGCCGGGGTCGCCGGCATACACGCCAAAACTGTAGGGCTTGTTCAAATACAACGGCGTGCCGCCCACCCGCTCGCCAAAGGCGACAATCGGATTGTTGAAGGCGATCCGGTTGGCGTTGTTGGTTTGCGCCAGCGAGTTGGTCGCGTTGTAATGATAGTAGGTGCTGCCCCACGCGCCAATGCCGTAGAGGGTGGAAGCGTTGCCATACAGATTGTCATACGGCGTTCCGGTTTCGGCATCCAAGGGCACGACCAATGACCAGTAGGTCGGGTCGCTGCCGCTCCCGCGCCAGTAACGGCCCACCGGAGCGGTCACCGAATTGGTGGTGTCACTGTTCGGCAACAAGGTGACGACCGCCTGGGAATTGAGGCCGGGATAATAGTTGGTGCTGGTGTTGAGCGTTAAAACAACGGTGGCCGCACCGGTCAAGGCCGGACTGCTGGTTGGCGTGACGGCCAGATTCGTGGTGGTCTGGCTGGCGGCAAAGGTCACTGCCGCTGGCAAGGCCGTATAATTTACCCCGGAAGTGGCTGTGCCGTTCACGGTATAATTGACCGTCACCGCCTTGTTTAACTCACCGCTGCGGGTCAAAGTAAATGCCCCGCTTGGGCCGTTCTGATAGGCATACTGGCCGGAAGCAGTGACATTGATGATGGGGGCATCTTGGAGAATAGCGATGCTGGCAGGGTTGGCATTGGTTAGAATTCCATAGTTGCCGCTGGTGATGGTCGCCGTCAGTATTTTAGTGCCGGTTAAATTCGTTCCCGGTGTCAGCGTGCTGGTGGTGACCGAACCCGCTCCGGCCGGAATCACAATGGAGCCGGACAATGACGGCGTAAAATCCACGCCGTTGGCCGCCGTGCCGCTGACGGTGTAATTGATGGTTCGAGCCTGGCTGTATCCTGGATAATAGGAATCCTCATAAAATGTGAACGCGGAAGTGCTTTCGTTGCGGGTCATCGTCGGACTGGTCGCGGCAATGCCGATGTTGGGGTGGTCGGGCAAAATCAAAACCGAAGACTGGGTATAACCCGGCCAGTATTGGTATTGGCCCAAATAGAGGCCGACGATCAGCATTTTATCGGTCGTCTGGCTGGCATTGGTTGCGGATAGGGTGACATCCGTCTCGCTTGATCCCTGGGGAATGGTAACGGTGCCCAACGAGGTGCCCAACGTCGGCGTGTAATCCACTCCCCCAACCGCGTCGGCATAGACGAGGCTGTGTCCTATGACATAGTTGACCGTCAGCGCATGTTCCATTGTGATATTGCTGACAACACGAAGGACGGTTTGATTGGCCCCATTCACTGCGCCTTCTACAATATTCGTGTAGGTGAACAACACGGCAACCGACATGTCGTTGTCGTAGAGCGCCAGGTTCGCCGTTTGAATTCGCGAGCTGTCCACCACGCCGCCGCTGATATTCAAGGTTCCCGAACGGTCATGCTCCAGATTGGTATTGTCGTTGAAATTGATGGTGAAACCCGCGGAGGTGGCCCCGGCGGGTATGGTGATGGTGTATGACCCGCCGCTGGTCACGTCTGCCGAATCAATGGGATACGTTTGCCCCGAACTGGAAATGTAGAGCGTCACCGAGGCGGCGACTCCAACGTTGTAGTCGCCGCCGGAACTTTGAAAGACGCCCTCCCGATAGACCGTGCCGGAAATCGAGCCGCCCTCCGTGCAGGAATAGCTGCTGGCATTCAAATAAAAGGCCGTCCAATAACCGGCCTGACAGGAGAGCGCGCTTCCGAGCAACAGCCCCGCCGCCGCTAAAAGTCCGCGCAAATGTCTGGTTGCAAATTTGGAAAACAGGTTCATGACGTTTGATGGTTTGAAGTTTCTGAATTATTGCAACACGGCATTGTTGGTGGGGCTGTCAATCGTCACCGCCAGCACGCCCAAACTTGGATTGTTCGGGTCGGCCGCCTCCCAAAGGGGAGGGCTGTTCGTGTCCAGAATTGTCCGGAAAAAACCCATCTGATAATCCTGCATATCAATCAGAAAATTCGTCTTGCCGGGCGTGCCTGTGGTCACCCAAGTCCACTGATAATCCGGGCCGTCCAGCACCGGCGTCCACTGCAAATCATAAGTGATCGCGCCAATGTCGTTCGTGATGGCGACCGAAAAGACATTGGTGCCAAGCGCGGTGATCGTGATCGCGGGTGACGGCGGATCCGCAAAAACTTTAAACGCGGCAATGACCGTGCCGCAGACGAAAAGCGACGCAAGAAGGATGCTTAATTTCCGGGTGGTTTTCATGTGATTGGATTGAGTTGCGGTGTGAATTTGCTGCCGAATTTTGGTGCAAGGCAAGAATAAATTAGCACATATATCGGGTTTCGACTCAGGCCGCTTGCTGCTTTGCTGATAAGTTGTGCGGCTATCACATCGTCGAACCGTGGGTCAGAAAATTCGCCTCCACCGCAAACAGGCTCAAATGAGCCAGGAAAAATTGGCGGAGAAAGCGGATTTGAGCTACAAATACGTCGGGGAAGTGGAACGCGGTTGTGTGAACATTTCATTGGATTCCCTGGTTCGCATTGCCAAAGCCTTGAAAATAATGGTGCGAGATTTGGTTGGAGAAATTTAACAACCATCGGCGCAGCCGTTGCAAAACAAGGCAGTTTCAGCCGAGGCATTTGACGGCCTCGCACTGGCGCGTTGGCCTTCCGATTCATTTCAGCGCCATTTTTCACCATCGGACAGCCTGACTGCAAGCGTTTTTATTTTTCATTCTCATGTGGGAGTAAGCTGACGAATTGCCAGCGACTACGCTTTCCCGATGAAAGTGGCGCTGAATGTCGTCGGGCCGCAGGTGCAGCGATGTCGCAACCGAAAGAACTGGACGCAATCAATCCTCGCCCGAAAGCTGCAATTGCAGGGGTGGAGTATAAGCGTCGGCTCGTTGGGAAAATTGGAGGCTCAACTTCGTCGTGTGCCGGATTGTGAATTGATGTTTTTGGCCAAAGTTCTCGGCGTTTCGATTTTAGATTTGTTCCCCAAAAATAAGCCGCTGAAACAATTGGGGCCGCGATTCCAATCCGGCAAGCGACTGGCGATTTTCCCAACGCGCGCCGAACAATAAAAATAGCCGGAGGTTCTTTCATCTGCTTGCACCCTTGATTGTTTCGGTGAATTTCCCCCCGACTTTGACGTGCGAAAGAATTCGTGAAACAAAATCAGATGCGCCAAACGGCTTGGTGATATAATCCACCGCGCCAGCTTCCAGACCAAGCTGAATGTCTTTTTCGAGCGGTCGCCCGGACATAAAAATGATTGGAGTATGCCGGGAAAAATGTCGTTGCTTGAGTTCTGTGCAGATTTCCAGCCCGGAAATGTCGGGGAGATCAATGTCCAGCGCGATGAGGCTGAACTTAGTTTCTTGGGCCAGTTGCATCCCCTCAATTCCCGTGTGAGCAACCACCACATCGCAACCGGCGCGCGCCAGTGTATATGCCAGCATTTTGGCCAGTGCCGCGTCGTCTTCGACAACCAGAATCTTGATCTTGGTTTTCATGGAATTTTGTGAGCTTAAACTTGAAGCAGTTCCCATTAAGCGAATCCAAGGTTTTTTAATGTGCCAAGCATAGCCTGTTTATTTTTTCAAATTTAAGTTCGCACTCCCGACAGTGTAAAGACAAATGTCTTATCATTATTTCAAGCCGTGCCGGGCATTTTTAAGGGATGCAACGCTTTTCTTTGGAATTGTCCGACGGCTTCGCGTCGGTGGTGGAGAAATATCGCAAGGCCAAAGGATTAAGCCGGGCGGCTTTGGCGGAAAAGGCCGGTCTGCACCAGACCTACATTGGGCTGCTGGAACGCGGAAAGCGAAGCCCGAGCCTGGATACGGCTCAAGCCATTGCTAAAAGCTTGGGCCGGCCACTTTTCAGATTGATTATAGAGGCTGAAAAAATTCAGATGAAGCGATGATTTCGCCAACAATGGAGATGTGAACATCAACGCTGGTTTTATCCGCGCGACAAATCATAACAGCGTCTTGCCCTTGCTGGGATGAATCCTGACCTCCTCACGGATGGCGGCGCGGACTTTCGCCTCGATGCGTTCGACGAAGCTCATGCCCACCCGGTTAAATTTGTTGGCTGGCCGGATCGCGGCGGCAATTTCCAGCGCGGTTTGTTTCACCTTGCTCCGGCAGAGGTGCGGAGTGGTGTTGATGCTTTTGAGTGTGTCCGCCATTTCAGTTGTTTCCATAATTTGCTTTCCTGGTTATGTCGTTGATTCATTCAACGACCCCGCCATTTTATCAGGCGCGCTTTTGCTCGACCGCTAATTCTGCGACCGACACCTTGCAAACATTGAGCCAAACCGTTGTCGCCGCCGATGCTTGACACGAAAGCACCCTGATTTTATGCGGGCCAAGCCGGCTGGTTTTCAACTTTGAACTCATTTTTATTCAATATTTTCAAGGTGAAAAAATAGTTTAAATTTTTTATTGGCCTAAGCCGCAAGGGTGATTGCGGAGCAAATTTGGGCAAGGATTTCATCCTTGTTTCCTCTTGTTGCCTGTGTCCGCCGGATTCGGCGTCACGGAACGGAACGAAGCGCAGCAAACGGCGGGCGGGCGAAGGTCGGACGCGGTTGCGGAGCGCAGAGGAGTGAAGCGATCCCGAACCGGACGGACTCAGGCCATTTTTAACGGAGGCGGCAGTCTGCGGTTTTCCGCAGGTTTCGGAGAAAACAGTGGCGCAGCCCGGTGCGGAAAAACGCAGTCTGCCGACGACCTGTAACTGGCTCGATATTCATTTGAAAATCTTTAGCGG
The DNA here is from genome assembly GCA_021780905.1 of bacterium. GTDB lineage: Bacteria > Verrucomicrobiota > Verrucomicrobiia > Limisphaerales > UBA11358 > UBA11358. The sequence goes on from JAJXXW010000023.1 coordinate 31,999, forward strand.
TCTCGGTTTGCGGTAACGGCTTGGTTCCACCGCGTTATTCGAGCGACTGTTTGATTTGCTCAACTTTGAAAATAAAGGCAAAATTAGCCGGTGATTTATTTTGATCACAAAGCGACAACGCCAGTATTGCCCGAAGTGTTTGAGGCAATGCGCCCGTATTTTTGTGACGAATGGGGTAATCCATCGGGCGCATATGGTTCGGCTCAAAACTCAAGACGATAATTGGGGCGGCACGCGAGCAAGTGGCTGCCCGTCCAAGACGAACGTGCATGGAGCCGTAGTGGAAAGCGCGCTGGTCGTGGCGAAAGAATTCTTGTATAAGCACTCCTGCATTATGAGAAAAATTGAAGCCATCATCAAGCCGTTCAAACTCGAAGAAGTCAAAGACGCATTGAGCGAACTCGGCATCCATGGCATGACCGTGACTGAAGTGAAGGGCTTCGGACGACAGAAAGGCCACACCGAAATTTATCGCGGCAGCGAATACACCGTGGATTTTATGCCAAAGATCAAAATCGAAACTGTGCTGCCGGCCGGTCAAGTGGCGCAAGCCGTCGAGGCCATCATCAAGGCGGCTAAAACCGGCAAAATCGGTGACGGCAAAATATTTGTTTCAACAATTGACGAAGCTCATCGCATCCGCACCGGTGAACGTGATGACAATGCTGTGTAGCTAGTTGTTTCGCGAAACATCGCGCCAGCGGGCAGAACATTTTTGCTTTCGTCGTCACTCAGTTGCCGACGCTCCGCTCCTTGCCGGCACGGGCACATCCAACAAGATATTGATCTGCTCGTAAAAAGTATTCCGTTGCACCGGTATTTTTCCGGCTTCGCGGATGGCTTTGATCATGTCGGTCTCGGTCTGTGATTGCGGCGAAGACGCGCCGGCCATGTGGAAGATGTGTTCCTCGATGATGGTGCCGTGGATATCGTCCGCACCGAAGTTCAATGCGGTTTGCGCGAGTTTCATGCCGAGGCCCACCCAATACGCGGTGATGTGCGGGAAGTTGTCGAGGTAAATGCGACTGACAGCAATTGTGCGGAGTGAATCGGATTCGGTCGGTGGATGTTCGACGGGAATGTCGTTGTCTTGCGGCTGATACGCGAGCGGCACGAAGGCGACATAGCCACCCGTTTCGTCCTGCAAGGAGCGCAATTGCCGTAAATGATCCACGCGATCGGCCAGACTCTCGACATGGCCGTAAAGCATCGTGCAAGTGCTACGCTGACCGAGCTTGTGCCATTGACGATGCACGTCGAGGTATTCCTCGGCGGATTCCTTGCCTTTGGCGATTTGCGAACGGATGTCCTTGCGAAAGATTTCCGCGCCACCGCCGGTGAGCGAGTCGAGTCCGGCGGCTTTCAATTCAGCCAATGTCTGCTCGACGGATTTTTTGGCGAGCCACGCGAGATGCAAAATCTCAATCGCGGTGAAGCATTTTAATTGCAGCCGTGAATCCAGATATTTCAACGCGCGCAGCATATCCGTGTAATAACTAAATGGCAGCGAGGGATGCAGTCCGCCGACGATGTGCATTTCGGTGATGCCGATTTTCAGTGCCGCACGGGCCTTTTCTACAATCTCTTCGATGGAAAACTGAAAGCCATCGGCATCGCGTTTCTTGCGCGAAAACGAGCAAAACTGGCAGGACAAAATACAGTAATTCGAATAGTTGACGTAGCAATTGACGATGTAGCTCGCGCGATTGCTAACCTTGCGCTGCCGGACAAAATCGGCGATGGCGCCGACGGCGTTCAAGTCTCTCGATTCAAATAGTCGTAGGGCGTCGGCATCGGTGATGCGTTCATTGGCGACGACCTTGTCGTAGATGTCACGCAGTTCACTATGTTGAATCATAAAATTCACGGTAAATGACAAACAAAAAATGCGCGTTTGGTAGATTGAGTCGGTTTGCCGATGACAATTGCAGCAATAGTTCGTGACGAAAATGCGGTTGAGGTTGCAATGGCAAAAGGCTTGTGTCTATTCATCAACATTTTTGAGCCGTTCAAACAGCAGGCTGAATTCAGGGCCAAGTTGTTTCAGTTGTTTGTGGTGCATGGCGGAAAGATTTTCCAGCGTCTTTCTGCCACGGCTGGTTAGTTGGATAAACACCTGCCGCCGGTCTTCCTCTGACGGCACGCGTGCCACAAGTTTCTCGGTCACTAAACGATCAACCAAGCCGACCGCACTGTGATGGCGAAGCTGCAATCGTTCCGCCAGTTCGCTTACGGTGACTTGGTCACGTCCAGGGAAACCTCTGATGGCCAGCAAGGCTTGATGTTGTTGCGGCGTGATGCCGGCAGCCTGCGCCGCCGTTTCGCTGAAATGGATGAATTTCCGCAACGCATAACGAAACGCGGCGAGCGTTTCATACTGTGCCTTGTTAAGTTTGTCTGGTCGCGCCATTTGAATCAAATTTTACACGGGTCTTACTTTCGTTGCCATCATTTGTTTGACAGTATCGTATTACGATATACACTGCGCGTTCGATAAATGCAAATTGAAACTACCGTTGCCTCCATTGCCGGCAATCAAACAACCGTCGAAGATGAACTGGCTGATTTCAGCACGAACCGTCGCGTGCTGTTGTTGTCCGCCATGTCACTGGTCATCGGTGCCTTCAGCGCCTTGGTGGCCTATGCTTTGATCTGGCTGATTGACGTGATAACCAACCTGGCCTTCTATCATCATTTTTCCGCCGTGAAGGTTTTGGCGGAAGGAAATCATTTGGGCTGGTGGGTGGTGCTGGTGCCGGTTGCCGGTGCGCTCATCATCGGCTTGATGGCGCGGTTTGGTTCGGAGAAGATTCGCGGCCACGGCATTCCCGAAGCGATCGAAGCAATTCTGCTCGGCCGCAGTTTCATCTCGCTCAAGGTCGCGATTCTCAAGCCGATTTCATCCGCCATCTCGATCGGCACCGGCGGACCGTTCGGGGCGGAGGGGCCGATCATTATGACCGGCGGCGCGTTCGGTTCCATCTTCGCACAGTTATTTCATTTGAGTGCCGCCGAGCGCAAAACGCTGCTGGTGGCTGGCGCGGCGGCGGGCATGACTGCGATATTTGACACCCCGGTCGCCGCGGTTCTGTTGGCGGTTGAATTGTTACTATTTGAATGGAAACCGCGCAGTTTTATTCCCGTGGCTGTGGCCTCAATCGTGGCTTCCGTTATGCGCGTGCCGTTGCTGGGGGCCGGACCTATTTTTCCGGTGGTTCGACACGCGCCGGTGTTGGGAACAGAACTAGCCTTCGCCGCCGGTATCGGTGTTTTGGCCGGGTTCGGTTCGGGTTTGCTGACCCTGCTGGTTTACGCCTTTGAAGATCTTTTCCAAAAGCTGCCGTTGCATTGGATGTGGTGGCCGGCCATTGGCGCAATCTTCGTTGGCATTGGTGGCTATTTTGAACCGCGCGTGCTGAGCATGGGCTATGTAACCATTCACCATTTGTTGCGAGGCGAAATCATCGGCACCGCCATTATCGGCTTGCTCGTGGCGAAGGCGCTGGTGTGGTCTATTGCTTTGGGTTCAGGAACTTCCGGTGGTGTGCTGGCACCGTTACTCATCATCGGCGGCGCGCTGGGGGCATTGGTTGGCGCATGGATTCCGGTGGGCGATGTTGGACTTTGGGCTTTGATCGGGATGGCGGCAATGATGGGCGGCACCTTGCGTTCGCCGCTAACCTCCATGGTTTTCGCCGTCGAACTGACCCGTGATTTTAATTTGTTCCCCGCACTGCTGGCCGGTTCGGTGGCGGCGTTCGGCGTGACAGTTTTAGTGATGCGCCGTTCCATCCTCACAGAAAAACTCGCCCGACGCGGACACCACATTACGTGTGAATACAGCATTGATCCGTTTGAATTTGCCCGCGTGCGCGACGTGATGGACAAGGACGTGGCGACCATTCCGGCCACCATGAAGCTTCTGGAATTATCGGATCGGATTGCCAACGGCGATGCCCGCCTCAGTCGACGTCAGGGAACGCTGATTGTGGACGACCAAAGCCAGCTGGTCGGCATCATCACGCGCGGCGACATCGTCCGCGCCTTGCGGTTAAAGAACTCGGGGGAAATGACCGTGGCGGAGTCTGGCAGCACGAACCTTACGGTCACATTTCCCGATGAGCTATTGCACACTGCGCTTACTAAAATGTTGAATCAGGACGTTGGCCGGTTGCCGGTGGTGGAACGTAACAATCCTAAAACAATCGTCGGCTACTTGGGCCGGGCATCAATCCTTTCCGCGCGGATGAAGATTCACGAAGAGGAAAACATCCGCCAGAAAGGCTGGCATTCGCGACCCGCCTCCAATCCCGCCTAATTTGGGCATTCGTATTTCTCACACGTCAAATCAACCGCGAAAAACTATGCGCATTGAAAATCCCGTTGAAAAGTTTGGCTCTTACGTTGTCAGCCAAGGCAAAGATCCACTAGAGAACTCCAATTCTGCCGGACGACATTCACGAGCTCCTGCCATCACGATTTCATACCAGGCTGGTGTTGATGTTTCCGAAATTTCAGGAAGGCTGGCCGAGATTCTGCAAAATTTAGAGCCAGAACACGGTCAAACCTGGTCGGTTCTTAACCAGCAACTTATTGAAGCCGCCCTTGAAGAGCAACGCTGGCCAAAGGAGCTGGCGGAGGCAATGCCAGAAGAAAAGAGGCTGTTTATTGATGAGTTGATGGATGACTTGTGCGGACTGCGTCCTCCATCCTGGGTATTGGTGCCACAGGTCGTGAAAACCACCTTGCATCTGGCAGTTAAAGGCCACGTTATCCTAATTGGACACGGAGCAACTGTCGTTACGGCACGCATGGGGAATGTATTTCATGTCCGGTTGAACGGCTCTTTGCCCAAACGAATCGAGCGCGTTCAGACCCGGCGGAACCTGACACCAGAGGCGGCAGCCAAACTCGTCATGAAAGAAGATCGCGGGCGCGAACGTTACTTACGAGCACACTTCCATGCCCGTCTTGACAATGAATTGCTATATGACATGGCGATCAATACCGACCGTATTTCGAATGATGACGCAGCAGCTACTGTTTACGAAGGAGCGCGACGGTTTTTCTCAGAACATCAACGCGATAAGCACTCAAGTTCCTGATGCAGCAAAGACAACTTCTGTTGATATATGATTAAAATCGCCTTGTTGAAATTTATCATCGCTGCACTTTCTGGCGCGGTAGTTCTTTACGCGCTCTAACCATGCCACGTTTCCGCTATTACCGAGACCCGCTCTTTCTGGTTGGCTGCACCGCGTATGCCATCAACCGCTGGCTCGTCAAACCGCATATCCACACGGGATTTTTTCATGACCATTTTAATGATTGCTGGCTGATTCCCTGCGCGTTGCCGCTCGTTCTTTGGTTGCATCGGCGATTTGGCCTGCGCTTGCACGATAATCTGCCGGAGATTTCTGAAATTGTGTCGCATCTTATTTTCTGGTCATTGTTGTTCAAATGGATCGGTCCAAAAATCTGGTCGCACGCCACGCCCGATCCGTGGGATGTGCTCTGCTACTGGGGCGGCGGAATGGTGGCGTGGTTCTGGTGGCATCGTGAATCACAATCCTATCGACTGGCAATCAGATGAGCTTCGATAAACTCGCGCCGTATTATCGCTGGATGGAATACATCCTTGCCGACGGAAGATTGCAACGTTGCCGAATTGCCTTCCTGGATCAAGTTCCGCAGCCGAAGAACATTTTAATGTTGGGTGAAGGCCGTGGTCGCGGCCTGGTCGAGTATTGTCGCCAGTTTGCCGATACTGCGATTGGCGGAGTTGGAAAATTGTATTATCAAAGGTGCTGGCGCGGCGGGTTTGGCCGCGCTGCTGAGCGGTCAATTGCCGCAACTGGCCGGTCGCAAAGTCGTGCTGCTGCTCACCGGCGGCAACATTGATCCACTGGCGCACAGCCGCGTGATTGAACGCGGGCTGGCTGCGGATGGACGCATTTATCGTTTCGACGTTTTGCTGAATGATCGTCCGGGCAGTCTGGCGCATCTTGCCAGCGTGCTGGCCAATGCCGGAGCAAATGTGACGGAGATCGTGCATAACCGGACTTTCGCCGGCCCGGACCTTTCGCGAGTTCATGTGCTTTGCACCGTGGAAACTCGCGACCGGGCGCACATAGTCGAAGTTCAGCATCGGCTGGCAGAAAGCGGTGTGAAATTATTTGGTAAAGTGCCATCGTTCGTAGTCGGAACGGGTATTTAAAACCGGTGAACTGAGGTGGCCATCACCACCGACTGGAAAAATGTTGCCTGCGGGCAGACCTCGCGCACTTCGCGACTTAACGGGCATGGTTGGTTTCCAATAATTGCTGGATGAATGCCTGACTGAGGCCCGATGGCGCGGGGCCTTGCGGATACAGAACCGAAAATGGCCGGCGGATATTCAGCTTGGGACAGTTGATTTTAACCAATGTTCCGGCAGCCAGTTCCGATTCAACACTGATTCGAAAGACATAACTGATCCCCAGCCCGGCCATCACCAGTCGCTTAATCGCCTCGGGGCTGGGAATTTCCTGCACGATTTTTAACCGGTGCAAGGGAATGTGCAGTTGACGCAAAGACGCTTCCATGAATTGCCTGCTGCCGGCCCCCACTTCGCGAACAATAATTGGCTGGCGCAGAACCATTGCAATCGTGGGTTGACGTATTTTAACCAATGGATTGGCGGGCGAAGCAATCCAGATGATTTCATCCTCCAAGAAAGTTCGCTTTTGAATTTCGGGGCGCTGGCATGGACCTTCGATGAGCGCCAGATCAATATGCTGGTCCAACAATGCTCCGATGATGGTGTCCGTGTTGCCATCAATGATCTCACAATTCACGGACGGATAGCGCTGTTTGAACCGCGCCAGGATTTCCGGCAGGTGATACGCCAGCAGCGTCTTGTTGCTGCCGAGGCGCAATCTCCCGGTCAGCGCGTCGCCGGGGGCCTGCAACTGCTGGGCGATGTTTTCGTGCGCCTGCGCGATTTGCTGAACGTGTTGCAGGTAAAGGATTCCGGCCGGTGTCAAAATCATTCCGCTGGCTGAACGGGTAAAGAGCGGCACCCGCAGCGCCGCCTCCAAAAGTTGAATGTGCTTGGTGACGGCCGGTTGGGATAAATGCAGCACGCGGGCGGCCTTGGTGGTGCTTTGCAGCCCGGCCACCTGCCGGAATACCTCCAGGCGATAATTCATCATAGGTTTGCAATGGTAGGCAATAACATTAAGTTATGCGACATCTTAAGAAGCGATTAGCCAGGGGGCTGAACTCTGGCAAAATCTCCGCCATGAAGATTGGCTTGGATCGAAATACCAACTCGTTTGAAACGCTCAAACAAAACCTGGCGGCACCGTTGAAATGCTCCGCGCCGGGATCGTTGCTAGCCGTCGCCCTGCTTGTCTCTGGTTGCGCCAGCCAGCCGCCGGTTGTGCTCGCGCCGGTGGGTCGGCACCGATGGCACTCAACCAGACGGCTCCCGGCAACGGCGCACTGATGGTTTATTCACCGTTGGAAGCGGTCGCCAATTTGAGCGCCGAGATTTCCGGCCAGCCTTCCGATGATTGGGAATATTCCGATTATAGAATTTTGTCCCCGGACGGGAAGCGTCTCAAATGGGTGGCGAATAATGCGGGCACGGTTCAGCTTCATCCGCAAACCATTGCGCTTCCCGCAGGCAACTACAGAGTCGTTGCCCAGGCTGATGGCGGCATTCGGGTTACGGTGCCGGTCGTCATCGCGAGCCACCAAACCACGGTGCTGCATCTTGATGGCCACGATTTCCCACCCGGCGAAACCGGCTTCAACCAAACCAACTCAGTCCGGCTGCCTGATGGCCGGATCGTGGGCTGGCGGGCTGCCGCGCAAAACGTGCCGGCATCCTGAAACGCTAGAAAACCCAGCGCGTGCGACCGGCTTGAGCTAAGGCCGGTCGTTTAATTTACCCCCAATCCTTTATGAAACTGAACCTCCTTATTGAACGGAACCTTTCCGTCTGACGTTGTCGCTGAAATGAAATTTTCCGGTGTGGTAAAAAGTATTGTCGTGGCAAACCGCTCAGTATGGTGAGGTGGCGTTTTCATTCCGCTTCGTTTCGCTACGCGCTGGCTTTGTGGCTGGCGACCGTTCTGGCGCTTTTTATCTCCTTCGTCGTGCAGCTTGAACCGGCGCAATGGTCGGCCATCACCGTCTGGATCATCTTTATCCAAAATCCCCGGATGAATTATTCCAAAATCATCTGGTGGGCGTTCGGCACCATTGTCGGGGCGGGCGTGGCCGTCCTTTTGACGGTGTGTTTTAGTCAGGCTCCGGAATTGTTGATTCTGTTTCTTTCCCTTTGGCTGGCCGGATGCGCCGCGTGGGCACCGCTCGTCAGCAGTTATCGCGCGTATGGCGCGGTGCTGGCGGGTTATACCTGTTGCATTGTTTCGATGTCCGCCGTGGAGCATCCCGACCTCATCTTTCGGATCGCGGTCACCCGTGTGTCCTGCATTTTTATCGGGATGACCTCGGCGATTTTACTCATCAGCATTTTATTGCCGAAGCACCAGCACTGGCGGGAAACGCTGCGCCATTTGAGCGAACACCTGAAAGCCACGCTGTTGCAGGCGGCGAAGGCGCTTAACCCGGATTTAACCACGCCGCAGCATTTCGCCTGGCGGCGCATGGTGGATCGCCTGTCCACGCTGGAGCATACCTTGGACATCACCACGGCAGAATCTGCCGATTCGCGGATGCGCGCGCCGCAGGTGCGCAGTTTGGTTGCCACGTTATTTGACTTGCTCGCGAAAACACAAGCCATTGAGGTGCATCTTTCCCGTCCGCATCAGGTGAGTCCGGCACCGGAGGTGAAAATGTTCCAAACCAACGCCAAAATGCTGTTCGTGACTTTTGCCGGGGCGATTTCCGAAGAAGCGGCCAAAAATCTGGCAACCAACCTCGAAGAAGACATCAAACGCCTGCGAACCGAAATCACCACCGCGCGCGAAATTAATTTTGGGCCGGACGCCCGGGCGGTGATTTCCAACCGGTTCTTATTGGACCGTTTGGATGAAATTCTCGAAGAGTTTGTCGGCGCGGTTCAAGACTGGGCGGGATTGTTTGGGCCGTGGACGGCACGACGCGCCACGCACTTGGCCGAGCACCAGGATTATCGCAGCGCGTTTATTTATGGCTGGCGCATGTTTCTGACAATCAATTTGGCCGGCCTTCTCTGGTTCTTGACGCAATGGCCGTCCGGTTCGCAATTCGTGCTTTTCATCGGCATCGTCTGTTCGCTGTTGTCACTCGTGGATTACGCGCCGCTGATGGGCTTTCCTTTTATTAAAAGCGCCATCTTTTGCGCCATCGCGGCCTACGTTGAAGCTTTTTACCTGCTGCAAAAGAATGAAGGGTTTTTGTTTATGGCGTTGATGCTGGGACTGTTTTTGTTGCCGGCGGCGTATGCTTACCGGCATCCGCGCCTGATCGGCGGCGCGGTGGTTTCCATGCTGATTTTTTACGGCCTGACCAATCTCGCCAACCAGATGAATTACGACATCGTCGCCTTTCTGAACAACGGGATCGCGTTCTTGGTTGCCGCCGCCTGCGGGTTTTTTGCGTTTCATGCCGTGCCGTCGCTGGATGCCAAGGCGCGGCAATTTTGGTTGCTGCACGCCGTGCGCAGCGACCTCGCGCGGATTGGTCATGCGAGCGGTGTGTTGGCGGATCAAAGCTGGACGAGCCGCATGTTTGACCGGCTCCGGCTGCTGCATCGCTCGGCGGGCAGCCAGTCTGGAACACCGGAAGTGCTCGAGGCTGAAAACGAAATGCTGATCAGCCTGCAACTCGGATTGCGGTTGCGGCGGTTAAGCGAACGCATCAAGGCGGGCGAAATGACGACGGACGCGGCTACGGTCGTGGGCGACGTGCTCCATGAATTTCGGGAAATCTCCCGCCATCCCGGCGTCGTGGCTTTGTTCATCCGTTCCGCCTGTATTCAATTTCAGGAAGTCATTGGAACCAGCGAAAAGGTTTCCGCTAACACCGTCGGCGCGCTGGCGGAAATGTGGGAGATGACGATGCTGCTGGAAACCACCACGCGTTTTTACGCCGATTGATCAAAGGCAACCCATGTATAAAGAACTGGATTTCTGCGGCATTTTTCTTCCGCCATTTTTTCTCGGACTGCTGATCACCGGGATTCTTTACGTGCCGCTGCACCGGCTTTGGGACCGGATTAATCTGCAACGCTGGGTTTGGAACCGGCCGGTGTTTGAACTGGCCTTGTTCGTCATTCTGCTGGCGCTGGTGAATTTTATTTTATGATGGAAAAACGGAACATTCATTTGGATGAACGCTGGCTGCGGCGCTTTGCCAACACCGCCTTTGCCGTGCTGCTCGCCGTCCTCCTGGGCTGGGCGTTGTGGCGCTATTACATGCTTTCGCCATGGACACGCGATGGCCGGGTGCGCGCGGAAACAGTCACCGTGGCTGCCGAAGTCTTTGGCAAGGTCACCGAACTGGACGTGGCGGAAAACCAATTCGTCCACAAAGGCGACGTGTTGTTTGTCGTGGACCCGACGGAATTCCGCCTCGATCTGGCCAAGGCCGAGGCCGCGCTCGAAAGCCGGCGGCAGGACATGTTGATCCGCGACGAGCTGGCCAAGCGCCGCAGTGAAATGAGCGCCGAAGCCATTTCCAAAGAAGAACAGCAGACCGCCGAAAGCTCCGCGTCCGTGGCGGCGGCGGCCTGTCAGGAAGCCAAGGCGCAATGCGATCTCGCAAAATTAAATCTGGAACGGACCACCGTCCGCTCGCCGGTCAATGGCTACGTGGACAATTTGCGTTTGCGCATCGGCGATTACGCGGTCGTGGGCCAGCCCAAGCTCACGATCATTGACAGCGATTCGTTCTGGGTTTCCGGTTATTTCGAGGAAACAAAAATCCCGCGCATCCACGTGGGCGATCACGCCGTCATCGAATTGATGGGGGTTACGCCGACCCTTTCCGGCCACGTCGAAAGCATCAGCCACGGCATTGCCGATGTGAATGGCGCGACCGACGCGCAGGGGCTCGCCAATGTGAACCCGGTATTTTACTGGGTGCGGCTCGCGCAACGAATGCCCGTGCGCATCCACATTGATTCCGTTCCAAAAGGCATCACGTTGGCCGCCGGCATGACCTGTTCCATTGTGGTCCAATCCACCAAGGAAAAATGAAAACGCCTTCGCAGTTAAAAATTGTTATCTGTGCGTGGTCGGGGAGACTTTCATTCATTGTTCTGCTGGCGCTGTTGCTGACGGGTTGCGTAGTCGGTCCCGACTATAATAAACCGCAGGTCGCCGCACCGCCGGATTGGGGCTGGAAACTGGCGCAGCCGAGTGATGCAGCGATCAAAAGTAATTGGTGGGAATTATTCCAAGACCCGGTGCTTGACCAACTCGAAACGCAGGCGACCGGCACCAACCAATTGCTGCAAGTTGCGGTCGCGCACGTGGATCAATCGCGCGCCGTCGCCCGCATTTCCGAATCCCCTTTTTCCCCGCAACTATCGTTCGATCCTTCGATCAATAGTTTTCACACGCAGTTGAACCATGTGCCTTCCGAATTGACCGCGACGGCTTACACCATCCCGTTGGACTTGAGTTATGAAGTGGATTTGTGGGGCAAAATTCGCCGGTCGTTTCAATCGGCCCAAGCCCAAGCCGAAGGAAATGTCGCCGATTATTACAACGTGCTGCTGACGTTGCACGGCGATGTGGCCGTGAATTATTTTCTGCTGCGCGAGCTTGATGCACAAATCACCTTGTTGAACGAGACCTTGGCATTACGGCAAAATTCCGTCCAGATCACCGCCGAACGCTATCATACGGGCCTGGCTTCGGAACTCGATTTGGATTTGGCGCGCACGCAACTGGCAAAGACCAAAACGCTCGTGACTGAGACGCAACGTCAGCGCGATGACCTGCAAAATGCGCTGGCATTATTGTGCGGCCAACCCGCCGCGACCTTCCAAATCAAGCCGGGAACGCTGGACGAATTGTTGCCGGCCATTCCGGTCGGTTTGCCGTCGGCATTGCTGGAGCGCCGCCCCGATGTGGCCGAAGCCGAGCGTAAAATGGCGGCGGCCAATGCGCAAATCGGCGTGGCCAAAGCCGCTTTTTTCCCAGCCATCACGCTGACCGGCGGGGCCGGTTATTCTTCCTTCAACGCCGGCAATCTGTTGAATTGGGAAAGCCAGTTATTTCAAATCGGACCATCAGCGGCACTGCCCATTTTCAACGGTGGCCGCCTGAAAGCCGGGTTGAAAGAAGCGCGGGCGAATTATCGGGCCACCTGCGCCAGCTATCGCCAGCAGGTTTTGATGGCGTTCAAAGATGTCTCTGATGCCCTGGTGGACCTCGACAGCTATGGCCAGCAGGTGGTTTCCGAAACCGACGCGGTGGAGGCCGCCAATCGCTCCGCCAATGTGTCGCGCGAACGATACAAGCGCGGACTGATCAATTATTTGGACGTCCTGGATTCAGAAAGAACCCAGCTAGAGACCCAGTCGAAGGCCATTGAAATTCACGCGCTGCAACTGGTCTCCACCGTGCATCTGATCAAGGCGCTGGGCGGCGGGTTTGAAGCGGGTTCATTGGCAACGGATGGAACGAGAATGGGTAAGAATAACCACCTTGCCGCCGCAGCGACCGCAGCTTCCGCCAAGCATTAAAAACCGCGGCTAGCGGCCCGTTAAAAAATGGCCTTTTTTCTGAAAGCGGATGAAGTATCCGATACAGATAGCAGCCGTGGCCGCAGCCAGCAACAGTCCATATTCACCCAGCCACCAAGCTCCGGTCGGATCATCGCTCCGGCAAACTCCGGTCGCCACCAGCGCCAGCAGAACCAAAGACGCGAAAAACCCGCCCGCCGCCCCCGCTTTCGCATTGCGCGGCTTGCAGTAACCCCAAACTTTGCGGAGCAGCAGGCCCAGATTATAGGCCGCGCATTTGAGCGTGTGGGTTTTGCTCACGTTCGTCTGACCGTGCAACCAGGCTCGTCGCCCACCGCCGGTCTCGCACACATGAGCAAACGTCCGTTCGCACCGTTCACTGCGCCAACGATTCAACCGGCGGCCTTTGTCCCCGCGCACCCGCTGACGGTTGGCCCGAAACGCCGCTGCCTGTGCCGCCGGCTTGTCCGTCCAACGGCGGATTTTCTGTCGGCGTTCGGGGATATAAGTCCGCACGCCCCGCTCGGCCAACGCCGCCAGCAATCCGTTGTCGTGATAACCTTTGTCCATCACCGTCTCCGCGATCTGGGTGGCACTGCCCGCCAGCACCAGATTGGCTTCGGCCAAACTCAGCGTCACGGGCGCACTTCGCGGATCGGATTTGTCGGCAAAGGTGACGGTCGCCGCCACAATGGTTTCGCTCACCAGATCCACCGCGTGTTCGGCCTTGTAAGCCAGATGCGTGCGTCCATCTTTCATTTTCGCAATCCGGCTGTCCGGATCCGTCGGGCTTTCCCACTGTTCGTTGGAGACTTTCTTGTCCTTGCGGGCGCGATCCAACCGGCGCAGGTCCGTTTCGGTGGGGTTCTCGATTCCCTCCGCTTTGGCCAGTCCCTGTAAATATTGTTTCCAATCCTCGCCGCTGTCCTTGCGCACGATGCTCTTCATCGCCGCATTGGCCTCCAAGGTCGTCGCGTCAATCGCCACGGCCTTCCCGCGCAACAGTCCTTTCTGTTCGAGCAAACTCAGCACGAAGACAAAGACTTTGTCGAAGACCGACTCCGGCAGGCGTTGCCGGATGATCGTCATGGACGCATGCACGGGCGTCGCCTCCGTAATCGCAATGCCCAAAAAGCTCCGCAGCCCCAAGCTGTCCGCACAACGCCAGGCAATGCCGCGCTGGCTGTCCAAACCTTCAAAGTAGCCGATAAAGAGCATCCGGAAATAAATCCCCGGCGGAATACCGGGACGACCGCCATCCTTATAGTATTTGGCACAGAGCCGCTCGACAAAGACATCGAAGCCGGCTTCAACGAGCACCTCGTTGACTTTGCTGTAGAACGGATGCCCGGGACCGGTGGCCAGTTTGGCGGTGGGGATGAACAGTTCGTCCTGTGTGGGTTTGCGTTTTCCAAGGGCCATGAAAATCAGACGCTTCATCCTTACTCTCGTTCAATCGTCCAAATTACTTTTTAAACGGGCTGCTAGCCGTTGATGCGGCACAGCAACATTAACAGATACAGGCCCGGAAGATAAGCGAGCGAAATGAAAAATAAAGCACGGGCGGTGGTTTGGCTACGTATTGTCAGGAACCGGATTGATGCAACCAGGAATAGGATTCCCAGAATCAGCGCACCGGGCCAATACCAACCGGTGACCTGGTGCAACCAGACCGGCACGAACGAAACTGCCACCGTGGCCGCTGCATAAACCAATGCTGAACCGGCGGTCCAATAGCCGCGTTGGTCATCAAAAGGCAGAACGTGATAGCCCGCGCGCGTGTAATCCGACCGGCCCCACCACGCAATCGCCAGAAAATGTGGAATCTGCCAAAGAAATAAAACCCCGAAGGCGACAGCCGCCCAAGTGCCGAAATCAGCGCCGGTTGCCGTCCACCCAATGAGCACTGGTAAAGCTCCGGCTACGGCCCCGACCAGAATACAGGCGGAGGTGAACCGCTTCAATGGGGTGTAGGCGAACGCATAAATCAGGAATGTCAACAAGGCCAGCAGCATGGCTCGAAGATTTACCGCTGCTTCCAACCACAAACAACCCGTCGCCAGGAATATCCCGCTTACGAAAATGCCCGTTCGGCGGGAAAATCTTCCAGCCGCCAGGGGACGATTTTGTGTGCGGACCATGTCCCGATCAAAGCGCCGCTCCAGCGTTTGATTCGCCGCAGCAGCGCCTCCGGCCACCAAGCCGGTGCCAATTAACGTGTGCAGCAAAAGCAGCCAGTTTGAAAGAATGCTGGCGTGCAAGGCAAACCCGACGAAAGCAGTCGCCACCACGAGAATGTTCACCCGCAGTTTCACGAGCACCAAAATATCGGAGAACCAGCCTGGACTGCTTTCTGGTCTTGCAACTGCGATCGGTTTTTCCGACAAGCTGGGTGTTTCTATGTTCATTCGTTCATTCGCTGAAGGCGGGGAATTTGTCTGATTCTTGAAACTATTTGGATTTTAAGAATCAAATGAAACTGCCAGACGATGATCCAGCCCCGACAATGATCTTCAGGCGTTGACCGATTTCTTGGGCCATGCAAATCATTTCCCCGGCAGATC
>JAJXXW010000073.1 GCA_021780905.1 bacterium
TGAACTCGAACGGCAGCATTCCGCCGTGTCCCGCGGGCGGCACCTATGCCGATCCCACAGTCGGCTCCAATCCGACCTGCACGCTGAGCACGCTCACGCCGCCGCACGCGCTCCAGTAAGCCGGGAATTTTGAATTCAGCCCCGGGGCTTCGGCCCCGGGGTTTTTGCTTTCACACCAGCGTAAAATTTCTTAAACACCAGCGATGTTTCGTCCCCGCATCCTTGCGCTGGTGCTCGCTCTGGTCACGGTCCTGCTCTATTTGCCGGCCACACGCCACGGATTCATCAATTACGATGACGATTTATACGTCACGCAAAACCCGGTGGTCCAGGACGGCCTGACCTGGAATGGCGTCGGCTGGGCGTTCGGCAGGGTCCACATCTCCAACTGGCATCCGCTAACCCTGCTGTCGCACATGGCGGATTGCGAGCTGTTCCGGCTGAACGCGGGCGGCCATCATCTGACCAGCGTGCTCCTGCACGCCGCCAATGCCGTTCTGCTCTTCGTGTTGGTGCTCCGGCTGACCAGCGCCGTGGGGCCGGCGGTTTTCATCGCCGCGCTGTTCGCCTGGCATCCGCTCCACGTGGAATCCGTGGCCTGGGTGTCGGAACGCAAGGATGTCTTGAGCACGTTCTTTGCGTTCCTGTCGCTGCTGGCGTATGCGCGCCATGTCGCCGCCGTCAACGCTGGGAATTCCAAATCAAAAAAGTTTTTCGCCGCCAGTCTGACGGCCTTTGCGCTCGGGCTGATGGCCAAGCCAATGCTGGTGACATTGCCGTTCGTCCTGCTGCTGCTGGATTTCTGGCCGCTGCAAAGAATTTCAAATTTCAAATTTCAAATTTCAAATCCTGAAAACGCCGCGCCGCCGCCATCCGCCGCCGGTTCGCCATTTTCAACCATCAGCTTTCTGTTGTTTGAGAAATGGCCGTTCTTCCTGCTGACCGCCGCCGCCTGTGTCATCACCATTTTCGCGCAGCGGGACGAGGCGATGGTGCCGCTCCAGCGGGTGCCGCTGGGATTGCGGCTGGAAAACATGGTGGCCGCTTACGCCGGATACCTGTGGCAAACCGTCTGGCCGGCGCGCCTGGCGATTTTTTATCCGCTGCCCGGACAGATTCCCGTCTGGCACGTCGCTCTGGCGGCAACCGTTTTGCTGACCATTTCGATTTTCGCCTGGAGGGAACGCGAACGACGGCCGTATTTGCTGGTGGGTTGGCTCTGGTATCTGGGCACGCTGGTGCCGGTCATCGGGCTGGTGCAGGTGGGCGACCAGGCCATGGCCGACCGTTACACTTATTTTCCGCTCATCGGAATTTTTCTGGCCGCCACTTTTTTGATCAACGATTTGGCCGCAGCGAATCGTATTTCGCCGCGCGTCCTTGGCTGGCTGGCCGGCGTGGTGCTGGCCTGGTGTCTGCTCATGACGGAACGGCAACTGGCTTGTTGGCGCGACAGCGAGACGGTTTTTACCCACGCCCTGGCCGTGACCCGCGACAATGCCCTGGCCCATCTTAATCTGGGAGCGGCGTATCAAGACCAGAACCGGTTGGTGGAAGCCCTCGCCGAATACCATGAGGTGCTGCGGCTGGATCCCGCGCGGGAAGAAGCCTACAACAACATCGCCCGCATCTTGAGTGACGAGGGGAAACCCGCCGCCGCGCTGGAATACAGTCAGGCGGCACTGCAGTTGAAACCCCGTTCCCCGGCGCAACATGACGGCCTCGGCATCATCCTCGCGGAGCTGGGACGACTGGACGAGGCCGGACACCAGTTTGACGAGGCGCTGCGCTGCGACACCAATTATGCGCCCGCCTATTTTCAGAAAGGCCGGCTGCTGCTCCGCCAAGGTCAGGGCCGCGCGGCGGTCGAGGCGTTGAACCGGGCGCTGCAACTGGACCCCGACAATTTCCCGATGCTGATCTACACCGCGCGCGTGCTGGCGGCGAGCGACGATCCGCAGGTTCGCAACGGCACGCAGGCGCTGGCTTATGCGGCCCAAGCCGCCCGCCTGGCCGGCAACCCGCCGCCGGCGGTGCTGGACACCCAGGCCATGGCGGCGGCGGCGGCCGGCCAATTTGACCTCGCCGTGCGCACCCAACAACAGGCGGTCGAGCTGGCGCGCAGCCGCGGTCAGAATGACGATCTGGCCGGCATGGAACAGCGGCTGGAGCTTTACCGGAAGCAGGAACCGTGGCGGCAATCCTTCCACGCGCCGTGAATTTAGTTGCGGTCACAGCCGGCCTTTTTTAATGTGCCCAACGGGTCGTTCGGAAATTTATTGTTCCGGCGACGAGCCGAATACACGAGCCTCATGAGTGCCATTCTGAAAACGCAAAAGTTGCGGGTCGAATTTCGCAACCGCGAAATGCGCCAGGCCACCAAGGTGGCCTTGCACGGATTGGACCTCGAAGTCCACGCCGGCGAGGTCTTTGGCTTTCTCGGCCCGAACGGCGCCGGCAAGACCACCACGATAAACGTCCTGCTCGGGTTTGTGCCGCCCACCAGCGGCGCGGCCAGCCTCTTCGGCATTGATGTCCGCCAGCCCATCGCCCGCCAGCGCATTGGCTATCTGCCCGAACTGACTTACTATTACAAATTTCTCAGCGCCGAGGAGCTGCTCCGGTTTTACGCAAAAATTTTTGGCCTGGCGCGAGGCGAAACGGACAAGCGCATCGCCGAACTTTTGAAATTGGTCGAACTCGAACACGCCGCGAAGCGCCCGATCAAATCCTACTCCAAAGGCATGCAGCAGCGCGTCGGCCTCGCGCAGGCGCTCATCAACAATCCCGACCTGCTCATCCTCGACGAGCCGACCAGCGGCCTCGACCCGCTCGGCCGCATGAAAGTCCGCGAAATCATCCAGCGGCTGAAGGAGCAGGGCAAAACCGTTTTCTTCTCGTCGCACGAACTTGGCGAAGTCGAGACCGTTTGCGACCGTGTCGCCATCATCCATCAGGGCGAACTCAAGGCCGTCGGGCGCGTCAATGAAATCACCGGCCGGCACGCGAGCCTGGAAAAGGCGTTTCTGGACATCATCGGCTTTCAAACCTCAACCGCGCCATGAGAAATATTTTCGCCGTCGCCGGCATCGTCATCAAGGAATTGTATCTCCGGAAGGACTTTTACGTCCTGTTCATCCTGACCGTGCTGGTCTGCCTGATCATGGCCTCCGTCAACATTTTCAACGACCAGCACATTGTCCGCTACCTCAAGGAACTGTGCCTGCTGCTGATCTGGATTTCGTCGCTCGTCATCGCCATCACCACGACCGCCCGGCAGATCCCGGCGGAGCGCGAACAGCGGACGCTGCTGCCCCTGCTCGCCAAGCCGCTGTCGCGGACCCAGTTGATCTTCGGGAAATTTCTCGGCTGCTGGCTGGCCTGCGGCCTGGTTTTGGTCTGCTTTTACGTCTTCTTCGGCGCGCTGGCCGCCAGCCGCGAACACGCCTGGCCGGTGGCAAACTATTTTCAGGCCGCGCTGTTGCACTGGCTCGCGCTGGGCGTCGTGGTTGCGCTGGCGCTGCTCGGCTCGCTCGTGTTCGCCGCGCCGTCGTCCAACTCCACGATCTGCTTTGTCATCGTCGCGACCATCCTGACGGTCGGCCGCTACCTTGACGCCGTCGCCCTGGCGCGGGCCGAACCGTTGCGCTCCCTCATTTACGCGTTTTATTTTGCCGTGCCGCACCTGGAAATCCCGTTTGAGATGCGCAACCTGATCGTCCATGACTGGCCGCTCATCGGGTGGAAATTCATCGCCCTCGACGCGGCCTATCTGTTGTTTTACGCCACGGCCTTTCTGGTTGCCGCCTGTCTCGTTTTCCGCCGCAAGCCGGTGAATTGAACGATGCCCTCGCCGCGCCCATTTTTTCTGCTGCTGCTCGCGCTGCTGGTCTTGTGTTTCGGGCTGGCCGCCGGATTGCTGCCGCGCTTTGCGGCGTATGAAAGCCGCCGCCACCAATCGCAGGCGTTTTTCAGCCTGCTGCTCGGCGACAGCAGCAAAATGTTTGCGAACAGTTTTTTCGTCAAGGCCGATGAGTATTATCACAGCGGCTATTACCCGACGATTTTCGACAACAACGCCAATTTCCAGACGCCGCATGTCGCCGAAGACACCGGGGCCGTCTCCAGCCACAACCAGGGCGGCGAAGATGAAAGTTTCCTCGGCGCCCCGCGCGACTGGCTGGATGCGTTCGGCCGCCATTTCATTCCCAACCGGCACACGCACCTGGATGAAGGTGGCGCGGATGAGGATTTGAGCACCAGCGACAATGTGCGGGAAATTCTGCCGTGGTTGAAACTTTCTGCCAAGCTCGACCCTGACAACGTCCAAACCTACACCGTCACCGCCTTCTGGCTGCGCGAGCGGATGCACAAGGTCGCCGAGGCCAACCAGGTATTGCTCGAAGGCCTGCGCAACAATCCCGACAGCTACGACATCCTGTTCGAACTGGGCCGGCTCTATGATGAAAGCGACCACGACACCAACCGCGCGCGGAATGTCTGGGAAGCCGCCGTCCGCCAATGGCTCAAGCTGGCTCCGGACGAACAAAAGGAAAACCGCCTCATCTTCGAGCAGATCACGACCCACCTCGCCAAGCTGGAGGAGGCCGCCGGCAATTGGCCGCAGGCGCTCAACTGGTATGAGGCCGCGCAAAAAGTGTCGGCCGCGCCGGCCGCCCTGCAGCAGCGCATTGACGCCGTCCGGAAAAAACTGGCCGCGCTCATCCCCGTCGCGCCGGCGAAACTTTACTGACGCGCAATTCCGCTTGGTCTTTCCGCCGCCGCTCTGGTTTAATTTACAGGATGAAAACGCGCACGGCCCAAATCAGACGGCACACGTTGGAAACGCAGATTTCCCTCCGCCTCAACCTCGACGGCAAGGGGAAATCAAAAATCAAAACGGGCATCCCTTTTTTCGACCACATGCTCACGCTCTTCGCCAAGCACGCCACCGTGGATTTGGAACTGCGCTGCGATGGCGACCTTGCCGTGGATGCGCACCATACCGTTGAGGATTGCGGCCTCGCGCTCGGCCAGGCCGTCGCCGCCGCGCTCGGCGACAAACGCGGCATCCGCCGTTATGGCCACGGCTTTCATCCGAAAAATCCCTTCACCGGCGAGGCCTATGTGCCCATGGACGAATGTCTCGCCCGTTGCGTCGTGGATTTCAGCGGCCGGCCGTTTTTGGTCTGGCGCGGATTGAACCGGTTTGCGCAAAAGAAAATTTCCGAAGCCGAGAAAACCCAGGACCCGTCCAGCGCGTTCCGCTTCGGCCTCGCGCGCGAATTTTTCCAGGGCTTCGCCAACGAGGCGCGGTGCAACCTGCATCTGGAACTGCTTTACGGCGACGAGCCGCACCACATCGTCGAGTCGCTGTTCAAGGCGTTTGCGCGCGCGGTGGACGCCGCGCGCCGGCACGACTCGCGCATCGCCGGTCAGTTGCCCAGCACCAAGGGAAAACTCTGAAACCGTCGGCCCCACCGATGAATGACGCCGCTTTTATTCGCCTCGCCCTGCGGTTGGCGCAGCGCGGCTATGACACCGCTTCGCCGAACCCGATGGTCGGCGCAGTGCTGGTCAAGGGTGGAAAAATCATCGGGCGCGGCTGGCACCGGCAGGCGGGCGGACCGCACGCAGAAATTGCGGCGCTCCGTGACGCGCAGCGACGCGGCCATGCGCCGCGTGGCGCGACGCTTTACGTCACGCTCGAACCCTGCTGCACCCACGGTCGCACACCGCCCTGCACCGAAGCCATCATGGCGGCGGGCATTAAAAAAGTTGTCGTCGGAGCCACCGACCCCAATCCCCAGCACGCGGGCAAGGGGTTCAAGATTTTGCGGCGGGCGGGAATCCAGGTTGTTCACGGCGTTTTGCGCGACGAGTGCGCGATTTTAAATGAAGCCTTCAACCATTGGATTGTCCACCGCACGCCGTTCGTCACCGTCAAGGCGGCGATGACGCTGGATGGAAAAATCGCCACGGCCGGCGGCGAATCCAAATGGATCACCGGCGAAAAAGCGCGGGCGCACGGCATGAAATTGCGTCGGGGCAGCGACGCCATCCTGGTCGGCGTGAACACGATTCTGGCGGATGACCCAAGCCTGACGGCGCGCTTGGTCCAAAGTTCACAGTCCACAGTCCACGGTCCGCGGTTGCGTCGGATCGTTTTGGATTCGCGAGCACGAACGCCGCTGACGGCCAAAGTCGTGACCGACAAATTTGGAAAACTGACCACAATCGTGGTTGGCAAAGGCGCACCAAAGCGGCGCGTCGCGGCTTTGGCGCAACGGGTGAACGTGCTGATTGCGCCACTGAAAAAATCGGCCAGCGGCCGGCGGCCGGCGGCCATCGATCTGCGCTGGTTGCTCAAGAATCTCGGCGCGGAAAACTTGACGAACCTGCTCGTGGAGGGCGGCGGCGAAGTGAACGCCTCGTTTTTACTCGGCGGCGACGCCCAGCGCGTGGCGTTTTTTTACGCACCGAAAATCCTCGGCGGGCGCGACGCCAAAAAGGCAATGGCGGGCGAGGGCGTGAAAAGTCTGGCGGAAGTTCTCACGCTGCGCGACGTGGCCTGGCGGCGACTGGGCGAAGATTTATTGCTGACGGCGCGCGTGGATTAAACGCGGCTCGACGGGCTTCCGGACTGGCGTTAAGATGATTTTCCTATGTTCACCGGCATTGTCGAAGAAGCGGGCGTGATTGAAAAAATCACGCCGACGGCCAAATCTATCGAGCTGACCGTGCGCGCGAAGATTTGCGGGTGCCGCGTGAAGGTCGGCGACAGCGTGGCGGTCAATGGTTGCTGTCTCACCGCCGTAAAAATCATCCCGCGCGGAAAGTTCAAGCACATCCAATTTGATCTACTGCAGGAAAGCTGGCGCCGCACCAATTTTCAATTTGGCAAAATCGGATCGCTTGTGAATCTGGAGCGCTCGCTCCGGGCGAACGGCGAACTGGGCGGCCATTTTGTCAGCGGCCATGTGGACGGGCTGGGCGAAATCATCCGCTGGGAGTGCGCCGGCACGGATCACGTCCTCGACATCGCCGCGCCGGCGGACGTGATGCGCTATCTGGTCTTCAAAGGTTCGGTCACCGTGGACGGTATCAGCCTCACGGTGGCGGCGGTGCAGGAAAAAAGTTTCCGCATCTGGATTATTCCGCACACGTTTGAAGTAACGGCGCTGCGCGAGCGTCAGGTGGGCGACGCCGTGAATTTGGAAGCGGATTTGCTCGGCAAATATGTGGAGAAATTCATGGCCGGGCGAAGGCGTTAACAGCCCGCGGCTTTCCCGGCTTAAAAAAGATTCCCCGCTGTTTTCTATGGAATTGTGAACGCGGATGGCTGGGCTGGCGGGATGACGCCAGAAAACTATTTCACGAACTGCTGGGGTTGGGCTTGAACTGGGAAGTGATCGAAAGCCGGTTTGAGCGGGAATCGCCTTGTAACAATTGAAAGATGATTCGCCTTATGAAATCATAACTTTCATCGAAAGTTATTGGCAACAATTACCCCGCATTCAAATCAAGCTTTTTGCGTTGATGGTGCAACGTATCAGGGAACAGAATTGAGCGTCTGGATGCAGAGATTGAGCAAAAAAAGAAACACGCCATCAATCCGAGGATGCGATAAAGCACATAGGGACAAATGCGATGTTATTTTTGGTTGCGGAAACACAGTTTTTAGAAATGGCATGGGAAAAAACCTGAAGAGTTTTACCATTTTGGAGAACGGGTAATGAATCTTCGCAATACATTCAAAGTGCTTGGATCGACTATGAAACCATCCACGCAGAATTTTGTTGAAATGATGAACAGAGGTAGGTTTTCTGCCGGTATTGGGGCATGCCAGCCGAGAGGTGGTGGACGATGACTGGCGTCCGCTAGGGGATTGGACGAGACGCTATGGCGGACGCTGGGTGCGCGTGCGGGGCGCGGCCAAGGCCATGTGTCATTTGAAGTTCGGCTTGGTGGCGCTGAAGGCCACCGCGCTGTTTGCGCGGCGGTGTTGAAGCTCGCACAGCCCGCCGCCGGCAAGAAGCGGCCATGAAATTCGCGCCCAGACCCGACGCGGCGGGCGGAGTGTGTTTGTCTGCGTCACCCAATCGGTGGCATAAGATGGAAAACACGCTTTTCATCATTTAATCGCCGCCATCTCAACTGTAGCGCTCATCCAGCGACAGGCTTTGAAACTGGCTCCTTCGTGCTGCCTTTATTCCACCACCAGCGCGCAGCCGGGCTTTTCCGCCTCGCTGTCCAGGCAGCGGCGGAGGAATTCGATAATTTGATCCTGGAGCCGCTCGCAGCGACGGCTCCAGCGCCGCGCGCCGGCTATCTCCTTGACACAGCCGCGCAGGCCGCGAAAGCGCACGATGCGCGGCGACTGGCGGAGCTGGACGCGGAGTTCGTCACGGAGACGCGGAAAGAAAAATAATTCCCAGCTGCCGCCGGCCTCGCGTATGAGCCGGGCAAGGTCGGTGTCGCGGATTTCTGAGTCCGGCCCGCCGGTGTGAATGGTGTAGCCGAGGTGGTGCAGGACTTTTTCAAGCGCGAGGGAAAATTCGCCGACGGTGACGGTCTCGCGCTCCAGCTCGACTTTGAAATAATGGAACACGCTGGCGGCGGCGTGCCGCAGCAACTCGGGATCCAGCGGGCTGTTCGCGCCGCCGACGATTTCCACGCTGATCATCGCCGAGGAACAAGGCACGCTTTCGCCGTTTGTCAGTTGGAACAGCAGGCAATCGGAGCGGAGGGCGATCATTTGGCCGCCTCCAGTTTGCGGACTTCCTGCACAAAATCCGTCGCCTCGGCGAACCGTCGATAGACACTGGCATAGCGGACGTAGGCGACCTCATCCAACTCGCGCAAGCCGTCCATGACCAGGGTGCCGATGAATTCGCCGGGAACTTCCGCTTCAAATTTTACGGTGACGGTGGCAACAATATGATCCACCAAATCTTCCATCGCCTTGGGCGAAACGGGCCGCTTCTGGCAGGCTTTGCGGATGCCGGACAAAAGTTTTTCGCGGGAAAATTCCTCGTGCCGTCCATCGCGCTTCAACACCATCAAGCCTTCGTGTTCGACCTCTTCGTAAGTGGTGAAACGATGCTGGCAGGCGGCGCATTCGCGGCGGCGCCGAATGGTCGCGCCTTCACGGGAGGCGCGTGAGTCAATGACCTTGTCGTCCTGACAACCGCATTTGGGGCAACGCATAAAACCACTGCTAATTGTGGCTGTTCGTTTTTAGCACACAATTATTTGTGGTGTCAAGGATTGCTGATAGATTTGTCTCGACGCATTCTTTGAGAATGTCCCATTTGGACCGGCGTGGGTTTCAGCGCTGTGTTTGGCTGATTGGACAATTTCACAGAGGACAATTCACATATTTTTTGGCAGAAAAGCAGAGGTTTGCTGACATGAAAAGCCCAATCCAACGGGGAACCCCGGCGCAGTGCTGTGCTGATCCACCCAACCTGGCTCCGCCGGGTTGGGTTAATGGTTAACAATCGCGATTCCGTTTGAAGTTCCAATCCGCGTTGCGCCGGCGGAGATCATCGCCAGCGCGGTCTGCGCGTCGCGGATGCCGCCGGAGGCTTTCACGCCAAATTTCGGGCCGACGGTTTCGCGCAGGAGCTGCACGTCGGCCACCGTCGCGCCACCGGTGCCGAAACCGGTGGAGGTTTTCACGAAGTGCGCGCCGCTTTCCACGACGAGCCGGCACGCGCGGATTTTTTCCGCGTTGGTCAGCAGGCCGGTTTCCAAAATCACTTTCACCGTGCGTTCGTCAGCGGCTTCGACCACGTCGCAAAGTTCGCGGAAAACATATTGGTCATCGCCAACCTTGAGGCGCGCGATGCTCATCACCACGTCCAGCTCGTGCGCACCGTCGTCCACCGCCACCTCGGTCTCGTAGCGTTTCACGTCACTGCTCATCGCGCCAAGCGGGAAGCCGACGACACTGG
This sequence comes from bacterium, assembly GCA_021780905.1. Classification (GTDB taxonomy): domain Bacteria; phylum Verrucomicrobiota; class Verrucomicrobiia; order Limisphaerales; family UBA11358; genus UBA11358. Next base: position 9,960 of record JAJXXW010000073.1, read on the forward strand.
CAACCTTCACGTCCGAGCCTTCAAGGAAATGCCGCGCGGCGGCCACCCACGAACCGTTGACACAGACGGAGAAAAATTTATGTTCGCGCGCCTCGGTGCAAAGCTGCTCGATTTGCGCAGCGGAAGCGTCGGGCTTGAGCAGCGTGTGGTCAATGCAGGCGGCGAGTTGCGCGGGAGAAAGGTTCATTTCGGCAGGTTTAAATTTTCAGGATTTTGCCGGTCGAGATTGACCGCCGCAAGGCTATTGTCCTTGATCGGCATGGAGCTTGGCCTTATAAAGTAGCCGCCGTCGTTTTTTTGGTTGCGGGCGCTTGGCGCAGTGGTAGCGCTGCTCCTTTACACAGAAGTCCCGAATTTTTTCCCGAATTTTCCTGACGTGGACAGTCGTGGACTCCCTGCAAAATGACAAAACAAACAAAAAGTTTCAGGGACAGTCTTGGTCACAACTATCCTGAAAATTAACGTCGAGGGGTGGCTATCGGGGGTGACAGAAGTTTTCACGCCAAAAATTTGCATCACCGTTCCTGCCTCACAATAAAATATAATTTTTTACCTGCCAATCGTTCCCGCGTATTTCGCGCTAGAGACGTTCAAATCTGGAAGACAAGCGAGGTCAATCCTGATTCAAAAACTTGCCAGCGGTCATTTGCGACACGGCAAAGCGGTTTATACGCATTTTGGTTCCGCTCGCCCAAAAAGTTTGCGCGGAGCAGAATCAAAAAATTTCCCTAGTGCTGGACACAACCAGCCTTCCATTTGAAATCGTTCCAACCAATACCAGTTCCCAGAAAACTCACTCCGACGCCATTCCAGTTCAACCGAAAAGCCGGGGAACGGATTTGCTGAAAAAATTAGCCGAAATCCATTTTCTGCGTCGGGAATGTTTTCGACCAACTTTTCAGTCATTGTATCAATTCCACAAACCAGTGGTTCTTTCAAAAGCCCCCTAGCAGTTTGTTGAAAAACGTTTGAACCAGCGAAGTTGAAGTTTGTCTGTAAGTCATGCGCGGAAAACCCCAAGCCCAGCCGGACTTTCTGACAGTGATCAACCTCAACCAATGCGTGCCCGCCG
>JAJXXW010000076.1 GCA_021780905.1 bacterium
GGGTTCGACGCTGACCTCACGCAAACCGAATCAACTGCTGGCCGAAGCCGCCTTCAAGGTGTTGGCCTACACCCTCCGCCGTTAGGCAAACCATGCAGTCATAGATGTATTCAACAGAGCATCCGCGAATGAAATTAAAACCAAGCTCCGTCGGAGCGGCATCGTGGTGTCTTTCGGGTTGGCAAAAGGCGTTTCAAATCAAGGCGTGGCAACCCGGTAAAACCGCATGGGATATTGGTCCGCACCCGCATCCCGGAAAATGCCGATGCCGCTGCCGGTGGTGCGATTGGTGCCAACGGTTTGCCAATCGGTGCCCGCCAGCGAGTCTTTGGCCTGCAAAACATATTGATGATTGGCTGCGCCGGTGAATTGGATCAGGGCACCGCTGGCTTCCATTTTCATCAAGGTGATCAAAACAGTTTCGGGAACTGCTTTGGCCGCAACGGCTGCCGGATTTGGCACCGGGGATTTTGAAAGCTTGGCCACCGCGACCCGGCGAGTTTTGCTGAACTCCTGATAAAACTTTTCTTGACTCAAAAATGCGGTCTGGAAGTTTGCATCCAAAGACCCGTTGGGATTCAGCCGGGCGATGTGCGGCACGTCCACGCCGTTGACCTTGGAGAAAAAGCCGCAGATGACAATCTTGCCGTCTTGCTGAATCACCATGTCCATGACGCGGCCATCGCGGGAGTTGACGGTTTCACAATGAAAGGAACGGTCAATTTGTCCGTCGGGCAGCAGCCGGATCAAGCCGGAGAAATCTTCGCCGTTCATCTTCCCAAATCCGGCAATGAGAAACTTGCCGTCCGGTTGCCGCTTGATGGACGGACAGGTTCCCAAATCAAATACAAACTGGTTGGTGAAACTGAAATCGGGCTGCCAGTTTTTGTCAAAGCGCATGAATCGTCCGGGAGCGGTTATGCCGGTATTTTCCTGATCCCGCACGGCAAGAATAGCCCCGCCATCGGGCAGCCGCACCGCATACCGGCACAGTTCAATCGGAATTTCCTCAAACAATGCTCGCAACACTTTGGCCGCATCCACTGCCGAAGGCGGTTCAGTCCAACACTCGAACGGCAAACTGGAGAGTGGGGTTGTTTCAACCGGTCGTGTAAACGGAGATTTAGCCGAAGGGTTCCAAGGGCATCTCCAAGATGCCGGCGTGCTTTGCTTCCAATTGATTTTAGTCCTGGCCGAAAATCCAACGTGCGCAAGGGTATCAATGAGGCCGGACGGACGATAAATGGCCGACGAAAGATAATGGCTCTCCGGCTTGATCCATTTGCCCGAATAATCCAGCCGGTAAGCCGTCAGTGGTGCATAGGGGTTGTTTGTGATTTCAATGGATTTGCATACGATTGCCACCGAATTGTTCGGCAACCAGGTGGCGGGAATCGCCCCGCCTTGATAACTGGTGAGTCTCCAAACGCCAGGAGAATTTGGGAGAAAAAATGGCGAAGGTTGATTCGTTTCGCCACGCCAAGGCTGGAAAGAATCATCCACAGTTCCGTCAGCCAAAAGCACCGCATAATTGGGACGTGGTTTGCCATTCACGGAACCAAACAAGCCGGACAAAAACAATCGGCCATCAGGAAGGACATCCACATGAGCCATTTGAGCTGCCGAACTTGGTTGATTAACCTCACAGCGGAATGTGCGATCCAAAGTTCCGTCAGGGTTCAACCGGAATGCTCCACGGGTGTAGAAGCCAAGTGAACCATTCGTCTGATCCACAAACCGGCCAAAAAGGGTCGTGCCGACAATGATCTTGCCGTCCGCCTGCAAAGCTAGTCCGCCCGGCGGACTTTCCAGCATGAACTTCATCGAATCCGTCAACGGCTCACGAATGACGGGGCTAATCGGTTTTTTGGAAAGAAATACGACGATAACCGTCCCCACAATAAGCGCGGTCGTGACTGAAGTAATAAAAGCTTTATATTTCGTCCAAGTAAAAGTCTTAAGCGTGCCTTTCACCAGCGCGACGGTCGAAGCTCCTGCCGCCGCCCCTTTTGCCATTGCGGCGGCAGAAATTATTTTCACCAACGCCACCGGCGCGGCTTGCACGGAATTTCCCGCCACCGAACTGGCAATCAAGGTTGCGGTCAATGCCACACCGCGCTTCGCAAAGAGTTTCCGCAGTTTGTCCAGTGCGCGGGTCACGCGCTTTTGCGCGGCGTCTTCGGTCAGTTGCAACTGCGCGGCCACTTCCTGCCACGGGCGGTTTTCAAAATAGCGCAGCACCACGGCGGCGCGGTCGGTTTCACCCAAAGCCGCCATGGCGGCGTCCAGCACCGGGGCGAGTTGCTGCCACGCAGCGAGCGTTTCGGCAGCTGCGGGCGACGAGGCGTCGCCGCTACTTTCGAGGTGGGATTGCATGTAAGCCTCCTGTTCGCGCGCCTGTCGGCGACGCTGTTGTTTCAAGGCGTCCGCCGCCGCGTAGAGGGCGGTGCGGCAAAGCCACGCCGGCAAGATGGTGTTTTGACTCAATTTGCCCGCTTTGCGGGCGAGGATGATGAAGACGGCCTGCGTGATTTCCTCGGCCAGATGGGCGTGGTTCGTCTGCCGCAGCGCGGCGGAATAGACCAGCCCGATGTGCCGTTCGACCAGTGCGGTGAACGCCGCCTCGGATTGGGCGGCGGCAAATTCCCGGACCAGCGTCATGTCGTCCTGATTCATTTACCCATTACACTGACGCACCCGCCCAAAACCGACAAACTTTTTGAAATTATTTTGTCCGGCCGTCCGGGCACTCTGGGGACGGGTTGAAAATGCGGATTAACCGCGAAAGATGCCGACAGGGAAAGCCGTTTGTGCTTTGTTCGTGTGTTTGGCGTGTTTCACGGTGGGAAAAGCGGCCGAGGGCTGCCGCCCGCCACGACGCTGGCGCTTTGACTGATGCTCCCAAACCGCGCGGAGCGTCCCGGAGTGCGCCGGCCCTCCGGCGCTCGGGAAAATACCACCGCTGCCAGAAACCGCAAACCTTTGAAAATATTTTCGGTGGTTACGCGGCTTTGCGGCGGCGGATTTTCCATTCACCACCCAGCTTGGTGATGCGATAGGTGAAACGATTTTTTCCATCGGGCAGGTTGGAGAAGCTGACTAACACATCAAATGTGCCGGGCGTGAATTCCTTGAATTGGATGATATGAATGGTCAGCCCCGGCCGGCCGCTGGAGGTTTCAAATTGTTGGCAGCCCGGCGGCATCGCGGCGGACCCGCACCCGAGCACTTCCGGATACGTGCCCGCAAAACGCGCCGTGAAGGCGCGGCTGGGAGATGTAGTGCCGTCGCCAAACGCCAAAAAACAAACCGGTTCCACCGGCGGCTTGAGTTCAGTCAACAATCCGCGCACCAGATTTTCGACCATGTCGTTTTCGTAGAGGGATCTTTTTACGACCGGTGGATGCGTGGGCCGCTGGCACCACCAAATGCCGCCGGCCACCAGTAGTAGCAGGGTGATGAAAAATGCTGCGCGCCGCATGGGGTTTCAATTCGGATATTCGTCGGATGACCGGCCGTCCGGAGAATTTGGGTTGCACCAAAGCCGGTTGCGGTTGGTGCTGGTCATGTCCACTTCATACCACTGCTTCAACTTGACGTAGCTAACCGAACCATCAATTTGCGCCTGCACTCCGCCCGCCGTATGCCGTCCGCTCACGCCTTCGGGCGGATAATTGGCACCGTCGTTGAAATAGTATGGCTCGGTTTCATCCGTTTCCCAGAAGAGGCAATCGCCGGGCAGCATCTGCGCCAGCCGGGCCGGTTTGTGGGTGTGTTCGTAAACCCAACTGTAACCAATCATCCCGCCATTGATAGCATAGGAGGAGAGCTGCTGGTCACGGGCCATTTCGCGCTGGTTTTTTTGCGACCAGCGCACCAATTGGGGATTGTCGCTGGGGCAGAGAAAAATCTTTGCGCTTTTTAAGATGGGCCAAAGCTGCCCGGTGGTGGGATCGAAGTTGACCGCGCCGCCGGGGGTGTAAAGCCAGCCCGGCAGGTTGCCGCCACCCGCATCCCAGTTGGCCGAGGGCAACACATCGCTGTTGTCGGTGGCGTAGAGATGCACTGCCACCATGATCTGCTTGAGGTTATTGAGGTCGGTTACTTTGCCCGCTTGATTCTTGGCCTTGCTTAGAGCCGGCATAAGGAGCGCGGCGAGGATGCCAATGATGGCGATAACCACGAGCAGTTCGACGAGAGTAAAACCCTTTTGGCCACGCATAAATATAAAGACACCGCAAACCGGTAATCGTTTCAAACTATTTTTGTTCACTCATAATGTATATGGCCGCCATCGCCTCAAAACCGACAAGCAAGTTCGGCAATCATTTCAGGCAGGGCGCGCAGTCCTCTGCGCGTCGTCATGGCGAATCAGATCGCTTTCGTGTCAATCAGCGGCGGTCAGGGGACTGACCGCCCCACCGGCCGCCGTCAAAACCGCCCCCACCATGCGTTCAACGGAAATGCCGTTCATACAACGAAAATCAATCGGGCATTCGCGCAGAAAACACGGCGAGCACGGGGCGTTTGATTTCGGCAGTTGGTGGCGCGGGTCGCCAGGCAACCCCGGCCCGGTCAACTCCGGCGACGTGCTGCCAAACGGCACGACCACCGGCGTGCCGAGCGCGGCGGCGACGTGCATCGGGCCGGTATCGTTCGTCAGCAGCACGCGGCAGCCCTTGAGCAAAGCCATCAGCTCGCGGAGCGAAGTTTGGCCGGCGAGGTTGATGGCCGATGGCCGATGGCCGATGGCCGATTGGATTTGCGTGGCAATGGCTTCGTCATTTTTTCCGCCAAAAATCAGCCAGACGCAATTAGTCTGCGCCTGAATTTCCCTGGCGACGGCGATGAATTTTTCCACTGGCCAACGTTTGGCCGGGCCATATTCCGCGCCGGGATTCAGGCCAAAGACTGGCCGGCCCATGTTCTCCAGCCCAAATTTCTTCTCCACCACTTCAACTTCGTCCGACGCAACAAACAGTTGCGGCGCAAGCGGCTCCAGGTTCGCGCCCAGGGCAGCGACGAGCTGGAGATACTCGTAAATCTGGTGCGCGACCAGTTCTAGATTTGAGTTTGGATCTTTGAGTTTGGAGCTGCCGGAAACCAGCGCGTGGATTTCCGGCACCGTCCGCTTGTGCATTTTCACCGCCCCGGCGCGCGGCGCGAGGGTCTGCGTTAGAAAAAAGTTCCGCCAGGCCCGTGCGTAGCCGACACGTCGAGGAATTCGGGCAAGAAAAACTTCCAATGCCGAGCGCGGCGAATTCGGCAGCACCAGCGCGATGTCAAACTTGCCTGCGCGCAATTTTTGACCGACGGCAAAAACATTTTCCTCCGCCGAAATCGGAATGATTTCATCCACCGCCGGGTGTCGCCGCCAAAGCCCTTGAATTTTTTCCGGTGTCAGCAGCGCAATGTGCGCGGCGGGAATTGCTTCGCGCAGGCGCAGCAGCGCCGGCGTGGTCATCACGGCGTCGCCCAGCCAGTTCACGCCGCGCACCAGAATCCGGCGCGGCGGGTGGCAGGCGGCGGGCGGCGGGCAGCTCATGGCTGGGTCTCCATTTTCGATGCGCCAGCCACCACCCTCGTTCTGGCCTGGCGCTCCGGCGGTTTCCAGCGGCGATGGACCCAGAACCAATTGGCCGGGTCGCGGCGGATGGCTTGTTCAAATTCCCGGTTCACCTCGCGCATAATGTCGGCGGTGGAGCGCGGCGCGCCGTTCACGCGCGTGGGAATTTCTTTGCCCACCTCGATCCGCCAATGAGCCAGCCGGGTGCGATAACAGATGGCCGTGTGCAACGGGCAATCGTAGCGCAGCGCAAACACCGCAGGCGCGGCGGACGTGGAACAATCCCGGCCAAAGAACGGCAGCCGCAAGCCGTTCGGCCCGGCGTGCTGGTCGGCCAGCAGGCCCAGCAGCAGGCCGGTGTCGCTCATCGCAGCGCGGAGCCCGCCGGCTTCCGTGCGCCGCTCGTAGAAGCGGGTGCCGGACCGGTTGCGCAAATCCACCAGCAGCCGGTTGAGCGCCGGCTGATTCAAACCACGGTAGGTCGCGGCACATTTGAACACCGGCACGAACTGTCCGAACCGCGCGTAAAGCTCAAAGTTGCCAAAATGACCGATGGCGACGACCCGGCTTTGCGGCCCGGAGTTGATCTGGAACGCGAGAATGTTTTCCGCGCCGGCAAATTCAAAATGCGGCCGCATTTGCTGGGGCGTCATCGCGGCGGTCTTGATGGCGCTGGCGTAGTTTTCGCCGAGGCGCCGGAAATTCTCCTGCGCGATGGCGCGGATTTCCGGGGCGGATTTCTCCGGAAAAGCCTGCGTCAAATTGTCCAGCGTCACGCGGCGGTAACGCGCGGTCAGAAAAAAGGCCAGCCCGCCGCCCGCGCGGCCCAGACGGGCGACAAGCCCCAGCGGCAGCGCCTGAATCGCCGCGATGACGCCGCGCGCGAACCAATAAATCACGGCATTCATCAGCGAAAACAGATTTTGCGGACGCAGTCCTGAAAGTCGTTCGCGCCGCTGACGATTTTGATTTCCACGCGCATGAAGTAAAACGGCACATCGCGCCGGTCAATCTTCGGGAACCGCACGGCGTCCTTTTGCGTGGTCACAATGATGTCCGCCTGGCGTTTCTTGGCGCGGTTGATGGCGTTGAGAATTTCCTGCTGGGTGAAGCGGTGGTGGTCGGCAAACCGCTTGGAATAGACCAGTTCGCCGCCGAGCTTGACGAGACTTTGCTCAAAACTCTCCGGCTGGGCAATGCCGCTCAACGACGCGACTTTTTTGCCGGCCAGCAGCTCCAGCCCTTTGCGTTCGCCGGTGAAAACATCCTCGAAATACAGCGGCTGGTGGACGCACTCGATGACGGCCGCGGTGGCATTCAACCCGGCGATGCGCTCGCGCAAGGCCGCCGTGTTGCCGTCGCTCTTGGTGATGAAGATCGTGTGGGCGCGCGCCAGGTGCGACGGCGGCTCGCGCAGCGTGCCGCGCGGCAGCAGATGCTCGTTGCCAAACGGCTGCTGGCGGTCAATCAAAACGACGTCATGCCGGCGACCGCGCAAATCCCAGTATTGGAAACCGTCGTCCAGCAGCAGCGTGTCGCAGCCGAACTTTTCAATCGCATAGCGCCCGCTTTTCACGCGGTCCTTGTCCACAAGCACCACCACGTCCTTGAGATTGGACGCGAGCATGTAAGGCTCGTCGCCGGCCATCTGGGAGTCGAGCAGCAGCGATTTGCCGTCGGACACGACGCGCGGCGGCGTCTGGTCCTCGCGGAACAGAATTTTGTTCAGCGCGCGCACATGCAGCGGCGCGGGCAGGGAACGATACCCGCGCGACAGGATGGCGACGTTGCGGCCGGCGTCGCGGAGTTCGCGCGCAAATTTTTCCACGACCGGCGTCTTGCCGGTGCCGCCGACGGTGAGGTTGCCAATGGCGATGACCTGCACGCCCAGTGTCTTGTCGCGGAGAATGCGGAAGTTGTAGAGCCAGCGGCGGATTTTGACCGCGACCTGGAAAATCTTCGAGCTGCCGAACAGCAGCGCCCGCGTGAGGTTCGCCTTCCAATCGCGGCGTTCCTCGAAGATGACCTCGAGGACGAACGTCTCCAGGGCTTCCACCCGGGCACGGAAAGTTTCACGCATGGCGGCCTAATGTGCCAGTTTGCCGGGGAGTTTTGAATTTTTAATTTTAGCTTGGCCGTGTTCCGTGGAACACAATTCAAAAGCCCAGCTTGGCGACTTCCTGCTGCAGCGCGAGTTGAAATTCCTGCACATCCGCCGCCGTCGGTTTGTAGCCGGTTTGCTTGGGGACGACGCCGAGACGGCCGGCCTGGTCCAGATACCAGTCGGCGGGCTGGCCGTCGCTAAAAGTCACCTTGCCGCTGACGATGGCGCCGGGCCGGGTGATTTGATCCACGGTCACGGAAACTTTTCCGCCGCCGGGCGGCACGGGGATTTCCTCGCCGGCCGGATCTTCGGCGGGAACCGGTTTGGCTTCCAACTTTTTCTCCGCAACCGTCGGCACGGGAACCTTCGGCGGTTCCGGATCCTTGGGCACCAGCTTCAGATCATCCACCAGAAACCGCGCTTCCATGTAAGTCAGCTTGACGCCGAATTCGGCGGCGAGGCGGCTTTGGACCTCCGCCAGCTTTGCGCCCTGGGTGATCCAGGCGGTCACGCGCTGGCGTTGTTCTTCAGTTAAATTCATGGCCGCAGTTTATCCCATCGCACCGGAGAATCCAGCCTCAACCGCGATTCAGGCGGGCGGCAGCCGCAGCGTCGCGTCCAGCGGCGGAATCTCCGGCAGCTCCTTCGATGCATTGGCACCGCCAAGTTTTTGCAATTTTTCGCCAGCCGGTTTTACGCGCGACTCGTAACTGCCGACCGCCTGATTGAATGCTTTGTTGGCCGATTCCAGCCCGCCGCGAACATTGTCCATGTATTTTGCAAAGGTCACGACGCGTTCAAATAATTCCTGCGCCGCCGCCGCAATCTTCTGCGCGTTTTCCGTCTGCGCGTGCTGCTGCCAGCTCACGCTCACCGAACGCAGCAGCGCGATGAGCGACGCCGGCGTCGCGAGCAAAATTCTTTTCTCCGCCGCCCACACAATCAAGTCGTGGTCGCCTTCCAGCGCCGCGCTGAACAGCGATTCCGCCGGCACAAACAGCACGACGTAATCCAGCGCGTTCGGAAACTGGCGCGGATAATCGCGGTCGGCCAGCGCCTTGATCGTCGCCTTCAATTTCGCCGCGTGTTTCGCCAGTGCTTCCGCGCGCTTCGCCGGCTCGGCGGATTCCAGCGCGGTAAGAAAATCAAAATCCGGCACCTTTGCGTCCACGATGATGAAACGGTCGCCCGGCAGTTTCACGACGAGGTCGGGCCGGTTTTCGCCGGAACTCGTCTGTTCGGTGAAATCGCAATGCGCGCTCATGCCCGCCGCCTCCACGACGCGCCGCAAGGTTTCCTCGCCCCATTTGCCGCGCGCCTGATTCGAGTGCAGCACCAGCCGGAACTGCTGCGTCTCCGCCGCAAGCGACTGGTTGGATTGCGCCAGGGTTTCCAAATGTTTTTTGACTTCGCCCAGCGCACTCGACTGCGCGGCGGAACTCTGTTGCAAATTCTTCTGGTAGGTTTCCAACTGCTGTTTAAGCGGCTCGACCAGCCCTTTGATCGCTTCCTGGCGCTGCGCCAAATCCCCTTTGGCCGTCTCTTGAAATTTGCCGAGACGTTCTTCGGCGAGGCGCAAAAATTCCGGCGCAGATTGTTTCAGCGCGTCGGCACTCATCGCCTTGAACGCCTCGCGCAAATCGGCGATGGCTTTTTCCTGCGCCGCTTTCGCGTCGCGCAAATTTTGTTCGTGCAACGATTTTTGCTCGACAAGAATTTTCTCCGCCGCCGCCTGGTTGGCTTGCGCCGTCGCAAGCGAAGTTTTGCTTTGCGAAAGCTGCTCGCGGATTTGCGTAATTTCCGTTTCACGCTGCGTGAGTTGCTGGCGCAATTCATTTTCCAGCCGTGCGTCGGTCGGTGCGGCGACCCCGCGACTGCGGCCCATCAACCAGCCGATGAGCCAGCCCAGGCCACCGCCGAGGGCGAAGCCGATCAGAAGATATACGGCGGCGGACATTTTAAAAATGCGCGATGATTTCGATTTCCACCACCGCGCCTTTCGGCAGCGCGGCGACCTGCACGGTGGAGCGCGCCGGAAAATTTTCGGTGAAATACTTCGCGTAAATCTCGTTCATCGCGGCAAAGTCCCCGAGGTTCGTCATGAACACCGTGCTTTTCACGACGTTGGCGAAGGCGAGCTGTTGGTCGTCGAGAATCGCCTTCACATTTTGCAGCACGCGCTCGGTCTGCGCCCGGATGTCGCCGGCGACGAGATTGCCGGTGGCCGGTTCAATCGGAATCTGGCCGGCGCAGAAGAGCAAATCGCCGATGCGCACGGCGTGGTTGTAAGGGCCGACGGCCGACGGTGATTGCGCGGGTTTGATGATGGTTTTGGTCGCCATAAGTTGGTAGGCCAAGTCTTGCGGCTGCGCGCGCGCGGGTCAAGCAAACCGCGCGGTTATTGCGACTCGACAAATTCACCGGACCGCGCAACCGGCAGGAACGCGAGTCGGCCATCGGCATCGTGGTGGCGGTGTGGGCCAGTCAGGATTCCAGCGCGGCGATTGCCTGGATCAAGCAGCTTCCACGCAGCCCGTTTCGCAATCAGATTTTGAATTCCGTGCTGATGCCGTTGAACGCGACGGATCTGCCGGCGGCGTCGGCCTGGGCAACCGCTTTCACCGACGACACCCGCCAGCGGGCGCTCGGCTCCGTGATCCAACAGTGGGCGCAAAACGATCCTACTGCCGCCGGCCAATGGCTGGCCGCCTTGCCGGATGACCGGGCCAAATAAGGCGTTATGCGAAACTACGTCAACAATCTCGCCTGGCAGTATCCGAAAATCGCCGCGCCGTTTGCCGAAGCCCTGACCAATCCGAACCAGCGCAACAACGCCATCCAGACCATTGCCAGCGACTGGCTTCGCATCGATCCCGCCGCCGCCGCGAAATGGCTGGCAAACACCTCGCTACCAGACCCGCAAAAACAGAATCTCCTGAACAGCGTCAAGCCCTAACCCGGATATTTCATAGTGGTATTTGATTTTGGGAAAAGGCGGTGCGGAGGCGGTCTCCGCCGGCTGGTTGGGGAAAAATGGGAAGCCCAGCGACCGTTGTGACGCCGGAAGGCTCGCCGCCGACCGTTTTTGGCGACACCTCCGGCAGGGAGACTTTGCTTTCCAGAAAAAAGCCGGCCTCAACCGCTGGCGGGAGCCAGCGGTTTGAATCGCTGCTGGCAGCGGCGGAACAAGGCTGGCAGCGGGTAGGCGCGGCTCAACGGCACATCGACCCGGTGCACCCTCACGCGCACTTGCCCGCCACTTTCAACAACTTGACCCGGACACTGTCCGCCGTCGCCCGCGCCAGTTCCGTTCCGGCCAGCGCTGGTCGCCAAAACATTGCGCC
>JAJXXW010000013.1 GCA_021780905.1 bacterium
ACCATCCGCGATTTGATCCTGGCGCGCTACGGCTTGGAACTCGCGAGTCCGTAGCACGGACCGGCCAATATTTTATGCCCCTCACGCTCATCAAGGAAACCGGCGCCGGTCTGGTGGATGCCAACAGTTACGCCGACGTGGCCGATGGCAACGCCTATCACGCCGGGCATTTATATGCGACGGCGTGGACAGCGGCGAGCGACGATCAAAAGGCTGTGGCGCTGGTGATGGCGTCACGGCTGATTGACGCCGAATTTCAGTTCAACGGCACGCGCACGACGGCGAATCAGGCTTTGCAATGGCCGCGCGCGAAGTGCCCGGAGCCGGACAATGTCCATGTGCCGATCTCGGTGCTGCTGCCGATTCCGTATGACTACGTTCAATATGACACCGTGCCGAAGGCGGTTGTCCAGGCGACGTGTGAGATGGCGAAAGAACTTTTAATCGCTGATCGCACGGTGATGCCGGCGGGTGAAGGTTTGAAGTATCAGAATGTCGGCACCACGCAAACCGGTTATGACAAGACCGACCGGCGGCAAGTGTTGTCGCAAGTCGCGCAAGTCATGCTGGCCAAATACGGTTCGCAAATCAGCGCCAAGAGCGGCGCGGTGAAACTCATGCGGGTTTAACGCAAAGACGCAAAGACGCAAAGAAAAACCATGAATATGAACGCAACCGATTTTGTTGAAGCCGTGGATCACGCGGCGCGGATGAATGACCGCTGGCTGTTTCTCGCGGCGTTTTGCCTGCTGCTGCTCGTGTGTGGTCTGGTGATTTACTGGCTGGTGCAACAACTCCAAGCCGTGATTGCGGATCACAAGGCGCTGCGCGACGAACATCATGCCGCGCTCACGCAGATCATCGAGAAACAAAATGAGACGGCGCTGAAGCTGGCCGTGTGCATTGACCGCAACTCCGAGGCGCTGAAAGATTGCGCGTTTGAATTGCGGCGATTTCAGGAAGGTGCGAGTCGCACCGCCCATTAAATTTATGAAAAAATACTCAGCCATAAATGTCGGGACGCGCTGGACGCCAGGTTATGCCTGGGGCGTGTCCGTGGCAAACGCCGGTAAATCGCCCAACCTGCTGTGCGTCGGTTGCACGGAAGAAAAGGCGAAAGAGTTGGCAGTCTCGCTCAACCGAAAAGTGGAGAAGATGCGTCCGGGCAAAATGGCGGCGGTGGTCGCCGTGCTGGTCGCGACGGTGCTTTTCACCGGCTGCGCGATGGCTCCGCTCAAGGGCGGTCGCGCGACCACTCTGAACAAGCCGACTCAAGGCATCGAGCAAACTGTCACCCAGGGTGACAATCCCGCGCAACCGTCGCGACAGGATCAAGAAACCGTTCGCACGAAAACTTACACCGTGCCGGCCGGGTCGCGGATCGAAGATGCCCGCGTGACGGCCAATGATGCCGGCGCGATGGTGACAAACTTGCAAGCCGTGGTCGTGAGTGCGCCGATGCCCGTGGTCGAACATGAAGAGACGCGCGCCAAGACGGAGCTTGGCGCGGCGCAAAAGGACACGGCCCGCGAATTGAGCGCGAAGCTGGCCAGCCTCAAAGGTATTGTGTGGGTTGGTGTGGCGCTGTTCCTGTTTGGATTGGCGACGTTGTTCTATCCGCCGTTGAAACTGCTGATGGGCAGCGTCACAACGAGCGTAGCAATCATTGTAGGCGGTCTGGCGTTGATGGTCTTGCCCTCGCTGATCGTTGGGAATGAGCTGTTGATTCTGGCCGGCGTCGCTGCGCTCGTCGGCATTTGGTTCTTTGCTCATCGTCACGGCCAGCTTCGCGGCCTGGTGGCTGCAGCCGCGGCCGCCGTGGTCACGCCGCCGGACAATTCTGGAAAGGCGGGTGGCGCATGAAGACGGACCAGCATCAGTTTTTGCAGTTGCTGGGGCAGTTGCCGGCACGGCTCACCGCCGAGCAGGCCGCCTGGGTCATTAACTGCCAGCCGCATGACATTCCCGCGCTCGTCACCGCGAAGCTGATCAAGCCGCTGGGCAATCCGCCGGCCAATGGCATCAAGTATTTCGCCACGGTGGATGTTTTGGCAGCCACCAAGGATCGCAACTGGCTGGTGCGCGTCAGCACCACCATTTATACCCATTGGGCCAAGAAAAACGCGCGGCATCAAGTTGCGGAGATCGAAAATTCTTTGCCAGCCAATTCGAGGAATTGACCCGCGCGGTGGCGGAAACACAAAAGCGTTTGAGCCTTTCGACTCAAACGCTTGCTTGTTTTGGCGGACACTCAAGCCGTCACGGCTGGCGGCAACGGCTTGGCCTTCATTTCGTAATCCTCAAGGCTGGGCGCAACGATGATCGCCTTCTTGGCGTAGGCGCGGTGAATCGCCTTGCTGTTGTGCCCCAGCGCCGCCTGGGCGAAGCGTTCGGGCATTCCGACCGTTTTAGCACGTTCGGCCCACGCGTAGCGGTAGCAATGCAGGGTGACGCCGGCCACGCCGGCCTTGTGGCAACGGCGGCGGAACCGGCTGGCGCGGTCGTTGGCTGAAAACTTGGACAGGTGCGGGAACAACGCGCCGGTCGTCGGCAGGTGGTTCAAAACCGTCTCCAGCTTCTTGCTGATGGCGAACTGCGCCAGCGAGCCGGTTTTCATGCGGAAGTAAGAGATTGTCCGGCTCTGCCAGTCAATGTCCTCGGCTTGGAAATTCACCGCGTCACTCTGCGCCGCGCCGGTTTCCCAAAGCAATTCCAGATACAATTTCCATTCCGCGTTTTGCTCCTTGGTCAAAAGGCTTTGGTGTTCGTCCCGCGTGATGCCGCGCCGGTCCTTGGGTTCGTATTTGGGCCAGAGATACGGCGCGACAATCGGCAGGGCAATCCAGCCCAGGTGCAACGCGAAGTTGTGCAGCCGCTTCAAAAACTCGTTGATCGCGACCTTGTTTTGCTTGAACACGGCAAAGAAATCGGCGGCGGTGGTTTCGAGCAGCTTCTTGCGCCGCAGACCATCAAACGATGGCGACTTGAACACGCTGGCGTAACGCTCGCGGCTGCTCTCTTTGCCCCGGCTTTGCATCTGCTCCATGACCACGCTCCAGGTGCGTTCCACAAAGGCGGGGTCGCTGGCCGTGAGATAAGCGCGGGCCAGATGCAGGTTCAACACCGGCTGGCGGTGCGCCTCGTTGGCGGCTTCTATCAGTTTCCGCGCCTCCATCTCGTCGCGGGTGCGGAGACTTTTTTGCTGGCCGGACGCCGAATCTTGGGAATAATAGATTCCGCCGCGCCGGAACAGGGTGTATTTCGTTTTCATGTGCAGGGTCCGAATCATGCAACATTTTGGCGCGACACCATTACGGTGTAGTGGGCGAGTTTCAGCGATTATAGCCGGATTGTGGCGAATTGTGATTCAACCCGCCCCAATACTGGCAAAATCACTGACAGTGGCCGTCCATCGCACCAAGAAACCCTTTGTTTATGCGGGCTTTGACAACTTGAATATAGATGGGCACAGATGCAACACAGATTTTTTAAAAATGAGTGGCAGTCCTCTGCCCGCCGGTCTTTGCAGGCGGCAACAATTGCAAACGGGCGATGGGCACGGAGTGACGCACTCTGCCCCTAAATAATTTGCTCCAATCGTGTTTCATCTGGAGCTGAAAAATGTCCGCGCTAATTAAATTCAAACTCGTCATCGCCTACGACGGCACGGCCTACCAGGGCTGGCAGTGGCAGCGCATCGGCCTGGGCGTGCAGCAGCGCGTGGAGGAGGCGCTGGCAAAATTGTTTCCGAGCGCGCCGCGCCTGCACAGTTCCAGCCGCACGGATACGGGCGTCCACGCGCTGGGCATGGTCGCGCATTTCGAGGTGCCGGCCGCCGAGATGCGGCGGCTGACGACCGCCCGGCTCCCCATCGCCATCAATTCGCTGCTGCCGCACGACATTCGCGTGCAGTCGGCGGTGCGCAAGCCGGCGAAGTTCCACGCGCGCTTCGACGCCACCGGCAAGCAGTATCGTTACTTCGTCTGGAATTCGGTTGGCATGAATCCCCTGCTTCGCCATACCGCGTGGCACGTGCCGCGCAAGCTGGATTTGGCGGCGATGCGCGCGGCGGCGAAGCTGTTTCTCGGCGAGCGCGATTTCCAGTCGTTCGCGTCCAATCCCGGTTACAAACGGACGACGACGGTGCGCCATCTGTCGCGCTGCGAATTCAAAAAATCCGGCGCGCTGCTCACCTTCATCATTGAGGGCGACGGGTTTTTGTATCGGATGTGCCGGGGCATCGTCGGCACCTTGATTCAAGTCGGCCTGGGGAAATTCACGCCAGATGCGGTCGCGGGGATGCTGGCCAAGGCCGACCGCCGCGTGGCCGGCATGAGCGCCCCGGCGCACGGACTGGTGCTTTGGAAGGTTTGTTATTCAACGCAAAGACGCAAGGCCGCCAAGGCGCGAAACCAAGTGGAAACAGGAGGGTGAAATGTTTGTTTCATTCCTTGCGTCTTTGCCTCTCCGCGCCTTGGCGCTAAAGGTTTTCCCTTGAACATCGTCCTGCTAGAACCGGAGATTCCGCCGAACACCGGCAACGTGGCGCGGCTCTGCGCGGCCACGCGCACGACACTGCATCTCATCGAACCCTTCGGCTTCAAGCTGGACGACGCGCAACTCAAGCGCGCCGGGATGGATTACTGGCGGCAGGTCGAGTGGCACCGCTGGAAAAGTTGGAGCGCCTTTGCGGAGAACCTGCCGGCCAGGGCGCGGTTGTGGCTCATCGAATCTGGCGGCGGGAAAAATTACAACGAGGCAAAATTCTCGCCAGGGGACTACCTCGTGTTCGGCCGCGAGACGGCGGGCCTGCCGAGACAATTGTTGGAGCAGCATCGCGAGCACTGGCTGCGAATCCCGATGTTCAACGCGGAATCGCGTTCGCTGAATTTATCGAACTGCGTGGCGCTGGTCTTGTTCGAGGCGCTGCGGCAGCAGGGATTTGGCGGGGAGGTTTTATGAAAATTATCCCAGACCGAAAATATGCGCCAGCAAACCCAGCGTGCCGTAAGTCACCGCGCCCAGAAGCTGCCGCACCGGCGGAATGTTGATCAGCACAATGATGAGGATGAAACCGTAGCGCGCAAAGTTGGCGTAGGTTTCGTGGCTCATGCCGGTGGCGATGCGCAGGACATGCGAACCGTCCAGCGGCGGCACCGGAATGAGATTGAAAAAACAGAGGATCAGACTCAAGCTGGCCGCCTGCTCACAGAAATCAATCAGTTGGCCGGATTGAAATGCCAGCCCCACCCGCGCCAGCGCCATGAGGCCGATGGCGAGCAGCAGATTCATCGCCGGTCCGGCCATCGTCACGAGAATGTCGTCGCGCTGCGGGTGATTGAGATTGGAGGGATTGACCGGCACGGGCTTGGCCCAGCCAATCAAAAAACGTCCGGCGCCCGGCAGAAAAATCATGAGCAGCGGCAGGAACACCGTGCCGATGGGATCGATGTGGACGAACGGGTTGAGCGAGACGCGGCCCTGCAGGCGTGCGGTGTCGTCGCCGCATTTCCACGCGGTCCAGGCGTGGCCGTATTCGTGGAAGGTCAGCAACGCCACCAGCATCAGATACTGGATCAGGCCGTCGGCAATCACATTTGTGTCCATTGCTGACATTCTAATTTGCCGGCGGCAGCGAGTCGAGGCTGGGAAAAAAATAGTTTTTAGTTTTTAATTTTTGATTATACTTCTGCAAGGTTTCAGGACTAAAACCTCAAAATTCAAAACTTAAAATTATGCTGCTTGCAGGAAAAATCGGGATTGTATTCGGCGTCGCCAACAAACGCTCCATCGCGTGGGCCATCGCCCAGGCGTGGGCGCGCGAGGGGGCCAAACTCGCGTTCACCTACCAGGGCGAACGCCTCAAGGACAACGTCGAGGAGCTGGCCGGCACGTTCGGCGCGGACACGCTCATCCTGCCGTGCGACGTGACGAAGGACGAGGACATCGCCAGCGTCTTCAAAACCGTCGGGGAAAAATTTGGCAAACTGAATTTGCTCCTACACTCCGTCGCGTTCGCGCCCAAGGACGCGCTGGAAGGCGAATTTGTGAACACCAGCCGCGAAGCGTTCAGCGTGGCGCACGACGTGAGCGCGTATTCGCTCGTCGCGCTGGCGCGCGGAGCCGCGCCGCTGATGACCGACGGCGGCAGCATCGTGGCGATGAGCTATTACGGCGCGGAAAAAGTCGTGCCGCATTACAATGTCATGGGCGTGGCCAAGGCCGCGCTCGAAGCCAGCACGCGCTATCTGGCCTATGATCTCGGCCCGAAAAAAATCCGCGTCAACTGCATCAGCGCCGGTCCGGTCAACACGCTCGCCGCACGCGGTATCTCCGGCTTCATGGAAATGATCAAGCATTACGAGGCGCACGCGCCGCTCAAGCGCACCTGCCTGCCCGACGAACTCGGCGCGACCGGCGCATTCCTCGCCAGCGACGGCGCGGCGGCCATCACCGGCCAGGTCATCTATGTGGACGGCGGCTATCAGATCATGGGGATGTGAACGGAAAGGCAGCAGGCGAAGGATGAGTGCAGAAATCAACCGCTGAATGTTTTTTTTACTTCAGCCTTAGCCTTCCGAATTTTTACTTCTGCCCTGCCTTCAATCCGGTCGTTTCAGTTCAAACCGCTCGGTCGTCTTGCAATACCAGTGCGGTGACGCCATTCGCCCGATCGTGAAAAGTTTATCCGTGTGAATTCGCTGCTTCTCCGCGTCGAACAATTCTTCGCGCAAATGCAGTCGTTTGATTAAACCAATCACCACGCGATTCCCGCCGATTTGCAGCGTGCCCCACTCGACACACTCCAGACTTGCCGGCGCTTCGGCAATGCGCGGCGGCTTCACGATGGACGACGGCGCGGCGGTCAGGCCGGCGCGCACCAGTTCATTTTCGCCGAACGGCAGCGACGCGGCGCATTGATTCATCGCCTCGGCGATGGCTTCATCCACGAGGTTCACGACGAATTCATGCGTGGCGCGGACGTTGAGCACGGTGTCTTTGGGGATGCCGTTCTCGCGGTCGCCGGGGGCGAACGCGCAGATGGGCGGATTCGCGCCGAGCAGATTAAAGAAGCTGAACGGCGCGGCGTTGATTTTATCGTCGGCGCTGATGGTCGTCACGAGCGCGATCGGTCGCGGTGTCACGAGACTGGCGAGAATCGTGTAGGCGCGGTCGGCGTAGTCGGTTTCGAGATTCAATTCCATAAATCAAAATCAGGTTGAACTTTTCAGCCGCGCAACATACGCGCCGTCCACGTTGTCGGCAAATGGCAAAAGCCGCCGCTCGGTTTCCAGCTTGAAGTGCGGATTGACGGCGAGAAATTCCTTCACGACTTCGGAATTTTCCTCCGGCTCCAGACTGCATGTGCTGTAAACCAGAATGCCGCCGGGCTTCAAAACGGTCGCGGCCTGCTGGAGCAAAGTGAGTTGCGTGGCGCGGAGCCGCTCGATTTCAGCCGGTTGGATCAGCCAGCGCAAATCCACGCGGCGGCGCAGGACTCCGGTGTTGGAGCAGGGCGCATCCACCAGGATTCGGTCGAAGGTTGCAGGTTGAAAGTTGAAGGTTGCCGTCACTTCGGCGCCGGTCACGCCCAGACGCGCGCAGTTTTCGCGGATCAATCTCAAGCGGTCGGCAAAGCTGTCGTGCGCGATGATTTTGCCGGCGTGGTTCATCTGCTGGGCGATGAACGTGGTCTTGCCACCGGGCGCAGCGCACAAATCCAAAATCGTTTCGCCGGGCTGCGCACCGAGCCATGCCGGGGCGAGCAGCGTGCTGGGGTCTTGCAGGTAAAACCAGCCGGCGCGGAAACTGCCGAGTGCGTTCAGCGGCGGATGGGACCGCAACTCAAAGGCCAGATTTTCGCCGGTCCAGTCGCGTGTGACGAAAGCGTATTCCACATTTTCCTCGCGCCAGCGTTCGACGAGCTTGGTGGCGTCGGTTTTCAGTGTGTTGACACGGGCAAAAGTTTTCGGCGGCGTGTTGTTCCATTCCAGCAACGCGCGTGTTTTTTCCTCGCCGAAATTTTTCCGCCAGCGCTCCACAAGCCATTCGGGATGCGACCAGCCGAGCGCGGGCTGGGAGATTTTCATGTCGGCGAGAATTTTTTTCACCTCGGCGAACTCGCGCAGGTAGGCGCGGAGGATGGCGTTGATGAAGCCGGCTTGTGAGACGTAGCCGGAGCGCTTGGCCTGTTCGACGGTTTCGTGCACGGCGGCGTGCGGCGGAATGCGGTCGAGCCAAAAAATCTGATAGAGGCCGAGGCGCAACAGATTCAAGAGCGCCGGGCGCGGCTCGCGGCCGGGCGTGGTCTTGCGCGCGATGAGCCGGTCGAGCGGGGCCTGCCAGCGCACCACGCCGCAGACGAGTTCGTGGCAAAGTCCGCGGTCGGCAGGCGAAAGGCGCGCGGTGGCGAGCGCGGTTTCGAGGAGATTTTCCGTGAATTCGGCCCGGTTTTGGCGCTGCGACAAAATTCTTGCCGCAATTTGTCTTGGATTTTGGCTGTTCACCAACTTTAATAAAGGGATTCATCGCGCGGGACGCGAGACAAATATTTTATGAAATCCGAATTCGAGAAACTGGCGGCGGCGGGAAAAATCGAGGGCCGGCATGTCGCGGCCTTGACGCAACTGGCCGAAGCCGGCTGCTGCACACACCGGAGCTGGGGCTTCGGGCGCATCAAAACCGTGGACACCGTGTTCGCGCGGTTCACGATTGATTTTCCCGGCAAGGCCGGCCATCCGATGGATCTGGGCTTCGCCGCCGAATCGCTCAAGCCGGTGCCGAAGGATCACATCCTCGCGCGCAAGGCCACCGACCTTGACGCCGTCCGCCACCTCGCGGCGCATCATCTGGACCTGATCAAAATTGTTTTGAACAGCTTCGGCGGCAAGGCTACGCCGGATCAAATCCAGTCGGTGCTCGTGCCGGACGTCATCACCGACGACTGGAAGAAATGGTGGGAAACCGCCAGACGCGAAATGAAAAAGGACGGCCACTTCATCGTGCCGACCAAAAAAACCGAGCCGGTCGTTTATCAGGCGCTGGAAACGTCGCTGCAAGACCGCTTGCTCGCCGATTTTCGCAAGGCGAAAGGTTTGAAGGCCCGCATCGCGGTCGTGGCGGAAGTCACCAAGACCATTGCCGATTTGAACGACCGGACAGCGGCGGCGAGCGAAGTTGTCGCCGCCTTGAATCCCGACATCGCTTCGCATCTGCGCACGCAGCCGGCGGTCGCGCTGGAAGCGATTTTTGCGCGCGACGAACTGCGCCAGGCGGCCGGCCTGCCGCCGGTGGCCGGTGAACTCACCGTCGCCCAGGTTTGGGCCCAGGAAGGCATCAAGTTCGGTCCGCTGATTGAATCCATTCCCGCCACCAAACATCATCGCGCGCTCGAATCCTTCAAGACCGCCTATCCCGAACGCTGGGTGGACGTGTTTCGCGGCGCAATGAATTTTGTCTCCGCCAAGCTCGCCAAGGAAATCGCCAGCGTCCTCGTCCACGACGGCAAACTCAATCTGCTCAAGGAAACGCTCGCCAAGATCATCAACCAGCACACCGCCAGCAGTGAGCTGCTCTTGTGGTTCGGCCGCGAGCGCACCGAAGATTTTGTGGACATCCTCGGCCCGGAAGTTTTCCGCGCCATGCTCACCGCGATGGAACGCGACCAGTTCCAAGAAAAACGCTCCAACCGGTTACGTGATTTCATCCTCGAAGATCAGGCGCTCATCGCCGAATTGACCGCCACGGCGGACATTGAGGTGATCAAGGATTTGACCCGCGCGCTGAAACTGTCGCCCGTGTTTGACGACATGGACAAGCGTTCGCTGCTCGCGCGGCTCGTCAAGGCGCATCCCGCCGTGCAGTCGCTCGTCAGCGGCGAACAGACCAAGCAGGACTCCGCGCTGCTCGTTTCGTGGGAAAGCCTCGAACGCCGCCGTGCCGAGTATCACGAACTGGTGGAGAAAAAAATTCCGGCGAACTCCAAGGAAATCGCCATCGCCCGCAGCTACGGCGATTTGCGCGAGAACCACGAATACAAGGCCGCCAAGGAAATGCAAAAAATTCTCATGCGCCAGAAGGAAGACCTCGAAGTCGCGCTCAACCGCGCGCGCGGCCAGGATTTTGCCAACGCCAAGACCGATGTGGTCGGGCCGGGCACCATCGTGGTGGCCACCGACCTCGCAACCAACCAGCGTGAGACCTTCACGATTCTCGGCGCGTGGGATTCCGATCCGGACAAAGGCATCATCAGCTACCTCACGCCCGTCGCGATGGCGCTGCTCAACCGCAAGGTCGGCGACGAAGTGGAATTTGAACTGCACGGCAGCAAACGCCGCCATCGCATCGAAAGCATCGCGGCGTGGAAGACGGAAGCGGCCAGCCAGCCGGCGTAAGCAGAAAATTAAAATTAGGAAGGCAGGAAATCAGGAAAGTTCTGGTTCCTGCCTTCTTGCTTTCCTAATTAAAACTTGGAGGCGAAATTTGCCCGACACGGTGGCGGGGAACGTGAAACCTTATGCTGCACAGCGGCAATTGAAAATAGCCCGCAGTTTCAACTGCGGGTATTGGTGGCCGATGTAAACCAAAGTCCCGGAGGGACCACAGACGTTTTCGGATGTCCCGCTGGGACTGAGGCATCCAGCCTCTAACAGTTTGTTGAAAAAGTTTGAACCAGCGAAGTTGAAGTTTGTCTGTAACCCATGCGTGGAAAACCTCAAGCCCAGCCGGACTTTCTGACGGTCATCAACCTCAACCAATGCGTGCCCGCCGAGCATCCGTTGCGAACGATCAAGCGGCGTGTGGACGTGGTGCTGCAAAAGCTTTCGCCGTTGTTTGACGAGCTTTATGCCCAGGACGGTGCGCCCTCGA
>JAJXXW010000079.1 GCA_021780905.1 bacterium
TCAAAACAAAGGCTTTTCCGCGTTTTTGCACGCTATGGGTCGGAGCGTGGGGGTAAAAACGTCCATCCATTTGAAAATCGCCAATGAAACCAATGGTTTTGAGCATGTTTTCAATTGGTCAGCAGTGAAAATATTCTATGTGTATTATTGTAAGACCATGCTTATGAAAACCCGATCAACAACGTTCCGGACTTGGCCGAATAACCAGAAGCGTTTGGAGGTTGCGAGTCAGCTGGGACTCAATGTATCCGAGCTAATTAACGAGGTGCTTGAATCTCGGTTTGACGCCGTGCTTCAAGAGAAGTCGAAAAAAATTCAATCCGCATTGAAGATGGTGCGCGGTGGAGGTTTCGAACCTCCGACCCCTACCGTGTCAAGGTAATGCTCTACCACTGAGCTAACCGCGCGCCAACGGACGGGGAGCTTGGCAAGCGGTGGCCGAAATGGCAAGTGAAAAGCCGGGCGCATCCGCCTGACAGTTTCAACTTTGAGTGGCCGCACCAAGTTGCTATGTTGCGGCCATGGCAAGAAAGTCGGGCGACGCTTCCAATTCCAAAAACGGGTTCAACGATGTCATCGGCTTTGCGCTGCTGGCACTGGCGCTGCTTTTGCTCGTCGCGCAACTCTCGTTCGACCGCAATGACATTTCGTTCATCACCACGCACCTCAACAAGCCGCCGCATAATTGGATCGGGCGGATTGGCGCGTGGCTGGCTTATGGTTCATTTTGTTTGCTGGGGGGCGCCGCCTATCTGGTTCCCGTCTTGACCGGCTGCTTTGGGGTGAGCTACCTGTTCAATTTTTTTGGCTACCTCCGCGAACGGCTGGCCTGGTCATTGGTCTGGTCGGTGGTGTTGCTGGTGTCGGTTTCCGGCGTGCTTTTTCTGGCGGATGCCGGCGGCCACAACGGGCGGTTCCATCTGGTGAAAGGCATTCAAAGTGCCGGTGGCGCACTGGGCTATTTGACCTACGGCCAGACGCAGAACTGGGAATTCGGTTTTTGTCTGCTCAATAACGTGGGCGCGGTCATCGTTTATGTCGCACTGGGAATGATCAGCCTGCTTTTTCTGACCAACTTTCATCTGGGTAAATGGATTCGCGCCGCGCTGCACAAGGATAATTTTTCCCCGGTGGCAGAAGCCCGTTCCGCCGAGGAAATCGACCTGGAAAAACGCGCCCGCGAGCTGGAGAACCAAAAACGCAAACTTGAAGAAGAGGTTGGCCGCAGCGAAAAAATCCAGAAAACTTCCAGCGGCCTCGGCGCCGACGGCCGGCCCGTGCCGGAGCCGACCGTGCGCGACTTGAGTTATCCCCAGTCCAAAGGCCCGCGCGTCCGCAAAACGACTTTGCCGGAGCCGCCGAAGGAAATCGCCCCGGCCGACGAACCGCTCGTCGCTGCGGAAATCATTCCCGCCAGCGAAATCCGGCCCGCCACCAGCGGGGAAATTCCCGGCCAAAAACCGGATCTGACCGGGCCGGCGGAAGCCTCCCAGACGGAACCGACCGCCGCCGAAAAAGTGGAGACGCCGGCGGCGGAAAAAACCACCGGTCCGAAAGTGCCGGAGCCGGTCATCACGATTGCCGACGGCTCCGTGCCAGCGCCGCGCCCCAAGCCCGCGCCGCGCAAGCCCAAGCCGATGACCGTCGCCAGTGTGCCGATGATCGGGAATTATCAGCTGCCCTCGATGGATTTTCTCCAGCACGCGGACATGACGGTCAAGCCGACCGAGTCGAAGGAGGAGTTGATGGCTAACGCGCGGCTCATGCAGCAGACGCTGGCGCAGTTCGACATCGAAGTTTCGCTCGGCGACATCACCAAAGGCCCGACCATCACGCGCTATGAATTGCATCCCGCGCCCGGCGTGAAGCTGGAAAAAATCACCGCGCTCGCCAACAACATCGCCGCCGCGCTCAAGGCCGAGCGCATCCACATCCTCGCGCCGGTCCCGGGCAAAAGCTCCGTCGGCGTCGAGGTGCCGAATGCGATCAAGACCAAGGTCATCATGCGCGATTTGTTCGAGTCGGACGAATGGCGCAACACCAAGGCGCGCATTCCCATCGCGCTCGGCAAGGACGTCTATGGCCATCCGATTGTCGCCGACCTCGCGGAAATGCCGCACTGCCTCATCGCCGGCAGCACCGGTTCCGGCAAATCGGTTTGCATCAATTCCATCATCGCGTCGCTCTTGTTCCGTTTTTCGCCGGATCAACTCCGCTTTGTGATGATTGACCCAAAGGTGGTCGAACTGCAGCAATACAACGCCCTGCCTCACCTCGTCGTGCCGGTCGTGACCGATCCCAAAAAAGTCCTGCTCGCGCTGCGCTGGGTCGTCAATGAAATGGAAAAACGCTACAAGATTTTTGCGCGCGTCGGTGTCCGCAACATCAAATCCTTCAACGAGCGGCCCAAGAACAAGCCGTTGCCGGAGCCGGAACTGGAACTGCCGCTGTCCGCCAAAAAGGAAAAAGTGGAGCCGGGCGCGGACGGGTTCGCCGTGGAGGTGGACGAGGAAATCATCGTGCCGCGCGAGGAAGACATCGTCATTCCCGAAAAACTTTCCTACATCGTCGTCATCATTGACGAATTGGCGGACCTCATGCTCGTCGCGCCGGCGGACGTGGAAATGGCCATCGCGCGCATCACGCAGATGGCGCGGGCGGCCGGCATCCATTGCATCGTCGCCACGCAGCGGCCTTCGGTGGATGTCATCACCGGCGTCATCAAGGCGAACATCCCCGCGCGCATCGCGTTTCAGGTGGCCAGCCGCGTGGACTCGCGGACGATTCTGGATGCGATGGGCGCAGACAAACTGCTCGGCAAGGGCGACATGCTCTATTTGCCGCCGGGTTCGGCCAATTTAAAACGCGCCCAGGGCGCGCTCATCACCGACAAGGAATTGCAGGACATCGTGGACTTCATCGCCAAGCAGGGCAAACCGACCTACGATCCGGAAATTCACAAGGAACTTTCCCGGCCCGTCGCCAACACCGACATCGAAAGCGGCATTGACGAGGACGAGGAACTCATCCAGCAGTGCATCGAAGTCATCCGCAGCGAGCAGAAAGCCAGCGTTTCGCTGTTGCAACGGCGTTTGCGCCTCGGCTACACCCGCGCCGCGCGCATCATGGACGAACTCGAAGGCCGCGGCATCGTCGGCGAGAGCAAAGGTGCCGAGCCGCGCGAAATCCTGATTGACCTGGACGGCGGCGGTGCGGACGGCGGCGGGCAAAGCGCGGTGTAAAACAAAATCACTGCCAACCCATGGCGAATGAATTCGGCGCGATTTTGCGCGGAATGTCCTGAAAAGCCAGCTGGAAAATGAAACAGCGGTTTAAGATTTTGCTTTTGGGGCGCGGCGGCTGTCCCCTAGGATCAACCGAAGCCCGCCAGCCAGAATTGTCGTGGCGTGCCCAGAAAGCGACCGCTGCCACCGGCTGTCCCCTAGACTTCGAGCAGGCTGCGGAGTTCGCAGTTTTGCCAGAGGGCCGAACGGATCAAGGCGAACAGCCGGGTGAAACTGTGCGGCCATGGGTCCCAAGTAATGAATATCCAACGTATTTTGATCCTCGCCGCCGCGCTGGCGCTGCCGCAACCGGTAGTGCTCACGGCGGCTGGCGCAGCCGGGCTTGAGCCATCGGCGTCGCCGACCAGTTACCTGGCGCCCGTGGTGGCGAAACTGGAGCAAGTTTGGCCCCACAATCACCGGGTCAACATTGTGTTTCACGGCCACAGCGTGCCGGCGGGCTACTTCAAGACGCCGGCGGTGGATTCACTGGAGGCGTATCCGAATTTGTTGCGGGTGGCACTCGCGAAGCAATTTCCCCACGCCGTCATCAATGTCATCGTCACCGCCATCGGCGGGGAAGATTCTGCGCAGGGCGCGGCCCGTTTTGATGCCGACGTGCTGCCGCTCAGGCCGGATGTGCTGTTCGTGGACTATGCGCTGAACGACCGGCGCATCGGTCTGGAGAAAGCAAAGGCGGCGTGGACGGAGATGATTCAAAAAGCCCTGGCTGCGCGGATCAAAGTGATTTTGCTGACGCCCACGCCCGACCTGTCCGCCGATCTCCGCAATCCCAATGATCCGTTGAACCAGCACGCGGAACAAATCCGGCACCTGGCGGCGGAATACCACGTCGGGCTGGTGGACTCGCTGGCCCGGTTCGACGCCGCGATCGCCGCCGGCGCGCCGTTGACGAATTTGATGGTCCAGGTCAATCATCCCAACGCCGCCGGACACAAACTGGTGGCGGAAGAGCTGGTGAAATGGTTTTCGGCCGCGCCGGCAAACGAAACCGCAGGTTACGCCGACGGCCGGCCGCAGGCAAAATTGCGCCTGCCCGCGCGCGACGCCGGCGTGGTGCTGCGGCATGGCGACGGGCCAGACCGGTGCGACTATCTCGGCGCGCGGGATGTCTGGGTCTGGGAGAGCGCCGGCACTTATTTCATGCACTATGACGGCGCGGGAACCAACGGCTGGCTCGCCTGCCTCGCCACGCGCCGGGACCTGGCCCATTGGAGCAAGCGCGGGCCGGTGCTGCAACGGGGAAAACCCGGTGCGGACGATTCCGCTTCGGCTTCTTATGGCACGACCTTTTTTGACGGTCGGCAGTGGCAGATGTTTTATCTCGGCACGCGGCGCGTCACGCCCGCCCCGAATTTCATCCCCAGTCCGCCTTACGTCACGATGAAGGCGCAGGCGGACTCGCCGTCGGGACCGTGGACGAAACAGCCGGCGATCGTGCCCTTTCGCTGCCAGCCCGGGACTTACTACAGCGACACCGCCAGCCCCGGTTGTATCGTCCGGCAAGGTGACGGGTTCCTGATGTTCTTCAGCGCCGCCAAACAGAGCGCCGGCAAATTGCAGAGAACCCTGGGCATCGCCCGCACAAAAAACCTGGATGCCGCCTGGACCCCCGATGCGGAACCCATGGTCCCTTCCACCGAACAGATTGAAAACTCCTCGCTCTATTTTGAGCCGTCCAATCAGACGTGGTTCCTGTTTTCCAACCACGTCGGCCTGGACAAGGGCGAATTCACCGATGCCGTCTGGGTTTATTGGACGAAGGATTTGAACCACTGGAATCCCGACGACAAGGCCGTGGTGCTGGACGGCGGCAATTGCCATTGGAGCCGGAAGTGCATCGGGCTGCCGTCGGCGCTCAAAGTCGGCAACCGGCTGGCGATTTTCTACGATGCGCCCGGCGGCGACGGCACGGGCCACATGAACCGCGACGTGGGCCTGGCGTGGCTGGACCTGCCGCTGACCGCGCCGGCGGCGCCTTAGCGCAAAGTGGCAACGCAGCGGAAAAAAATTTCAGGGGCGGCGGAAGCGCCATGAATTATTGGCATGCCGTTGTATTGGTTGGGAACCAAACCGAGCGGCAGCGCCGCCAGAATGGCGATGATGGCAATCTCCACCAGCAGTTCGATGAGCGTGAAGGCGCCACCCTCCGGCCGCTCGGATTTTTACAAACGCTTGCCGCGCCGGACCGGGTAGCGTAGTTTCCGGCGGCATGAAACGAGCCGGTCGTCCCGTCATCCCGCGTAAAACGATTTATCGGCTTTCGATTTATCTGCGCTGTCTTGCGCGGCTGCGCGAGAACCGCCTCGGCACCGTGTCCAGCGAGGCGCTGGCCAAGGCCGCCGGCGTCAAGCCCACCCAGCTCCGCAAAGATCTCGCCTACTTCGGCACTTTTGGCACGCGCGGCCTGGGCTACATCGTCAACGACCTGTCTCAGAAAATTTCCGAGGAGCTGGGCACGGCCAGTTTGCAACCCGTCATCCTGGTCGGCGTCGGCAACCTCGGTCTCGCCCTCCTGTCCTATCGCGGTTTCGAGAAGGAGGGTTTTGAGATCATCGCCGCGTTTGACGCCGCGCCGCGCCGGAAGCGGGACAAACCCCTCAAGCAGCCGCTTTACGGCATGGACGAACTGGAGGCCTTCATTCGCAAGCATCGGGTCAAGATGGCCATTCTCTCCGTGCCCGCCGCCGCCGCGCAGACCGTCACCAACCAACTCATCGAGAACGGCGTGATGGGCATCCTAAATTTCTCGCCGATTGTGCTCGCCGTGCCGGAAGACGTGATGGTCAACAACGTCAACCTCGCCATCGAGCTGGAAAACCTCAGCTATTTCATCCAGGACTGAAGCGGTCTTCAGTGCTTGCCCTGAAAATCGCTGCTTCCGGCAAGTTGGCGTCCGGTTAAGGATTGCATCCGCATTTTCTGTTATGCAAACCCGAGCTGTTGGTCTGCCGGGCCACGGCCACGAACGGATCGCCCAGGTGATTTACCGTCTCCAATCGGCCAGGGCGTCCTCAATAGGTGTGGTCGTGTTCATTCAAAGTCGGCGTTCGCGGCGGCGCGATTTTCAATGCGTCATGCTCTCGCTGGCCATGCCACTGGTGCGCGCGGCGGCGGCCTGCGGTCCGGTGGCGATGGGGCTGGCGTTTCCTTCTCCCGCCGGACCTGCCGGCCGGCCTTTGCGCCGGGGCGGGATTGGCGTTGGTCAACTGGCCAGCGTGCGCGGTTGCGCTTCCAAAGTCCGCGCAATCTGCGCTTGCGAGCCGCCAAGACTATTTGGTATTGTCACGCGCTCGTGGTTGCTCGCCACCGGCCGATTTAACGTCTGTGCACAGGCAGAGCAGCTGGGTGTTTCATGGCCTTTAATATTGAAACCGCAGCACAACCACGAGCACGACGTGCAGCGCTCGGATTCCAGAAATGGATTATGTCTTTGTAAAAACATGATGCCTCGGTAGCTCAATGGTAGAGCAGTTGACTCTTAATCAATTGGTTTGCGGTTCAAGTCCGCACCGGGGCACCACTTTTAATTCATCAACCATCAATGCATTTGCATCCGCCGCCCGACAGCATTCTTTTCCTGGGTCATTTCCATCCGCTGTTGGTGCATCTGCCCATCGGCATGATCACGGCGCTCGCGGCCATGGAAATCGCCGCGCGCTTTGCCCGTTTCAAGAACGCCGCCGCCAGCGCCGGTTTGATCCTCGCCCTGGCCGCGCCGCTCGCGGTGCTCACCGCGGCGTGCGGCTGGCTCCTGTCCCTCGCCGGCGGCTATGATGAAGACCTGCTGGCCTGGCACAAGTGGCTGGGCACCGGCACCGCTCTGGCGGCCGTGATGACAGGCTTGCTCTTCTGGCGCGGAAACGTTGCCGCGTATCGCACCAGCCTGTTCGGCACCGTGATTTTGGTGACGGCGGCCGGGCATTTGGGCGGTTCGCTCACGCACGGGAGCAATTACCTGACCGAATACGCGCCGGCCCCGCTCAAAAAACTTTTTGGCCTGCCGAGCGCCGCTCCCGGCGCCGGGCCGGTCGTTGCCCCAGCCGATTGGCGGCGGCAGCCGGTGTTCGCCGGCGTCATCGGGCCAATCTTCAAAAACAAATGCACCGCCTGTCACGGCCCGGAAAAATCCAAGGGCGGCCTGCGCCTGGACTCCTATGCGGCCATGATGAAGGGCGGCGAGGATGGGCTGGTGGTCAGTCCCGGCAATGACGCGCAAAGTCCGCTGCTGCAACGGCCGCTGCTGCCCGTGGATGCGGATGACCATATGCCGCCGGTGGGCAAGCCGCAGTTGACCGCCGGCGAATTGGCGGTCTTGAAATGGTGGATTGCCGCCGGTGCGCCCGAGACCAACTCGCTCGCCTCGCTTCAGCCGCCGCCGGAAATTCTCGCCGCGCTGGCCGCCCGTTGAAGACCGGGCCGACGGTTTTATTTCTTCGGCAGTTTTGCCTTGGTGTCGGCCTGGAGCGCGTCCAGTTCCGGCTGGAGTTCCTGCTTCGTTTTCTTGTCCATCCGGTCAATGAACAAAATCCCGTTGAGATGATCCGCCTCATGCTGCACGGCCCGCGCCAGCAATCCGCCGCAACGAAAGGCGATCGGCTGGCCCTTCGCATCCAGCGCCTGGACGTCTACGGTGCCGGGCCGGGTGATCTCCGCGAAAATCTCCGGAAAACTCAAACAGCCTTCGCCGCCGGCCACCGGTTCGCCCGCCGGCGTGATCACCGGATTGATCAGCACCAGCGGCATGAGGCTGGCCACGTCCGCCGGCTGGCCGTCCAGTTCCAGCGTGGAAGGCCGGTCGGTCACGGCGCGCACGTCCATCACCGCCAGTTGCTTCACCACGCCGACCTGCTGCGCCGCGAGGCCGACACCGTGGTTGGCCTCCATTGTCGCGAGCATGGCGGCGATGAGCTTTTTGATTTCGGGCGTGATGGTTTCAATCTTCGCGCCCTTTTGCCGGAGCACGGGCTGGCCGTATTTGACGATTTCGAGAATCATGAAAATTCAGTCCGCGTTGACGCCGAGGATTTCCAGGACGCGCTGCAATTCGTCGTCGCTGAAGAAGGAGATTTCCAGCGCGCCCTTGCCCTGAACGTATTTCAACTGCACCTTGGTGCCGAACTTCTCGCGCAGCTTTTCCTCCAGCCGCCCGATGTTGGCGTCAATCGGCACCAATGCCGGCGTCTTCACGTTTTCCGGGGAATGTTTCGCCGCGCGCGCCTGGAGCTTGGCGACCAGCCCTTCCGTCTGCCGCACGTTCAGGCCGTCTTTGACGATCCGCTCGGCGGCGTGCTGCTGGCTTTTTTCATCCGGCAAGCCGAGAATCACCTTCGCGTGGCCGACGGAAATCCGGTTCGCGCGCAACAAATTCTGCACCGGTGCCGGCAGTTTCAGCAGGCGCGTGGCGTTGGCCACGGCGGCGCGGCTCTTGCCGACCTTCACCGCGATTTCCTCCTGCGTGAGTTGGAATTGTTCGCCCAGTTGCGCATAGCCGAGCGCCTCTTCCAGCGCGTTCAAATTCTCGCGCTGCAAATTTTCGATCAGCGCCAGCTCCAGCACCGTGCGGTCGTCGGCGATGCGGACAATGACCGGCACTTCCGGCAGATGCAGAAGCTGCGCCGCGCGCCAGCGCCGTTCGCCGGCGATGAGTTCATATAGGCCGTTGCGTTCGCGGACGATCAGCGGCTGCACAATGCCTTGTTCGCGGATGGAATCGGCCAGTTCCTTCAGCGCCTCGTCGGAAAATTCCTTGCGCGGCTGCAGCGCGGAGGCGCGCACCCGGTTCAGTGGCACGCGTTCGACTCGTTCGCAGGTGTCCGGCGCGGGCGGCGGCCCGGCCACCGGTTCGGCCGGCGCGGTCCTCGTGGGTGGGAGCGGCGGCTGGCCGCCCAGCAGCGCGCCCAGCCCGCGTCCCAATGCAGGTTTTGACATCCGCGCAGATTGTCGCAGGGCAGGGGAATTGTCAACGCGGAGGCGCGCGGTTGCGCGGCCGCCCGCCGTTTTTGCTCCCGCAACCCGTCCCGCCCGGTTAGGCTGTGCGCGATGGCTGTCATTGGACAACGGAATACCCTCGCAATCGTCCGCGCCGCCGCGCCCGGCCTCTACCTCGACGGCGGCGAACTGGGCGAAATCCTCCTGCCCGGCCGCTACATCCCCGCCGGCCTCGCCCCCAAACAAAAACTCGATGTTTTCGTTTATCGCGATTCCGAAGATCGCCTCGTCGCCACCACGGAAAAACCGCGCGCCATGGTCGGTGAATTTGGCTATATGCAGGTCAAAAGCGTCAACCCGCAAATCGGCGCGTTTCTCGACTGGGGGCTGGCGAAAGATTTGCTCGTGCCATTCCGCGAACAGGAATTTCCCCTGCGCGCCGGCGATTGGGTGGTGGTCTATGTCGCGCTGGACGCGCAGACGCATCGCATTCTCGCCAGCACCCGGCTGAACCGCCATTTGAACCGCGACACGCCGGCGTATCGCGACGGCCAGCCGGTGAGCATTTTTATCACGGCCAAAACGCCGCTCGGCTACAACGCCATCGTGGACAACGCGCATCTGGGGTTGCTCTACAAAAGCCAGCTCGCCGCCGCGCTCAAGATCGGCGCCCGCATGAAGGGCTTTGTCCGCACCGTGCGTCCGAATGGAAAAATTGATCTGAGCCTCGACGCTTCCGGCTACCAGCGCGTCGCGCCGCTGACGGATTTGATTGTGACCGCGCTCAAGATGAGCGGCGGCAAACTGCCGTTCGACGACGACAGTTCGCCGGTCGTCATCCGGCAGAATTTCAACGTGAGCAAGAAGGCCTTCAAACAGGCGCTCGGCAAACTCTACAAAACGCGCCGCATCGCGTTCGCCAAGCCGGGCATAGAACTGCTGGACAACGAAACGTGGACGCCGGGTAAAGCAAGCCGGTCGTCTGCCAATCAGACCCGGTAGAATAAGAAAAGCCCTCGGTATTCTGCCAAACAGACAAGGGAGCGCGGCAAACGGACAAGGTATTTTCGCAAACAGACTGGGGCGTTTGCCAAAAGGAACAGGTATTTTACGAAACGACCTCGGTAGTCTGGCAAAATACCCGTTCTGATTCACATTCAGACCTGTCTGTTAGGCAAACAGACAGGGTATTTTGGTAAAATACCGGTAGGATTTATCTAAATACCAGTGGTTTATGCCAAGGCTGGCTATTTTTAGACAGTTGCCACCGAATTGTCGCGCGAAGTGGCGAAGGCGGCGAAGACAAGCCGGTTGGTTGGTAGGGCGCGTCACTCCGTGCACGCCGTTCGCCTGCCAACCCATGCCCCGGCGGTCAGGGGACTGACCGCCCTACCATCAAAAAAAGAGCGACGGTCATAGACCGCCGCTTTTGATCTGCTTTGCTTTCTAGCAGTTTGTTGAAAAACGTTTGAACCAGCGAAGTTGAAGTTTGTCTGTAAGTCATGCGCGGAAAACCCCAAGCCCAGCCGGACTTTCTGACAGTGATCAACCTCAACCAATGCGTGCCCGCC
>JAJXXW010000034.1 GCA_021780905.1 bacterium
AACCGGGCGGGGCCGCCCACCGTAAAATCATCCAGCCATACTTGGATGGTGGAACGGGCGCGACCGGCCAACCGGGCCAACTCGGCCAACGTATGCTGACCGCTGGTAGCCCAACTGACCACCTGTAACCCTCCGGGGGCGACCACAAATCCCAACCGCCCCGTGGTCAAGCGCCGCCGGATTAACGGCGCGCCCCGGCCCCGACCGCCCTGGGAGTTATAGGCGACACCAATTTTGGGGCGTCACAATGATTCCCCAGAAAAAACAAACAACAACAAAAACAACAATGAATGCAAAACCACAACATGAAATCAGGCTGGGTTCGGTCAAGGCCGCAATTTGGCGCAACGAATCGGAAGCCGGTGCCCGGTTCAACGTGAAGTTGAGCCGCATCTACAAGGATGGCGAGACTTGGAAATCCACCGACTCCTTCGGCCGGGACGACCTGCTGCTGGTCGCCAAAGTGACCGACCAAGCGCACAGTTGGATCCACCAGCAGGAACAGTGGGCGAGCGAGTCCAAAAAATCAGCGGAGGCGGCAAAGTCCCCCGCGTCCGCCAAGTAAGGCAATGCGCCGGGCAAGCCAGGCGGAAGCGATCCAGTCTTCCGCTCGGTTCCACGGACGCGAAAACTTATAAAAATCCCAATTCAAATGAAAACCGAACCGTCGGAAACAACCTTGCCGGTAACCGCCCCCATTCCGGCCGGGGAACGATACTTGTCCAAGTTGGAAGTGGCGGCGCGTTTCGGAATGACCGCGCGGACGATTGAACACTGGATGCGGCGCGGCGTCATTCCGTATCTCAAAATCGGCAAAGGCCGGCGCGCCACGGTGCTTTTCAAATGGACGGACATCGAGGCACACTTGAAAGCCAACTACGGCGTGGAGCAATGAAGGATTCCCCTACGATTTCGCCGCCGGCCGGCGCTTTGATTTTTTCTCTGGCAGGACGCCAAACCATGCCTTCGCTTCCTTGGGGGTGACCAATTCCCGATAGTGGCTGAAAATCATCGTGGCGGTGTTCCCCGCCTCAAGGGCGGTGCGATTCACATCACCAGATTCGGCCACACGGTAGGAAATAAAACTGTGCCGCAGCGCGTTGTGCTTCCACGGAACTTTCGCCTCGTCGGAAGTGGCGCGCAGATCCTTGTAAAGCTCATCAGCCGCAAAAGGAATGACGCGGCCTTCGTTCTTGGCCAACGGTTCAAGCCAGGCGCGCAGATTCGGGCGCATTTCCACCTGCCGCCGCATCGCCGTCTTGGCATTGCCCGCCTCGACAATGACAAAGCCCGTTTCAAATTTCACGTCTCGCCAGTCCAGCCTTTCAATCTCGGCGCTGCGCAGTCCCGCAAACGCACCAATGGCGAGGAACGGGATCAAATCGCGGTTGGCAGCCGCCAGAAGTTTTGCAATTTCGTCCAGCGTAAAAATTTCAATCGCGCCGCCATTGTCCTTCATCATCTCAACCGCCTCGAATTCATTCCAGTCCGTAGGCAGGTATTTCCGCTTTTTGGCGAACTGAAACAGCGTGTTGAGCGCGAGCCGGAAATTATTGTAGGAACGCGCGGAAATTTTCTTGCCATCGTTTTTGGTCAGGCCGTCCAGAAAACTCCGAAACACCTCGGCGTCCACCTGACTGATGTTGCCCTGCACGACCGCCTTGAATTGTCCCAGCCGGTAAACCAAATCCTCCTCGTAGCGCCGGCTGATGCCTTTGGCGCGTTTGACCGCAATGAATTCGTCCGCGACTTCGGCGACGGTTTTTTGCGGCAGCCGTTGCGGATGGCGCTTGGCATATTCCCGCGCCGCCTCAATCACCAGATCGCTCCCAAGCAGTTTCACCGCTTCGGCGAAATGCCGCGCGACCACGTCCAGCGGCAGGGTGATGTTTTTGGCCTTCAGATTTTCCTTCGCCCGAAAAAATTCCAGCCGCTCGGCGGTTTTCAACGCGCCGTCCACCACCGGCTTGCCCTGGCACAGATCATCCAAGACCTCGTTGGCGCGTTTGAGGACGGTGGAATATTCGTTGCTGTATTCACGCCGCCGCCGGCCGTCCTGATAGTAGGTAAGCGTGAACGTGTCGTAGCCCTTGGACGGCGTTTTGTAGATGACGACGCCGACGCTGTCCCGCTTCAGCTCTTTGGGGAACTCTGGCAATTTCATGCCACAGTTGTCTGGAAAATTGTCTGGAAAGTCAACTTTTAAGATGAAAACCCTAAAATATAATGGTTTTTAGTGGTAGCGCGCACGGGAATCGAACCCGTCTTTCAGCCTTGAGAGGGCCGTGTCCTAACCGATAGACGAGCACGCCAACCCATTGAATTTTAGCTGCCGGAGCGCCGAAGTCAATCCGCGCTACGACTCCACATCTTCCCCGAGTTCCACGTTCCAGTAGGCGAGATCCACAAAATGTTTCCAACTGTCGTGCTGGTGCAGGCTGAAATTGATCTGCACGAACGGACGCCATTTGGGGCGCTTGGGTTTGCGCACGAGATTCATACCAGCCTCGTGCGGTGTGCGGTTGGACTTCCGCGTGTTGCAGGCAATGCAAGAGCAGACAATGTTTTCCCACGTCGTCGGACCGCCCCGGTCACGGGGAATCACATGGTCGAGGTTCAGTCCGCTGCGTTCAAAAACTGTGCCACAATACTGACAGGTGTCCTTGTCGCGCTCAAAAATGTTGTGCCGGGTGAATTTCACCTCTTTCTTGGGCATCCGGTCATACATGAACAGCAGAATGATTTTCGGAACGCGGATGCGGAAGGAGATGGCGTGAATGGCTTCGTCGTGCGGCGCGTCGGCGGAGACATCCGCCCATTCCCGAAAATCAAACGTGCGGAAGGAACCGTCGGGGTTGTTCATCACGACCTGCGCGTGGCCTTGAAAAAGCAGGGTGAGCGCGCGGCGGGCGGTGCAGACGTTGACCGCCTGCCAGAGCCGGTTCAAAACCAAGACGTGTTGGTTCAGGGCGGATTTCATGGCGCAACTGGTCGCACGCTATCAAAATTCATTTCTCCGGTCAACCCTCCTGCAGTGACACGAAAGAGCCGGCTGGGGTGATCGCCGGCGATTCGTCCGCCCGGGACATCGCGGCATTTTCCGTTGATAATTATGCAGAAGAAGTGATATAGGATGGGTTAAATATGAGGTTCACCTTACCCATTCCCACAAGCCAATGGGCGCGCCGGGATTTTCTTGAAGCCTCCGCTGTCACCGTGCCGGGTTTGACTTTCTCGCGACTGCCCGTCCTAGCCGGGCCGTTTGACGCGGCGGGCTTCGCGTATTCCCTGATTCCGGCGGACAAGAAATTTAGCGTGGCGTGCCGATGGTGTATCGCGGCGCGGAACTGGACCCTATCGGTATGCCGGTGGGCGGCATTTGCGCCGGCCAGCTTTATCTCGGCGGCGACGGGCGGCTCTGGCACTGGGATATTTTTAACGCCCCCGATTCCGCTTGGATCGCACTGGCTGGCGGGCAGCATTATGCCAAACCGCTAAAGCCCAAGTCGCCGCTTGAACACGGTTTCGCCATCAAGCTGATCGGCCAAGTGCGGCGGCTGGACAAAACCGGTTTCCCGGACGTGGATTTCTGCGGGCAATACCTCATCGGCATGGTCAACTACCGCGATGCCGCGTGTCTGGTGACAGTGAAACTGGAGGCATAATCGCCGTTCATTTCACTCAATGCCGAGGACTCCGGCCTGCCGGCGACAGTGATGGAGTTCGCCGTGAAAAGCACGTCCTCCTCCGCCGTCGAGGTGGAACTGGCGGGCTGGCTGGAAAACGCCGTCTGCAAATTCAGCGGCGTGACCGGCACACGGCACAATCGCGTGGTGCGCGACGGCGGCATACTGCGCGTGGAATCCAGCGTGACGAGCCATGAGGGTTCGGAGCCTGCGACCTGCGCGGACATTAGGTTTGCCGATTTTGAGGAGGACACTTACGGCTCGTGGACTACGGAAGGCACCGCGTTTGGTTCACTCCCGGTTAAGCTTTCGGAAATAACTATTCCGTGGCTCTACGTCCCACCCGCCCGCGTCGCAAACTTTTCTATTCCGACCGCTACGCTTTTTTGGGGCATAGAAATTCCATCCGCTATAAAGAGCTATAACGACGGCTGACTTATCGCGATGTGCCATTGCGTGGCAGTTTGCGCAGAGCGGAACCAGATCGGTTTCAATATTTAGCCGGTAGTCAACCCCAAGGTGGCAATCGGTTTACTCCCAGGACGGATGCCGGCGACGTGAATATGGCAACGAATCCACTACAATGCCCGCCGCTCTTGTAGCGCAACCAAGCCGCACTTGAGGTCAATGATCCAAAAACGACGCTTTCTTCGACCGGAATAATTGCTAGGTTGTGAGGATTCATGGCCGACCGACTGCCCATCTACGAAATTGAGCGCGACCTCATCACGCGGCTGCACAGCGACAAGCGACTGATTTTATCCGCGCCCACCGGCTCCGGAAAATCCACGCAGGTGCCGCAGATGCTCTTGAAACAGGGTCTGATCGGCACCGGCCAAGTGGTCGTGCTCCAGCCGCGCCGGCTCGCCACGCGGTTGCTCGCCAGACGCGTGGCGTCGGAACTCGGCGTGAAACTCGGCGACGAGGTTGGCTATCAAATCCGTTTTGAAAACGTCACCTCGGCCAAGACGAAAATTCGGTTCGTCACCGAAGGCGTGTTGCTGCGGCAGATGATTGAGGATCCGCAGTTGAAAGGCATCTCCGCGTTGCTCTTCGACGAATTTCACGAGCGGCATCTTTACGGCGACATCACGCTCGCCCGCGCGCTGGATTTGCAGGAGCAACATCGGCCCGACCTGAAGCTGTGCGTGATGTCCGCCACGCTGAATGCGGGCGAACTGGAAAAATATCTTTCGCCGTGCGCAACGCTTTCGTCCGAAGGCCGCACATTTCCCGTGGAAATTAAATATCTGCCGCACCGCGTCGGCCTCAACGGCCCGCCGGTGTGGGAACTTGCGGCGGAAGAATTTTCCCGCTACATCAATTCCGGCGGGGAAGGCGACGTGCTGGTTTTCATGCCCGGCGGCTTTGAGATTTCACAGACGATTGAAGCCATCCGCCACACGCGCGAGGCAAACGGCTTTATCGTGTTGCCGCTGCACGGTGAGTTGCCGCCCAGGGATCAGGACGCTGCCGTCGCGCGCTATGACCGGCGCAAAGTCGTTGTTGCCACCAATGTCGCGGAGACGAGCATCACGATTGACGGCGTGCGGCTGGTGATTGATTGCGGTCTGGCGCGCATCGCCCGCTACGATTCCAATCGTGGCATCAACACGTTGCTTATCGAAAAGATTTCGCAGGCGAACGCCGATCAAAGAACCGGTCGCGCCGGCCGCACCGCGCCGGGGACATGCATTCGCCTGTGGTCGCGCGAGGAACAGGACGAACGCGCGCCGCACGAGATGCCGGAAATCCACCGGCTCGATTTGTCCGAAGTCGTGCTGACGCTGAAGGCGGCGGGCGTGGATGATTTGCGAAAATTCCGCTGGCTGGAAAAGCCGGATGAGATTTCGTTGACGCACGCCGAGGAGTTGCTGGAGGACTTGGGGGCGATAAGTCATGACAAAAAGATCACGCCGGTCGGACGCAAGCTGCTGGCGTTTCCGTTGCATCCCCGTTACGCGCGGATGTTGCTCGCGGCGCAGGAATACAATTGCGTTTACCAAGCGTGCCTGGTGGCGGCGCTCACGCAGGGGCGCGACCTCCTGCTGCGGAATTGCGGCAAGGACGTTGACTCGGCGCGCGAAGATTTGCTCGGCGAAAAGACGGGTTCCGATTTTTGGATGGTGATGCGCGCGTGGAGTTATGCGTTCAACCACCAGTTTCGCGTGGATGCCTGCCGCAAGCTCGGCATTCACGCGGTCACGGCGAAACAGGTCGGGCCGTTGTTTGAACAATTTCTCCGCATTGCGAAGGAGGAAGGGCTGGATACGCGGCCGAACGAGGTGAAGGACGAAAATTTGCAGAAGTGCATCTTGATTGGCTTCAGCGACCGCGTGGCGCGGCGGCTGGATCAGGGAACTTTGCGTTGCGAACTGGTGCATGGCCGACGAGGCGTGCTGGCGCGCGAAAGCAAGGTGCAGCAAAGTCCGCTGCTTGTCGTCGCCGAAATCCGCGAGGTCGAGGGCAGAGATCGCGAAGTGAACACCATTCTTTCGCTGGCCACGGCGATTGAGGTGGAATGGCTGGAGGAAATTTTCCCTGCGGACATCAAAAGCGATGTCCATGTGCAGTTTGATGCGCGTGAGAAGCGCGTGTTGGCCGCCGAGTTGTTGCGCTTTCGTGATCTGGCGCTGGCGGCCAAACGCATTGATCCGCCGCCGGCAGATGCGGCTGCGCGGCTGCTCGCGGAGGAAATTGTTGCCGGACGTTTGCTGTTGCCGAACTGGGATCATCATGTTGAGCAATGGCTGGCGCGATTGGATTTGTTGTGCAATCAATGCGCGGATTTGCAGTTGCCGGCGATCACGGACGAGGACAAAAAACACATCATTGCCGAGCTGTGCCACGGCGCGGTGAGTTACAAAGACATCAAAGAACGCGAAGTGAAGCCGGTGGTGATGTCATGGCTTTCGCCGGCGCAGCGCGAGCTGTTGGACCAACACGCGCCGGAGCGGGTCACGCTGCCGAACGGCCGCACGCCAAAAGTAAATTACGCAAACGGCAAGTCGCCGTTCATCGCGCTGCGCATCCAGGAGCTTTACGACGTGAGCCAGACGCCCAAAATCGCGCGGGGCCGCGTGCCGGTGACGGTTCACATTTTGACGCCGGGCATGAAGCCGATTCAAGTGACGCAGGACCTGGCAAATTTCTGGCGCGAGCATTATCCGAAGATTAAATCCGAACTGGCGCGAAAATATCCGAAGCATTTCTGGCGATGAACGAATCAGTCAATCAACTTTGTCGGAACTGCGGACTGTGCTGCGACAGCGCGCTGTTTGCGGATGTGGAATTGCGCGCCGGCGATGATGCCGGGCGATTGCAGCGGCTGGGCTTGACGCTGTTTCAAAAGACCAAAACACGGCCGGCGTTCAGCCAGCCGTGCGCGTGCTTTGACGGGAAGCTTTGCCGGATTTACGCAGAGCGCCCCCAGCGCTGCGGTTTGTTCGAGTGCGGATTGTTGAAAAAAGTTGACGCGCAGGAGATGTCGGTCCCGGCGGCGCTGGAGAAAATTGCAGCGGCAAAGACGCAAGCTGATGCGGTGCGCGGTTTGCTGCGTTCGCTTGGTCAGCAAGATGAACGTGTCCCGCTCACGCATCGTTACGCTGCCGTCATGCGTGCGCCGATAGATTTGGCGGATGAAAATTCCGCCGAACGGCGCGGCGAACTGATGCTGGCGGTGGGCGACTTGATGCAACGGCTGGAACGCGATTTTCTCCGCTGAGTTCACGCCATCCCGACATCCCTGGAAATTTTTTCGGCGGCGGCGCGGTCCACCCATTTGACCAGCGCAAGAAAATTCACCAGCGCCGGGCTGTCGGCCTTGACCTTGAATAATTTATTCAGCGCGTGGATGGTTTTTTTGTAGGTCTCAACGTATTTTTCATGGGTCAGCCGGTTGATAAAGGCCTCCATCACTTCGCGGGCCAGCGGGTCGGCCTGGCCGTTTGGCAGATACGGCAGCAGGCAAAACACGCGCACAAAAACCAGCGGGTCGGCCTCGGTCAGAACCAGCCAGCAGGCCTTCACCTCATCGGCGTCGTAGCGGCCTTGCATCCGTTTGCGGATGGCCGCCAGCACCTCGGCTGGCGCGGCCCGCGCACTGATGAGATCTTTGATCAGGTCCCAGGCCAGTTTGCGCTCGCGCTCGGGAGCCAGCGAGGTTTGTTCCGACATCCGGTCGAGCATTTCCTTCAAGCCCAGTTCCAGCGCGACGGCCTTGCCGAGTTTTTCCGCGTCTTCCTTCCGCAGCCGGTCGGTGGCCAGAATCGCGCAGACGCAGGCTTTCTGCATGTGGGTGTTGAACAGCTTCAGGACGCCGGCCACGGCGGCGGGCGCGGGTGCCTTGCCCTGGGGAATCAAATGCTTGATGCACTCCACCGTCAGCGGGTCTGCTTCTGAAAACTGTTCGACGCGGAACGCAAGAGTGTAGCGCAGGGTGCGCGCCAGCCCGCCGCCCTTGCCGATGTTGTTGATCACGGCCTTCCGATGGTCGGTGTTGATGATCAACGCCAGCAACGCTTCGGCCGCCAGCAGGTGTTTCTCATCCAGTTCCTCGCGCTCGCCCGTGATGACAAGCTGCTCGATGAGCGGCGGCAGGCGCTGGGCAAACACCACGTCGGGTGATTCGGTGCTCTGGTTCTCGTAGTAGTGCAGCAACTCCAGAAAAAAGGACAACCGCAAAAACGCCGTTTTCTGCGCACGCGCCGTCTCGGTGTTTTCGCGGCTCTGGGTGATTTGCTGATGCAGCGCCTCCAGTTCCTGCCGATGGCCGATGCCGGGATTTTGCTGTAGCAGGCTGGTGAAATCCGGCTTGAACGCCAGCATGATCTCCTCCGGCTTCGGGCGCGGATTGAACTTCACGTCCGTGGTCACGTCCTTGAACAAACCCAGCGCCTCCGGACCGAACTCTTTCAGGATGCGCTCGCGCGGCACCTGCCCTTTGACAAACGCGCGGTTCGCGCGGGTCACCGCCGGCGAAAAGAAATTGTCCGGCTTTTCCAGCAATGATTGCAGCACCCCCGCCTCAAAGGGCGCCGCCAGCCTGAGCAAGATCCCGACCTCCGGCTTGAACGCCTCCTGCAGATCACGCTTGGTTTTTTCCAGGTTCTTCAGCAGCGCGGGCTGCAGCATA
The DNA here is from genome assembly GCA_021780905.1 of bacterium. Taxonomy (GTDB): domain Bacteria; phylum Verrucomicrobiota; class Verrucomicrobiia; order Limisphaerales; family UBA11358; genus UBA11358. Next base: position 8,821 of record JAJXXW010000034.1, read on the forward strand.
CCGTCCTCCAGCCGGCCCTTGATGAGGCTGGTGCTCACCTCGTTCAGGTGCTGGTTGTGTTCCACCAACCGCGCCACGATGACGCCGACATCGTTCAGCGGCAGCTTGCTGACCAGCGTGGTGAGGATGGTGACCAGTTCGGCATGGGATTTCTGGCGGTGCTCGATGGTGCGCTCCAGCAGCGCGCGGAAGTTTTTGTTCTCCGCTTCCAGCGCGGCGCATTCCGACTCGGCCTGCGCCACCCGCAACGTCAGGTCCACCCAGTCCCGCTGGATTTTCTCCACGGACACCCGGGCGATGGCATTGTCGGAATCGGCGGACATGGGGACATATTCATCCAACGGCGGAATTTTTCCATTCATTTTTTTCAAATAAAGCACCGCCGGAGGGTGTTACGAATTGAAAAATGACACTCCTAGATTTTATTGGTTAAAATCGCAGTTCTTTAATTTCAACTTTCGCCCGCCGCCGCCTCATTTTCCCACTGCCAACTCAACTGGCGCGGCAACCGGGCTTGCAACGGGGAGGTTGATGTTGGGTTGCTCAACAGCGCCAGCGCCCGGAGTAATCCCGCCGCGTCGGCCAACCACACCATCGTCCAAGTCAGCCGCAGGCTGTTCAAAAACACGCGCTTGAGGCCAAGCAGGTTTTTCTTATCGAGATGGTCGGGCCGATAGCCGAACTCTTTGGGGCAGGTGCTGGCTTCCCAGCAGCCGGCGCACAGCTTGGGTTCGCTCGCCACGCCAAACCAATGCAGGTCATCCACTGTCTCACGATCAGAAACTCAAGCCCGTTCCATTTAACCGCCATTTACCTTCGCGCCGAATTCCATCGCCGCGAGAATGGCCGTCGCTCGATTTTCGGCGTTGAAAGCGGCCAGGATTTCAGCCACATGCTTTTCCACCGTGCGCGGGCTGAGGCCAAGGATGGTGGCAATCTCTGCGTTACGCTTGCCCTCCACCATCCATTGCAGCACCTCGTTCTTTCGCCGGCTGAATTGCGGCAGGGGCTGAAACCGGGGCAACGGCGTCCGTCGTTTGCGCTCCAAACGCATGATCCAGCCACCGACCGGGGAGACGCCCAGACAGATCACGAGCGTTTCCTCGCCCTTGGTTTGGGTGGATTGCTGCGGGGCGTTTCCCTGCCGCAGCGAATCCATCACCAACTGGCGGATGCTTTGCGGAATAAATCCATCGTGCAGGACTTCGCCGGCAAAAAACTCCCGCAGCCATGCTTTGGCCTTTTCCTGAAACCACGCCGGTTTACCTTTGGCATCAAAACAACCGTGGGCACCCGGCGCGGTCTCCATGGCGGCCTTGATTTGCGCTTCGGAATGTTGCGCCCGGCTGCAAACGATGGCGTTGATATAGGCAGTGACCAGATGCGGGTGCAGCGTGTTGACTATTTCCATCTCGCGCTCGTTAAAATCACGATGCGTGCGGTGCAGTGTGACCATATACGCCACCTCATCCAGCATGAACAGAAGTCCCGCCAACTGATAATGAACCCCCACTGGTCCCAACGCCAAGCGGTGCAAATCTAGTTTGTGAAAGTCTTCAACTGGCATGAAATCAGTGGCTCTTTTCCAAGAAGCATCTTGGGTGGCCAGGTAATAACCGAAGGGGGATTCGTAAGAATAATGGCCAACCAAAGCAATCTGCTCGGGAGTGGCAACCGTTTCTGGAACCACGATAGCCGTCAACTGGTCGGGCGGTCTGAAGAAATTCATGGAGGCCGAATCCGTCGGCACCAGTTCACTAACAGGCCGTTGAAAAACGGGTGATTTTTCAGCGCCACGATTTTTCATGGGTGATTTTTTCAAAATTCAGTGTGCGAACCGTGGTAACGGCTGTCCCCACCGCAGCCGCAAGTCGGCGGTTGGCC
>JAJXXW010000026.1 GCA_021780905.1 bacterium
TTTTCAACGGCCTGCTAATTTTAATCACAGTCAACCCATAGAAAACCCAGGAAAGCAGTCAAAAACAAAGGCTTTTCCGCGTTTTTGCACGCTACGGATCGGAGCGTGGGGGTAAAACGCCCCTCCATTTGAAAATCGCCAATGAAATCAATGGTTTTGAGCATTTTTCCTATTGGTCAGCAGTGAATTTTAATTATGGGTCACTGTAGCTAAATGCCAATAATGACGACTTTAAAACACCCTATTATGAAACCTCGTGTTTCAAGCGAAACGCCTGGTTCTGCTGGTTTTTCAAAGGTTTTATCAAAGTAATTCAAGCAAAGTCCAAGCAATCAAATCAAATCCGGCAATTTTCTTCATGGCCGGTTGCAAGGGTGCAATATGCTTCAAGCTCGCCGAAAATCGCATTTGACAATCCCGGCGCATGAATACAAATTGTCTCCGTGCGGATTATCAAAGAAGCGCTTCTCGGGGCGGCAGGGCGGCAACATCCGCCAGCGGCCCGCCACTTGGACGTTTGGCGCAAGACAGTCAAGGCGGCGGCGTGGCGCAATCTGGTGGACGGGCGGCGGACATATCCCGACACGGACGCCGTAAAAGTTCGCAGCGGGCGGACGGTGCTGGTTTTCAACCTCCGCCGGAATGATTACCGGCTGATTGCGGCGGCGCATCACAACCGCCAGATTGTTTATACGCTCCGTTTTATGACGCACGCCGAATACAGCAAAGACCGCTGGAAAGAGACCTTATGAAAACGACCCAGACGAAAATTGAATTTGCCCGGCTGCCCAAAGATTACACCGGGCTTTGCCGGTTGCTGACGCCGCGCCCGATCCATGACCGGGTGGATTACGAAAACGTGACGGAAATAACCGATGCGATGGCCGGGCACAAACTGACGGCAGACCAGGAGGATTATTTTGACCTGCTTTGCCGCTTGATTGAAGATTACGACAAGGAACACGCGCAACTCAACACGCCCAAAGTGACCGCGCTGGACGCCTTGCAACATCTTTTGGACGCGCACGACATGAGCGCGGCGGACTTGGCGCGACTGCTGGACGTTCACCGCACGCTGGGCGCAATGATTCTGCGGGGCGAACGGCAACTGACATTGGCGCACGTCCGCACGCTGGCGAAACATTTCAGCGTGTCCGCCGATTTGTTCCTGTTGTAGCGCTGGCAAGAAAGCCAACGCCGCTGTTCCAGCTGCATTGCTAGAAATTTAACCACACAGACTAAAAACACTATATTATGAAACCTCGCGTTCGTTTTGCTCCTTCGCCCACCGGCTACCTGCACATCGGCGGCGCGCGCACCGCGCTGTTCAACTGGCTTTACGCCCGCCACACCGGCGGCACGTTTGTCCTGCGCATCGAGGACACCGACGCCGCGCGCAATTCCCAGGAGGCGGTGGACGTCATTCTCAACGGCCTGCGCTGGCTCGGTCTCGATTGGGACGAAGGCCCGATCACCGGCGACGCCACCGGCCCGAGCAAGGGCGACCGCGGACCGTATTTTCAATCCCAGCGGAAGGAAAATTATCAGCGCCGCGTCGAAGCGCTGCTGTCGCACGGCCTCGCCTACGAACACGAAGGCGCGATCAAGTTCAAGATGACCCGCGAACCGATTCTGATTCCCGACCTCGTCGTCGGCGACGTGCTGCGCAAGCTCACCGACCGCGAGGAGGCCGATCCCGATTTCGTCATCGTCCGCAGCGACGGCCAGCCGGTGTTTCATTTCGTCAACGTCGTGGACGATTTGGAAATGGGCATCACGCTCGTCATTCGCGGCGAGGATCATTTGAGCAACACCGCCAAGCACATCGCTCTGTTCAATGCCTTTGGCGTCAAGCCGCCGCATTACGCGCACATTCCGCTTATCCTCAACGCTGACGGCAGCAAGATGAGCAAGCGCGACCGCGGCGCGAGCCTCACGACCTACGGCGAGGAAGGTTTCCTGCCCGAAGCCGTGAACAATTATCTCTGCCTCCTCGGCTGGTCGCCCAAGGACAACACCGAGAAACTTTCGCTCAAGGAAGTCGTCGAGCGCTTTGACCTGCCGCAGATTCTCCGGCACAACGCCAAGTTTGATTTCGAGAAACTCGTCTGGTTGCAGGGCGAATACTGCCGCGAACTGCCCGCCGACCGCTTTTACGAAATGTCCGTCCACGCCCTCGCCAAGGCCGGCCTGGACACCAACCAGATGGACGTTCACTACGTCAAAGCCGCGCTCGACACCTGCAAGGGCAAGATCAAAACCTTCAGCGAACTGCCCGCCTACGCCGGATTTTATTTCACCGACAAGGTGGAATACGACGCCGAGGCCGCCAAAAAAGATTTCGTGCCGGAGAACAAGGCGCGACTGGAAAAACTGCGCGCCGCCTTTGCGCACGCCCCCGCGTTCAACGCCGAGACGCTGGAAGCCGCGCTCAAGGAAACCGCCAAGACGCTCGGCGTGAAAGCCGGCGCGCTGGTGCATCCGTGCCGGCTGGCCGCGACCGGCAAAACCTCCGGCCCGAGCCTCTACCACCTGCTCCAAGTCCTCGGCAAGGAACGCGTGATGGCACGGATTGAAAAGGCGCTTGAGCATGGAGGTTTTGGAACTTGAACTTTCTTTGTTATGGCCAAAGCTAAAATAAATGAAACGGTAGCGGATGCCTGTCCGAAATGTGGCTATGAGTCTTATCAAGGTGGTTACTGTTTTGGTTGTGGAATTTATAGACCGTCCAAACGAACACAAACAATTGACCTTGAAGATTTGGACGCGGTAGATTTTATGGGTAAGAGTTTTGGCACTCAAATGACTGCCTTGGAGGGAACTGAAGAAGGTTTGGATGAGTTTTTGAGCGAAAGGGAATTGCAATGGAAACATCGTAATCGCAAAAAAAATCAAAGACATAAATCTGTCGTTTACATCACTGAACAAAACCTGTCCGAAGCGGCCATTTTGGTTCAGGGAGTCGTCGAACCTTATGGCTCTACACCAGAAGGCCAACTTGTCCGTGCTTTTGCATTACCGTGGAAGACAATTGTTGAACGCATAAAAAAGGACTGGATGGAAGCCTTCAAAATTCCACCGCGAATCTGGGAAGAAATGATTGCCGCAGCCTTTGATCAGGACGGATATGATGAAGTGATTTTGACGCCGAGGTCTGGAGATTTTGGTCGGGATGTTGTTGCAATAAAAATGGGGATCGGCTGCATCAGAATTATCGGCTCGGTTAAAGCATACGCTCCGGGCAATTTGGTCCGAGCAGACGACGTGAGAGCTTTGGCAGGAGTTCTTCTTGCTGACCACAAGGCATCTAAAGGAATCATAACTACTACATCAGATTTTGCGCCGGGCATACCAACTGACCCATACATTGCCCCGCTTATGCCTTACCGCCTAGAATTGATGAATGGCATTAGGTTGATGGAGTGGTTAAATAAGCTAACAAAGTAGGAATAAACTTCGCCAGTTTCATGGCTTTAAGCCCATCTCATTTAGCTCGTCATCGTGAAGCGCAACGCAGATGGCGTGAAAAAAATCTGGAACGGGCACGCGAGGTTGCGAGGCGCAGCCGGCTGAAGCATTTAGCCAAGCGAATACAAGCCACTAAAGACTGGCGCAAACAGAAAAAGAAAGACCCGGAATGGAGAAAAAAGAATTGCGAACGAACCAAAGAATTTACCGAACGCAAACTTGCATCCGATCCTCAATATCAAGTGCGACGGATGGAAATCAAGAGGAAGTCCTACCACAAGCGGATGCAAGACCCCAAAAAACGATTGAAAGCCGCAGCGCAATCACGCCGTTCTTATCACAAAGCCAAGGCAGATCCCAAAAAGAAAGCGGTTTTTAACGCAAGATATAATCGTTGGGTTAAAAAACGCATCGCGGTGGATTCTCAGTTTCTACTTCGTCTTCGCCTGCGCGCACGTTTGAGTCACATGATTCGGATCGGTAAAATGAAAACCACTGAATCAGCCCTAAAGTTGGTCGGTTGCACGCTAGACAAATTGAAAGAACACATTGAACGTCAGTTCACAAATAAAATGTCTTGGCACAATCATGGTCACGTTTGGCACATTGATCACATTGTTCCATGCAAGCAGTTTAATTTACTTCTCAAAAGCCATCGTTTCCTTTGTTTCAACTGGCGCAATCTACGTCCGCTCAATGGTGAAGAAAATTTACAGCGGCAGGCGAACTTTACAAACACAGATTTGGCGCTGCTTGACCGAGAATTTCTCACGGCATTGGAAAAAGCAAAAGTTTCGCTCGTTGAATAATCTGTGTTCCATCTGTGGCTAAAAATAATTGGCCGCGAGTCCGCTCCTTTCCGTGGTGCTGCGCTGTGCCTTCGCCTCCGTCCCCGTGTGACGTTTCGGGGAGCACCCGCCGCTGGCGTGTCGTTTTTGGCGTCGCGCCTCGTTCTTGAAAATAGCCCAGCCTTTCAAGGCTGGGTGGTTGGCGCACGGTGGATAAAAGTCCCGTCAGGGACGACAGAACATCTGGTAGCCGTCCGCAAGGACCTTTCGTCCCTGACGGGACTTTTGAGATTTGTTGACGACGCAACCCAGCCATAAATGGCTGGGCTATTTTCACTCCGCCCCGTTCCCAAAATCCCAACGGGATTCAAATCATTCAGCCCAGCGTTGACGGTCCGAGCCGGACAGGCGAGGATTGCGCTAGCCCATTGGTTTACGTTCATGAAAACAGCTGCACTTGTCGAGCATTTCCGTGGTGCTGCGCTGTGCCATCGCCTCCGTCCCCGTGTGACGTTTCGGGGAGCACCCGCCGCTGGCGTGTCGTTTTCGGCGTCGCACCGGAAACCTCGTCCCCCAAACTTCCCGGAATTAAAAATGGTTTGCCGCATCGTCCAGGCGCGCCGCCATACGGCGTCGTCCCCGTCGCGAAGCGACCACCGGAAATTAGCCAGCTACGAAGTGGCTGGTAATCTGCCGCAAGAATCATGCGTCCTGAAAAGACGCCGGATTCCACCGTCCTTTCAGGACGCTTCCCTTTGCCACCGCAACCCGGCACCTCGTGCCGGGCTAATTTCCGGCGTCGGTCCGCGACAAAAATTATTTCCATCCGAAACCAGCCACTTCGTCGCTGGTTAGTTTCCGTTGTCGCTTCGCTACGCGGCTTTGCGCCTTTGCGGTGAAACCTTTTCCCGTGGTTCGCATCTTTTGCGGTTCAAAGCGCCTTTGCCGCGAGGACGAGCCACAGGCCGGCCGGGAGCAGTTTGTTTTTGAACGGGGCGGCGCACATTTCGGCAAGGTGGATTGACCTTTCCGCGTTCGCGGCCAAGGAAAAATGCGAAGAGTCAACGCAGTTCAGGATGCGCGGCCAGCAGACGGGCCAGGTCGTCTTTCGCCGCCGCGTCGCCGGGCTGACGCCGCAGGGCTTCGCGAAATTGCGCGGCTGCCTCATGGAATTTCTCCTGGTGGACCAGCGTTTGCGCCAGGCGAGTGTGCGCCTCGACCAGGTCTGGCTGTAACGCCAGAGTCCGCACAAAACAGCGCGTGGCGTCGGGCCAGCGCCGGTTTTGCTGAAAGAACACGCCAAGGTTGAACTGAGCGCCGGCGTTACCCGGATCCAGTTGCGCGGCGGCGGCCAGGTGCTCCAGCGCCTGGGCTTTCAGGCCAAAGCCGATCAGGCACAGACCGAGGTTGTATTGACTGATGGCGTAGCGCGGCTCGATGCGCACCGCCTCGGCATATAATGCCCGGGCGTGGGCGAAATCGCCGTCGTTTTCATAGACTTTGCCCAGCGCGTTGTCGGCGACGTAATTGTTTTCGGTGACTTCCAGCGCGTGCAGAAATAGCGCCTGGCTGTTGCGCCAATAGGTGATTTGCAGCGACGTGGCGAGGACAAGCCCGACGAGTGCGCTGCCGCCGGCGAGGGACAAAATAATGTTTGCGTTCGGCCGGGCTGCAGATAACTCCGCCGCGGCCCAGACCACCACGACAAACAAGCCGATGCTCGGAATATAAAAATACCGGTCGGCCATGGATTGCGCGCCGACCTGCACGAAGCCGATGACCGGCACCAGCGTGCCCAGAAACCAAAACCAGCCGGCCGCCAGCCACGGTTGCCGCTGGAACAAAACAATGGCCAGCGCGGAAATCAATACCAGCCCCAGCCCCGACCCCGCGACCGCGATGGCCGGCCAGTGATAAACATAGGGATAAACGAGGGCGAGATGCTCCGGCCAGAACGTCTTTTGCAGATAACGCAGGTAGGCGACCGGGACGTTACCCAGGCGGCTTGACCATTCCACCGGACTCATCGCGCCAACGCCGCGCTGGGCGAGGAATGTCACGGCGCACAGTGCAAGCGACAGAATCAAGAAGGGGATTTTTTCCACCACCAACCGTCTGCCCATCGGCCATCTTTTAAGCGGCCACACGTCCAGCAGCAGCAGCGTGAACGGCAGCGTCACCGCCATCGGCTTGGCCAGCATGGCCAGCGCGCACAATACCAAGGCGAGCGCGTAGAAAAGTTTTGGGTTTGGGGTTTGGGGTTTTGAGTCGCTGAATTCCGTGGAAGTGGTGCTTCGGGCGTAACGCGCGTAGGCGAGGATCGTCAACAGCCAGAAGAAGGTGCTCAAGACATCCTTGCGCTCGGAAATCCAGGCGACGGATTCCACATGCAGTGGATGCCAGGCGAACAGCGCGGCGACAAAGGCGCTGCGCCATTCCAAGCCGGTGGCGGAACGCAGAAAGGCAAACAGCAGCAGCGTGTTGGCGATGTGAAAGAGCACGTTCACCAGGTGATGGCCGCCGGCGTTCAGGCCGAAAAGCTGGCAGTCCAGCATATGCGACAGCCAACTGGCCGGATGCCAGTTGCCGACGTGGACGCCCTGGAACGCCCATCGCAGGCCGTGCCAGGTGAGTCCGGCTTGCACGACCGGATTTTCGGAAACATATTCATTGTCGTCGAAATTGATGAAGGAGTAGCCAGTGACCGGCCAGTAGAGCGCCAGCGTGCCGAGCGCGAGCGCGAGGCAGGCCAGCACGAAAAACTTTTTGTCCGTTCGCGCGTCGCTCATGGGTCAAAGCCAGACCGCTTCCGGCTTTCTCGACTGGAACCGCACGGTCTCGGTGTAGCCCACGCTGCGGGCGAGCGCGACGGCGTCGGGGAAATTCGCGCCGACTTCCGCGGGCGCGTGGGCGTCGGAGCCGAAGGTGATGGGCACGTTTTTGTGGAAGGCGATTTCGAGCAGCTGGCGGCCGGGATAGATTTCCCGGCACTCTTTGCGCAGGCCGGCGGTGTTCAGTTCGATGGCGCAGCCAGATTGCGCGGCGGCGTTGAGAAATTTTTCATAGAGCGGCTGGCAGTCCTGCGCTGGCCGGATGCCGAATTTCTTCGGCAAATCCGCGTGGCCGATGATGTCGAATAATTTTGATTCCGCCGCCAGCGTCAGCCAGTCGAAATAGATTTTCCACACCTCGAACGCGTCCCGCTTTTTCCATTCGGAGAGCTTGGCCGGATTGTCAATGGCCCATGAATCCGAAACATAATGCACGCTGCCGAGGAAATAATCCCACGGATGCCGCGCTGCCAGTTGGCGGATCCAGTTTTCGTGGCCGGGCAGGTAATCCACCTCCAGCGCGAGGCGGATAGTAAGCTGCGGAAATTCCGTTTGCGCGAGGCGCACCTTGGCGACGTATTCGTCGAGTTGCCGGTCCAGCATCCGCCAGTTGTCAAAGTCATCGCGCGGCATGGGTGAATGGTCGGAGAAGCCGATTTCGGTCAGCCCGACTTCCACGGCATGGCGTGCATAATCCACCGGCTCGCCGGCGGCGTGGCGGCACAGCGGCGTGTGCATATGATAATCGGCGGGCAGCGACATGGCGGGAGTTTCGGGATTTGGCCCCGCTGTTTCAAGGCGAATAAAAACTCGCTTGGGGCTGAAACCTTCGGCGGCGGACTGGCGTCCAGCACTTTGTATGCTCAAGCCGCTTTCATCCGACCGATGGAACTATGCCACGGCGGCGCATCTCCTGAACCGGGCCGGCTTTGGCGGGCCGCCGGCGGACATCCAAAAGCTGTGCGACCTCGGTATGGACAAGGCGGTGGCGCATCTGCTGGACTACGAATACATCCACGATCCCACGGCCGACCCCGACTGGGCCAGGCCGAATCCCGACGAGGTCCGCCAGTTCCGCGAGGCCATCAAGAACGCCGCCACGCCGGACGAGAAAAGGAAATTGCAGCAGGAGCAGCAGCAGCTCATCCAGCGCCGCATATTGGAGTTGCGCGGCTGGTGGCTCAAGCGCATGGCCTACGGCCCGCGGCCGTTTCAGGAGAAGATGGTTTTGTTCTGGCACGGCCATTTCGCCACGAGCGTCGAGAAGGTGCGCAACCCGTATTACATGTGGCGGCAGAATGAATTGTTCCGCCGGCTGGCCACGGCGAACTGGCAGCAATTGCTCACCGAGGCCGGCAAGGATCCGGCCATGCTCCTCTGGCTGGACCAGGCGCAGAGCAAAAAAGATCATCCCAACGAGAATTTCGCGCGCGAGGTCATGGAGCTGTTCGCGCTGGGTGAGGGACACTACACCGAACACGACATCGGCGAGGCGGCGCGCGCGCTCACCGGCTGGTCGCTGGAACCGGACACGCAGAAATTCATCTACCGCCCGCGCATCCATGACGAGGGCGACAAGACCCTCTTCGGGCGCACGGGAAATTTCAACGGCGACGAGGTCATCGCCCTGATCATCGCGCAGCCGCAGGCGGCGAAATTCATCACGGCGAAAATCTGGAATTATTTTGCCGGACAGGAGCCGTCGCCGGCGCTGGCCGACGCGCTGGCCGCGAACTTCCGCGCGAACGGAAACAACTTCAAGCCGTTTCTCCACGCGCTGTTTCGCAGCGGGGAATTTTATTCGCCGGAGGTCATCCGCAATCAGGTCAAAAGCCCGGTGCAATGGCTCATCGGCAGCGTCCGCATCCTCGAATGCGAGATGCCGCCGCCGCTCGTCTGCTTCGGCACGCTGCGCCAGCTCGGCCAGGATTTGTTTGCGCCGCCGAACGTCAAGGGCTGGGACGGCGGCATCACCTGGATCACGACCAACACGCTGCTGATGCGCTACAACGACGCGCAGGCGCTGGTCGAGGGGCAGTTGCCCCCGCTGACGGCGAATGATTTCGCGCGCAAGCCGGGCGGGCCGGGCGGAGAGAAGGCGATGAAGGCGCTCCAGCGCGTCCGCATGGGCGGCGTGAACGTGGAAAAAATCCTCACGCCCGAGCAGCGTGCGGACAAGCCCACGATGGTCGCCGCGCTGGAGCATCGTTTGTTCCAAACCACGCTCAACACCGAACAGGAGCAGACCCTGCGCGACTTTCTCGATTCCAAAACCAAGATGTCCAACGCCGACATCGTCACCACCGTCCGGCTGATGATGTCCACGCCGGAATATCAAGTCACCTGACGCATGAAAAACGAAATCACCTTGCAGACGCGGCGCGAATTTCTCCGCCGCACCGTCCTCGGCAGCTCGCTGGCGTGGACGGTGCCCGCGTTTCTCGCGAACACCTTTTCCGCGTTGCAGGCCGAGGCCGAAGGCTCCGCCATCCAGACGCCCACCGGCAAGGACGCGACCATTCTCGTCGTGCTGCAAATGGCCGGCGGCAATGATGGCATCAACACCGTCGTGCCCTATGCCAATGATTTTTACCACAAGGCGCGGCCGGTCATCGGGCTGAAGGCGGAAAATGTCTTGAAGCTGAACGACCACATCGGCCTGCACGGCGCGATGGCCGGCTTCAAGTCGCTTTACGATGCCGGGCGGTTGTCCATCATCCAGGGTGTCGGCTATCCGAATCCCAACCGCTCGCATTTTCGTTCCACGGAAATCTGGCAGACCGCCAGCGATTCCGACCGCGTGGAGAAGCACGGCTGGATCGGCCGCTACTTCGACGCCGCCTGCGCCGGCGCCGACCCGACGGTGGGCGTGGTCATCGGCAACCAGTTGCCGGAATCGTTTTTTGCGGCGACGCCCAAAGGAATTGTCTTCAACAACCCGCAGAACTACCGCTTCATGGCGAACGGCGCGGCCACCGAAGAGTCGTATAAAAAACTGAACGAGCTGGAGATGTCCAGCCCGCTGCCGGACGACAATTCCGGCGGCAGCATCGCCATGTTGCCGGCGGGAATGCCCATGACCGGCGGACGTGCGGTGGATTTCATCTCCCGCACCGCGCTCGACGCGCAGCACAGTTCCGAAGAGGTGCGCGCCATCGCCGCGCGCGTGCAAAATCAGGCCCAGTATCCCGGCTCGCCGCTGGGCGGTTCGCTCAAGCTCATCGCCAAGCTCATCGGCGGCGGACTGCCGACGCGGATTTATTACGCCTCGCAGGGCGGCTACGACACGCACACCAACCAGCTTCAATCGCAGCAGCGTCTGCTGGGCGACCTCGCGGCTTCCGTGAAGGCGTTCACCGACGACCTCAAGGCGCAGGGCAATCTGGGCCGCGTGCTGGTGATGACCTTCAGCGAATTCGGCCGGCGCGTTTCCGAGAATGCCAACGGCGGCACCGACCACGGCGCGGCGGCGCCCCTGTTCGTCATTGGCGACCAGGTGAAGGCGGGACTGCTCGGTAAATATCCCAGCCTCGCTCCGGCGGATCTGTTCCAGGGCGATGTGAAATACAACGTGGATTTCCGGAGCGTTTATGCCGGTGTCTTGGAAGGCTGGCTCAGGACGAAAAGCGCGCCGATTCTCGGCCGCCAGTTTGCCCCGCTGGCGGTGGTCTGAACGAAGCCGGTCGGCCATTTTAATCCCCGCGCTTCCGAAAAAGATTGGCCGGGTTTGCCAGATTCCGCTTGCACGCCCCAAAACCGTTGTTACGATTTTGTCACGTTCATCCGCCAAGTCCGGCGGGTTTTCTTTTTTAACCGGCAGCAAGCATTTTTATCCAGTGAAAATTTTCAGCGGCACCGCCAATCAACCCCTCGCCATTGCCATCTGCAAATCCATCGGCTGTGAGCTCGGCAAAATCACCATCTCGCCCTTTCCCGACGGCGAGACGTTTGTGAAGATCGAGGAGAACGTGCGCGGCGAGGACATTTTCATCGTCCAACCGACCTCGCCGCCGACGAATCACAATTTGATGGAGCTGTTCATCATCATGGACGCGCTGCGCCGCGCGAGCGCCAAGCGCATCACGGCGGTCATGCCGTTTTACGGTTATGCCCGGCAGGACCGCAAGGACCAGCCACGCGTGCCGATCACCGCGAAACTCGTCGCCAACCTGCTCGTGGCCGCCGGCGCGAACCGCGTGCTGACGATGGATTTGCACGCGCAGCAGATTCAGGGTTTTTTCGACATCCCGGTGGATCATCTCTACGCCGCGCCGGTGATGTATGATTATTTGAAGAAGAAGAATTTGACCAACCTCGTGGTGGTCAGCCCGGACGCGGGCGGCATCAAGATGGCGCACGCGTATTCGCAAACGATGGAGGCAGAGCTGGCGATCGTGGCCAAGCGCCGCAAGAGCGCGACGGAAGTGGAGAGCATGGCGGTCATCGGCGAGATCGAGGGCAAAAATGTTTTGCTGGTGGACGATTTGACGGAAACGGCGGGCACGCTGACCTCGGCGGCGGCGGTCTTGAAGACCAAGGGGGCCAGAAACATCATGGCCTGCGTTTCGCACGCGCTGCTCAATGACACGGGCATCCAAAGATTGCGCAATTCTGCTATTGACGAATTGATAACTACTGATACAGTCCAACGCCCTGCGATTGACGGTGTGCGAATCACCACGCTGTCGGTAGCGGGGCTTTTGGGTGAAGCCATCAAGCGGATTCATAGTAATTCGTCGGTGAACTCCCTGTTTGAATTTAAGGGCGGGCGCACCAGTTGAGCGTCGCCCGAAAACAGTTTTACAATTTACAAAATGAAATCTGTCGCATTGAAAGCCTATCCGCGCACGCAGGTGCAGCGTGCCGAAGTCACCAAGCTCCGCCGCGCCGGCCGCGTGCCCGCCACCATTTATGGCCGCCAAGCCAAGCCGCAGAACCTCGAGGTCAACTCGCGCGAAATCGCCGATCTCCTGAACCACTCCGTTTCAGAAAATCTGCTTGTGGACTTGACCGTCGAGCAGGACGCCCGCTCCAAGCGCCTCGCGCTGGTGCAGGATGTCCAGCATCATCCGATCAACGGCAAGGTCATCCATGTGGATTTTCACGAGGTGGCCGAGACCGAGAAGGTCACCATCTTTGTGCCCGTCGAAACGACCGGCGAGGCGGCCGGCGTCAAGAACGGCGGCGGCACGCTGGAGCACGTCATGCACAAGCTCAAGGTGCGCTGTCTGCCCAAGGATTTGCCGGAGCAGATCACCTTGGACGTCACCGCGCTGGAAATCGGCAAGTCCATACATCTCGGTGAAATCGTTCCACCGCCCGGCGTGGAAATCGTCGGTGACAAGACTCGCACCGTCGTGGCCGTGGCCGCGCCGCGCGCTGAGGAAGAAGCGGTCGCCACCGCCGCGCCGGCCGCCGGCGATGTCGAAATGACGAAGGAGAAAAAGGAAGACGGTGCCGAAGGCGCTGCTCCGGCCGCCAAGGCGGGCGAAAAAGCCCCGGCTGCCAAGGGCGATGCGAAAGCCGCCCCGGCCGGCGACAAGAAGGCCGAGGCCAAGCCCGAAGCCAAGAAGAAATAATTCACGCGGCGAAAGCCGCCCCCGCGCATGGAGCCGCTGCACCTTATCGTGGGGCTGGGCAATCCCGGCGCGGAATACGTCAAGACCCGGCACAATGCCGGATTTTGGCTCGTCGAAAGACTGGCGGCGAAGTGGCGGGCCGGCTGGACCGGAGAACGAAAATTTCAGGCGCGGGTGGCGCGGGCGGAATGCGCCGGCAGAAAAGTTTTGCTGGCCGAGCCGCAGACGTTCATGAATTTGAGCGGCGAAGCGGTCGGGGCGCTGGTGCAGTTTTACCGGCTGCCGCTGGAAACGATTTTGGTGGCGGTGGACGACGCGGATTTGCCCTTGGGCGAAATCCGCCTGCGGCCCGGCGGCGGCGCCGGCGGTCATCACGGGCTGGAATCCGTGACGGAGCATCTCGGCGCGAACGCGTTTGCGCGGCTGCGGCTCGGCATCGGCCGCCAGCGTGGGGCGTGGGAGATCACCGGCCATGTGCTCGGGAAGTTCGGCGCGGATGAGCACGCGCGGCTGGAAAAAGTTTTGGATCGGGCGGCGGCCCAGGTGGAATGCTGGGTCACCGCCGGTTTGCCAAAGGCAATGAATCAATTTAACGGAGTCGTGGACTCCACGAACGAAGCAACATGAAAAAATACGAAGGTCTGTTTATCTTGAATCTGGCGGGGCGCGAAGAGGGCGTGCAGGAAGCGCTCGACAAAATTTCCGCCGACATCACCGCCACCGGCGGCAAGATCGAGACGGTGCAGAAAATGGAGCGCAAGGCGTTCGCCCGCGTGGCGGACAAGCGCCACAGCTCCGGCTTCTACGCCAACGTCATTTTTGACGCGACGCCCGGCGTGATCGCCCAGTTGCAGAAAAAGTTCTCGCTCAACCAGGACATTTTCCGCGTGCTCTTCACCCTCGCGTCCGCGCCCAAGGCCGCGAAATAATTCCCGGAGGCACCTATGGCCAGCTTCAACAAAGTCATCCTAATGGGCAACCTGACGCGCGACCCCGAGTTGCGCTACACGCCCAAGGGCACGGCCATTGCGAAAATCGGTGTCGCCGTCAACCGCGTCTGGACGAATGAAGCCGGCGAAAAGAAGGAGGAAGTCACCTTCGTGGATGTGGACGTCTTTGGCCGCACGGCGGAAAACGTCGGCCAATATATGCGCAAAGGCCGGCCGATCATGATTGAAGGCCGCCTCAAGCTCGACCAGTGGGACGACAAGGCCACCGGCGCCAAACGCAGCAAGCTCGGCGTCATCGCCGAGACCGTTCAATTTCTCGGCAGCGCGCCCGGTGCCGGCGAGGGCGCCCCTCCCGCCGCTCCGCGTCCCGCCCGGCCGGCGGCCGCCGCCGGTGCCCCCGCCGCCGAACCCGTCGAGGGCGACGGCCCGCCCGAAAGCGACGACGTCCCGTTCTGATGCTCAAACCCGCAACCAAATCATTTTCCCATGGCAAAAACTGAAGTCATTCTCACGCAACACATCGTCGGTCTCGGCGGTGAATCCGACAACGTCCGCGTCGCCGCCGGCTACGCGCGCAACTACCTTTTCCCGCACCGCCTCGCCGTGCCGGTCACGGCGGCGAACAAGCGCCAGATGGAGGCGCTCCGGCAGAAGCGCGCCGAGCGCGAGGCGCAGGAATTCAACCACATGACCGAACTGGCCAAGGCGCTCCAGAAGCTGGTGTGCATCATCAAGGTCAAGACCGGCGAGGACGGCAAGCTGTTCGGCTCCGTCACGAGCGGCACCATCGCCGACGAACTCAAGCACCAGTTTGACATTGCCCTCGACAAGAAGAAGATCAAGCTTGAGCACGCCCTGCGCGCCACCGGTGAATTTGAAGTGGAATTGCACCTGCACGCCGAGGTCAAGGGGACGCTGAAGGTTCGCGTGGAAAGCACCACGCCTGTCGCGGCACCCGCCGCCGCCGTGGTCGAGGAAAAACCGCGCACCGAAAAGCGCGGCCATCGCGGCGACATCATCGCCCCCACGGTGGCCGAGCTGAAGGCGAAGGCGGAAAAAAAGCCCAAGTCCGAGAAGAAGGCCAAGACGGATTGAATCTGGCATCCCACCAAAGCCACGGAATGAATTTCCGTGGCTTTTTGATTTTTCACCGTTTGACCTGCGCTTTCACGATTACCGCGCTTGCCTTCGGGCTGCCGCGATTTAGACTCCGCGCCCGATGTTGAATTTGTCCACGCTCAATCCGCAGCAGCGCCAGGCCGTCGAAACCATTCGCGGCCCGTTGCTGATCCTCGCCGGCGCGGGCACGGGCAAGACGCGCGTCATCACCTTCCGCATCGCCCACATGGTCGGGCGCGGCATCGCGCCGGGCAACATTCTCGGCGTGACGTTCACCAACAAGGCGGCGCGCGAAATGCGGGAGCGTGTCACCCAATTGCTGCCCAGGCGCAAAACGGAAGACAAAGCAAACCGCCCGACCATTTGCACCTTCCATTCCCTGTGCGTCCGGATTCTCCGGCAGCACATTGACAAACTCGGTTACAAAAAGAATTTCGTCATCTACGACGAATCGGAACAGCTTGCAGCGGTGAAAAAAATTCTTTCCGCCATTTCCACCAAGGGCGAGAAGTCCGATCCCGGCGCGGTGCTGGCGATGTTGAGCAAGTTCAAAAACGGCGGCGAAAGCAGTGCCAGGACTTTGGGAGACCCCAGCGTCCGAGCGCTGGCGGAACACATCGCCAAGCGCTACGAATCCGCCTTGCACGCTTGCAACGCGGTGGACTTCGACGATTTGATCCTGCTCACGCTGCGGCTGTTCCGCGAGCATCCTGACGCGCTCCAGGCCTGCCGGGACAAATATAAATTCGTCATGGTGGACGAATATCAGGACACCAACGCGTCGCAGTTCGAGCTGGTGCACTCGCTGACGCAGGAGCACCGGAATTTTTGCGTGGTGGGTGACGACGACCAGAGCATTTACGGCTGGCGCGGCGCCGAAGTGGCCAACCTGCTCAACCTTGAAAAACATTTTCCCGAAGTCAAAATCGTCAAGCTGGAACAAAACTACCGCTCGACGACGACGATTCTCAGCGCCGCCAACGCCATCATCAAAAACAACGTCCAGCGGCGCGGCAAATCGCTGTGGTCCCAGAAAGGCGCAGGCGCAAAAATTTTGCTCAACACCTACGGCAATGACGAGGACGAGGCGCGCGAAGTCGTGGCGCAGATTGAATTCAAGCGGCTCGCCTATCGCGTGCCGTGGCAGGATTGCGCGATTCTATTCCGCACCAACCAGCAGTCGCGTCCGCTGGAAACGGCGTTGCGGGCGGCGGGCGTGCGCTATCACCTCATCGGCGGGCAGAGCTTTTTTGACCGGCGCGAGATCAAGGATTTCATCGCGTTTCTGAAAACGTTTCTCAATCCCAACGACGACATCAGTCTGCTCCGCATCGCCAACGTGCCGGCGCGTGGCCTGAGTGACGTGACGATGGAGCGGCTGCTGGGCGCGAGCCACGACCGGAAATGTTCCGTCTTCACCGCGATGAAAAATCCGCTGGTGACGACGGCGTTCCAGACGAACACGCGCAAGAGCATCGAGGCATTTGTGGGATTCGTGGAACGCGTGCAAGGCCAGTTGCAGACGACTGCAAATGAATTCCGGCTGCAAACGTGGGCGGAGAATTTTCTGAATGAAACCGGCTATTTCGCCGAATTGCGCCGGCTGGAAAAGACGCCCGAAGCCGCCGAGGCGCGCGTCCGCAATTTGAAGGAACTCATGGCCACGATGGACGGCGCAGGCAACGCCCCGACCGAGCGGCTGGATAATTTTCTGGAAGGCATCACGCTCGACAGCGACCGCGAGGAGGAAAAGGAAAACACCGGCGACGCCGTCACGCTCATCACCATGCACTCGTGCAAGGGGCTGGAATTTCCGCACGTCTTCGTCGTCGGTTTGGAAGACGGGCTGCTGCCGCACTCGCGCTCGAAGGTCGAGGGCACGCTGGACGAGGAGCGGCGGTTGTTTTACGTCGCCGTGACGCGCGCGATGCAGACGCTGACCATCAGTCATTGCGGCGGGCGCAAGAAATACGGCCAGTTGCTGCCGTGTCATCCCTCGCCGTTCCTGAAAGAATTGCCGGAGGAACTGGTTGAACATTCCGATTCAAAGTCCAAAACACCCGTTGCGGCGGAATCCGGCAAAAATCTGTTCGCCGCCATGCGCGAGGCGGTTTACCAATAGGCAGTCGGCCGGCCGGCAATAGTTTTACCGCCGCCCGTCATACCACATGAAGGCGGCCTGCGGATCGCGGATGGTCTTCCGATGCTGGAAAATCGAACGCAGGAAAAATCCGGCGAGTTCGCGTCTAGTGTAGAGCTTCATCTTGCGCGCGGAGGTCTTGATGGGATGGCGGTGGAGGATGACGATTTTACGGCCGGTTGCGCGCGCCAGTTTTTTGAGGCGCTGGCTCAATTCCAATTCCTCGGCGGCGAACAATTCGTGGCTGAAGCCGCCGACCTGCCGGAACGCCGCCGCCTCGACAAAAATAAACGAGCCGGCCATGAGCCGCATGAGCCGGCTGGAATAGTTCCAGAACTGTGTGACGAGGCCGGCGACAAACAGTTTTTCGTCGAGCCGGATGGTGACGCCGCCGGCCAGGACTCTGCCCGAGGCAATTTTATCCGCGACTTCGGCAAACAGTCTTTCGCTCGGATGCGAATCGGCGTCCACGAACACCAGCCAGTCGCCGGTGGCCGCCGCCGCGCCGGCATTGCGGGCGCGGGCGATTTGATTGATCGGTTCAAACACGACTTTGGCTCCAGCAACACGGGCGATGGCGGCCGTGTGGTCGGTGGAATGGTTGTCACAGACGATCAACTCGTATTCCCAGCCGCGAGTTTGGAAGGCGGCGGCGGCGGAACTAATTTCCGCCAGCGAGGCGCCCAGCAGCTTTTCCTCGTTGAAGGCGGGGACGATGACGGAGATTTTCACGCGGCGGCAAGATAGTCTTTGGCGCGCGGTTTTCAACCGCGCGAAAGCAATTTTGGCGTGCATTTTTTACGGGATGATTTTTAATTAGCGCATGAGCATCTGGATTCTGGCCCTTCTGATGATGGTTTCGACGGCTCTGGCCGGCTGGCGGCTGGGCGCGATTCGCGCGGCGATTTCCTTTGTGGGCATCCTGTTCGCGGCGCTGCTGGCGGTGCCAGTGGGCGGGCTGGTGCGTCCGCTCCTGCCCGCCTTGGGTGCAGGGAATCCAATTTATGCATGGGCGCTGGCCCCGGTGGCGGGTTTCATTCTGGTCTCCATCGTGTTCAAGGTGATCGGCCAGCCGGTGCACAACAAGGTGGAGCACTTTTACAAATACCAGGCCGGCGACCTCCGGCTGGCGTTGTTCGAGCGGCTGAACACGCGGCTGGGCATCTGCGTGGGACTGTTGAACGGCGCACTTTATTTCATCCTCAGCACCTTTTTGATTTTCAATCTGACCTACTGGACCACCCAAGTGTCGGCGGGTTCCCAGCAACCGCTGGTCGTGCGCGTGGCCAACCAACTGGGCAATGACCTGCAGGCCGCGCGGCTCGCGCGGATGGCGTGCGGCCTCGGGACGCTGCCGGCGGACTATTATAAACTGGCCGATCTGTCCGGATTTCTCATGCAAAATCCCCAGGTCGGGCCGCGACTGGCGGAATACCCGGCGCTGACGTCGCTCTGGCAGCGCGACGATTTTCAGCCGCTCGTGCAGGACGCCACGGTGACCAATGCGCTGACTTCGGGCGTGTCGCTGGGCGAATTGTTGCAGGATCCCAACGTGCGGGCCTTTCTGGAAAACCAGGACCAACGCAAATTGGTCACGGGCATCCTGCAGACCAACCTGGCCGACCTCATGGGGTATTTGCAAACGGGCAAGTCGGCGAAATACGACGGCCAAAAAATCATCGGCCGTTGGGAACTCAACCCGGTGGTGACCCTGGCCTGGCTGCGCCAGAGCAATCCGCGCATTCCGGCCAGCGAAATGAAGCTGGTGCGCGCCCTCTGGACCAAGGCCTACGCCGACACCCGCCTGCTGGTCACCGGCGACAACCAGTTTTTCGTCCAGAACCTGCCGAAATTTCTGCCGCAAACGCAGCCGGATCAGCCAGCGTTCAAGTTGGAAAACTGGAAGGGAGACTGGACTACCAACGGCGACGCCTACGACCTGCACATGGCGCTGAATGGAACGGACAAATTCATGACGGCCAAGGCCGAGGACCTGCGTTTGTCCATCAAGGACGGCAAAACCCTGCTGGTGTTTGACCGGACGGACTAATTTGGGACGCTCCTCCCAAATTTAAGACAGGACTGGCACTGGTTATTTTGTTGAACACCTTGGCTTCAGGTCGGCCTGATTTCTGCTTTGTTTCGGGTGTGGGAATCACAAATTTCACCTCAAGCTTCATGGTTTTTCTGGCCGGCCTGCTGCCGGCGAGCTGCCATAAAACTGCGCCGCAGCAAAAAACCGCGCCACCGGCGGTGGCTGCCGACCATTCCGGAAATGCCTCCGCCGCGATGGCGCAAAGTGCGGCCCGCGCCGCCTCTTGCAATCTCGGTGAACTCGCGCTGACCAACCACAGTGAAATCTGTCTCCAGCTCTCGAACGGCGAAATTTGCAATCTGACCCCGAAAATGCTGGACAAACGCAATGTGCAAATCACCCTCGCCGTCGAATCCAAGAATGAATACGGCGAGACCCGTGATTTTTCGGCGACCCAGGTCGTCGGCCCGGTCGGCAAGCCGCTGGCGGCGACCGTGGGCGATTTGAACTTCACTTTCACGCCGCAGATAAGCGTTGAATAGAATCGCTTCGGGCTTCGCCGCCGGCGATTTTTACGCTGCCTGAGCACCAACTTTTGCGCCGGATTCCGCCCACTAAATTCATTCGGCGAAAAAATAAGATTGCGCAACCGGCGGCGCGCGGCGTAAAGAGAAGCGCGCAACATGGGCAAAACACTCATCATCGCGGAAAAACCGTCCGTCGCCAGCGACATCAGCAAGGCGCTCGGAAAGTTTCAGAAGCACGACGATTACTTCGAGAACGACGAGTATGTCGTGACCTCGGCGGTCGGTCATTTGCTCACCATCGTGCCGCCGGCAGGCGTCGAGGCCGCGAAGGGCAAATGGGCGTTTAAGAACCTGCCGGTCATTCCGCCGCACTTTGATCTGGAGCCGATTGAGAAGACCGCGCCGCGTTTGCGCGCCGTCGCCAAATTGATCAAGCGCAAAGACGTCACCTTGCTGATCAATGCCTGCGACGCCGGCCGCGAGGGCGAATTGATTTTCCGCAACATCGTCCGCTACACGAAAGCACCGCAGCCGATTCAACGGCTCTGGCTGCAATCCATGACGCCCGCCGCCATCCGCGAAGGCTTCGCCCAGCTCAAGAGCGATGAATCCATGCAGCCGCTCTCGGACGCGGCGACGAGCCGCAGCGAGGCCGACTGGCTGGTGGGCATCAACGGCACGCGCGCCATGACGGCGTTCAATTCCAAGCTCGGCGGCTTTTTCAAGACGACCGTCGGCCGTGTGCAGACGCCGACACTGGCGATTCTCGTCGAGCGCGAGGCGAAAATTCGCGGGTTCAAGCCGCGCGATTTCTGGGAAGTCATTGGCACGTTTGATTGCGCCGCCGGCAATTACAGTGGCCGGTGGTTTGATGAAAAATTTTCCAAGGCGGATGACGAACAGCTGAAGGCCGAGCGCATTTGGGATGCGGCGAAGGCAGAAGAAATCAAAGCCAAATGCCTTGGTAAACCCGGCATCGTCACGGAAGAAAGCAAGCCGACGACTTCGATGTCGCCGTTGCTTTACGATTTGACGAGCCTGCAGCGCGACGCGAACTCGCGTTTCGGTTTCAGCGCCAAAAACACGCTCGGATTGGCGCAGGCGTTATACGAAAAACACAAGGTGCTGACCTACCCGAGAACAGATTCGCGCGCGTTGCCGGAAGATTATATTGGCACGGTGAAAGCCACGATGGCGATGCTTGAAGGCGTTACGGGCTACTCAGCCTTCGCGGACCAGATTTTGAAAAATGGCTGGGTGCATCCGAACAAGCGGATTTTCAACAACGCCAAAGTGTCGGATCACTTTGCAATTATCCCGACGCAACTCGCACCAAAATCGTTGAGCGAGCCGGAGCAAAAGCTTTACGACCTCGTCACCAAAAGATTTCTCGCGATTTTTTATCCGGCGGCGGAATTTCTGGAAACCAACCGCATCACGCGCGTCGAAGGTGAACCGTTCAAGAGCGCGGGCAAAGTGTTGGTGTCGCCCGGCTGGCTCACGGTTTACGGCAAGCAATCGGATTCCGACGAAACGCCGAGCCTCGCGCCGGTGAAAGCTGGCGAGACAGTCAAAACCGCGAACATCGAGGTCAAAGAAAACGTCACCAAACCACCGGCAAGATATTCCGAAGCGACATTGTTGAGCGCGATGGAAGGGGCGGGCAAACTGATTGACGATGATGAATTGCGCGAGGCGATGAGTGAGAAAGGTCTCGGCACGCCGGCCACGCGCGCGGCGACGATTGAAGGTTTGATTTACGAAGATTATGTCCATCGCAACGGCCGCGAATTGCAGGCCACGGCGAAGGCTTTTTCGCTGATGGAATTGTTGAACGGCCTTGGTATTCCCGAACTAACAAAACCGGAATTGACGGGCGACTGGGAATTTCAGCTCAAGGAAATGCAGCGGAAGAAAGTCACCCGCGAGCAGTTCATGGCGGGCATCGCGGAGATGACGCGCAAGATCGTGGACAGCGCCAAGAAATTTGAATATGACACGATTCCCGGCGACTTCGGCGTGCTGAAGGTGCCGTGCCCGAAATGCGGCGGCGAAATCCACGAGCGCTACAAGCAGTATCAGTGCGTGAAGTGCGACTTCGCCTTCTGGAAAACGCTGTGCAGCCGGATGTTCGAGCCGGAAGAGGTTGAGAAGATCATCACGGACAAAATCATCGGCCCGCTGCAAGGGTTCCGCAGCAAGCAGGGTTTTCCGTTCGCCGCTGTGCTCAAGATGACCGCCGAGCACAAGGTGGAATTTGATTTCGGCAACGGCCCGAAAGAGGGCGAGTCCGCCGAACCGGTGGATTTTACGGGCAAGGAAGCGCTGGGCAAATGTCCGAGGTGCGGCGCGAACGTCTATGACAACGGGATGAATTACGTCTGCGAAAAACAGACCGGCCCGACGCCGGCGTGCGATTTTCGTTCCGGTAAAATTATTTTGCAGCAGGAGATTGCGCCAGAGCAGATCAAGAAATTGCTCGCCGAGGGCAAGACGGATTTGCTGAAAGGGTTTGTCTCCAAGAAAACGAACCGCAAGTTCGAGGCGATGCTCATTGTGAAGGACGGCAAGACGGCGTTTGAGTTTCCCGTGCGCGAAGGCAAGGGCCGGCGCAAGAGCAGCGAGCCGCCGCCGAAGATTGATTTCACCGGCAAGGCTGTGGTCGGCAAATGTCCGAAGTGCGCCGGCCAGGTGTTCGACACGGAAACCGCCGCCGGCTATGTCTGCGAAAATTCCCAGCGCGAGGCGAAGCGCTGCACCTTCAAGGCGATTGGTAAGACGATTTTGGAGCAGCCGATTGATGCAGAGCAGGCCGCGAAGATTCTCAAGGACAAGAAGAGCGACGTGCTGGAAAAATTCATCTCCAAATCCGGCAAGCCGTTCCCGGCGTTCCTCGTCATGGACAAGAAGGGCAAGATCACCTTCGAGTTTCCGACGCGCGACGAGGAATAGAAATTGTTTTGCACAATGGATGCGAAGTTGGCGAAGCAGCTTTTCCTTCGCCGCCTTCGCGTGCTTCGCGCGACCGTTTTGAATGCAACTTCATTTCCAACAACTCGGCCACGGCGAGCCGCTCGTGTTGCTGCACGGGCTGTTTGGTTCCGGCGACAATTGGTTCGGCGTCGCGCCGAAGCTGGCGGTAGAATTTCACGTCTTTGCGCCCGACCTCCGCAACCATGGCCATTCGCCGCACCACGTGGAGATGGATTATCCGTTGATGGCGACGGATGTGGAGAAATTATTTGCCGCGCAGAAAATTCAGAGCGCCCATGTCATCGGCCATTCGATGGGCGGCAAGGTGGCGATGCAATTCGCCTTGGATTTTCCAGCTCGCGTCAAAAAACTCGTCGTCGTGGACATGGCCCCGCGCGCCTACGCGCAAAGTCACGACAAAATATTTGCGGCGTTGCTGGCGCTAGAATTGAATTTGTTTCAAAATCGCCAGCAAATTGAAGAAGCGCTCGCGCCGGAAATCCCGTCGCTGAACCTGCGGCGGTTTCTACTGAAAAATCTCGGTCGCGACGACCACGGGAAGTTCGTCTGGAAAATGAACCTGCGCGGGGTGGCGGAAAATTATGTCCATCTCGGCAAGGTTTTGAGGGGTGGAAAAACATTCGGCAATCCCGCGCTGTTTATTCGCGGCGGCAAATCTGATTACATCAACGCGGCCGATGCAGCAGAGATTCTAATTCTTTTTCCGGCCGCGGAAATCCAAACCATCGCCACGGCGAATCACTGGGTTCACGCCGACGCGCCGGAGGAGTTTGTGCGGCTCGTGTTGGAATTTTTGTGATTCCGCTGGAAATTTTCCCGGCATGGTGCATTTGTATGGTCTGAATGTTAGCGCCCACTGAAATGCCATCCAAACCGGCGCAACCGGCCGGCCAGTTTTCGCGGCTGGCCGATTTTTTCCCGCGCTGGGGCGAGGTGCCGCTCTATCGCGTGGCATTGGCGACCGGCGATTTTTCGCAACTGCCGCTGATCACCAAGTGGGAAATTCGCCATAACTTCCCCGACAATTTTCTCGGTTCCGGGCAAAAGCTGGATGCGTTGCTCGCCGAAAAATCAGTGGAACTCGAACACACCTCCGGCACTTCAGACGAGCGCACGGCGGTGCTGTTTGCGCGCGGGTGGTGGGACGCGCAGGAGGCGCGCGTGCTGCGTTTGAATCGCTTCATTGCCTTCGTTTTGGACGGGTATACCGCAGCCCGCCGCGCGACGATTGTGCCGCCGGTGTGCAACGGCGTGGTCTGCTTTTCCAACTACATGGCCAAGTCCGCGCGCACGCTGGGCCGGACTTTGTTTGTCAACCAGGCGCGCATTCCCTTTCTGCTCACGGACGACGAGCTCACGCGCATGGCGGACGAAGTGGCCGAGTGGTCGCCGCAATTTCTTGACCTCGATCCGGTTCACGGTGTGTGGTTCGCATTGTTCTGCGAGCGAAACGGAATCAAGCTCCCGTCAGTAAAATTTATTTTGTCCAGCTACGAATTTGTCAGCGTCGTGCATCGGAAAATATTGCAGCGGGTTTTCGACGTGCTGGTTTTCAATCTTTACGGCTCGACGGAAGCCGGTCATTTGCTCGTCGAGAATGAAACCGGCGAAATGCGTGGCTGCCCGGAAAATGTTTTTTACGAAATCGTCAACGCGGACCAAAACGGCATCGGCGAACTGGTGGTGACCACGCTGACGAATGAAATCATGCCGTTGTTGCGCTATCGCGTCGGCGACCTGGTGCAGCGCGACGGCGATAACTATCTCGTGCATGGCCGCTGTCGCGACGCTTTGCGCCGGAGCGATGGCCAACGCGTGACGACGCTGGAAGTGGACCGCTGTTTTGCAGGCGTTTGCGGCATCGCGCATTATCAGCTTCGGCAGACAGAAAGTGGCACGTGCGATTTGCAATTCATCCCCGATACGGTGCCGGTGGCTACCGCCGATTTGAATCATCTGACCGCGCGTCTCGCAAACCTACTTGGACTCAAAAATGAAATCCACGCCGTCGCCGTGGACAAACTGCCGCCGCAAACTTCCGGCAAATTCCGGCTAACGTGCCGCGTCGAAGCGTGAATCTGCCCGCCGAAAATCCGCCGCCGGAAATCCGCGACCAGTGGATTGACAAGTTCCTCGCGCATCTCGCGACGGATCGTGGCGCGTCGGTCTACACGCAGCGGAATTACCAACAGGCTTTGATTGAATTTGCGCGCTGGCATTTGGCCGAGCGAAAGTCGGCGGCGGTCTGGGAAAAACTTCAGCGCGATGATTTCCGCAGCTATCTCCGTTATATTGGCCGGAATAATTTGAGTCGCGCGGCGACGGCGCTCCGATTTTCAGCAATGCGGACGTTTTACAAATTTCTCATGCGGCACGGCCAGGTGGAATCGTTGCCGATTAAAAATCTTTCGCTGCCGAAAGCGCCGAAGCGGCTGCCGAAATTTCTGACGGTCCAGCAAATGGCGGATTTGCTGGCCGCGCCGGCAAAACTGCTCGCCTCGCAAAAAGAGAAAAAAGGCGCGGGCCGGCCGGTTTCGGCAGAAGTCTGCCTGCGCGATGTGGCGGTGCTGGAAACGATTTATTCCTGCGGCCTACGCGTGAGCGAACTGTGTGGTCTCCGCGTGGACGACATCAATTTCAGCGAGCAAATCGTCCGCGTGCGCGGCAAAGGCAAAAAGGAACGGCTCGTGCCTGTCGGCGAGCCGGCGTTGCGCGCGATTCAAAGTTATTGGGATTTGTTGCTCGCGCCGCCGGGTGCGTCGCAGCCGGTTTTTCGCGCGGACACGACGAAGGCTGCGCCGTTGTCGCCGTTGCAACTAGCGCGGCGCTTGAAAAATTATCTCGTCGTTGCCGGACTCGATCCCGCGCTGACGCCGCACAAGCTGCGGCATAGCTACGCGACGCATCTGCTGGACGCGGGCGCGGATTTGCGGAGTGTGCAGGAACTGCTCGGCCACGCGCACCTCATCACGACGCAGGTCTACACGCACGTCACGACGGAGCGACTGAAGAGAGCCTACGACGCGGCGCATCCCCGGGCGTGATTGGTTGGACGGTTGTGGCACGGCCCAGAGGCGGTGCGGATTTATCGGGGAAACTGCAGCTTAAGAAAATGGAATTGATCTCGTGCGGGTCGCATTCGCGGCCGGTATCTGCCCTAACCCGACAAGCTTCATGGAGCGGTTGGGCAGGCAGATGGACGTGGTGACCTGGAAAGCTGGCAGGCGCCGGCGCAGGAAATTTGAAGCGAAAAAAAATAAAAAGTTATTGACAGCCATTGCCAAATTGATACCTTGCGCGGGTCAGAGCCGTAAAAATCAATAACCGAAACCTTCTCTATTTCGGAAGAAAGCCGAGAGGGTTGGTTCTTTGTCGTTTTACGAATCGGGTTTGAACATAAATTTTCTGGATGCCCAAGTAGCTCAGTTGGTAGAGCACGTCCTTGGTAAGGACGAGGTCATCAGTTCAATCCTGATCTTGGGCTCCAGTTAAAACAAAAACGAAAACAGCAACACACGAAATCACATGGCTAAAGAGCAATTTCAGAGAACCAAACCGCACGTCAACGTCGGCACCATCGGTCACGTTGACCACGGCAAATCCACGTTGACCGCCGCCATCGTCGCGGTGCAGAACCGCAAAGGCATGGCGCCTTTGATTGAATACAAGGACATCACCAAAGGCGGCACCGTTCGTGACGAGACGAAGACCGTGACCATCGCCGTCTCGCACGTCGAATACGAATCTCCCAAGCGCCATTACGCGCACGTTGACTGCCCTGGCCACGCTGACTATGTGAAGAACATGATCACCGGTGCCGCGCAGATGGACGGTGCGATTCTCGTGGTGAGCGCCGCCGACGGCCCGATGCCGCAGACGCGCGAACACATTTTGCTCGCCCGTCAGGTCGGTGTGCCGAGCATCATCGTTTGCTTGAACAAGGTTGACTTGGCTGACGCCGACCTGCTCGAGCTTATCGAAATGGAAATCCGTGAGTTGCTCACGAAGTATGGGTTTCCGGGCGACAAGACGCCCATCATCCGTGCCTCCGCAACCGCCGCGCTGGCTGGCAAGCCGGAAGGTGAAAAGGCAATTGCCGATTTGCTCGACGCGCTGGACACGTTTATTCCTGATCCGGTGCGCGAAGTAGACAAGCCGTTTTTGATGTGCGTTGAAGACGTGTTCACCATTGAAGGTCGCGGCACGGTCGTGACCGGTCGCGTGGAGCGCGGTATCCTCAAGAAGATGGAAGAAGTCGAAATCGTCGGCTTGAAAGACACTCGCAAGACGGTCGCCACCGACATTGAAATGTTCCGCAAGTTGCTAGATTCGGCCAGCGCCGGTGACAACGTGGGGGTGTTGCTCCGCGGCACGACCAAGGACGAAGTGGAGCGCGGCATGGTTTTGGCCAAGCCCGGTTCCATCAAGCCGCACACGAAGTTTAAGGCGGAGGTTTACGTTTTGACCAAGGATGAAGGTGGCCGCCATACGCCGTTCTTTACCAATTACCGTCCGCAATTTTACTTCCGCACCTCCGATGTCACGGGCACGCTCACGCTGCCGACCGGCGTTGAAATGGTGATGCCGGGCGACAACGTCTCGGTGGAAATCGAATTGCAAAAGTCGGTCGCGATGGAAAAAGGCCTCAAGTTTGCGATTCGCGAAGGTGGCCGCACCATCGGCTCCGGCATCGTGGTGGAAGTCATCGCTTAATTGCGAATTGGTTTCGGGAGCGCGGAGTTTGAACCTCCGTGCTCCCTTTTTGTCCGAAGATGCGGCGGTGTTTTGGACGGTTACGGCAGTAGCTCAATTGGTAGAGTAGTGGTCTCCAAAACCATTGGTTGCAGGTTCAAGTCCTGCCTGCCGTGCCAGTCTGCTAGATGGAGAGGTGGCAGAGTGGTCTATCGCGGCGGTCTTGAAAACCGCTTTAGGCGAAAGCCTAACGGGGGTTCGAATCCCTCCCTCTCCGCCAGAAATATATTTTTGTGAATAACTGGACACATATTGCAATTTGGGCGTTGGTCATCGGCGCGCTGTTTGGCTACCTCTGGTGGCAGGGACAGGTTCAGCGCCTGGCCGCTTATGTCGCGGAAACGCGCGAGGAGCTGAAAAAATGCTCCTGGCCGAGCTGGGAGGAACTGAAAGGTTCCACGGCGCTGATCAGCATCATGATTGCCCTGCTCGGCGGATTCGTCGTGCTGGTGGACACCCTCCTGTTCAAAATTTTCATCCGCTAAAACACTTTCATGCGCAACCAGTGGTTCATCATCCAGACGCTTTCCGGGCAGGAAAACAAGGTCAAAGACAGCATTGAAAAGCGCGTCAAGACCGAGGAAATGCAGGACTTCGTCAAGGAAGTCATGGTGCCGATTGAAAAGGTCGTCGAGGTCCGCAACCAGAAAAAAACCGTCTCCAACCGCAAGCTGTGGCCGGGCTACGTGTTTGTGGACATGGTGCTGCTGGATGACGACAACCGCATCATTGAGAAGCCGTGGTATTTCATCCGCGAGACGCAGGGCGTGATTGGTTTTTTGAGCGATCCGCCGCAGCCGACGCCGACAGAGGAAGTGGACGCCATCAAGGTGCAGATTTCCGCGTCGGAAGAGACGGAAAAGCCGAAGGTGAATTTCGCCGTCGGCGAGACGGTCAAGATCAATAACGGCCCGTTCCTGAATTTCAGCGGCGTGATCGAGGAAATTGATCCAGAGCGTGGCAAATTGAAAGTGACCGTCAACATTTTCGGTCGCAACACGCCGGTGGAGTTGGAATACTGGCAGGTGGAAAAAGCGTGATAAGGAAACCGGGAGGCCATGAATTGATTTTTCATGGATTCATGGATTCCTAATAAAATTTTATATGGCAAAGAAAATTACAGGACAGATCAAACTGCAGATTCCGGCCGGTCAGGCCAATCCCGCGCCGCCCGTCGGCCCCGCGCTCGGCCAGCACGGCGTGAACATCATGGGCTTCTGCAAGGAATTTAACGCCGCGACCAAGAACGACGCCGGCCTCGTGATTCCCGTGGTCATCACGGTGTATCAGGACAAGTCGTTCACGTTCATCACCAAGTCGCCGCCCGCGTCCATTTTGCTCAAGAAGGCCGCCGGCATCACCGCCGGCAGCAAGACGCCCAACAAGGACAAGGTTGGCAAGGTCACCCGCAAGCAGATTTTGGACATCGTCAAGATGAAGGCCAAAGACATCAACGTGAATTCCGAAGATGCCGCCGTGAAGCTCATTGCGGGCACCGCGCGCAGCATGGGAATTGAAGTTGTTGGTTAACCGAAACAATTAACGCGGGAGGGCCGAAAGCCCGTTTGCACCGCACAAACACAAATGCCCAGCAAAAGATACAAGAAGGCGCTTGAAGTGGTTGATGGCAAAAAAGCCTACGCCCTCAAGGAAGCCGTTGGCGTGCTCGCCAAATTCCCCAAAGCCAAATTTAACGAGACCATTGACCTCGCGTTCCGCCTCGGCGTGGATCCAAAGCAGTCCGACCAGATGGTGCGCGGCACGGTTCCGTTGCCGCACGGCAGCGGCAAGACGGTGCGTGTTTTGGTTTTCGCCAAAGGCAACGCGGCGGACGCGGCGAAAGCGGCCGGCGCGGAGAACGTCGGTTTCGAAGACATGATTGCCAAGTGCAACGGCGGCTGGACTGATTTCGATGTTGCGATAGCGACGCCCGAAGCGATGGTGGAAGTCCGCAAACTCGGCAAGGTTCTCGGACCGCGCGGCCTGATGCCGAATCCGAAAACCGGCACCGTCACGGATGACACGGCGAAAGCGGTGAAAGAAGTGAAGGCTGGCCGCGTCGAGTTCAAGGTGGACAAGGCCGCCAACGTTCACGTCATCGTGGGCAAGGCGTCGTTCAAGCCGGAACAGATCGAGGAAAACGCCCGCGCCGTGATCGAGGCCGTGGCGAAAGCCCGCCCCAACAGTCTCAAGGGCGCTTACATCAATTCATGCACGCTCTCCGCGACGATGAGCCCGCCCGTGCGTGTGGACATCCGTGAATTTGCCGCCAACTAAAAGGAATTACCATGCGTGCTGAAAAAAAATTATTGACGGGTGAATATGTCGCCCGGTTGAACGCCTCGCCGTTTTTTATCGTCGTTGGCTACCAGGGCCTGAAAGTGGCGCACCTCTCCGAGTTGCGCAAACGTCTGACCCAGGCGGGCGCGGAAGTTCACGTTGTGAAAAACACCGTGTTCAACGTGGCTGCGAAGGAAGCCGGCATCGGCGACCTGAACGGCTCGCTGGCCGGGCAGTTGGCCGTGGTGACGGGCAAGAAGGATATTTCCGCCGCCGCGAAGGCGCTGAAGAATTTCGCCGCCGAGTTCGACAAGTTGAAACTCAAGTTCGGCTACCTGAACAATCAGCGCCTTGAGGACAAGAGCATCCTCGCCCTGGCGGATTTGCCGAGCCTGGACGTGCTGCGCGCCAAGATTCTGGGCCTGCTGGCGGCGCCGGCGACCAAACTGGTGACCTTGATCAACACGCCGGCGTCGCAGTTGGCGCAGGTCATCAAGGCCAAGGCCGAAAAGGGCGCGTAAACAGTTTCCGGTTTGAATTTTTCAAGCCGGCAAAACCAAACAACCAACAACAACGTAAATCGTCGGTTCGCGGGCTGCGGACTGAAAACTGCCGAGCCGGGCAGACGACGAGACGAACAAAGAAAGCAAAAGCAAAGTTATGGCAGACATCGCAAACATCGTGGAAGAATTGAGCAAGTTGACGGTCATTGAAGCCGCCGACCTTGTGAAACAACTGGAAACCAAGTGGGGCGTGTCCGCCGCCGCACCCGTCGCGGTTGCCGCAGCGGGCGGTGGCGCGGCAGCGGGTGGCGCAGCGGCTCCGGCCGAAGCCAAGGACACGTTTGATGTGATCCTCGCCTCGGTTCCGGCCGACAAGAAGATCGCCGTGATCAAGGCTGTCCGTGAAGTCAAGGCCGGTCTGGGTCTCGCCGAAGCGAAAGCGTTGGTGGAAGGCGCGCCGAAGCCCTTGCTGGAGGGCGCGAACAAGGCTGATTCTGACGCCGCCAAGAAGAAGCTGGAAGAAGCGGGCGCGAAGGTTGAAATCAAGTAATTCGCTGGTTTTTGGGGCGGCGGCGATCCGCCGTCGCCCCGTTTTATCCCCTGAAAGGCGGGACACATTTACAATTTTGGTCTGGTAGGAAAATCGGTTGCTGGTTGGCAAGCCGGTCGTTTGAAAGACGACGGGCTTGCCTTGTGTCGTTAGTGAAAAATGGTGCGGCGCGTCGCCGTGCCCAACAGAAAGTAAAAAATGCCATCGCGAGCCACAGAACGTATCAACTTCGGTAAAATCAAGGAAATCGTCGTTCCGCCGAACATGATCGAGTTGCAAACGAATTCCTATGCGGAATTTTTGCAAGCCGACGTGTCGGCCAAGAAACGCAACAAGTTCACCGGGCTGGAATCCGTCTTTCAGGAGGTGTTTCCGATCAAGAGCTACGACGAAAAAGTCGAGCTGGCCTACGATTCCTACGAAGTCGGCGAACCCAGGGTGGACTGGCTGGAATGTCTGCGCGAAGGCACGACCTACGGCGCGCCGTTATATGTGACTTTTATCCTCAAAGAAGAGGGCAAGGGGGGGAAGGAAGAAAAAGTTTTCATGGGCGAGCTGCCGCTGATGACGCCGCAGGGCACGTTCGTCATCAATGGCGCGGAACGCGTCGTCGTTTCGCAGTTGCACCGCTCGCCGGGCATCGCGTTTGAGGCCACGCAGCATCCCAATGGCAAGATGCTGCACAGTTTCCGCGTGATTCCTGATCGCGGCTCGTGGTATGAGGCGATGTTTGACACGAGCGATTTGCTGTATGTTTATCTGGACCGCAAAAAACGCCGCCGGAAATTTTTGACGACGACTTTTTTCCGCGCGCTGTCCTTCCTCGACCACGAGTCGAAGGAAAAAGGCGCGTCCAAGGCCAAGGACACCGGCGGCCTGACGCGCGGCACGGACGAGGAAATCCTCAAACTGTTCTACCACATTGAAGAATTGTCGGTGAAGGAAGCGGAGAAGATTGAAGATTTGCAGAACCGTGTGCTCGTGCAGGATGTCGCCGATGAGGAGAAAGGCCTGGTGGTGGCGCGCGCGTTTGAGCCGCTGTCGAAGGCCGTTGTCAAACAGATTGGCGAGCTTGGCATCCACAAAATCAAGGTCGTGGACACGTCCGTGGACGAAGGCAACATCATCAAGTGCCTCAAAAAGGATCCGGCCAAGAACGAGGAAGAGGCGCTGAAAGATATTTACCGCCGCCTGCGTCCCGGCGATCCGCCGACCGCCGCGAATTCCCGCGCCCTCATCAAGCGTTTGTTCTTTGATGAAAAACGCTATGACCTCGGTCGCGTGGGCCGTTACAAGATTAATCAGAAACTGGGGATGAAGGGCGAAAGCCGCATTCTGACCAAGGAAGACCTGGTGGCGGCGACGAAGTATCTGCTCAAGCTCAAGAAGGGCGAAGGCTCGCTGGATGACATTGATCATTTGGGCAGCCGCCGCATCCGCACGGTCGGCGAATTGCTCTCCAACCAGTGCCGCGTGGGCCTGTCCCGCACGGAACGTCTGGTCAAGGAACGCATGACGCTGTTTGATCAGACCGTCGAATCAATGACGCCGCAGAAGCTCATCAATCCGAAGGCGCTCTCCGCCGTGATCCGCGATTTCTTTGGCCGCAGCCAATTGTCGCAGTTCATGGATCAGATTAATCCGCTCGCCGAATTGACCCATAAACGCCGCTTGTCGGCGCTCGGACCAGGGGGGCTTTCCCGCGACCGTGCCGGTTTCGAAGTCCGTGACGTGCATCCGTCCCACTACGGTCGTATTTGTCCGATCGAAACGCCGGAAGGACCGAACATCGGCCTGATCGCGTCGCTCGCGACGTTTGCGCGGATCAATGAATTTGGTTTTCTCGAAACGCCGTATCGCAAAGTCGAAAACGGCCGGGTCACGGAAAAAATCGAATACCTGACCGCCGACCGCGAAGAACAATACATTGTCGCGCAGGCGAATTCCGTGATGGACGACAAAGGACGTTTCACGGACGAACGCGTCGTCTGCCGTCAGCGTGGTGAATTCATTGACGTGGAGCCGGCGAAAGTTGACTTCATGGACGTGTCGCCGAAGCAGCTCGTCTCAATCGCTGCCTCGCTGATTCCGTTCCTCGAACACGATGACGCGAACCGCGCCTTGATGGGTTCGAACATGCAACGCCAGGCGGTGCCGCTCCTCGTCACCGAGGCGCCGCTCGTCGCGACCGGCATGGAAGACCGCGTCGCCCGCGATTCCCGCGCCGTGCTGTGGACTGACGAAGCCGGCAAAGTGGCATCGGTCAACGGCAACCAGATCATCATCACCGAGGACGGCAAGCTGCCGGAAGGAAAGAAAAAAATCAAACACGACCCGGCGAACGGTATTTCCGTTTACCCGGTGCGCAAATTCATGCGCTCGAACGCGGCGACCTGCATCAACCAGAAAATCCTGGTGAACAAGGGCGATCACGTCCGCAAAGGCCAGGTCATCGCCGACGGTCCCTGCACGCAGAACGGCGAGCTGGCGCTCGGCCGCAATGTGCTGGTGGCGTTCATGCCGTGGAATGGTTACAACTTCGAGGACGCGATTCTCATCAGTGAGAAAATCGTCAAGGAAGATATTTTCACCTCGATTCACATTGATGAATTTGAGGTGGCGGCCCGCGACACCAAGCTCGGACCGGAGGAAATCACGCGCGACATTCCGAACCTCGGCGACGAGGCGTTGAAGAACCTCGGCACCGACGGCGTCATCCGCATTGGCGCGGAAGTGAAGCCCGGCGACATTCTCGTCGGCAAAATCACGCCGAAGTCCGAAACCGAACTCGCGCCGGAAGAACGTTTGCTCCGCGCCATCTTCGGTGAGAAGGCCGCCGACGTGAAGGACACTTCGCTCAAGGTTCCATCGGGAACCTACGGCATCGTCATGGACGTGAAAGTTTCCTCGAAGAAGGATAGCGACAAGGTCAGCCGTTCCGCCTCCAGTGAGGAAAAACGCCATGCGAAGCAGATCGAATCGGATCACAGCAAGAAATTGAACGAACTGCAGGATCAGTTGACGGAGGCGTTGAGCAACATCCTGCTCGGCGAAAAAATTCCGCTCGACGTCGTCAACAGCGAGACCGGCGAGATCATCATCCCGGCGAACCGCAAGATCACCAAGACGCTGCTGCGCAAGCTGGCAACCGTCTATGATCGCATCGAAATTGATCCGTCGCCGATCCGCAACAAGATCAACGAAATCATCGGCCAGTTTAAGAAGAAATTTGACGACTTGCAGATGCAATATGACGAGGAAATGGAACGCGCCGAAGCCGGGGAAGGCGTCGAATCCGGCATTGTCAAGTCGGTGAAGGTCTACATCGCGTCGAAACGCAAGTTGTCCGTCGGTGACAAGATGGCCGGACGCCACGGCAACAAAGGCGTCGTCGCCAAGATCGTCAAGGAAGAAGACATGCCGTATCTCGCGGACGGAACGCCGGTGGAAATCGTATTGAATCCGCTGGGCGTGCCGAGCCGTATGAACGTCGGCCAGGTCTTGGAAACGCACTTGGGCTGGGCGGCAAAGCTGCTCGGTTTGAAGTTCGCCACGCCGGTGTTTGACGGCATGAAGGAACAGGAGATTCGCGGCTACCTCAAGCAGGCCGGTTTGCCCGAACACGCCAAGACGCATTTGTTCGACGGACGCACCGGCGAGCAGTTTGATCAGGAAATTGTCGTCGGCTACATCTACATGCTCAAGCTCGGCCACTTGGTCGCGGACAAGATTCACGCCCGCGCGGTTGGACCGTATTCGCTCGTCACCCAGCAGCCGCTGGGCGGCAAGGCGCAATACGGCGGCCAGCGCTTCGGCGAAATGGAAGTGTGGGCGATGGAAGCCTACGGCGCGGCTTACACGTTGCAGGAACTCCTGACCGTGAAGTCCGACGACGTGCAGGGCCGCACGCGCATCTACGAAAGCATCGTCAAGGGCGACAACTCGCTGGAGGCCGGCATCCCGGAATCCTTCAACGTGCTCGTCAAGGAAATGCAATCGCTCGGTCTCGACGTGAAGGTTGGCTATTCCAACCCGATTGAACACGCCAACAGTGACAACGCGCAGCAGGCCGCCGTCGCCGCCCTGACGTCCACGGAATCCTGAAACGAAACTTTGCTGAATAATACCGTATGACCACCTCCAAAGAAAACGCCCGCGAGATTCTCGGCCTCGAAAAAGTCAACCAGGTTGACTATGTCGGCATCACCCTCGCGTCGCCCGACGCCATCCGCTCCTGGAGCAAGGGCGAAGTCAAGAATCCCGAAACGATCAACTACCGCACGTTCAAGCCGGAAAAGGGCGGCCTTTTCTGCGAACGCATTTTCGGTCCCGTCAAGGACTGGGAATGTTCGTGCGGCAAGTATAAGCGCATCAAGCATCGCGGCATCGTCTGCGATCGTTGCGGCGTCGAAGTGACCTTGTCCCGCGTTCGCCGTGAACGCATGGGTCACATCGAACTCGCCGTGCCGACGTGCCATATCTGGTTCTTCAAGTGCATGCCGAGTCGCATTGGCCTGGCACTGGACATGACGGCGCGCCATCTGGAACGCGTGATTTATTACGAGGATTACCTCGTCATTGATCCCGGCACGACGCCGCTCAAGCCGCACCAGCTGCTCACCGAGCAGGAATATCGCGAAGCGAAGGAAACTTACGGCGCGGAAGCGTTCAAAGCCAAGATGGGCGCGGAGGCCGTGCGCGAAGCGATGGAACGGGTTGACCTCGCCAAGCAGGCCGACGAACTCGCCGTCGCGATGACGGAAACCAAGAGCAAACAGATTCGCAAGAAACTCGCGAAGCGCATCAAGCTGTTGCAAGGGCTCGCGTCCTCGAAGAGCCGTCCGGAATGGATGATTCTTACGGTGCTGCCGGTGATTCCGCCGGATCTCCGTCCGTTGGTTCCGCTCGAAGGCGGCCGTTTTGCGACCTCCGACCTCAACGATCTTTATCGCCGCGTCATCAACCGGAACAATCGTCTCCGCACGTTGCTCCAGCTCAAGACGCCGGAAGTCATCATCCGCAACGAAAAGCGCATGTTGCAGGAAGCTGTGGACGCGTTGTTCGACAACGGTCGTCACGGTCGTCCGGTCACCGGCGCGGGCAACCGCTCGCTGAAATCTTTGAGCGACATGCTCAAGGGCAAGGGCGGACGTTTCCGTCAAAACTTGCTCGGCAAACGCGTGGATTATTCAGGCCGTTCCGTCATCGTGATCGGACCGGAATTGAAATTGAACCAGTGCGGTCTGCCGAAGAAGATGGCGCTCGTGTTGTTCGAGCCGTTCATCATCCGCCGTTTGAAAGAGCTGGGCTACGTTCACACCGTTCGCAGCGCGAAGAAAATGATCGAGCGCCAGACGAAGGAGGTGTGGGACGTTTTGGAAGAAGTGACGAAGGGACATCCGGTTCTCCTGAACCGCGCGCCGACGTTGCATCGTCTCTCCGTTCAGGCGTTCGAGCCGCAGCTCATCGAAGGCGAGGCGATCCGCATACATCCGCTGGTCTGCACCGCTTACAACGCCGACTTTGACGGCGATCAAATGGCCGTTCACGTGCCGTTGTCGGTCGAGGCGCAGATGGAAGCACGCCTGTTGATGATGGCGACGAACAACATCTTCTCGCCCTCCTCCGGCAAGCCGATCATCACGCCCACGCAGGACATCACGCTTGGCTGCTATTACGTCACGGCCGAGCCGCGCAAGCCGATGCCGGCGAACGCGAATGAACTGCCGTTGTTCGGCTCGAAGGAGGAAGTGATTTACGCCTACAGCGACGACGCGTTGAAGACGCATGACCGCATCCGGCTGGCGAATCCCGACCTCGGCAAGAAAACCGCGTTTGGCAATGCTGAGAAAAAAATCATTGAGACGACCGTCGGGCGCGTGCTGTTCAGCGAAATCTGGCCGACCGAACTTGGCTTTCACAACAAGCCGGTCAAGAAATCCGACCTCGGCGATTTGATCTGGAAGTGCTACAAAAATGCGGGGCA
Source organism: bacterium (assembly GCA_021780905.1). Classification (GTDB taxonomy): domain Bacteria; phylum Verrucomicrobiota; class Verrucomicrobiia; order Limisphaerales; family UBA11358; genus UBA11358. The sequence goes on from JAJXXW010000026.1 coordinate 36,503, forward strand.
CGAAAAAACCGTGACCATGCTGGACAAGCTCAAAGAAATCGGTTTCCGGGAGGCGACCAAGTCCGGCGTGTCCATCGGCATTGACGACATGATCGTCCCGAAAGAACGCGACGAACAGATCCGCAACGCCCACGGCCAGATCAAGGAAGTCGAGAAACAGTATCGCAAGGGTGTCATCACCTCCGGCGAACGTTACAACAAGATCGTGGACGTGTGGACGCATTGCACGGACCAGATTTCCGGCGTGATGTTCGATACGCTCAAGGCGAACCAAGGCAAGAAGGAATACAACCCGGTTTATCTGATGGTGGATTCCGGCGCCCGCGGCAACAAGCAGCAGGTGCGCCAGCTCGCGGGTCTCCGCGGTCTGATGGCCAAGCCGAGCGGCGAAATCATCGAGAAACCGATTCTCGCGAACTTCCGCGAAGGCCTATCCGTCTTGGAATACTTCATCTCTACCCACGGCGCCCGCAAGGGTCTGGCCGACACTGCACTCAAGACGGCCGACTCCGGTTACATGACCCGCAAGCTGGTGGACGTGTCACAGGACGTGATCATTCAGGAGGCGGACTGCGGCACGACCAACGGCATCTGGGTGTCCGCCGTGTTCGAAGGCGAGGACGAGGTCGTCAAGATTTCCGACCGTCTGGTCGGTCGTTACTCGGTTGACGACATCATTAATCCGACTAGCCCGAAGGAATTCCTCATTCGCGCGAATGAAGAAATTGACGAGGTCAAAGCCAAGGCGATTGACGCTGCGGGCGTGGACCGTCTGCGTATTCGCTCGGTGCTCACTTGCGAAAGCAAACACGGCATCTGCCAGCACTGCTATGGCCGCAACCTTGCGACGGGCAACCTGGTCAAGCTCGGCGAAGCGGTCGGCATCATCGCCGCGCAATCCATCGGCGAACCCGGCACACAGCTCACGATGCGCACGTTCCATACGGGTGGTGTCGCGGCGGGCGTGTTCAAGCAGCCGCAGATCAAGTCCAAGCACGACGGTCTCATCAAGTATAACGAGTTGCGCTCCGTCGAACTGGAAGACGGCAACCATATTGTTTTGAACAAGAACGGTTCCATCCAGATTCTCGGCGAGGACGGCCGCGAACTGGAAGTCCACACCATCGTCATCGGCGCGGTCATTTCCGTGAAGGACGGCGGCAAGGTGAAGAAGAACGACACGTTCGTCCAATGGGATCCGCACAACGTGCCGATTCTCTCCGAGAAGGCCGGCAAGGTGAAGTTCCACGACATCATCGAGGGCGTCACCATGAAGCAGGAAGTGGACGAGGCCACCGGCGAAGAATCCATGGTCATCATTGACCACAAGGAAGATTTGCATCCGCAGATCATCATGACCGACGACAAGGGCGAAGTCGTGGCAAACTACCCGATTCCGTCCGGCGCGCACGTCGTCGTCAACGAGTCCGACAAGATTGTGCCCGGCACGCTCATCGCCAAGACGCCGCGCAAACAGGCCAAGACCCGCGACATCACGGGCGGTTTGCCGCGCGTGGCCGAATTGTTCGAGGCCCGTCGCCCGAAAGACGCGTCGGAAATCTCGAAGATTGACGGCATTGTGGACTTCGGTCCGAGCGTCCGCGGCAAGCGCTGCGTGCTCATCACCGATCCGGTTACGAAATTGCAGGAAGAGCATCTCATTCCGATTGGCAAACACGTCATTGTCTTCAAGGGTGACCTGGTCAAGAAAGGCCAGCAGCTCACCGAAGGCCCGATGGATCCGCACGAGATTCTCGACGTCTGCGGACCGCAGGAATTGCAGGAGCACCTGGTCAACGAAGTTCAGGAAGTCTATCGCCTGCAAGGCGTGACCATCAACGACAAGCACATTGAGATCATTGTCCGCCAGATGCTCCGCAAAGTGCGCGTCACCGAGACCGGCGACACGCAGTTCCTCTGGGGCGAACAGGTAGACAAACTGGAATTCGAGGCCGAGAATGAAGCCGTCGAAAAGAAGGGTGGCAAACCGGCGGAAGCCGTGCCCGTGCTGCTCGGCATCACCAAGGCGTCGCTCGAAACCGACAGCTTTCTCAGTGCCGCGTCCTTCCAGGACACCACTCGCGTGCTTACCGAGGCCGCGACCCGTTCCAAGATTGACAGCCTCCGTGGCTTCAAGGAAAACGTCATCATGGGCCACATCATTCCGGCGGGCACGGGTTTTGACATGCACCGCAAGGTCACGCTCAATCCGCTGGTGGAACTGCCGGAAGAGCCGGAACCGGTCGAAGCTGAGGCGTCCGCAGCGGAAAACCCGTTGCTGGCCTAGGCCCATCACGCATCACTCTGCGGCGTCCGGCGAAAGTCGGACGCCGTTTTTATTGCTGTCCGCGGTGATGCCATCCGCCTTAGAGCGTTTACGTAAATCATGGAGCGCAGGCTTTCCAGTCGCCCGTGTTCGCGACCGAAAAGCCGGGACCGGAATGTCCCGGGACCTGCCGACAGGAATGTCGGCGCTTGGTCATTAATGGAAACGCTCTAGCCTCTCGTTTTGCCCCCGCAACAGTTCCGGCTGCGACCAACGCGGTGGAGACCCCCCAGCCAGCGACCAAGTCCATTGCCGGCAAAGCCGGGCGGAGCCGATGCTCACTTTTTTACCTGCACCACCGGCTGGATGACTTTTTTGTGTTCCAGTTTCTCCAGCTTGGGCGTGATGACCAACTGACAATAGGGCTGGTGGCCGTGGGCGTCATAATAGCCCTGATGATAATCCTCGGCGGGATAGAATTTCGTGAAGGGCACGATTTCGGTGACGATGGGGCGGATGAAATCAGCTTGCGCCGCGAGCTTGGATTTCTCGGCGATGAGTTTCTGCTGCTCACCGTGACAGAAGATGACGGAACGGTATTGGGTGCCTTCGTCCTCACCCTGGCGGTTAAGCGACGTTGGGTCGTGCGCCTGCCAGAAGACTTGCAGCAACTGGTCAAAAGAAATCTTGGCCGGGTCAAAGACGATCTGCGTTACCTCCGCGTGGCCGGTGTCGCCTGTGCAAACGTCGCGGTAAGTCGGATTGACGGTGTGGCCGCCGGCATAGCCGCTGGTCACGGAAATCACGCCGGGCAGTCGGTCGTAGACGGCTTCCATGCACCAGAAACAACCGCCGCCGAGGGTGGCGGTTTCAAATTTATTTGGGTTCATAGTATTCGTGGACTGCGCGACGGCGGCGAGATTCAACGCGCCCGCCGCGACCAGGGTCAAAAGGTTTGTTTTCATCGTGGTCTTTGACCGCCCGGTGGCGGCGGCATTCAATCTTATTTGATCGGGGAATGTTCATTGGCGGATGACGGCTGTCAAATCCAGATTCCTGAATTTCACCATGTCCAACCCGCGCACGCGGATAAAGCTGAAGTTGGTGTCGGGCAGGCCGGCGAGGTTTGGGGTCGGCAGCACGAGGATGAACGGCGGCGCGTTGGTCAGAAAATCCCCGGCCGTTCGGGCGTCATTGACCAGGGTGAGGTCGTTGGTGGCGACCGCGCGGAATTTCCAGACGAGACTGGCTTCCGTGAAACCGTAGCAACCGATCTTGGTCTCCGGGCGAACGTGGATGGCGACGGCGTTCCAAAGGTTTTCAGTAAGAATATAATTCTTCGCCACAGTGAAACCGGCAGTCGTCAGCAGCAGCAGGAACACGGTCATGGCGACAATGCGCTTGCCAAACCAGGCCAGGGTGGTGGCTTCCCGGCCGATTCGAATCGCCAGCCACAGCGCGATACCGGGAAACGCCGGCATCGTGTAATGCGGCAGCTTGGTCCGGACGAGCGAAAACACCCCGAACACCAGTGCCGCCTGCACGAGCAGATACCAGCCGCTGTCATCACGGCCGCGCGCCGGCCACCAGCGGTGCAGCGCCGTCGGCACGCGCGTGGACCACGGAAAAAAGCTGGCAAAAAACGTCACGAAATACACCGGCAGCGTCGCCAGAAAACCCAGCGTGCCCCGGAGGCCGTGGCTGTCGTTCACGCCGACGGAGCGGTGGATGACATGTTCGCCAATGCCGATGTCCAGATAGGCGCCGCCGGTTTGGGCCAGGGCCGGAATCGCCCACCAGGCAGTCAGGGCCATGGTGACGACGAGACCGACGACGGTTTCGCCCCATGGCAGACGGAAAGAATCTTTTCGCAGCCCGCGGCCGAGCATCATCCCGATCAGCGGCAGCCACGCCTCCGGGCCTTTGGCCAAAAATCCAAGTGCCAGGCTGACGTAAAATAGCCACCAGTAAATTTTTCTTCGCGCGGAGGCGGGCCGCGTCAGTTCCCAGCCGCTCCAGATGGACACGGTGTAGAAGAACACCAGCGCCATGTCCGCCGTCGCCACGCGCCCGATGAGGGCCACGTGCAGGCCGCCGACAAACATCGCGCCGGCGAGCAAAGCGGTGGGGTTGTCGCCGGTGAGTTTGCGGCCCCAGCGCACGAGCAGCAGCGCGGTGGCGGTGGTGAACAGCACCGACGGCAGGCGTGCCGCGAAGGGATTTTCACCGAAAACCCGGTAGCTGGCCGCCTGGCACCAATAGATCAGCACCGGCTTGTCAAAGCGCCAATGGCCGTTGAACCACGGCACGACATAATCGCCGCGCTGCCGCATCTCGCGCGAGGCCTCGCCAAAGCGCGCCTCGTCGCGGTCCGTCAGCGGCAGAATCCAGTTGCCGGCCAGCAGCAGCCCGAGACTGAACAGCACGATGGCCCGCTGCGGCTGCGCGGCGAATTTTTTCAGCCAGGCCGGGTCGGATAGGGCAGGGGACTTCATTCAGAAATTGGCCGGACACTAGCGATTTGGATTTTTTTTTGCAAGCGCAACGCATACCTTGGGCGCATGTCCGTCAAACCTTACCAACGCTGGCGCCGGTTCTTCTGGCTGTTCGCCGCCGCCGCCGCCATTGCGCTCGCCTGGCTGTTGGACAACCGCGTGGACGCCCTGCTGGATGTGGCGGTGCAGAAAACCCCTTGGCACACCGTCGCCGGGTGGTGTTCCAAGTTGGGCGAAGGCTGGGTGATCGCGGTCTGGGGCATTGCCGGTGCCATCATTTTTCTGCTACTCAATCGTCCGCAGCTTGCGGCGAAAATATTTTTCGTCGCGCTCACCTCGGAACTCACCGGGCTGGCGGCCACCATACTCCGGGTTTTGTTCGGCCGGACCCGCCCCAGCAATCACGACGTGCCGCCGGGGTTTTACGGCGTGTGGCACGACGGCCATTGGCTCATCGGCCAGTTCAAATACAGTTCCTTTCCGTCCGGCCATGCGGCCTCGGCGGCGGGCTTGGCGGCGGCGGCCTGGCTGCTCCATCGCGGCTGGGGCGCGGTGGCGGCGGTCTATGCGGTCGCCGTCATGTGGTCGCGGATCGCGCTGGAATGTCATCATCTTTCCGACGTGGTCGCGTCCACTGTGCTTTCCATCCCGCTGGCCATGATGTTAAAGCCGTTGCTGCTGCCGTCCCTAGAGTTTCAAGCCGGTAACCTGCATCGCGCCCTGCGAAGGCAATAATTCCAGGCACCAGACCGGTTCCCTTAAAAAACGCTTCCTCAAGTCCAAGGTCTCATACTTCTGAATAAAAAATCATGAGGAACTCTGAAATGAACCTATTGGCAGGCTGGCTGGCCAGTTTGGTGCTGCTGGCCAGCACCAATGCCAGTGAAATCGTCAATCTGGACCAGGGCTTCGCCCAGCCGCCGCCGAACGCGCGGCCGTGGGTGTTTTGGATGTGGCTGCGCGTGGCCACCACGCCGGCGGCGATCACCAAAGACCTCGAAGAGATGCACGCCAAAGGCATCGAGGGCGCGATTCTTTACGATTCCGGCGTTGGTGGCCGGCTGGAGATTTCCGCCAAGATGGTTTTGCAGGGTAAAGGATATAAGCCGATGAAAACCTCGGATTATGCCGGCGGCCACATTGATCCTATTCCCCGGCCGGCGATGGAATCGTGGACGCCGGAATTTCGCGAGCGCGTCCGTTTTGCCGCGAAGGAGGCCGGGCGGCTGGGCATAAAACTCGTTATCACCGTCGGCCTCGCCGGCACGTCCGGGCCGATTGCGCCGGAATACGGCCAGCAAAAATTGGTGTGGTCGGAAACCACCGTCACCGGCCCGAAAAATTTTTCGGCGGCGCTGGCCGCGCCGGATACCGAGGTGGCCAACACGCTCGATAAACTGCCGGCCGGCGAGGCGCCATCGGCGCGCGCCAAAAATAAATTTCCCGGAGCTCACGCCGTCGCCGTGCTGGCGGTGCCGGATAAGGAGAATTTTTCGCCGGACGAGGTGGTTGATCTTTCGGACAAGACGGACGCCAAAGGACATTTGACTTGGGCCGTGCCGGCTGGCGCGTGGAAAATTCTCCGCTTCGGTTACACGCCGACCGGCGCCCGCAATGTCTGGGGCACCTACACCGATTGCATGAGTGCCGAGGCGATGGACAAAACGTGGGACGCCACCATCGGCGTGATGCTCAACGAAATGACGCCCGACGAACGCCGGGGACTTTACGGCATCGAGGACGACAGTTGGGAATCCGGCTCAACCACTTGGACGAAATTTTTTCCCGAGCAATTCAAAAAATTGCGCGGCTATGATTTGATTCGCTGGCTGCCGGCGCTCACGGGGGAAAACATGGGCGAAACCGAGTCGCTCGGCGTCAAACGGGATTTTTACCGCACCATCGCCGACCTCGTGGCGAAAAACCATTATGCGCAGCTCGGCGAAATCGCCCGGCAAAACGGGCTGGTCGCTTTTGGCGAACCCGCCGGCCCGAACACGTCGCAACTGGACCTGATGCAGGATTGCAACGGCGTGGACATCGCGATGGGCGAATACTGGCATCCGTCCGTGCATCGGCCGACGCCGCGGAGCCGCTTCATGTTGCGCGCCGCCGCCAGCGCGAACCACCTTTATGGCCATCGGCTGACGCCGTGCGAAAGCCTCACGTCCGTCGGACCGTTCTGGGAGGAAAGTTTTTTTGACCTCAAACAAACGGCGGACCAGGCGTTCTGCGACGGCTGCAATCTCACCGTCGTTCACAACTGGAGCCATTCGCCGTCGGTGACCGCCAAGCCGGGCTATGCGTATTTCGCCGGCACGCTTTACGGCCGCAACACGACGTGGTGGGAAGAGGCACCGGCGTTCAACGCCTATCTCGGCCGGTGTTCGTTCCTGTTGCAGCAGGGATTGTTCGTGGCAGATGCGTTGTATTATCGCGGCGACGCCATCGGCCAGGGCGAGCAAATGAAGTCGCGTCCCGCGCTGCCCGCCGAGGGCTACGACCACGACAACTGCAACCTCGACGCGCTGCTCCGGCGCGTCAGCGTGAAAGCGGGCCGGCTCTTTTTGCCGGACGGCATGAACTACCGGATGCTGGTGCTGCCGAACAACTCGCCAATGGCGCCCGAAGCGCTGGAAAAGATTACCGCCCTAGTCGAAGCCGGCGCCACCGTCGTCGGTCCGCGGCCCAGCGGCCCGGCGGGTTTAGTGACGCCGGAACAAAAAGTCAAATTCGATGCGCTGGCCACACGGCTCTGGGCCAATGAAGCCGGTGAAAATAAAATTGGCGCGGGCCGGGTGATGGCTAAAACGGTCACTGATGTTCTTTTTGCAATGAATCTGCCGCCGGATTTGTCCTGGGCCGACTTAAGCAGCGACGGCGAACTGGACTGGATTCACCGCCGCACGGAGGACGCGGATATTTATTTCGTCGCCAGCCGCTGGGATCCGGTGGAAAAAGTGAACTGCACCTTCCGCGTCGCCGGCAAGCAGCCGGAGCTGTGGAATCCGGTCACCGGCGAAATCCGCGACGCGGTGGCGTTCACGCAGAAAGAAGGTTGCACCACCGTGCCGCTGGAATTCAACCCGCGCGAATCGGTGTTCGTGGTTTTCCGCAAACCGGTTGCGGCCACGGCTGTCGGCGTGGTCGTTTCTAATTATCCTAAAATCACGCCGCAATCGGAACTGACCGGCGCGTGGGAAGTGAGCTTCGACCCGAAATGGGGCGGGCCGGAGAAAATTGTTTTTGATTCGCTCGTGGACTGGACGCAGCGCCCCGAAACCGGCATCAAATATTATTCCGGCACGGCGGTGTATCGTAAGCAGTTCAACCTCGCCGCGTCGCCGTCCGCCGGCCAGAAGCTGTTGCTGGACTTGGGCGAAGTCCACGAGGAGGCGGTGGTGAAACTCAACGGCCATGACCTCGGCGTCGTCTGGACGAAGCCGGCGCGCGTGGATATTTCGACGGCAGCTCGTGCCGGCGAAAACGACCTGGAAATCTCCGTCGTGAATCTCTGGCCGAACCGGCTAATCGGCGACGCGTTCCTGCCGCCGGAAAAACGTTTCACCGAAACCAACATCCGCAAGTTCACGCAGGTCACGCCGCTCTGGCCGTCGGGTTTGCTCGGCCCGGTGGCAGTGGAAATGGCGAAAATGATTTCAAGACCAGGCAAACGACAGGCCGAAATTTGTTGCCCTAGGTGGAGAGTGATTAGTTCGTGCAATAAGTTGCTCGACCTCTGAAACTGTGGTATGCGCACTTGAGGCAATGCCAGTTCCTCCCCAACCGCTATCAGGCGGAAAGCCGTGTCCCGGATTTGCAAAGTCACTGGGATTGAGGTGTAAAACAAAATCACTGCCAACCAATGGCGAATGAATTCGGCGCGATTTTGCGCGGAATATCCTGAAAAGCCAGCTGGAAAATGAAACAGCGGTTTAAGATTTTGCGTTTGGGGCGCGGCGGCTGTCCCCTAGCAGTTTGTTGAAAAACGTTTGAACCAGCGAAGTTGAAGTTTGTCTGTAACCCATGCGCGGAAAACCTCAAGCCCAGCCGGACTTTCTGACGGTCATCAATCTCAACCAATGCGTGCCCGCCGAGCATCCGTTGCGAGCGATCAAGCGGCGGGTGGATGCCGTGCTGCACAAGCTTTCG
>JAJXXW010000095.1 GCA_021780905.1 bacterium
ACCATCCGCGATTTGATCCTGGCGCGCTACGGCTTGGAACTCGCGAGTCCGTAGCACGGACCGGCCAATATTTTATGCCCCTCACGCTCATCAAGGAAACCGGCGCCGGTCTGGTGGATGCCAACAGCTACGCCGACGTGGCCGATGGCGACGCCTATCACGACGGGCATTTGTATGCCTCGGCGTGGACGGCGGCGAGCGCGGATCAGAAGGCCGTCGCGCTGGTGATGGCGTCGCGGCTGATTGACGCCGAATACCAGTTCGGCGGCACGCGGGCGGTGGCGACGCAGTCGCTGCAATGGCCGCGGCGGCAATGCCGCATCCTGGATGATGAGGATGCGCTAGCCGAGATTATGGTGCCAAAAGCCGTTGTCCAGGCGACGTGCGAGCTGGCGCGGGAGCTTCTGCTGGTGGATCGCACGGCATCACCGGCCGGGGAAGGATTGAAGTATTACAACATTGCCGGCGTCCAGACCGGCTACGACAAGGCGGACACGCGGCCGGTTATTCCCGGTGTCGTCCAGGCGTTGCTCGCGAAATACGGCGTGCTGATCAGCGCCAAGAGCGGGGCCGTGAAACTGACTCGCGTATGACTGAACCCACTCAAAATCTGAAAAAGTTCCGGTTCATCCCGGAGATTACGTTGGGCAATGTCCTGCAACTGCTGTCGATCGCGGCGGCGGTCATCGCCATGTGGGTGAACATGGACAAACGCATTTCCGCCGTCGAACTGCGCGAGAGTTATTCCATCGAGGAACGGCGCGACATGAAAAAAAGTCTGGCGACGCTGGCGGAAAATCAGGCGGTGATGGCCCGCACGGTGGACCGCATCAGCATCCTGTTTGATCAACACGCGAAAGGTGGCAGCGCCACCGACCAATAATTTTATGAAAAAATATGCACCAATTCAGGTCGGCACCCGCTGGGCGACCGAACACACCTGGGGCGTGATGGTGGAAGGCGTGAAGCCGTCCGCCGAGTTGCTGTGCGTCGGCTGCACGCAAGCACAGGCCGAAGGCATGGCGGCGACGCTCAACGAGCGGGCGGAAAATTCCGCGCCTTTGAAAATGGTCGCGCCGGTGGTGGCCGTGATGCTGGCGGCGGTTTTGTTTTCCGGCTGCGCCATCGCGCCGCTCAAGGGCGGCAAGGCCACGACGAGTAAATCCACTCAGGGCATTGAGCAATCCGTCGTGCAAGGCGACAACCCGGCGGCGGCGTCGCGTCAGGATCAAGAGACTGTTCGCACCAAGTCTTACACCGTGCCGGCCGGTTCGCGCATGGTGGAGACGCGAATTGCGACCGATGGGGCGGGAGCGCCCGTCACCAATTCGCAAGTCCTGCTAGTCAGCGCGCCGATGGCTGTGACCGAACATGAAGCGACGCGAGCAACTACGGAATTGGGAGCGGCGCAGAAAGACACGGCGCGCGAGTTGAGCGCGAAACTGGCGAGCCTCAAAGGCATCGTGTGGGTCGGTGTGGTGGTGTTCCTGTTCGGTCTGGCGACTTTGTTCTACCCGCCGCTGAAACTCCTGATTGGCAGCGTTACCACGAGCGTGGCAGTCATTGTAGGCGGGCTGGCGTTGATGGTCTTGCCGACGTTGATCGTGGGAAATGAGCTGCTGATTATGGGTGGCGTGGGCGTTGGGGTAGGGGGATGGTTTTTTGCACACCGGCATGGACAACTTCGCGGGTTGGTGGATGCGTCCAAAAACGTGGTTGAAACCAAGCAAGGAGATTTATGAGAGACGATTTGATGCAACCGACCAGGTTAACCAGTGCTGCAAGAGATTGGCCGGCACGGATGGCCGAACGGGAGGGCACCTTGCCGGTTTGGGTTCGTGCGCCCAAACGCGGGCATGAATTTTATTCCGGCTGCTCCCGGCCGAAGCTATACGAGTGGGCGGGCAAAAATTACATCCGGTCCGTGTCCATCCGCGAGCCGGGGCGGATCAAAGGGGTTCGCCTTTTCCATCTGGCCAGCATCCTGGCGTTCATCGAACAGTGTGAAAAAGAATCGAAAGCTGCCCTTAACTGACACTGACAAACACCCCCGAACACGGGTGGATTTGTTGCCACTAGATGTTGCCACTTTGACCTAAAACCAACAAAAACCTTTGAAATCAAAGTGGCGGAGAGAGGGGGATTCGAACCCCACTGTTTTGCCCGTAAATAAAGGGGGATCTCACGGAGACTCCCGAATAGACTCCCGAAATCCAATCCCCTCTTGTCCTGACTTGGCACAAGTAGTCACTGCTTGGGCTAAACTTTCATCGCCAATCAAGACTGCCATTCTCGCACTTGTCAAAACGGCGGGCTGATTCTCCACCAACCATTATGGCCTTGAACATAACATTCCACTTGGGCGCGGCACAATCGAATTTAACGCGCCTGCGGGCCGGGGATGTGGGCTGGCGGCATTCGGGAGATCACCGCCTTGAAAAAACGTGCTGGCGAGGCTGGCAACCGCCACGGCTGCGATTTGGGCATGAGACTGACGAACTAAAAACGGAGGACGAACCATGAACTTAAATCCCGCTGAATTGCTCAATCCCATTTTCAACGCGCTGGACGCCCTGATTGAAAACGACGGCGTTTATCTCTACCTGGTGTTCGTCTGGCTGGCGTTGCTGGCCATCGGTTGGATTTTCAGCGGCGGCTTGCGGAAACGGCTGAAAGGAAATCCCGTCACGGTCATTCCCGCCATCATCTTCACGATGCAACCGCCGATACAATCCCCGTCGCCAATCATCGGCATCGAGGTTGAACAGACATGGAACGGTGACGACGAAACAATGGATTAGCCATGACAACTTTTCATTCCCGACAATCAGGCGATGCTAGGCGCACTCGCAAAAACGAGAACGCCGACACGTTTAATTTCGCGTCACAAATTCCACCATCAATTTGCGCGGTCATGCACACGAAGCATGACAAATCCGATGCAGCCATTTTCAAAGAGCGGTGCAAACGCACGTCATGGAATTGCCACGTTATGCAAAACAAGCTTTACCCCTTGTCAAAACAAGGTTTTTACGGCTCGCCAATAGCTCGCCGAAAACTGCGCGGAGTCCCGCGAGACGGTCACGCGATGGGCGCGCAACATCCGGCAAGACATCCGGCGCAATATCCTCGCAGCGTCCCGGCAATGGCCGGACAGTGGCAACGGCAATGCCGCCGAGCGTCCATCAAGACGACTCGCAAGACAACTTGCCTTGCGCCGGATTTGGCCGCGCAATGGCCGCGCCGGAAACTTGCCAGACGACTCGCCTTAAATCTCAACCATGACATTCAAAAATTATGAACACACCAACCACACCAACGCCCGATCTTGAATCGCTGCGCAAGGCGGTTCAAGAGTTCCGGCCTGTTCCGCATCGCGTTCCGTTCAACGGTTTGAAGCCAGTCCATGATTCCATAGTGGAATTACGCAAGCAAACTGTGTCCTACGCCGCCATAGCTGAATTGCTGCAACAACATGGGATAAAGACCAGCCGGGCGCGTGTGGCTGAATACGGCCGCATCGTCCTGGAAGGCGGCAAAAAACGCAAACGGCGGAAACGGGCGAAAATCGCGCCAGTGGCAAATATCCCGGCCACGCCTCAAAATGCGCCAGCCGTGGCTGGAAAACCCACGCCAGCCACGCCAGCGCCGACCGCTGCGCCGGCGGGCAATGTCACGCCGCCATCAAACGAAACTTCTCCATACCGCTCACGCGGACCGCACATTGCCAACGTGAAAATGATGAGTCCCGAAGAAAAGGCAGAACTCGACGCTTTCCTGAAATCGGGAAGCGCCTCGAAACCATGACCGCCGTTCACGCAGCTCGCGGCGCGCTTGTCCGTCCGGCAAACTGCCGGATTCTTGTCCATTGGTATTTTAACTGATGACCGTGACATTTCCCGCGTGAAGCCTTAATCGCCATCGGTCTTTGGCGAAGCGAGCATCGTCAAGGAGGAACGAAAAGCGGCGAGTCATTTGTTTGAGCCGGTTTTCGTAGTGTCCTTGACGACGCGCAGTGAGCCATATAATGGGAAGGCGATTCACGCGGAGTCAGGAATTGAAAGCGCGACCATTCGCAGCACGGTTGGCACCGGCGAGGCAACGCGGTTAGCAACAGGTGGTAATCCCGCGAGGCACCATCCGAAGCAACAAGGTTCGCACCATTGAAAGCAACACGGTTGGCACCATGCGAGGCAACAGGGTGTCAACGGACGGTTGGCACCAAGCGAAGCATTTCGCGCAGCACTTGGCGAGATTTTGGCGAGCCGTAAAAACCGTGTTTTGACAAGGGGTAGCGCGTGCGCTGGTCTAAAATTGAAAACTGCTCATTTTTAACCGCTCCTTTCCATTCGCCCCGAACATGATTATTGTCACATGAATGACGCGCATGAACATTTTCACGACAGATCACCAAGTCACCGGAGCCAGGATGTTGAAAGGCGTTGAATCACCATGTTGGATTTCGTTGAGATGTGTTGAAATCATCAACGCATTTCAACGCAATTTTTCGTGTCGTGCGGCGCATAGCCGAAAAACTACGATTTTCCGTAGGGGTGAGGCGTCCACCTTTTAAGCTGACGAATAGGAGGCTAACCGAATGCTTTCAAACGGGGTTATTGGCTTAAAATCCGAATGTGGCAAATGAATTTAGAAGCAGCAAAAGGCGACAACTGGCGGCAAATTGCCAGCGACAAAAGGCGTCATATTGCGACAAATTCATTGCCGCCTTTTGTCGCTTTTTGCCGCTCGGTTTCGAGTCGCACTTTTCCCCAACGATTACGTTAGGGGATGGTGTCTAGCGCAGATTGCCCAAAATGAGGGCAAGACAAACGCGAGATATTCGCACCGAACGAACGTGCGGGAATGCTTGCCAGGCGTGTAGCTTGCAAATCTGCCGCTCTGCACCCATACTCTGTCATAAAGTGTATGAACGTTTTTGCGACAGATCATCCGATAAATGCAAAAGTGCCGCGTTCGTTTCGACGATTGCGGCGTTGGCTTCTTGTCGGCTTGCTCGTCTATCCCGTCTGGCTGTTGCTGCTTGGCCCCTTTTGGGCACTCGACGGACGCGGCGTGCTGGACGTTCTTCCTTTCAAAGCACGGCAATTAGTCTATTTGCCCGCCGTGCCGTTCTGTTACAGCCCATCCTTCTATGCGGTTTTTGACGGATACATGAATTGGTGGTATCCAGATCCAAACGCGGCGGAAACGACATGGTAAAAAAAGTGCCTGCCTTCGGAAATTCACATTACGGCGACTGCGTCAAAGGCACAAACAAACTGCCTTCTGTTGCCTCGCCATCCTTCGCCTTAAAAGTGGCGAGAAACTCAATCATCGGCCGAATGTCTGTTTCGGTGGTGGATCGTCTAACGTAAGGGAGCATTGTCGAGACATAATAAAAAACCTGAAAATCAGTGAGTTCAACTTTGGAAATGCCGCCCGGTGGATATTCATTGATGACGTCGCCTAACACCTGCCCTTTTTTGATTTCGTCCATGAGAGCGGATACGGTAAGCACGGAATTGGTATGCGTGGCTTCAATGTTTGGCCACTGAAAATTGAAATCAAGTAAGCGGCCATTTATGCCCGATTCCAGTTCGATCTTGTCCTCGTTGAGAGCGCGCACAAGATAACCGTCAATGCTTCTGAACACCGTTACCGAGCGTTTGCTTGTGTATTTCACCGCACCGCCAAGATGTGATGTGGTGTTCTCGGTCTTGCGGATATGAATAGAACCGTCTGGCCTTCGTTCCATGTCATTCGTGCTTACGCCAAACATTCTGGCCAAGTCCGACACCTGCCGCCATAGCGCATCGAAATCCGGCACGGCATCCGGGGGTGGATAGTTATGGCTTTGGTCGGTCGTGTGTATCAGAATGCGCCCGACTGCGGGCATCACGATGAAATAGTCCTGATTATCGTGGCTCGTGAGTTTGATGTCTTTCTCCCGGTTGGTGGCGGACGGAAGCAGGCTTGCAACATTCGTGCCCGCAAAAGCGGATTCATCGAGCAACTTCTGCAATGCGGCGTCGGAAAAATCGCGTGGCCGCTTCGACCACGCGAACGACGGCAGTTCTTTGGGCAGGCACGCCAACTTCGATGCCGGGATTTTGTTGACCAATTCAAACGCTGCCTGCGGCAGCGGCTCTCCTTGCATTGGCATTTCAAGCCGCGTCTGGGCATGGCACAGTGCGCCACTTAACATTAGGAAAAAAACGACAGGTTTCATGGATATACCTGTTGTTCATCCAGGGATACGTCTGTCCAGTCATAACTGATGTCGCTGCTCCAATTCCAGATGGTGTCTTGGATTGTTTTCCAACTTCCACCCTGCGAATCGTCACGATAGCACACGGTCATGTGACGGGTTCCAAGCCCGATGATCCGCCATTTGAGAGATTGAGAGGTGGCCTGATCGGCTGCGCCTGCGGCGTCATACCACGAAGCGGCAATCGTCATTGGCGTGTTGCCTGGCGTGGTAAGGCCGTTCATATCCGCCGCAAAACGCCAGCCAAAAATTGGATGCAGGAAAATGCCTTCCTCGGAGCCGAGCAAAAGCCGAAGATTGGGCGGAAACGGCAGCAGAAACTTGCTCCACATATCATTCCAGTCCTGGCTTTGCAAGCTGTTGCACCCAAACATTGCCATCCACAGCAAAGGCGATGCGCCGTTGGGTGGGCCAAAGTCGCAGCCGGGCAGTGGTATCCACTGATACGCGCCGGGCTGCGCTGAATTGTAGATGGGAAACCATGAATGGGTGCATCCGTAGTCCGGGTCGGTATTGGCAGTCGCGGTCATGTGTCCGACATACATTCCGAAGTTGCATTTGGTCGCGTAGGTGCTGGTGCCAGAGCCGGGACCCAGAACCGGAAACAGATTCGTTGAATTGAAATTGTCATCGCCTAAATTGAAAGCCGTGCGCCATGCGCTTGCGCCCATGACGCTGACAAAACTGGCGGCAATTTTGGATGGACTTTTAAGAGGGCCGTAAGGAGGATGGCTGAACGAAATCACGCCACCTGGAGGCAGCGCGAAACTTGGGCTTGAGGGATGGTTGCCCTGATAGCCGATTCCGACAGTCCCGGCATGACCCATGAAAAGGCTGCCCGGAACGCGCGTCGGGGTTCGCGTGGTATAAACCGCGTCACCAAAATCTTGCGGTTGCGGACCAGAAGTTCCACCCGTTGTCCCCCCGGCGCTCGCAAAGGTGGACGCCTCTTGGGAACTTTTCGTTTCTGGCGGTGAGTCGGGCGGATAAAGGATTGCCGGGACGCCGTTAATGAACTCGTTGGTGGTTCCATCTGCTGCAACGCTGTAAGTGATCACCCGTTCGGGAGCCACCGCTGCCGTT
This sequence comes from bacterium, assembly GCA_021780905.1. Taxonomy (GTDB): domain Bacteria; phylum Verrucomicrobiota; class Verrucomicrobiia; order Limisphaerales; family UBA11358; genus UBA11358. The sequence continues at coordinate 7,352 of JAJXXW010000095.1, forward strand.
GCTTCAACCGGGGGAGGCGTGGGATTCAGACTCGGAATTTTTATATGCTCCGTCACGCCGGTAAATCGCCGGGGGAATTGCATGGCGGCACGATTGAATACTCCCGCCTTGGCTGTCGCTTCGGACGGAACACCACCTCCGCTCGTTGTGCTCAAGGAAGATGCGCTCATTGAAGATGCGCCGAGCGGGGCTGCTCCATCGGGACATCCATATTGTGCCGGACGCGCTTGAATATAGTAGTCATAGAACCCGAAAGGCAGCGGATTACCGGAACCGTCGTTTCCATCCCAAGCGATGTAGAGCGACGATGATTGATTGGTAAATCCACGGACGGGATTGTCCTGATAGTCGAGCACAGTCAAAGTCCAACAAGTGTTTTCAGGAAAGGCTGCAACGACCTCCTGCGTCTGTCCGGCGGTCGGGTCGAAAAACGGCACCGATACAAAAAACTGCGAAATGTAATTTGAGAACGTAACAAATTGCGAAGCGGAAACGCCGATTCCGATATTCGCGGCGTTGGTGTCGGTCTCACCATCGCTGCTTGGCAAGGTTTCACCTGTATCTACCATCGTCGCAACGGCATAAATCTCGTGTGGGCCGTTCGGCCACTCACACGAATTGATATACGCGGTGAAGCTGGAGTCCCCGCTCGTGTAAAATTTCTGGCCGTCCACGACGACGCTTACATCCGATATTTGCTCGTTCGTGTCCACGAGCGTTACATTGACTGTGGCATACAAGTCCCCCAAAATCGGGCCGCTAATGGGGCCGTTTGTTTGCGAAAGCTGGATTGTGACAACGGGCGGCGTGAGTGTTGCCTGATCCACTTGTTGAACCCGATAGAATCGCGTCGGCTGAAATCGCGGAGGAAGGATGCGCGGAATCCACAGCGGATCGCCAACGTCCATCCATTCGGCGTTCGTTCCCTTTGAAGCGCAATTGGCGTCACGAATAATCCACTGCAAGCCCTGCGGCCCGGCGCCTGATAGTGAATCCGCCGACCAGACCTGATACACAGCGCCAGTTTGAGCGTTCCAATTGATTTCCGCTGTCTGGTCTGCCGCAATAATGGGCGGTTGAATCACAATGTTGGTCTGCGCGTGAATGCCAAACGCTGCAAGCAGCGCGATGGCGGCGATGATTTCTCGTTCAATGATTTTCATATATTTCCTTCCGTTCAATTTTGGTTCGGCAAGCGTGATTCCGCCAAGTGCTGATTCTTGACTATTGCAAAGTAAATGTCAAACCGCTTTCCCTGCCAAGCTTCGGCGTGCCTGGTATCCGCCACTACGAAGCCATCTGCGATGAAATTGTCCGGCTCTTGCGACAGGAACGCAAACGCCGGAAGCTTTCCAATTACGCCGTCTCGCAAAGTTCGGGCGTTTCCGAATCCATGTTGAGTCTCGTCGAGCGCGGGCTTCGCAATCCGACATTGGAATTGACGCTTCGCATTGCTGACGGCATCGGCGCAGACCTTCCGGCACTCATCAAAAAAGCACAAAACATGGTTCTTAACCAGAATTGCAAATCCGGCTCTGGCAAGGCCGGTAATCCGGCGAATTTGTGACGGTCTTTTTCGGGCTTTGGCAAAGAGCACGAACAACCTTATCAAATTACCTGTGACAAACAGGTTTCTTTCAAGAAAAAAAATGCCGCGCCGACAAATCTTATTTTGTCGGCTCACTGGCAAAATATAGTTGCCTGTCTCCATATCATTTTTGGAACTATAAATTCACAACCTCGAAACCTGCGGTTTTCAATTCTTCGGCGATGCGTTTCCGCTGGCTCGGATGCACTTGGATTTCAGTGTCACCGCTAATTTTGTCAGCGGTCAGCCCACAACGCCGGTGGAGCCATTCCGAAGCGGAGCGGTTCTGCGGCTGAAACAACGCGGTCTGATTGGCGTGGGTCACAATCACGTCAGGATTCTTTTTCCCTGCCGCTGCCGCCAACGGAACTTTTCTTGTCTGCAATTGATTCATGCGCCTGTGTATTTTCGTGTCGGCATCCGATAACGAGATTCGCTTTGATTACGGAAGTTTCCAGAAAGCGATTAACGACGCAAGGATAAATATGCAGTAAAGGCGAAAAAAGAAATTTACCCGTTGCTACGCTCCGAGCATCAAAAGAGCGTCAGCCATACCGTTGAATGTAATCGGGTCTCAAGTTCGCAAACTTCGTGAACAGAAAGGCTGGAATCAGAATCAGCTTACGGCGAAACTGCAACTGGCAGGTTGGGATACCAGTCAAGGCTCTCTTTCCAGACTGGAAAATGGAGAACGTCGTGTTCCCGATCTGGAGCTTCTGGTGCTGGCGGACGTGCTGGATGCCAAGCTGGAAGATTTGTTCCCGAAAGACGTGCGGGGAAAATTCAAAGCCCTCTGGCCGCTCTATCGCGTCAAACTTTCGCGCGGGCAGCTTCCGCCAAAGCGGTAAAGTCTGCACACTTTGATTGCTGAATCAGAAGTTGAGAGGTGGCGTGGCGGGTCGGTTGCCCGTTGAATTGTTGAATGCCCCTGTTTCTGTCCAAAACAAAAGCGGCTTTTTAGGGTGGCGTTGCTGGCTTCGGCGGATGACCGACTGAACCTTTCTCGCTCGCCGTGCTGTCGGGCGTCACTGGCCAAGTTTGTTCGCTTCTGCGCTCTTGCGCCGCGCGGCGCACCGCGATTGCTTGCCCCAGACACGACCTCCAAGCAATCGCATTTTGAGAGTTTCAGTGTTTTTGTGCCGTTGCGTCTTGCCAAGCCGCTGGCGGGTTTTCCGCCCATGAAACTCGGAAAATATCTTTCGATTTATGGTTGACAATAGTATCCATACTGTTACTATGGGTTATATGCCGTTCATTCAGTTTCCATTCATCGCGGTGCCGAAGGATCTGCTGCCCATTGTCGGCAAGCCGACACCTGGCACCCGCGCCTATCGGCGCGAGGGAACCTTCAAGGAATGCGGCGAATGGTTTGAAACTCTTGCCGAGTATTACAAGGGAGACGTGGGGCTTTCGAGCGGCGGTGTCATCATGTTTGTGCCGGTGTCGCGGGCGGGCGTCCATAAACGCATCAAGGAAGGCAAATTGACGGCCTTTTTCTTCTACGTCACCCACGAGGAAACACGGCCATTCGGTGCCAAACGCATGGCCAAAGAACGTCCCTTTATTCTCGTGTCCGTCAGCGAATGCAAGGCGTGGGCAGAAGATATGAAACGCAAGGTTGGGTTTGTGGACAACCCGGATGAGACGCCTTTTCTCGAAAGCACACGCCTATTGCGGGAAGGCGGTGGCGATGAGCCAACCAGTGCGAAAGAAGAAAAGGAAGCCGATGAATTTGTGAACCAAGACCCCAAGGACAAGGGCAGCCGGAAGGTGAAATATCGGGATTACGGCGGCAACAAGGAAAACTTGCAACAGGACTGGATTTATATGGCGAAGGAATTACAAGCGGCGATGACATCGCCTGAAAAAGCCGCTGCCTTTCGGAGACGGCTGCGCAAGGGAGTGGAATGGGACAAGGGAAACAAGACTTGGAAATTGAAGGAGGAGAAATGATGTTTTATGCCAGCGGAGCATCAATTTAACGACCGTCTGATACGGTTGCCGGAATTGGAGGGGATTTTCAGCGTTTGCAGCCGCACAATTCGGCGCGGGGCGGCAAAAGGACAACAGGCCGGTTATACCGGGCGCGCATCAAACTTGCCGGTGACAGCAAAGTGCGAGACATCGCCTTGCAGGTATCCGACAAGCAGGTTGCACAGCAAAAACTCAACAAGCTGATTCAGGAATTTGAACATGAATCGGCGGGATTGATTCCGGCAAAAGGGGAACGGGAGGCGGCGCAAAGTCCGTTGCTTGATCTGGTTTCGGAATATGTCAACGAGTTGACCGTCCTGGGGCGGTCGGCAGACCACCTGCGCCATGTGGACAAGCGGCTGCGGCGGCTGGTGCGGGAATGCGGCTGGACGAGATTGGCCGACGTGACGCCCGCCTCGTTTCAAACGTGGCGCAAGGAGCAAGCCTACAAAGCACCCAAGACGCTGAATGAATATCTGGCCACACTCTCGGCCTTTTGGACGTGGCTCCGCAAGCAAAGCCGCGTCAGCGTGAACCCCTTTGAACTGGTGGAACGGACGGACACGCGCGGCAAGGAACGGGTTCAGCGGCGGGCGCTGTCAGATGCACAGGTTGTCCAGTTGTTGAAAGTGGCGGGCAAGAATCAACTGGCCTATATGCTGCCCCTGTATGCGGGGCTGCGGCGCAATGAAGTCAAAACACTGCGCTGGTCGAATCTGGTGCTTGGCGAGTCCGGTGGATTGCTGCGGATTCATGCTGCCGTGAACAAGAACCGGAAAGAGCAATCGTTGCCGTTGCATCGCGAACTGGCCGAAGTGTTGCAACAGCAGAAACCGGCGGACAACAAAACGGACGATCTGGTGGTGGTTAACGGTGTTCCGAAGATGAAAGAGTTTCGGCAGGACTTGGCAAAGGCGGGCATCCTGTTTCTGGACGAGCGCGGCCACCGCATGGATTATCATGCGTTACGGACGACATTTATCACCCGGCTTTCAACCATGAAAGTGCATCCACGCTTGGCGATGGAATTGGCGCGGCACAGCGATATGCGTCTGACGATGAAGACCTACACGGACGCCGGGCAACTGCCGTTGCGCGAAGTGATGGACACGTTGCCGGGTTTTGGCGGACGGTCTGACTCCCGAATAGACTCCCGAACTTTAGGCAAGCCAGGTCAAACGGTGTCACCGCGTGTCCCTGAAAATGGGGAGATGAAAATTAAGAATAGCATTGAAAACATTGGCGAAAGTCATCGCAACTCATCCCTTGTCACCACGAGTCCCGAAAAGTCAGAATGGCGGAGAGAGGGGGATTCGAACCCCCGGTAGTGTTACCTACGCACGCTTTCCAGGCGTGTGCCTTAAACCACTCAGCCATCTCTCCATTCGTAGGCATGCACGAAACCCGCTGTGATTTTGTCTCAAAATGGCCAGTCGGCAAAAAACCGGTAAAAGCCAGCGAGCACCGGGCTACGATCATAACTATGAAATGTTCATTTTTCACGATTTCTTGCGCGGGGCAAGCTCATTCGGCACCACAAAAAAATAAAATCCACAAAAGCAGGGAGCGAATCTATCGTGCCCAACAATTATAACCGTCGTTGCAGGCATTTTTGTCCCGAACATGGTTTCCAGCGACAGGCTGGGCGCATCGCCGATTGACATCGAGGTTTATACCGTTCCGGTGTTTCCGAATAGAATTTCCATCCCCGTGGTAAAGCGGCTCGCGCTGGATTGCCAGCGGATTGCCGGCACATGACACAAGCAAGGACATGTGCCGTTGCCAGCAGACTTTGCTGGGGATCAAATCGCAACGGTCGGATTATTTTGGTGCGGATCGGGTGGGAAGAGTCGCTTTGCATGGCAATCTTCATGGACGTGACTGCCGCATTTTATCCTGTGCCAGCTTGGTGCAGGAGGTGGTGATGAAACTTTACAATGAGACCCTTGCCGACAAGTGGGCCGACGCCAGCGAATCCGGTTTAAAGTTTAAACTACTTGAGATGTTTTCGCGGTGGATCGCGAGGAGACGCTGATCGCCGAAATGAGCGGCAAACTGGCATGCGTGTCCTCCTCCTCCGGGAATTCTTCGGCGGAGAGGTTGGTCACCACGAAACGCGGGTTGGGACCCTGAGCCGTCACTTCGGCTTTGCCGATCAACAACACCCCGCCAGCGCTGGAAAGGGTTCCCCCCGGAAAAATCAGCCGCGACTTTTCGGAAACCGAGGTCGGGCAAGAGCCAGGGCAGTTCTCGACAGTCGGTCGGCGCAGCAGCGGTCCGTGGCGTTTTCATTGGGCTCAGGGTTTTCAAGCCTTCTAACCCGCTCGCCCCTTTTTGGTTCAATCCCACCAGGGAATATCCGGGATAGTCCGGCAGCGCGGGATGTGCGCCGCCCGCAAGGCTGGATTCCCCCATTTGCGGGATGGACGCCGTGGTGCCGTGCCGATACACTGTCCAAAATCCCAATTGTTGACTGAAAAAACGGGAGTAGGTAGATAACGCAAATACGGGCTTCGTCCGGGAGTGTGTGTTCAGTGGAAATTCGGTTTCTGATGGCCATAACAAGAAAAGTGAAATCTCGCGTGGCTACAGGGTTTTCGGAATTTAGGTCAATTTGCGTTAAATACATACTCCCGAAAAAATATGAAATCCATCCCATTGCCCGCGCTTTGCGCCGGCCTGCTGGCGTTCGCCAACATCAGCCCGGCGGCCCCGACCTTGGAATCCAGTTTTGCCAATCCGCCCGATTCCACCCAGCCGCGCTGCTACTGGTATTGGATGGACGGCCAGATTTCAAAGGAGGGCATCACGCACGACATGGAAGCGATGAAGCGCGTGGGCATCGGCGAGGGTTACATCGGCGTCATCAGCGGCCAGAGCGGCACGCCGACGACCAGCACGACCAAGGCACTCACGGATGAATGGTGGAGTTACATCGAGCACGCCGTGCGCGAAGGCACGCGGCTCGGTGTGGACGTCGGCCTGTTCAATTCGCCGGGCTGGAGCCAGTCGGGCGGGCCGTGGGTGAAGCCGGCGCAGGCGATGCGCTACGTCACCCTGCCGGAAATTCGGCTGCACGGGCCGCAACATTTCGCGGGAAAACTGCCGTTGCCGCCGGGTGAGTTTCAAGACCTCGCGGTGCTGGCCTTTCCCGCACCGGTTGGCGAAGGTGAAGCAGCCAAAATCACCGCGCGCACACCCAAACTGGTGACTTTCGAAATGCCCGCCCCCTTCACGGCGCGAAGTCTGACGGTGCAGCCGATAAAAGAAGTCAACGTCACGGCAGAATTGCTGGCCTCGGACGACGGCCAGCAATATCGCCCGGTGAAAAAGTTCACGATTGACCGGCATAATCTCCAGGTCAACGTTGGGCCGGTGCCGCTTGCGCCCGTCGTGGCGACGTTTCCCGCCACCACGGCCAGGTTTTTCCAATTAAAATTTTCCGCCGCCTGCGAAGTCGGCGACCTCCGGCTCTCGCCCGCCGCGCGCGTGGAAAGTTACGCGGAGAAATCGTTGCAGAAGGTGTGTCAAGTTCCACACCCGCTTTATGATTTTTACACATGGCCAACCGAAGCCGAGCCGGATACGGCTGGTTTGGCGGTTCAACCCAATGCCGTGCGCGATATCAGCAAGTTGATGGCGGCGGACGGGACGTTGCAATGGGACGTGCCGGCGGGCGATTGGATTGTGTTGCGCACGGCAATGACGCCGACGGGCACCAAGAACGGACCTGCACCGCCGGAGGCCACCGGTTTGGAAGTTGACAAGATGAACCGCGTTCCGTTGCGGGCGCATTTTGACGCGTATGTGGGCGACCTGCTCAAACGAATGCCCGCAGCAGATCGCAAATCCTGGAAGCACGTCGTGGCCGACAGTTATGAAATGGGTCCAGAAAATTGGACGGACGGCTTTGCGGCGGATTTTCAGAAACGCTATGGTTACGATCCGTTGCCGTTCCTGCCGGTGATGACCGGGCGCGTGGTGGGCAGCGTGGATCAGTCGGACCGTTTTCTCTGGGACTTGCGGCGGTTGGTCGCGGATCGGATTGCGCAGGATTACGTCGGCGGCCTGCGCGATTTGTGCCACGAACACGGCATGAAAATGTGGCTGGAGAATTACGGCCACTGGGGGTTTCCCAGCGAGTTCCTGCTGTATGGCGGTGACTGCGATGAGATTGCCGGCGAGTTCTGGGCGAACGGCAATTTCCTGGATCAGCGCGACACCGATTATCTGGGCCGGTATGAATTGCGCGACGCTTCGTCTGCCGCGAACATTTACGGCAAGCCGGTCACGTGGGCCGAGGCCTTCACCGGCGGCCCGGCATTCATCAACTCGCCCCGCGAATTGAAGGCGCGCGGCGACTGGGCGTTCTGCCAGGGCATCAACCAATTTATGCTCCACGTTAATATTCATCAGCCGGCAGACGACAAGCTGCCCGGCGTGAATGCCTGGTTCGGCACGGAATTCAACCGCAACAACACCTGGTTTGAGTCGTCAAAGGCGTGGATAGATTATCTGCGCCGCTGCACCGTGCTGTTGCAGACCGGGAAACATGTTGCGGACGTCGCGTATTTCATCAGCGAGGACGCGCCCAAAATGGTCGGCCCGCAACAGCCGCCCTTGCCGCCGGGTTTCGACTTTGACTTCATCAACGCCGACGTGATCGAGCACCGGCTGGCGGTTAAAGACGGCCGCTTGGTGCTGCCGGACGGAATGAGTTACCGGCTGCTGGCGTTGCCGGAGTCCGTAACAATGCGCCCCGAATTGCTGGAAAAAATCGGCGAACTCGTGAAGGCCGGCGCGACAATCGTGGGTGCGCCGCCGTCGCGTTCGCCGAGTTTGGAAAATTTTCCAGCGTGCGACGCCGAAGTGCAAAATCTGGCTCGCGCAATCTGGGGCAACGCCGACGCGAAGCAGCCGGGTGAACATCCATTTGGCAAAGGCCGCGTGTTCTGGGGCAAAAGTCTCGACGCCATTTTTGCCGAACTAAACGTGAAACCGGATTTTGAAACTTCGGCCAAGCTCGGTTTCACGCACCGGCACAGCGCCGATGCGGATATTTATTTTGTCGCCAATCCCAACGAAAAATCGCTGGCGACGACCGCCGCGTTCCGTGTCGGCGACCGCGCGCCCGAATTATGGTCGCCGGATTCCGGCCGCACCGAGTGTCCGGCGATTTACGACACGGCGGATGGCGTGGTGCGGCTGCCAGTGAATTTCGAACCGGCAGGCTCCGTATTTGTGGTGTTCCGCGAAATAGCCGCGCCGAAATCTGAACGCATCGTCTCGGTCACGCGCGGTGGCCATGAAATTATCGGCGCGACGATGAAGTCGGCAGCCAGTGAAAACACGAATGGATTTCCCCTCCAGTTGACGCGGACCTCTGATGGCCGGATTATTGCTCAAGGTGGGACGGCCGGTGATTGCGAATTAAAATTCGCTGACGGCCACACGCGCCCATTGAAAATTGCTTCCGCACCCACGCCAATGGAAATTACCGGGCCGTGGAAAGTGAGCTTCCCGCCCGGCTGGGGCGCGCCGGAAAAAATTACGTTTGATTCGCTCACCGACTGGACCCAGCGATCCGAAGCCGGCATCAAGTATTTTTCCGGCAAGGCCACTTATCGCAAGATGTTTAAAATTCTCGACTCCGCACTCCGCGCTCGGCATTCCACATGGTTGCTGGATCTTGGCAAGGTCAACGACATCGCGGTTGTGCGTGTAAACGGCCGGGAACTCGGCACGCTCTGGCATCCGCCATATCGCGTGGACATCGCCGCCGCCGTGCAGCCTGGCACAAACTCTCTCGAAGTGGATGTCGTGAACACCTGGAACAACCGGCTCGCGGGCGACGCGGCGTTGCCGGTGGAGCAGCGCCACACTTCAATCACCGCGGCCACCGTGACGAAAGATTCACCGCTCCTGCCGGCGGGACTGCTCGGACCGGTGTCGCTGCGGCAGTTGCCCTGAATCGTTACGGCAGTTGCCTCCCGGCTGGCCGTCGAGCGGGGCGAAAATCGGCCCGCGCCGCCGTCCCGGCCGTAAGTGAGATTGCCTTTGCCGTTTTTGTCCGCCAGACTGTCCGCTTAACGATGAGCAAATGCTTTTACATCACTACGGCGATTGATTACGTCAACGGCCAGCCGCACCTCGGCCACGCCTACGAAAAAATAATCGCCGACGTGATCGCACGGTCGCGGCGCAGCCTGGGCCAGGCGGTTTTTTTCCTGACCGGCCTGGACGAGCACGGCCAGAAAGTCCAGCAGGCCGCGCAGGCGGAGAAGAGGAATCCGCAGGAATACTGCGACGCGCTGGCGGCGGACTGGCAGGCGTTCGCCCAAAAGCTGGCGCTGACCAACAATGATTTCGTGCGCACCACGCAGCCGCGCCACAAGGAATTTGTGCAGGCCACGCTCGCCACGCTCAATGACGCCGGCCATTTCTACAAGGCGACTTACACCGGCTTTTATTCGGCGAAGGAGGAGACGTTCCTCACCGAAAAGGACCGGTTGCCCGACGGCACGTTCGACGCGAGCTACGGCGAGGTCGTCGAACTCAGGGAGGACAATTATTACTTCAAGCTCGGCGCGCACCAGCAATGGCTGATTGACACCATCGAAGCGAACCCGGATTTCATCGCGCCGTCGTATCGCCGCAACGAGGTGCTGGGCTTTCTCAAGAACCACACGCTCGAAGATTTGTGCATCTCGCGGCCCGTGGCGCGATTGAACTGGGGTATTCCTCTGCCGTTCGACCCGGAGTTCGTCACCTACGTCTGGTTCGACGCGCTGGTGAATTACACCAGCATTGCCAAGGCACATCAGGAACTTGGCCTTTGGCCCGCCGACATCCACGTGATCGGCAAGGACATCGTGAAATTTCATGCCGTCTATTGGCCGATCATGCTCAAGGCGATGGGCCTGCCGCTGCCGAAACAGATTCTCGTCCACGGATGGTGGCAGAAGGACGGCGCGAAAATTTCCAAAAGCACCGGCAACGTCGTGGACCCGGTAGCGGTCATCAACGAATGGGGCTTGGACGCCTTCCGATACTACGTTTTGCGCGAACTCGACATCGGCCCGGACGGCAACTGGACCGACCCCGGTTTCCGCTCGCGCTATCAGGCCGAACTTGCCAACGGCCTGGGCAACCTTGTCAACCGCTCGCTCTCCATGCTCAAGCGCTACCGCAACGGCGTCGTGCCGGCGAAGTCGAACGACCTCGCCGCCGACGCGGCCAAGGCGGCGGACGAAACCCGCGCCTGGCTCCGGCAAAGCCAGCTTCAGGCGGCGTTGCAAAGCATCTGGGGCCTGGTGAACCGCGCCAACAAATACGTGGACGAAACCGCGCCGTTCAAACTGGCGAAAGACCCGGCGCAGGCGCAGCGGCTGGATGACGTGCTCTACAATCTGGCCGAGTCCTGCCGCGTGCTGGCGGTGCTGCTGAATCCGTTCCTGCCGGGCACTTCCGCGAAGATCTACGCACAACTCGGTTTGACCAACGCGCCGGACCAACTGGCCGATGCGACCTGGGGCGGATTGCCGGCGGGGCACACGATTGGCGAACCGGCACCGTTGTTTCCGCGCAAGGATGTTTGACGCCAGGCCGGAAAGCCGCCAAGGACCGCGACGGTTTTAGAAATCCCGGCCGGACTGACAGGGTTGGAATTTATTTTGGATGGAATTTCTACAAAGATTCCGCGCCGACAGCGCCCGGGAAGAAAGCGGCGGCGGGTGCCGACCGCCCAGACGCTGACGCGAAAAAATGGCCCATGACGACCGCAGGCGTGGTGGTGGAATCGACGGCCGGAGCCGGATGAATGTTATTCGTGGTGGTTTTCACAGGCAGACTTTAGCACCGACGCTCCATCGCGTCAGTGGTGTGCCTGCTCATTTAATCCCAAGCTTGCGGCTCATTTCAACCGGCTCTGCTTCCGTGGGTGAAACGCGTCCCTAATACCGGCGATGCCCAAAAGTGCACGACAGCACCGCCAACCATATACAGCCACAACTCTTTCGAGCCGCTGCATAACTTACCGCTTGGCTGGCAAACCAGGAAATTGATGAAATGGTCGGCATTCCGATCTTGTCCCTACATATCAAAGAACTGCTGGATGTGACACATCTCGGGCCTCTAACTGTGCCACAATGCGCTTTTGGCACAGTTAGGGGCGGTTTCAAATTCAACTGGAAAACGATCATTGTGCTTTGTTTAAGCGCATTTCCCGACTTTTCCTCCGATTGGCACACTTCGGCATCTTTATTGCGTAGAGGACGGAAGCAGATTTTTGACGAAACAATTTAAACATTTGATTTTATGGCAAAAGTATTAGGCATTGATTTAGGCACCACGAACTCTTGCATGGCGGTCATGGAAGGCGGCGAGCCGCTCGTGCTCGAAAATTCCGAAGGCAAGCGCACCACGCCGTCGGTCGTCGCGTTCACCAAGACCGGCGAGCGCATTGTCGGCGACGCGGCCAAGCGCCAGGCCGTCACCAATTCGCGCAACACGATCTATTCCATCAAGCGCTTCATGGGCCGCAAGTTCGATGAAGTCGGCGAAGAGATTAAGCGCATGCCTTACAAAGTTGTGAAGGCTTCCAATGGCGATTGCGCCGTGGAAGTCGAAGTCGAAGGCAAGCCGAAGCAATTCTCGCCGCAGGAAATTTCCGCGATGATTCTCGCCAAGTTGAAAGCCGACGCCGAAACGCGCCTCGGCGAAAAAATTTCGCAGGCCGTCATCACGGTGCCCGCGTATTTCAACGACTCGCAGCGCCAGGCCACGAAAGACGCCGGCCGCATCGCCGGTCTGGAAGTGCTCCGCATCATCAACGAGCCGACCGCTGCGTCGCTCGCTTACGGCCTCGACAAGAAGAAGGACGAGAAAATCGCCGTGTATGACTTGGGCGGCGGCACGTTTGATATTTCTGTTTTGGAAATCGGCGACGGCGTGTTTGAAGTGAAGGCCACCAACGGCGACACGCACCTCGGCGGTGACGACTGGGATAATACTTTGATGGACTGGATTCTCGATGAATTCAAAAAGGAATCCGGCATGGATCTCCGCAAGCAGCCCGACGCGCTCCAGCGCATCAAGGAAGAAGCGGAAAAAGCCAAGATCGCGCTCTCCAGCTCGACCACTTACGACATCAATCTGCCGTTCATCACGGCGGATGCCAGCGGACCGAAGCACATCCAGAAAAATCTCACGCGCGCCAAGATGGAGCAGCTCACGGACAGCCTGTTCGAGCGCACCATCAAACCCGTCAACGCCTGTCTCAAGGACGCGGGCATCGAAGCCAGCAAGATTGACGAACTCGTGCTCGTCGGCGGCATGACCCGCATGCCGCGCGTCGTCGAAACCGCGCACAAGCTCATCAACAAAGCCCCGCATCAGGGCGTGAATCCGGACGAAGTCGTCGCCATCGGCGCCGGCATCCAGGGCGGCGTGCTCAAGGGCGAAGTGAAGGACGTGCTCCTGCTCGACGTGACGCCGCTCTCGCTCGGCATCGAAACGCTCGGTGGCGTGTTCACGAAATTGATCGAACGCAACACCACGATTCCCTCGCGCAAATCGGAAATTTTCTCCACCGCCAGCGACAGCCAGCCCGGCGTTGAGATTCACGTTCTTCAGGGCGAACGCCAGTTTGCCCGCGACAACAAGACCATTGGCAAATTTAACCTGGCCGACATTCCGCCCGCGCCGCGCGGCGTGCCGCAGATTGAAGTGACTTTCGACATTGATGCCAACGGCATTTTGCACGTCGGCGCGAAAGACCTCGGCACCGGCAAGGAACAGAAGATCACCATCACGGCCAGCAGCGGCCTCTCGAAGGACGAAGTCGAGAAGATGCGCAAGGACGCCGAGCTGCACGCCGACGAGGACAAGGCCAAGAAGGAAGAGATCGAGACGCGCAACGAGGTGGACAACGCCGTTTATCGCACCGAGAAACTGGTCAAGGACAACGCCGATAAGATCTCGGCCGATGACAAGACCAAGCTCGAAACCGCGATTGCCGCCGCGAAGGAAGCGCTCAAGGGCAGCGACAGCGCCGCCATCAAATCCGCCGGTGAGAAGCTGAACGAAGCCGCGCAGGCGATTGGCGCGGAACTTTACAAAGCCGCCGCCGCGAAGGCGCAGGCTGACAAGGCGCAAGCCAGCGGCCAAGGTGGCCCGGCCGGCGAGGCACCGAAGTCCGAGGAAAAGAAAAAGGACGACGGCGTGATTGACGCAGAAGTCGTGGACGAAAAGAAATAATTTGCAACCGCGAACTACGCGAAATACACGAACAAAAAAAATTTCGCGTGGTTCGCGTATTTCGCGGTGAAATAAAAATTTTCCCGCCGCGAGTGCGGACCGGGAGTTAATTAAGCAGTCAACAAAACAAACAACCAAAGAAAAAATAGTATGGCACTGAACATCAAACCGCTCGGCGACCGCATCCTCGTGGAAGCCGTCGAAGAGAAGGAAGTCAAAAAGGGCGGCATCATCATCCCCGACACCGCCAAAGAGAAACCGCAGGAAGGCATTGTCCGCGTGCTCGGCACCGGCAAGCTGGACGACGAAGGCAAACGCATCCCGTTTGAAGTCAAGGTCGGCGACCGCGTGCTCGTTTCCAAATACGGTGGCACGGAAATCAAGATTGACGGCAAGGAATACAAGATCTTCGGCGCGGATGACCTCGTCGCGATCCTGAGCTAAGAAATTTAACCGGTAGGGCGCGTCACTCTGTGCGCGCCACGGCGGGCAGAGGACTGCCTGCCCTACCAAAAACCAACAAACAAAAATTAACTAAAAAAAAATTATGGCAGCTAAACAATTGGTATTCGACGAACAGGCACGGCAGGCGTTGCTTCGCGGCGTGCAGAAACTTTCCCGCGCCGTGGTCGCCACGCTCGGACCGAAAGGCCGCAACGTCGTCATTGACAAAAAATTCGGTTCCCCGACGGTGACCAAGGACGGCGTCACGGTCGCGAAGGAAATCGAACTGGAAGACGCGTATGAAAACATGGGCGCCCAGATGGTCCGCGAAGTCGCGAGCAAGACCAGCGACACCGCCGGCGACGGCACCACCACCGCGACGGTTTTGGCCGAGGCGATTTATCGCGAAGGCCTGAAGTTCGTCACCAGCGGCGCGAACCCGATCGGCATCCAGCGCGGCATCAACAAGGCCGTGGAAGCCGCCGTTGGCCAGCTCGACAAAATCTCCAAGAAGGTCAAGGACAAGGAGGAAATCAAGCAGGTTGCGGCCGTGTCCGCCAACTGGGATTTTGAAATCGCCGACAAAATCGCCGACGCGATGGACAAAGTTGGCAAGGACGGCACGATCACCGTGGAAGAAGCGAAGTCCATCGAGACGACGCTCGAAGTGGTCGAAGGCATGCAGTTCGACAAGGGCTATCTCTCACCGTATTTCGTCACGAACGCCGAGACGATGGAAGTGAAGATGGAAGATCCTTACATCCTGATTTTCGAAAAGAAGATCAGCAACCTGAAAGACTTGCTGCCGTTGCTCGAAAAAGCCGCGCGCACCGGCAAGCCGCTGCTCATCATCGCCGAAGAAGTCGAAGGCGAAGCGCTCGCGACCCTCGTGGTCAACAAGCTGCGCGGCACGCTGAATGTGTGCGCCGTGAAAGCGCCGGGCTTCGGCGACCGCCGCAAAGCCATGATGGAAGACATCGCGGTGCTCACCGGCGGCAAGTTCATCAGCGAAGACCTCGGCATCAAGCTCGAGAGCATTGAGCTCACCGACCTTGGCCGCGCGAAGACCGTCGTGATTGACAAGGAAAACACCACCATCGTTGAAGGCGGCGGCAAGAACAGCGACATCCAGGGCCGCGTGAATCAAATCCGCCGGCAGATCGAGGAAACCACCTCGGACTACGACCGTGAAAAATTGCAGGAACGCCTGGCGAAACTCGCCGGTGGCGTGGCCGTCATCAACGTCGGTGCCGCAACCGAAAGCGAAATGAAGGAAAAGAAAATGCGCGTGGAAGACGCGTTGCACGCGACCCGCGCGGCGGTCGAAGAGGGCATTGTCGCCGGTGGCGGAGTGGCGCTCATCCGCTGCATTGCGGCCATTGAAGCGGTCAAGCCGTCGAATGACGACGAGGCCATCGGCGTCGGTATCGTGAAGCGCGCCGTGGAGTCTCCGCTCCGCGCGCTCGCCGCGAACGCCGGCGTGGAAGGCAGCGTCATCGTCGAGGCGGTCAAGAAGAGCAAAGGCAACGAAGGTTACAATGTCGCCACCGGCGAATACCAGGACCTCGTGAAAGCCGGCATTGTTGACCCGAAGAAAGTCACCCGCAGCGCATTGCAAAACGCGGCGTCCATCGCCGGTCTGCTGCTCACCACCGAGTGTCTGATCACCGACCTGCCGGAGAAGGAAAAACCGGCGGCTGGTGGCGGCCACGGCGGCGGCGGCATGGGCGGCGGCATGGGCGGAATGGATTATTGATCCGGTAGGGACGACCCGCCGGTCGTCTGGTTGCGCCGCCGCGCAACCCTACCTGATTCGAGGAACCGAAACAGAACGCGGCCGGAAGAAATTCCGGCCGCGTTTTTTGGTATGCCAACGCCGGGCGATCAAGCCTGTCCCAGCTTTTTGGATTTGTCCGCTGCGGCGCGGACGGCGCTCATCACGGTGGCCCGCAGCTTGCCTTTTTCCAGTTCGTGCAATCCTTCGATGGTTGTGCCGCCGGGGCTGGCGACCTGGTCTTTCAACGCGCCGGGATGCTGGCCGGTTTCCAGGACCATTTTCGCGCCGCCCCAGACGGTTTGCGCGGCCAGCCTGGTCGCGATGTCGCGGGGCAGTCCGGCGGCCACGCCGCCGTCGCTCAACGCCTCGATGAATTGATAAACGTAAGCCGGCCCGCTACCGCTCAAGCCGGTCACAGCGTCGAGCAGGGATTCCTTGACCTGAACGGCCAGGCCGACGGCGGACAACAATTTTTTCGCCAGCTCGCCGTCCGCTGCGGTCGCATTTTTGCCGAGGGCAAAGCCGGCGGCACCCGCACCGACGAGCGCCGGCGTGTTGGGCATGACCCGGATGACGCGGGCACCGGCGGGCAGCGCGGCTTCGAGTTTTGCCAGCGGCACGCCGGCGGCGATGGAGATGAGCAGATGATTTTGGGTGAAGGCGCCGGAAATTTCCGCGAGCACGCCGGCCACTTGATCCGGCTTGGTGGCGAGCAGGAGCACCGGGGCCGCTTTCGCCACCTCCAGATTGGACGCAACAGCTTTGGCGCCGGTTTGCGCGGAGAAGTATGCGCGCGCGGCGTCAAACGGGTCGGCGGCGAAAAGCTGCCGGGCCGTGACGAGTCGGGCGTTGACCAAACCCTTGGCGAGCGCGGCGGCCATTTTGCCCGCGCCGAGAAAACCGATTTTGAATGGCGTTGCCATGCGCAGTTTGTAGCAGGCATTGGTGTGCAGCGGAAGTGAAAACCGGCCTGACAATCATAATCCCATTCTCAATCACAATTTGCCTGGAGACAGACATCAGGACTGCGATGGTGATCGGGCGGCCGATTCTCGGCTTGTTTTCAGCAGACCGGCGGCTATGCTTCATCGGCTGACTAATAATGGCCGCCATCCGAAAATCCTGGGATTCGTTTGAACTCATGCGCGCCGCCGCGCAGGCGGGCGAGGCGCAGGCGCAGTGCTATCTCGGCGTCTGCTACCAGAACGGCCAGGGCGTGGAGCAGAATCATCAGGAGGCGGTCAAATGGTTCCGGCGCGCGGCGGAGCAGAACGATCCGGTGGCGCAATGTTACCTGGGCGTGTGCTACTGGATGGGGCAGGGCGTGCCGCAGGAATACACCGAGGCGGCGAAATGGCTGCGCGAGGCGGCCGAGCAGGGCGACCCGGCGGCGCAGTTCAACCTCGGCATGCTTTACGAGACCGGCCAGGGCGTGCCGCAGAATTACGCCGAGGCCGTGAAATGGTATCGGGAATCGGCGGAGCGCGGCTACCCGGCGGCGCAGTTCAACCTTGGCGTCTTTTACGAGCAGGGCCAGGTGGTGGAGCAGGATTTTGCCGAGGCGGTGAAGTGGTATCACCGCGCTGCCGATCAGGAACTGGCCGACGCCCAGTGCAATCTCGGCCTGTGCTACCAGACCGGACGCGGCGTGCGGCAAAATTCGTCCGAGGCCGTGAAGTGGTTCATCAAGGCCGCGCGGCAGGGCAACAAGACGGCGCAGCATAATCTCGGCCTGCATTACGCCGCGGTCGATGCCGGCCAGCCGGAATGATCAGCCGGCCAGCTCCGCCAGCTTCGCCGCCGCGGCACCGGCATCAATCGTTTCACCCGCCAGCTCCCAGCCCGCCGCCAGCGATTTCACTGTTCCGGCAACCAACAAACCCGCGCCGGCATTGAGTAAAACGGCGTCGCGTTTCGGACCGCGATCCTCGCCGCGCAAAATGCGCCGGGTGATCGCGGCATTTTGAAACTTGTCGCCGCCAAGCCAATCTGCCAGCCGGGCCGGTTGCAATGGAAAATTCTCCAGCGACAGGGTGGAAACGTTGAAACCGCGCTCGTGATAAAATTCGGCGACAAAGTTATCGCCGAGCGTGGACAATTCATCCACACAAATTGCGGTGCCGCCGCCGTCGTGAATTTTACCGGTTGCGACCATCGCGCGCCGGACGCCCAGCGATGGCAGGACTTTTGCGAGCGGTTCGCAGAGTTCCGCGCGCGGCACGCCGACCAGCATGGCGGACGGGCGCGCGGGATTCAGCAACGGGCCGAGGAAGTTGAAGATGGTCCGCTGCCCGCGCTCCGCGCACAGTTTGCGCGCGGCGGCGATGTGGCGGAACGCCGGATGAAAATTCGGCGCAAAGAAAAAGGCGAAATTCTGCTCGCGCAATGAACGCGCCGCCGCTTCCGGCGTCAAATCAATCCGAATGCCCAGCGCTTCCAGCACGTCCGCGCTGCCGGCCCGGGAGGTGACGGCGCGGTTGCCGTGCTTGGCCACCGCCACGCCGGCGGCGGCGCAAAGGATCGCGGCGGTCGTGGAGATATTGAATGTGCCCGACCGGTCGCCGCCGGTGCCGACGAGGTCGAGGATCTCGCGGGATTCACGCCAGTTTTTTTCAATCGGCGGCACAACGGATTTTTCGCGCAGGGCGGCGGCGAAGGCGGCGATTTCCGCCGGCGTCTCGCCCTTGCGCGCGAGCGCGATGAGAAAGTCCGCCTTGACCGGCGCGGGAATTTTTTCGTCGGTCAGGCTTTCCACGGCGGCGCGGACCTCCGCGGCGGACAGCGGTTGCCGGGTGGCGAGTGAAGGGATGAGAGTTTCGAGCACGCGCCATTTTACGGCGGCGTGCGAAAGGAGGAAACTGAAATTGCGGAGATCGTTGAATTTATCGTAACTTGTGCGCTCTGAATCGAGTCTGCTTTGGCGGCTGGATATCATTTCATTTTATGGCAGAAAAATCAAACGGCGGTTGGTGGAAATGGATGCTGGTCATTCTGGTGCTGGCGGCGGGCGGCGGCGGCTATGTTTATTTCCGCCACGGCCACGGCGCGGCGTTGAGTTTCAACGCCGTGGCGACGGCGCGCGGCGAACTGACGGCGACGGTGACGGCCACGGGCACGTTGAATCCGGTGGTGAATGTGACGGTGGGCAGCCAGGTGTCCGGCATCATCTACAAACTAAATGTGGACTATAATTCCATTGTGAAATCGAATGAAATCATCGCCGAAATTGACCCTTCGTCGTATCAGGCGGCGGTGGAGCAGGCCACGGCCGATCTGGCCAACGCGAAGGCCAACCTGGAATTGCAGCAGGCGGAGGCGAACCGCAGCAGCAACCTGTTCACGAACCGGCTGATTTCCGGCTCCGATTATGACACGGCCATCGCCACCTTGCACGAAGCCAAGGCCACGGTGCAAATCAAGGTGGCTTCGCTCAACAACGCACTGGTGAATCTCAATTACTGCAAAATCCGTTCGCCGGTGGACGGCGTGGTGATCCAGCGCGCGGTGGAACTGGGCCAGACGGTCGCCTCCAGCTTCAACACGCCGACGATCTTCCAGATCGCGAACGACCTGACCAAGATGCAGATTGACGCGAACGTGGCGGAGGCGGACATCGGTGGCGTGTTCGGGGGCCAGAGCGTGGATTTCACGGTGGACGCCTATCCGAACCGCACGTTTCACGGTTTGGTGGCCCAAGTTCGCAACTCGCCGATCACCGTCAACAACGTCGTCACCTACGACACGGTCATCAGCGTAACCAATGCGGATTACAAATTGAAGCCCGGCATGACGGCGAACGTCGCCATCATTGTGGCCCGGCGCGAAGACGTGTTGAAAATCCCGAATCTGGCCCTGCGCTTCCGCCCGCCGGAAAATGCGGTGGTGCTGACCAACGCGGTGGGCGGCGTGCCGCTCACGAACGATGTCGCCAGCGGCAAAAGCCCGCACACAATCAAAAATGCGCGGGGCCTCCGCACGGTTTATATCCTGACCGGCGAGCCGGATGCACCGCAGTTGAAACCAATGCTGGTCAAGACGGGTATTACGGACGGCATTTTTACCGAGGTCACCGCCGGTTTGAACGAAGGCGACAAAGTGGTGGCCAGCGTGGCCCAAACCGACGCGCAAAACTCCGGGTCTGAGTCCGGCTCCAGTCCGTTCGGCAGCCGCTTTCCGCACCACTAAATTGAGGCAGAAGTGAGAATGCAGAAGGCCGAAACAAATTTGACGCCACGAACCACAATCTTCGCATGTGGGTTGTTCCGGCTTCACGGTGCGCGGCCCAAACCGGATGCCGAGGAGCCGTTGCGCTCCGGGGCTTTCGCGGAAGACGACGGACCAATGGCAGCCGGTTTCCGCCACCCTTTCCAGACACGCCCAAGGCCAGGCCGGACCAACTCCCGCATTATGAATTGCGCCTCCTTCCTTCCATGAACGCCGTCATCAAGCTTGCGGACATTCACAAGGTCTATCACACCGGAGAAGTAGATGTCCACGCGGTGCGCGGCGTGTCGCTGGACATCGCGCCGGGGGAATTTGTGGCCATCATGGGATCAAGCGGCTCCGGCAAGAGCACGCTGATGAACATGATCGGCTGTCTCGACCGGCCCACGCACGGAAACTATTTTCTCGACGGGCTCGACGTTTCCACGCTTGACCGCGATCAGCGCGCCATCATCCGCAACGACAAGATCGGCTTTGTTTTTCAAGGCTTCAACCTGTTGTCGCGCACCACGGCGCTGGAAAATGTCGAAATGCCGATGCTTTACAACAAGCGGCACCTGACGGCCGCCGAACAAAAGACCCGCGCCGCCCGTTCCCTCGAACTCGTAGGACTCGGCGCCCGCGCCGACCACAAGCCCAACCAGCTTTCGGGCGGCCAGCAGCAGCGGGTCGCCATCGCTCGTGCGCTGGTCAACCAGCCGTCGCTGCTGCTGGCCGACGAGCCAACCGGCAACTTGGACAGCCAGACGAGCATTGAAATCATGGGCGTGTTCCAGAAGTTGAATGACGCCGGCATCACCATCGTCATGGTCACCCACGAGCTGGACGTCGCGCGCTACACGAAGCGCACGGTGATTCTGCGGGACGGCCGGATTTTGTCCGATGAGCCGGTGCGCGACCGGTTGAACGCGGAAGCGGAACTAAAAAAACTCCGCGCCGCCCAGGAGGCGGTGAAGCTGGCATGAAATTTCTGGCACCTTTCAAGCTTGCCGGCCGCGCGCTGCGGCGGAACAAGATGCGATCGCTGCTGACGATGCTCGGCGTCATCATCGGCGTCGGCTCGGTCATCGCCTCGGTCAGCATCACCACCGGCGCCTCCAAGCAGGTGGAGGACAAGGTCGCCGCCATCGGCCAGAATGTCGTCACCGTTTTTGCCGGCAGTTTTAGCAGCAGCGGCTCGCGGAGCGGCTGGGGTAGCGCGTCGACGTTGACGGTGGAAGATGCGCTGGCCATCAAAAAGGAAGTGGCCAACGTCGTCGCCGTCAGCCCGGAAGTGCGCGACCGGATGCAGGTGCTGGCGAACGGCCTGAACTGGAACACGATGATCCAGGGTGAATCGCCGGATTATCCGCAGATTCGCGACTGGGACATTGCCGCCGGGGCGATGTTCACCACTGCGGACGTGCGCAGCATCGCCAAGGTCGCCGTCATCGGCAAGACGGTGGTGGATCAGTTGTTCGTCGATGAGGATCCAGTCGGCCAGACGATGATCATCCGCAACATCCCGTTCAAGATCGTCGGTGTGCTGGAGTCAAAGGGATTCAACCTCTTTGGGCAGGATCAGGACGACGTGGTGATCATTCCCTACACCAGCCACATGCGGCGTATCACCAAGCGGACGTTTGTGAACTCCATCATGGTGCAGGCCGCCAGCAAGGAGGCCATCTCACAGGTGCAGGACGACATCAACACGCTGCTGCTCGAACGGCACAAAAGCGCCGAGCCAGATTTCACCGTGCGCACGCAACTGGAGCTGATGCAGATGGCCACCTCGACCACGCGGATCATGTCGGTGCTGCTGGCCGCGATTGCCAGCGTGTCCCTCATCGTCGGCGGCATCGGCATCATGAACATCATGCTGGTCAGCGTCACCGAGCGGACGCGCGAAATCGGCATCCGCATGGCCGTGGGCGCGCGCGGGCGCGACATCCTGGTTCAATTCTTGATTGAAGCCGTCACGCTGAGCGCGGTCGGCGGCATCATGGGCATTGCGCTGGGCATGTCGGCGGCGAAAATCACCTCGCACCTCACCGGCTGGCCGACGCTGACGCCCTTCGCGTGGATCGGCATCGCCTGCGTTACGAGCGCGGCGATCGGCATCGTCTCGGGTTTTTATCCCGCCTGGAAAGCCTCGCGGCTCGACCCGATTGAGGCTTTACGCTATGAATAGGGTCGTTGATTGGTTGCGTGGTTGAACCGTTGAGTTGGCAAAAGGCGGTCCGCAATTTAACCATCCCACGGTGCAACAATTCTGGAATGACAGCCATCCTGCCCACGCACACGCCGGAGCTTTTTCAAGCAGCCGTCCAACGCGCCGCCGAACGCCTGCGCGCCGGCGAAGTTGTGGCGCTGCCGACGGAAACGGTCTATGGCCTCGCGGCGAACGCACTGGATGAAATCGCCGTTGCCAGGATTTTCCAAATCAAGGGCCGGCCGGCGCACAATCCCGTCATCGTCCACATTGCGAGCAAGGCGATGGCGCGGGACTGCGTGAAATCCTTTCCCGACCTGGCGGACAAATTTGCAAAGGCATTCTGGCCCGGCCCGTTGACGCTGGTGCTGCCGCGCGGAAAGCGCATGCCTGATGTCGTCACCGCCGGCGGTGAAACGGTGGGCATCCGCTGGCCGGGCCATCCGTTCATGCAGGCGGTGATCCGTGAATGCGGCTTTCCGCTGGCGGCACCGAGCGCCAACTTGTCCAACCAGATTTCGCCGACGAACGTGAATCACGTCCGCGCGCAGCTTGGCGGGAAAATCTCCCTGATCGTGGACGGCGGGCCGTCGCAGGTCGGGATTGAGTCCACGGTGTTGGATCTGACGGTGTCGCCGCCGACCATTTTGCGCCCTGGCATGATTCACGCAGAATCGCTCGCCGCCGTTGGCGGCCAAGTCCAAAGCCCAGAGTCCAAAGCCCAGAGTTCAAAGCCCGTGTTGCGCAGTCCGGGTTTATTGCTGAAACATTATTCTCCAAAGGCAAAGTTGTTGGTGTTGGACTGGCAGGATGAGGCGGATTTGAAATTCCAAATTTCCAATCGCAAATTTCAAGTGGCCGACTGTCATTTCATTGCGCACACCCACATTCCGGCCGGTTTGGGCGCGGCGAATGTCAGCGTGATCCCGCACGACGCGGAGGCGTTCGCGCGCGCGCTTTATGCGGAACTGCACCGCTGCGACGCGGCGGGCGCGAACCTGATTGTCGTCGAGGCACCGCCGGATTTGCCGGAATGGTCGGGCATCGCCGACCGGTTGCGCCGGGCGGCGGCGTGAGGTTATTCGGTTTCCCAGCGTTGCCGGTCGGTGAGGAAAAGGCCCGAGAGGAGACCGTAGGGCGCGACCTTCAAGGGAAATTGCGGCGGAATCTGGTTGGCGGCGACGGTCTTCAAGACGAAGTTGCCCCAACTGTCCACGCCCCCTTGCAGGCATTCGGTGAACAGTTTTTGATCCAGCGTATTAAGTGTAAGGTAAAGCCCGCGGACCTCCTTGACGTAGTCATTGAACTGAAAAAACTCGTATTGGGAATTCGCGGTGGTCCAGACGCATTGATGGTCGCCATACCAGGCCACGGCCCACGGAATGTCGCTCATCATCAATTCGTTCGGGCGCATCCAGCCGGATATCTTCTGGATTTCCGGCGGATAATACGGCGGATAGGCGAGGGGGGACGTCTTCGGGGGCAACAGGTTGGTGATGAAGGTCTGGCAGGAGACCACGACCATGATCGTGATGACGCCCAGCCGCACCTGCAATGACGGGGTTTTCATCTGGTTGAGCAGCGTGATAAAAAAGGCGACGCCGAAAATCACCACCAAAGGCGTCAGCAACACCAGGAGGTTTTCCGAATTTATGTTGGGCGAGCTGTCGGACAGGTGCGTCCGCCCCAGCGCCTGCGCCACCACCAGGACGCCGAGACACATTACGGTGAAATAGCGCATCCGCCGGGCGGCGACGCTCCGCAACCCCAGGAGCAGGCCGGCAAAAAACAGCACGGACAACCAACCGCCGCCAATCCGCAGAAGATTGTCCTGCAAAATGTAACGGGCGTTCAGCAGGAATTTGCCCATGTAGGGGCGCACCCAGTAGGCGGAAGTCAGGTCGGGATTGACCGATTGCAGCAGCCGTGATCCGGGAAAAGCGAAGGTGCCCTCCACCACTGCGAAGCCGGCGGTGCCGAACAGCGTGCCGCTCACCGCGAGGTTGCGGATGATCCACGGCGTCACCGCCAAACCGAAGCCCAGAAAGGCCGCCACGGCCAGGCCGGGCCGCCGCACGCCGCCAAACAGCGTGAGAAAAATCACCACCGGCATAATCAGCCAGCCAAACGCATATCGCGTCAACAGGCCCGCGCCCGTCAGCACCCCGGCGGTGACGGCCAGCAGGAAAAGTTTTTGCACTGGCGGCGGCTCGCCGCGTCCCAGTTCCTCGACTTTCACCAGGCACCAGGCCACGCCCAGAAAAATCACCAGCAGCAGCAGGGTGGACTGGCCGGATACGCTGAATTTCCAGAGCATATCCGCCCCCAGCGTCAGCACGGCCGACAACCACGCCGCCTGAGCATCAAATAATTTAAGCGTCAGCAGAAACGTCAGGGCCACCGCGACGAGCAGCAGCGCCTGATTCAGGATGGCGATGCGGAATTCCGGCTGGTAACGCAGGAAACGTCCGGCCTCCGACCAGAAGGGTTTGCGGGATTCCGTCTGCCAGTCCGGCGGCCAGAATTTCATCAGGCCCGCCAGCAGGACCGGATAGACCGGCGGATTCGCGAGATCCGGCTGGCCGCTGTCAATTTCCGCGAAATCCACGGGGTTGGTCAGGTCAATTTCGCCGGCGTGGATTTCATGGTTGTGTTTTTGGAGGAGGTAAACGCTGAACGGCCGGATGAAATCGGTCGTGTAACCCTTGCCCGTGGCCACATTGTGCGCCACCTGGGCCGCGTCCATCGCCTCCTCCGAGTTGAATCCGCGATAGTTGGTGAGGTCGTAAACCACGGCCAGGGCGACGATCGCCGCCGCCAGCGGCAACAATTGCACCCAGCGCGAAAAACGTCCCACCTCGACCGCATGAATCAGATGCTGGATCTTTTCGGAAATAATCATAAATCAAAATCCTTCCAAGTGATACTCGTGCAGCTTGCGGTGAAACGTCCGCCGGCTCATGCCGATTTTTTGCGCCGCCCGCGTGCGGTTGCCGTCCGTTTCCTTCAGGGCGCGGATGACCAATTGTTTCTCCACATCTTTCACGGTCAAATCTTTCCCCGGAAATAAATCCACCGGCCCGCCCGCGCCCGGGTGGCGCATCGACGGCGGCAGATCCCGCAGCGTGACGCGCTCGCCCCGGCACAGCACCACCGCGTGTTCAATGGCCGTGCGTAGCTCGCGGACGTTTCCCGGCCAGGGAAAATTCATCAAGGCTTCGAGCGCGTCCGCCGTGAAATCGTTCACCGGCTTTCCATTTTCCTGCGCAAACTCCCGCAGAAAACCCTGCGCCAGCAGCGGGATGTCGCCCGGCCGCTCGCGCAGCGGCGGCAGCTCAATTTCCACCACCCGCAGCCGGAAAAACAAATCCTCGCGGAATTTTCCCGCTTTGACCAGTTCTTCCAGCTTTTTATTGGTGGCCGCGACCAGGCGCAAATCCGCCGTCAAGGTTTTGTTCGAGCCGACGCGTTCAAAGGTCCGCTCGCCGAGAAACCGCAGCAGTTTGACCTGAATGGTCGCGTCAATCTCGCCAATTTCGTCCAGAAACAACGTGCCGCCCTGCGCCTGCTCAAACCGGCCGATGCGCCGCTCGTGCGCGCCGGTGAACGCGCCGCGCTCGTGCCCGAACAACTCGCTTTCCAAAAGCGTCGGGGCCAGCGCCGCGCAATGGACGGTGACAAATGGCTGCTTCGCGCGCGGACTCAACTGATGCACTGCCTTGGCGATGAGTTCCTTGCCCGTGCCGCTCTCCCCCAGCACCAGCACCGTCGCGCGCGTCGGCGCCACCTGCTGGACAATTTCAAAAATCTCCTGCATCGCGGGCGATTCGCCGATGATATTTTTCAGGCCGAATCGGGAATCCAGTTGTTTGCGGAGGGAGACATTTTCCGTTTCGAGCTTTTGCTGTTTGAGCGCCCGCGCCACCCGCATTTCCAATTCGTCAATCTGTAGGCGACCTTTCGCGATGTAATCGTCGGCGCCGCGCTTCATGGCGTCCACCGCCAGTTCCTCGGAACCGTAGGCCGTCATCAAAATGCAGATGGGCGGATGCGCCAGCGACTTGGCCCGTCCGATCAGCTTCAGTCCGTCCTCGTTCGGCAGCCGGAAGTCCGTGAGCAGGACGTCAAAAGTTTCGCCTTCGAGCAGGTGCATCGCCGCCTGGGCGTCCTCGGCCAGGTAAACATCGTAGCGTTCCTCGAGCGCCGCTCGCAAGCCTTCGCGCGTCGGTTTCTCGTCGTCCACAATGAGCAGGGTCGGTTTCATGACTTTTTATTTTCCAGCAACCTCGGTTTGCGCTCGTGCAGCGGCAGCCAGATGCGGAAGGTCGTGCCGCGCCCCACGTGGCTTTCCAGTTCGATGCGTCCGTTGTGCGCGCGGATAATCCGCTGCACGATCATCAGTCCCAGGCCGCTGCCTTTTTTCTTGGTGGTGTAAAACGGCTCGAAGATGCGGTTGATCTGCTCCTGCGGAATGCCGCCGCCGGTGTCGCTCACGCTCATCCACACCTCTTCCCCGGTTTCGCCGGTCTGCAAGGTCAGACTGCCGCCGGTCGTCATCGCCTGCATCGCGTTTTTGATCAGGTTCACCAGCACCTGCTGTAGCTGGGTCGCGTCCACAGGCGTGGCGGTCAGGTTGGCCGCCAGTTTGGCTTTCAAGGTGAGGCCCCGGTTTTCAATTTCCGGCCTCAGCAGTTCCAAGGTTTTTTCGACAATCTGATTGAGGGAGGCCAGACGCAATTGCACCGGTGCCGGCCGGATTGCGCCGAGAAACTGCGTGACGATGTAATCCAGCCGGTGAATCTCGCCTTTGGCCACGGAAAGATAGTGTTCCAGTTTGCCGACCGCTCCCGCCGCGCCTGTTTCGGGCGCGGGGATTTTCGGCCGCAACCGCGAAGTCAGTTTCGAGCCGGTTTCATCCGGTTTTAATTTCTTCAGCTCCCGTTCCATCAACTGCAGGTGGATGTGCAGCGCGTTGAGCGGATTGCCGATTTCGTGGGCGACGCTGGCCGCCAGCAGCGTTAGCGCCTGCACCCGCTCGCTCTCGATGGCCTCGAAAGTTTTCTGCCGCGCCTCGGTGGCGTCGTGCAGGATCAGCGCCACGCCGGAGCCGGTCTTGGTCTCGTCATTCAGCGGGGCGGCGTAGAGCCGGAGAAAGCGAGGGCGGGGATATTGAATTTCAAACTCATGGCGCGTGACTTGGCGACCGCCGGTGTGATCCGCCCGCAAAATTTTCTGCCAATCCACTTCCGGCAGAATATCGGCGATTTGCAAATCCTCCCGATCCGGCGGCAATCCGATGAGTCGGGAAACCGCCTGGTTGAAATAAATCACGCGCCCCGAATCATCCGTCACCAACACCCCGTCCTCAATGGTATTGAAGAGGGTCTCAAGAAAGCTGCGTTCATGGGCCAGCCGCTGGACCACCGTATGCAATCCTTCGGTGTCCAGTCGGCCGATCCGGCCAAGGACTTTGTCAAGAAAGCTGGATTTGATTGCAGCCATTACAAAAAAACGATTACAAGGGAGGCAAAATGGCACATTGACATGTTGCGTCAAGTCAAATAGAAGTGTTCAAATGGCGCAAATAAAAGAGGCGCTGTGGAACCATTTTATCAAAATCTCGATCACTCATCATTTTGAAAGATCATTCACGCAACCGATTTGACAACGGTAAATTATTGAAGGAAGGTTGGGCGTGGGCTGGCGGTGGTGTTTGATCAAGCAGAGTGGTTATGATCACAACATTTCAAATTGACCGGTATCAATACAAGTGTCTGGGATGTCACAAACTTCATGTGGGGCCGACCCGGATCATGGAATTCAAGTGCGTCAGCGAGCGGAAATTGGAGCATGGGCCAGAGCGAATTTACGAGGCGGATTTCTCCTCCATTTGCGATTGCGACCAGCCTTTGATCATCACGTTCCGCGCGCGGGAGTATCCCGAAGGAATCTTCAGTTATCACGGATGCCATTCAGCGGATGCCGAAATCATCGTTCAGCCAAATATCAGGGAACACTCCGGTGTTTATGCCTAAATTGACGACCAGCTTGGCTGGGTTCAAGCTTGTGTTGGTTCGGAATTTTTAGCGCCTTCAGTCCTGATCCACGACTCTGACCGCCCATTCGGGATACGGCTTCGTGCCCATCGTCGCGCGCCAGAGAATGCGGTTGAGCATGTCCTCGTTGCATTGGTCGGGCTTCGCCAGCGGCAGCCGCGCGGAAACGAGCGCATCCTTGCGCTGCTGGGAACCGAAAATACTTTTCAGCCGCGAGTTCATCTCATCCAGCGGGATGTGATTCGCCACCGCGCTGAATGCCGTGAAATCCGGCGTGTTGGTGAAACAGTCATACATCGGCGTGGCGGTGGCATCAAACTGGTTCATCGGCGGCAGACCCAGCATCAACTCCATCGTGCGCAACAGGCTGGTCTGGTTGTATTGCGCGCTGACGACGGCATGGCGTTTGGTGTAGGCGCTGACGACGTAGGCCGTGGTGCGGTAGCCGCTGACGTGATCCCAACCGTTCTGCGGGTCGTCCTCGATGGCAAAAATGCAGGTGTCCTTCCAAAATTTGCTGTGACTCACAGCTTCGACGACTCGCCCCATCGCCAGGTCATTGTCGGCGACCTGCGCTGCGGGCGTCGGCGAACCGGATTTCGTGCCGCTGGTATGGTCGTTGGGCAGCCAGAGGATGACGAGATTGGGCAGATTGTCCTTGGCCTCAAACTGTCTGAGCGACTTGACGAATTGCGCCGCGCGCCACACGTCCGGCACATCCAGATCCCAGCCGATGGTGTTGGTCATGATATACGGACGCAGAGCTGCGATGTCCGGTTGGCAGGAATAGGCGATGGCATCCGCGCCGCTGATGAAATCGTGGTAAGCGTCCAAAAATCCGGGATCGCCTTTCCGGGCCGAATCCTTCCACCGCTTGTGGTCGGTGGTGAATTCGCCGAAATCGCAGACCGTTTTGCCGCGCGCCAGCGCGGCATTCCAGATGAACCCCGCCGGCGAATAGGCCAGCGCGTCCGCCCCGTCCACGCCAAAACCACCCGCCGGATAACTGCGCGGCCAGCCGGCAAATTCGCGCTCCACATAATCCGTGGCCATCGCGGAATCGGCCCACTGATGACCGTCCGCGCTCAAAATGCCGCAGCAATAGGTGTTGTCGAGCAGCGCAAAATCACGGACGAGCTTGTGTTGGTTGGGGGTCACGCGTTCGCCGAAATTGCAAAGCTCTGCATCGCCGTTGCCTTCACGCATGTCGCCAAGCACTTGGTCGTAACTGCGGTTTTCCTTGATGATATAGAGGACATGATGAAACACACTCGGCTCGCCCACGCGTTCTGGAACCGGCATCGGTGCGCATCCGGCTCGCGGTGGCAGATGGGCCTTGGCCAGCAGCGGATAGCGCAAATTGGCCAGGGACTTCTGGGTGAACACGGCGAGCTCCTTTTTTGAGGGCAGGGGAATGAGCGAGAGCGAGCCGCCAGACTGATGCGTGTTGAATCCGCGACCGATCGCGCCTTGTCCGACCTTCTGGGTTTGTGTGGCAATACTTTTGAGGTTCGCCACACAGATTTTTTTGTCGCGGGCGTCCAACGCAATTGCTCCCGGAAACCAGCCGGCGGGAATCAGTCCCAGCAGCTTCGATTCGCCCGGCTTGAAGTCAAAGACCGCGACGGCATTTTGTGTGCCGGCGCACACAAAAAGCGTTTTGCCCGCCCGGTCAAACACCAGCGCGTCCGGCTGCGCGCCGAACGGGTCGCCCGGATTCTGCCGCGTCGTGACCGTCTCGGTGATTTCGTCAGTGCGCGTGTTGATTACGCTCAATGTGTCGCTGCCCGCGCTGGCGGCGACGAGAAATTGTTTGTCCGGCGAAAGCGCCAGCGCACAAGCGTGCGAACCGATGATGATTTCGCGCGGCGGCGTGGCGTGTGCGGTCGAATGGCTCAAATCAATCACCGAAACCGAGCCTTCGCAGGCGATGGAGCGGTTGTCCACGCGCACCAGTGTTCCGCGCCCCGCCGGGCCGGTCACGCTGTTCGCAGCCGGCCGGCGGCCGCCCCAATTGCTGACGTAGATTTTCTTCATCCCCAGGATCACAGCGAACGGGGCTACGCCGACATTCCAGGTTTGCAGAACTTTCCCCGTCGCGGCATCCAGTTCCAACAGGCGGTTGGAAAGATTGCCGGCCACGTAAAGTTTCCGGCCGTCGGCGGAAACGGCCAGACCGGCGGGAATTTCATCCTTGCGCTCCGGCGCGTTGGCCGGCGGCAGCGCGAAGGATGCCAGCGGCGAAACTTTTTCATCCGGGTCAACGGCGAACACCTTGATGTCGCCGTTCACGTTCGCGAGATAGATCCTGGAACCGTCCGGCGCGAAGGCCAGGCCGGTAAAACTCAACTGCGGCTTTTCGTCGGGTTTAAGGATGCCTTTGAGAATCGGACTTGCCACCACTGCGGCATCCGTGGGAAACCGGACCCTCTGCAAAATATTCCCGGTCGCCGGATTTACCACGATGAGTTCACGCGTCAGGCCGGCGGTAACGAGGATTTTTTGATCGGGACTTAACGCCAAGGCGTTCGGCCGGATGCCGGGCAGCTCGACCTGAATACCGGCGGGCGTGACGACCTGGTTGACTGGTGTGATGAGCGAGCCGGCGGCATGGCCGACCCCATTGGTCGTGCTGCCAAAATCATCGGCGCGCAAACGGAGATTGAAACCGGCGGCGATTATCAGCGCGACAGGGATGAAACTTTTCATAAATCGGTTGTGAATGCGAACGCCCGTCACGACCGGCAGGCGTGCAATAAAATCGGGATGGGCAAAACGCCGGCGTGCCGCTCACGCTCCGGCTGGATCAAGCCGATGGTCCGGCAAAAGATAGTGGCGGACATAATCGTGGACGGCGTTTTCCAGCGAGGTGACGGGTGTGTTGTAGCCCGTGCCGCGCAGCCGCATCAGGTTTGCCTGCGTGAAATACTGGTATTTGTCGCGGATCGCCTCCGGCATCTCGATAAATTTGATGCTGGGCTTCTTTTTCAGCGCGGTGAACACGGCGTTGGCCAGATCAATCCACGTTCGCGCGTGGCCGGAACCGATGTTGAACAGGCCGTTTGCCTTCGGGGTGGCGGCGAGGTGCAGGGTCATCGCCACGCAGTCTTTGACGTAGAGGAAATCGCGCTTCTGCTCGCCGTCCTTGTATTCCTTGCGGTAGCTCTTGAACAACTGGATCACGCCCTTGCCCTGCACCTGGGCGAAACTTTTGTGGACGAGCGAACGCATATCGCCCTTGTGATCCTCGTTCGGGCCGAAGACGTTGAAATATTTCAGGCCGACAATCTTGTTCAGGAAGCCGCCACGCTTGGCGTGCAGATCAAACAGATGCTTTGAATAGCCATACATGTTTAGCGGACGCAACGTGTCGAGCGCCGCCTCTTTGTCTTCCATGCCTTGTGCGCCGTCGCCGTAGGTGGCGGCGGAGGAGGCGTAGACAAATCGCGCCTTGTTTTCCAGGGACCAAAGCGCGAGATCTTTCGTAAACTGATAATTATTTTTGGCGAGAAAAGTCGCGTCCTTTTCGGTCGTGGCCGAGCACGCGCCCATGTGCAGCACCAGATCAAATCTTCCCAGCGCATTGCTTTGCAAACGCGATTGCAATTCAGCGGCCTCGACGTAATCCGCAAAGCGCAGCGGTGTGAGATTGCGCCATTTTTCATCCGTGCCGAGGATGTCGCAGACGACGATGTTGTCGCAGCCGCGCCGGTTGAGCGCCCAGACCAGCGCGCTGCCAATGAAGCCAGCGCCGCCCGTGACCAAGACGCGCGCTTCGGAAAAGTCGTTTGGTTTCATGATTTGCGACAAATTAAAATTATAATTGATTCTCAATCCGCCCCATCGTCCTTCATAACCCATGCTGACGTTTTGGAATTTTCCCCCGAATCGGAAATCTCAAAAAGTGCCTGCGCTTGGGAAGCCTGTCGTTTGTAACCAACGCCGCCCAGATTTTTCTTTTTGCCAAACAACGATTCCAAATCTGTCTTTGCCTTCGTCTTGGTGAAGGCTTCACGCAACATGTTAAAATACGCCAGCGTCCATTTGTCCTTCACGAAATGCTCGCTGAACAATGGCGATTTCATCTTTCGCTGGAAATCGTCTTCGCGTTCTTCGGGAATGACCATCGTTTTGGGAACGCTGGCCGGCAGATTTGAACCGCGCTGCAAACCGCTCGTCATCGTCGTGGTGCATTCCACTTCAAACGCGCGGACGACTTCATTGCCGTCCAGCCAGAGTAAGTCCATGTCGAGCACCGGGCGAAAGTTTTTTACACACTGCAAACTTTTTAACGCAGCGGATTTGGCCGTGACCAAATCGCGCAGTTTGATTTGTTCCACCAGGCCGCTCACCGTCTCGCGCTGTTCGCGCTGGCCGATCCAGATTTCATGTCCGCGCGCCCCGCCGATTTTCGCGAGCAAGGCGATGATTTCACTGTGCCGGGTCAGGCTGATTCTGATTTCTTCTTTTAGAATCCACACACCGCCACTGGCTTTGCGGCCAAAAATTTCCAGCGCCTCGGAAATGCTGGTGCTGTCCGATGTCAGCGAGTTCGGAAATTCGCGCGCGACCGTGTCCCACACTTCCGTGAACGTCACGCGCCCTTTTTGATTCAGGCAGCGAAAGACCGTTTCTTCCACGCGCTCGGTGAGCGGAATGGCTTCGAGCCGCGCGGCAAAAGTTTTGTCCGCGAACCACCAGAGCTTGCCGGTCGCGCCGCCGAGTTTCGCGTCCACGAGTTCAAATTCCTTGCCGACCGTTTCTTCCAAAACCGTTTTTACATCCAAACCCGTGTGCAGGGTTCCGAACAGCCCGCGCTTGGCCAGCACCGGGTCAACCTGGTTGATGAGAATTGTGTAGGGCGTCGGCTCGGCGCGGTTGGCGATGACTTCGCGGCATGTCTCAATGACGATGCGG
Organism: bacterium; assembly: GCA_021780905.1. Classification (GTDB taxonomy): domain Bacteria; phylum Verrucomicrobiota; class Verrucomicrobiia; order Limisphaerales; family UBA11358; genus UBA11358. The sequence goes on from JAJXXW010000095.1 coordinate 40,780, forward strand.
CGGAAAATGTCTTCGCTGATTTCTTCCATCTTGTGCGACGGGCGCGCGGTCTTGGCGAAACGCAGATAAAAGTCGCCCTGCGCGCTGCCGAACGGCTGCATCATCGCCTTGGCGGAAACCTGGCCGAGCGGCTGGTGATGAATGTGCTCGTAATCAAACCCGGCATAAACTCCCGCGCGCACGGTCGCATTACGCACCATGAACGTCGGATTGTGAAACGTCAGCGTGAGAAATTTCTCCGGGCGCAGGACGCGGTGCATCCCCTGAACGCTGGTGTTCAGCAGCGCGTAATAAAGCGCGAACGGCTTTTTCTGCCGCTCGTTCCGCACGATTTCATGCACCGAAATCCGGTCGGCGTAGAGATAATCTTTCTGGAGCCACGCGTTCCACAAAAAAGAAAGCTCGCCGTATTGGATCGAAGCGTCATAGGGCGGGTCGGTGAAAATATAATCCACGCACTCGTCCGGCATTTTCTTCATCAGTTCGACGCAGTCGTCATTGACGACGGCGATGTCCGCTTCGCCCGTGAGCACTTTCTTCCAGTCGTCCGTGATTTTTACGTCGCGGAGCAGTTCGTTCGTCTCGTTTTTGGCGTTGATGATTCCCTGGTTGCCGGTCACGGCGCTGGCAAATTTGTCCCAGACGTTTTGCTCCATGTAGCGCGGTGCCGACCAGTAGCTGTGCTGCGTCCAGCCGGGCGAACTGAAAAACGTGTAGTGATTGGACGGCGCGGGATTGCCCACCGGCATCATCCGCGTGCAGAGATGAATCATGGAACTGAACGCGCCGAGCAGGAACTTTTTCAACTGCGGGCTGGCTTCCTGTTCGATGGCTTCATAAATCATCGCCGCCGCGCGCAGATTCCGTTTCGTGAAAAGACCGTCGAGCGAATCAAATTTTTGCTTTTCCTTAAATGGCTCACCATCGTTGTAATAAAGCCGATTCTTCGGATACCATTCCTTGATGCGCTTGCCTTCCAGTTCGGCCAGCGCGTCGAGATCTTTTTTCTTCGGCTTGCAGCCGGTTTCACAGCGATGCTCGCAGTGCGGACAGCCTTTGTAGCGGACTTCGACGAGTTCATCCCCTTCGCGCACGCAGCAGTCCGCTTCAATCGGCTCATCACATTTCACACAGTGGACGGTGTAAAGTTCCGCCACGCGCTTTTGCACCTTCGCGCGGACGCGCTCGAACGCTTCGAGCAGTTTCAGCGTGTTGACCGGGCGCAACGTGAGTTCGGTGATGAGGCTGGCCGTCGGATTGAGATCGCACACGATGGCGCGGCGTTTGTTGCGCGCCGCTTCAATGGCCACCACACCGCTGCCCGCAAATGGATCGAAAACAATTTCATTTGGCGCGGTGTAATTCTTGATATGTTCGCCGACGACATTCCACGTCTTGCGCGACCAATACTTGTGCCACACATACATCGCCGTGTGCGCATCCGGCGGAATCTGCCGGTTGATGTGCTCGAAAGCGACCGGGGATTTTGTGACAGCTTTCTTGGCCATGCGGTAATTATATTACCAGCCCAAAACGTGCGCAAAAATCAGCGGCGCGACGATGGTGGCGTCCGATTCGATGATGAACTTCGGCGTCTTCACGCCGAGCTTGCCCCAGGTAATCTTCTCGTTCGGCACCGCGCCGGAATAGCTGCCGTAACTCGTGGTCGAATCGCTGATCTGGCAGAAATAACCCCAGAGCGGCACGCTGGTGCGCAGCAGATCCTGGTGCAGCATCGGCACGACGCAGATCGGGAAGTCGCCCGAAATGCCGCCGCCGATCTGGAACATGCCGAGCGTGCTCTTCTTCGTCGCCGTGCGTGTGTAAAACTCGGCGAGCCACGTCATGTATTCGATGCCGGTGCGGACGGTGTGGACGTTCTTCACGTCGCCCCGGATGACGGCGGCGGCATACATGTTGCCGAGCGTGGCGTCTTCCCAGCCAGGCACGACGATGGGCAGATTCTTTTTGGCGGCGGCGAGCATCCAGGAATCTTTCGGGTCAATCTGGTAATATTTTTCGTATTTGCCGCTGAGCAAAACCTTGTAGAAAAATTCGTGCGGGAAATAGCGTTCGCCCTTCTTGTCGGCGTCGGTCCAGACTTCGAGCATGGCTTTTTCCATGCGGCGCATCGCTTCGCCTTCAGGAATGCAGGTGTCGGTGACGCGGTTCATGTGGCGGTTGAGCAACGCCTGTTCATCCTCCGCCGTCAGCGAACGGTAGCCCGGCACGCGCTCGTAATAATCATGCGCGACCAGGTTGAAAACGTCCTCCTCCAGGTTCGCGCCGGTGCAGGTGATGAGCTGCACCTTGTCCTGCCGGATCATCTCGGCGAGCGAGAGGCCGAGTTCCGCCGTGCTCATCGCGCCGCCGAGCGTGATCATTATCTTGCCGCCCTTTTCGAGGTGCGCCACGTAGCCCTCGGCGGCGTCCACGAGCGATGCGGCGTTGAAATGCCGGTAGTGATGTTGGATGAAACGAGAGACGGGTCCGCCGGTGAGTTTTGCAGTTTTTTTTTCCTTGGCCATAAAATTTGTTTGAAAAAGTTTAGTAAACAATACGGATGTTTCTGCGAAATCCAATCTCAAACTGGAAAATCCCTCGACGATCTGGCGCGTCGCGCGCCAGGAGGTTCTATTGCACCGCGACCAGATTCGGCTGCACTTGGGAGATGCCGCCTTTGACGTTGCCCGCGAATTTGGCCCGGATGATGACGTTGTGTTTGCAAGTGGTGTTGTTGACGCGAAAGGCTGCCCCGCCGCAATCCATGGCGATCAGGTTGGTGAAGGCATTGTAAACGCACTCGGACTTTGGCGCCGGGCGCCAGCCCGCCGCCGTTTGAATCTCGGAATGTGCCATGAACACTCCGTAATGCCGGCTCCGGTGGATGGCGACATTGTAGAAATTATTTTCCCGGCTTGAACGCATGAATATTCCGATATCATTCGCGTTCAAGACGGCATTGCTGATGACATTGTTATTGAAAGCCAGGTCGAGCGAGATGCCCGCGCCGGGATTGTCGTGCAAATTGAGATCCGTGAAAACGCTGTCCGTCGTAAGATAGCAGGCCAACCCGTCAAACTCATTGTCAAACGCAGTCAGGTCGCGCACCGTCAGCCGCGCCACCCCCAGCGTCGTCACCACTCCGCCCGAACGGTTGTGCGCGCAGGTGATATGTTCCACCGTCGAATCGCTTACGCTTTGAATCGTGATGCCATTGTTGCGGATGGCCGAACCTTCGCCGTGAAGCTTCCAAAGTTCGCGCATCTGAAGCTGGCGATTCCCGTCAATGAAGAGATCGCCGACCCAAAGATTTCTCACGACTGCCGGCGGATGGTTGACGGGTTGGCCCATGATAATCACCGGACAGTTGGCCTGGTCTGCGAGCCTCAAAACGGTGGCCACTCCGGAACCGCGCAGCGCCTGGCCGTCCCGTTGCAAAACGATGGGCTGACGCACCACGATTTGCCCCGGCGGCAACACCACGGTTCCACCCCCGGCGGGCAAGGCGTCCAGCGCGGCTTGAATCTCGTGGTCCGTCACGCCCGCACCCAAAGCAATCACGGCCGGCGCCGAAACCGCCGCCGCCGGGCCAGCCGCCAACAGCAGCGGGCACAGTATCAGGCAAAGCGCCGCGAGCATTTTACCCGGCCAGCCGGAGATGACCATCTGCTTGCTATTCGTTTTCATGGCAACGCGCTCTCGCAGTTAATTAGGATTTGTAACTCAATTTCGCCCAATGCTTTTATTCGTCCAGCAAAAAATTAAGTTTATTGAATATTTTTTCTGTCTGCCTAACAGGCCGTTGAAAAACGGGTGATTTTTCAGCGCCACGATTTTTCATGGGTGATTTTTTCAAAATTCAGTGTGCGAACCGTGGTAACGGCTGTCCCCACCGCAGCCGCCAGTCGGCGGTTGGC
>JAJXXW010000036.1 GCA_021780905.1 bacterium
TCCACGCCGGCCGCAGCGGAAAATTTTCAGAATTCAGATTCATTTAACGGATAAAAGTTTTACCGCGAAACACGCGAAACACACGAAAAAACAGACACGGACTTCACGAATTAACACCGCTGAAACCCGGCCGCGAAAAATCGGCGAAAATCCGTGCAATTCGTGTCAAATCGTTCCCGGCGGCCACAGGCTCCGGCCGACGTCCGTGCGAAAATAGCTGCCCACGACGCGGATTTTACGGATGTTGGCGTAAGCTCTGGCAATCGCCGATTTCAACGTCGGCGCGAGGGCGATCACGTCGGCGATGCGCTGGCCGGTGGCCACCAGTTCCCCGTCAGTGCCGCGCGCCACTTCGTTCCACCACACATCGCAGTCGAATTTGCCGGCCACTTCCAGCGGCAGTTGCGGCCCGCGCACCTGCGTGAACGGATAGCCGTAGCCGGCCAGCGTGAGCGAACAGCCAAAGTTCAGCTTCTCATTGAACGCCAGCTTCAGCTTTTCATTGCGGGCCGTTTTCAAAACAACGTCCGCCGGATTTTTCAGCATCCGCAGAATCATCGGGCCGGACGTGACGCCGATGCGAATGTTATATTCGATGACGTGCCAGCGGCCGGGTGGCGGCACCGCTGCCCTCGTAGTGGTTCGGCGACGGGGCGTCGCCGCCACCTTGATCGCGGTCACTTGAATCGGCCCGTGAAAATTCACCTTTCGCAACCACGGCAGCAACGGATGCAACAACTCACGCGCCAGGCCGTATTTGTCGTTTTCATCGCGCTCCACGAGTCCGCCCAGCGGCGCGCCGGCCACGATGCCCATGTTGCCGTCGAAGGCGTATTTGTATTCCTGGTTCGTGACCAGCGAATGAATTTCGCCGCCGCTCACCAGTGCGATGTGGCCCGCCTCGGCGCGGCCAAGGTATTCCTGAAGAAAAACGCCCTCGGCATAGTTCACCTGCCGCAGCCATGCCCGCGTGTCGGCGACGGTTTCACAGAGAATCGTGTGAACCGGGCTGGTGGGCGAGCAGAGCGGATTTTTGATGACGAACGGCTGCGGATTTTTTTCGAGAATCTTCTCCGCCTCAATCCGGTTGGACGCGACGAACGATTTGGGAAAGGGAATCTTGAACTTCGCACACAGCTCGCGGGCGAAATCGCGCTCGCGCTCAATCCGCATCGCGTCGCCGGTGGGGCTGAATATGCCGACACCGGATTTCTCCAACTCTTCCACCCACGGCTGCGTGGCCCAGTCAATGGACTGCGGGATGACGACGTCAATTTTGTTTTCGCGGACAAGCGGCACCGGACTCGGGAACGCGTCGCGCGAAAAAGTTTTGCCAAAAAGCGTCGGCGAAAAGTGGCCGTAATTGCGCGTGAGATAGGTGGAGGCATTCGCGCCAGCTTCGGCCAGCGCGGTGCCGATGCTGTGCGCAAACGAGCCGACGCCGAGAATCATTGCGGCGACTGGTGGGCTGGAAATTTTTTGGTCCATGAAATGTCGCGGGGAAGTGTTCACGAACGGCGCGCGTTCGCAATGGGAAATTATTCACTTCTGTTCCGGGAAATCACAGTTGGGGAACAGAACCCATGCGCCGTGTCACCAGTGGACTGGCTCGCCCCAGTGAAGCATGCCCAATTCAGGCAGCGTTTTGCACAAAGTTCAAATTGGTTTACCCTTGGACTCGTTTAGATTAGCACCATGTGTTCCCCTGCTATCCATCGAGCCCTGGCCGCCTTGTCCCTGATTGGGTTGGGGTTCATGCCGACGTGCGGCGCGCAGTATTACAACGACTGGGCGTCCACCCGCTTCACGGATGTGCCGGCACAGGCCGGGGTGATGGGTAATCCCGATGGAGATTCCGAAGTAAACATGGTTGAGTTTGCTTTCGGCACCGACCCGCGCGTGGCCGGCGGCCTTGCCGGCGCGTTGAATCCGCAATTTGGTCAGGCGGACGGAACCAACGGGGCGTTTCAGGTGGAAATCCTTGAGCGGCTGGGCCACCAGCCCGGCGCGCAAATTGATCTGCTGCTGTCGTCGAATTTAAGCGGAAGCAACTGGTTTCGTCCCTGGTGGCTGCGCGCGACCACCCATTCCCAGCCGTCGGACCCGGCCGGTTCCGTGCGGGAAACGTTCACAACCCGTTTGCCCGGAACGAACCAGTGGTTTGTCCGGGCAGCCGTGCAGTTGTTTGACGCCGGCCTAACGAACGCAAAATATTTTGTGGCCACGAATGGCAGCGACAGCAACAAGGGCACGAACATTTCCGCGCCGTTCGCCACGCTGGGCAAGGCGGCCGGACTCGCCAATCCTGGAGACTTGATCTATCTGCGCGGCGGCACCTACAAGCCGTCCGGCGGCATTTCGCTGTCGCGGAACGGCTCGCCGACGCAGCCCATCCGCGTCCGGCCGTATCCCGGCGAAAACGTCGTTTTTGATTTCTCCGGCGAAGGCACCGGCAGCGATGGCATTTCCATCAGCGGCGATTGCTGGTGGCTTTTTGGCCTGGAGATTACGAACGCCGGACACAACGGAATTCGTTTCAGCGGTGCCTCAAACATTGTCGAGCAGTGTGTGGTTCATGACTGCCGCAACACCGGCATCCACATCACCGGCGACACGAACACGAGCTACAACCTGGTTTTAAACTGCGATTCCTTCCGCAACTATGATGCGGCCGCGCATGGTCAAAACGCCGACGGCTTCACGGCCAAATGGATCATCGGGCCGGGCAATGTTTTCAGCGGTTGTCGCGCCTGGGAAAATGCCGATGATGGCTGGGATTTGTGGATGGCCGCCAACACCGTGATCATCACCAACTGCTGGGCGTTCCGTTCCGGCACCAATTTGTGGAATGATCCGGCGTGGGAGGGCAATGGCAACGGTTTCAAACTCGGCGGCAACTACGTCGCCACCCCGCACAGGCTGGTGCGCTGCCTCGCCTTCGTCAACATGGCCAACGGCGTTGATCAAAACAACAACACCGCCGGCCAGACGGTGGACAACAACACCGCCTGGGCGAATCGCAGCGCAAACTTCGCCCTGAACCACGATTCCACCAACGCGCCGATGGTGGGATTTCACGTCGTGCGCAACAATGTTTCGCTGGCCGGCACCAAAAGCGATTCATTCCGCAGCGGCGCATTGCTGACCAATAACAGTTGGCAGGTGCTTTCGCCGGCGATGAACACCAGCGACTTGTTGAGCGTGGATTATGCGCTCGCCGCCGGCCCGCGCCGCGATGATGGCGGCCTGCCGGAGCTGCCGTTTCTCCGGCCCGTTCCCACCGGGCGGCTTGTGAATCAAGGGGTCAAGACCGGTGGCAGTTTCACCGGCGCTGCACCCGACATCGGGGCCTTTGAAACGCCGGAGTGGTGACCGGAATTGGCGGTTCAACCGCCTCGACTTCATCCCAAACTACGGGCACTCTGCCAACATGGCAGACGAAAATTCCCGGCGCTTCGACAAACTGGAATCGAACCTCGCCCACCTCGAACATCAGGTGGAACAATTGAACGCGGTCGTCGTCGAGCAGGTCAAACTGCTTGAACGTCTGAAAAAGGAGGTTCAGCGCCAGTCCACCGCCATGCAGACGCTGGAGCTGGACCGCATCCAGTCCAACAACCAGAAGCCGCCGCATTATCAGTGAAAACACCGCGCATCAGCCGCCGCAAATTTATCGCCTCTGCGATGCTGGCGGCCCCGTGCCTGACGGCGGCGGAGGCCACGCTCGTCGAGCCGACCTGGCTGGATGTGCGGCATCTGGCAATCGGTCCGGGCCCGCACACGCACAAGCTGGTCCATTTCACCGACGTGCATCACAAGGGTGATTGCAAATACCTGAAGTCGGTCGTGGAAACAATCAATTCGTTCAACCCGGATTATGTGTGTTTCACCGGGGACATTCTGGAAGACGCCAAGTTTTTGAACGAGGCGCTGGAGATCATGTCCGGCATTCGCGCCCCGATGTTTGGCGTCCCGGGCAACCACGATTACTGGAGCCGTGTTCCCTTTGCGCCCATTCAGGAATGTTTCAGCGCCACCGGTGGCGAATGGCTCTTGAACGGCAGTCGCGAGATGGCCGGCGGCAAAATTAATTTTGTCGGCACCATCTGCCTGTTTCCCTGGCAACCGGTGCCCCCCACCAAACCGGGTGCAAAAAACATTCTACTCACGCATTATCCCGCCGATGTGAAGCGGGTCGGTGACCGTCAATTCGACCTGATGCTGGCCGGTCATTCGCATGGCGGGCAGGTGCGGATCCCGCTTTACGGCGCGCTCGTGCTGCCGAGCGGCGTGGGCAAATACGACCTGGGCCTGTTTGAGACGCCGGCCGGCCCGCTCTACGTCAATCCCGGCATCGGCTACATTGGCGACTACGACATCCGCTTCAACTGCCGCCCGGAAATCACCGTGATTGAGGTTTGAAGCCGCGCGAACTCCGCATCTCTGCGGACAAAATTTCCGACCCGCAGCCGCAAAGTTCCGAACGCACAAATTTAATATTGCCGGGCTTGGGGAGAAAATAATCCGGCTGACGGCGAAACATCTCAGGAGCAGAGAGCGCAAGCCCAGGAGCGAATATTTCTTCCCGGAGATATTTCTGTCCGCCCCGGAAGATTCCTGAAATTTCCGGGGAAATTTCCAAAATAACCCGGTGGTTTTGGGGAATTTTTTGCATTTCTTGCCCACGCTAAAGACTTCACCTGCTAACGCGGCTGAACACCATGATGCCGGCGAGTTCACGGTGCCGTTGTTTGGCTGGTCAAAGCCACGTCGGTTCGTGGTCGGGCGCGAACGGATTCGCGAAACCAAGGCGGCGGTGGGCGGCGCTTGCTGGAGGTGCCGGGGCACACGTTCCGGGTGTAGGTGACCAACCGGCAGGAGACGGTGCCGGAGTTGTGGCGGGGTTGCAACGGCCGCGCCGGCATTGAGCAACGAATCGAGGAGTTGAAGCACGACCTGGCCGCCGACGGGTTCTGCCTGCCACCCTTCTTCGCGACCGAGACGGCGTTCCTGACGGTGCTGTTTACCTTCAACCTGTTGAGCCTTTACCAGCACCCGGCCACACCGGACGCCCCGTGTCGTCAGCCGGGCACAACAGTATGACAAGCCAAAACGTGCTCGCCCTTAAAATTGAAAAAATTATCAAATTTGACGGCAGCCCAAAACGAGGATCATTCAGCTTTCCGGCGCTTCATTAAGAAGGTCTCGGAGGTCCAAAGGTTCTATTACCATGGCCAAACCGCCGTCAGGGGTATGTGGCCACTTTTCCCTGGGCCGATCCCAATAAAGTTCCACGCCATTCCCGTCGGGGTCACGCAAATACAATGCTTCGCTTACGCCGTGATCGGCGGCGCCTTCAAGCGGAATTCCAGCTTTGGTCACTCTGCGTAACGCATCCGCCAACTCCGCGCGGGTTGGATAGACAATTGCAACATGATAAAGACCAGTCGCGCCATGAGGAGGTGGTGCACCCCCCTTGCTCTCCCAAGTGTTCAGGCCGATGTGATGATGATATCCGCCAGCCGAGAGGAACGCCGATTGGTGTCCGTAGCGCTGTGTGAGTTCGAAGCCAAGCACATCGCGGTAAAACGCCAATGCTCGATCAAGATCCGATACTTTCAGGTGAATGTGGCCGATCCGCACCTCTGAATGAACTGGCTTTGACGGTTGACGATTCACAACAAGCAATTCAGTCAGCATGTGCCGGGTAGAGAGGTTGCACTGTCAGATCCGTCATGCCGGAATAATGTCATCCATTTCCCGATCGCAATTATTTCGTCAGTTTTGCCGTTATTGAGGCGACGTGCTTGCCTTGAAAACGCGCCATGGCGAGTTCTTTGGTGCTGGGTTGGCGCGAGCCATCCGCGCCGGCAATGGTCGCCGCTCCGTAAGGGCTGCCGCCTTTAACTTCGCTGATGTCGAACAATTCCGGGCAAGCGTAAGGCAGGCCGACATAAATCATGCCATGATGCAACAAAGTCGGGATAAAGGTGAGGATGGTAGATTCATTGCCCCCACCGGTGCCGGTGCTGCCAAAAACGCTGCCGACCTTTCCGACCAGCGCGCCTTTGCCCCAAAGCCCACCAGTCTGGTCCAGAAAATTGCGCATCTGCGCCGCCATGTTACCGAAGCGTGTTGGAGTGCCAAAGATGATGGCGTCGTAATCGGCCAATTCGCCGGGAGTAGCCACCGGTGCGGCTTGATCAAGTTTCGCGCCGGCTTTTTTGGCCACGTCGGGCGGCATGGTTTCGGGCACGCGCTTGAGCGCGACCTCACTACCGGGAACCGCACGTGCGCCTTCGGCGACGGCGTTGGCCATCGTTTCCACGTGGCCGTAGGTGGAGTAGTAAAGAACAAGTATTTTACTCATAGGCTTGTATGTGATGTGTGCTCGTTGTAACCACACACGGCTCGTGAACAGTGATTCAGGTGGAGGCAGCCAACTTCAGATTTTGCCCTGACCACCTATGCCGCATTTTAATAATCCATATAACCCTCTCTCAGCCAAAGTCAATTTTGATTTCTCATGAAAACGTATTGATGAAATTCCCAACAAATCGCAATGCCATTAAAACGCACTATTTCAGACCCTACCGCGGCCCCGGTAAATGCTGCCGCCTTTCATAACGAAGTCCACCTTGGCCGTGACACCGATGTCAGCCAGCGGGTCCCCCGGCATGGCCACGATATCGGCGTGCTTGCCAACTGCTAGAACGCCAATATCTTCCTGATTTAGAAGTTCCGCAGCAATACACGTCGCGGCTTTAAGGGCCCGCACCGGCGTGAGGCCCGCGGCCACCATGGCCTCGAATTCAAGGATGCCGTGACTGAAAGGAAACATGCCGCAATCGGTGCCATAAGCGATTTTCACGTCGCTCTGTGCAATCAACCTTTGCGATTCAACTATCCTGCCGTTGTCACGGCTGAATTTCCAGACTGCTTGGCAAGGAAGGGTGTGACTGTGCAGAGCTTTCAGATCTTCCTGGGTCATTTGCATTGTGGGGACCACAAACATGCCGGCCTGCTTTGCCATTCTGAGCGCCTCTTGGTCTATCAGGTAGGCATGCTCCAAGCTGCGCACACCGGCGCGAATGGCCTGTTTGCAACCCTCAGCGGCACCTGTGTGAACTGCGACTGGCATGCCCAATTGCCGGGCTGTGGCGACAAGCACATTCAATTCATCATCGAACCACGTCACACGGGCCGAGTCATCACCCGGGCTGAAATAGCCACCCGTATTGGTCGTCTTGATCCAATCGCTTCCGTAGGTGTGTTCGCGGCGCACCAGCGCCTTGATCGCGCCCGCATCATCAGCAATGGCGGAAACCGGGATGTTCCAGCGCGATGCGTAGAAGCCGCGCAGATCACCGTGCCCGGCCGACGCACTGATGATATGGGCCGCTACAAGGAGTCGCGGGCCTTGCACCAGACCACTATTGATTGCATCGCGCAGGTCCACGGTCGGAAATTCTGGGTCGGCACTGCCCATGTCGCGCAGCGTCGTGAATCCGTAACGCATGTATTCGCGGGCGATGTTCAGCCCCTTAAGTGCTTTGGCTGCGGATGACTTCAGCGTTTGTTGGGCCAAATCGGCGGCATCCATCGTCAAATGCACATGGGTGTCTATGAATCCTGGGCTTACAGTGCGTTCCGAAAGATCAACCGTCTGGGCATCAGATGGTCGGCGCACCGAGGGGCCGATCTCGGTGATGCGATCTCCTTCAACGAGAATTTCTGCCGGACCGGTCAACCGATCAGACACACCATCAAACAGCTTGCCGCACTTTAACACGAAGGCGCTCATGTCAGGACCTCCTGCTTTCTCGCCGCTCTTCCGGAGCATTTGGTTCTCCGGGTTGCCCTCGCGGCGGTAAAGCCGCGGGCAGATGCCAGCTATGGCGCATGGCCATATAACGCAATACGAAACACAGAACGCCGCCAACAGTCGTGGTGGCAATCGGCGTAATGTGGAATATGTGGCCCACAACTACAACGGTTGCGGCGGCCAATGCCGCTAACGCATACAGATCTGCGCGCAAGACTACCGGAATCTCGGCGACAAGCACGTCCCGCAGCATGCCACCACCTATTCCGGTCAACATGCCAAGCAGCGCCGCCATCACGGGATTGATGTCATGGACCAGCGCCTTCTGCGCGCCGGCAACTGCGAAAAACGCCAGGCCCACCGCATCAAACCACAACACCGGATTGTTTAGGCGCGCGATCAACGGATACCAGAAGAACACCGCCAAGCCTGCCAGAATGGAGACCAAGAGATAGCTCCAGTTCGCGATGGCCGCAGGCGGCACGGCGCCGATCAGCAGGTCGCGGGTGATGCCCCCGGCGTTGCCGGCAGCAAACGCAAGCACCATTACGCCAAAAATATCCAGCCGATGCTTGACCCCAGCCGCCGCACCGCTGATCGCGAACACGAACGTGCCCCCGAGATCCAGCACTGTCAGCAGAATATGAATCATGTGTTCAACTGCAAAACCGGTCGGTTCGATGTTGCTCAAATCAAGGCGCGCATCAGGCAGAGAGCCACGCCTGCGCCGCCACCACCATTGCCTCGACCCCTGTTTCCAAAGTTGGATGGATTACGGGAGCAAAACGCGGGTTGTGGTTGGTAGGAATTTCGCCCAAGCGACCTGATTTCCGGGCCTGGTCGAAGATCGCTTGGTCAATGCCACCCACAAACCAAAAAACAGAGGGCACATGCCAGGCGGTTCCGAAGCACCCAAAATCTTCGCTCGCACTCGTCGGCAATGTTTCGTGAACCCGCCCGGGGAAATAACCTGATAAAGCATGAACCACGCGCTTTTCGGCCTCAGGATCATTTCTCACGGCGGCATAGCGATCCAGTGGCTTGATCTCCGGCTCTTTGGGTGCGCCTGAAGCGGACGCCTCCGCCTTGACAATTCGCTCAATTGCCGCGAGCACCCGTTTGCGCACGCCTTCATCATACGTGCGCACATTGACTTTTAGGATCGCTTCGCCGGGAATGACGTTTTCTTTTGTTCCCGCCTGTAGCGCGCCAACGGTGACGACGGCCGACTCGGTGGCCGCAATTTCGCGGGAAACAATGGTCTGCAACCGCAACACGGTTGAGGCGGCCATGACCACTGGGTCAACGCTGGCTTCTGGCATCGAGCCGTGCGCACCACGCCCAAACATACGAATCTCAAAACTATCACCAGCGGAAGTAATCACGCCGGAACGGCAAGCCAGCACGCCCGCCGGCATGCTCATCACATGTTGCCCCAAGATGACATCCGGTTTGGGAAAACGGTCGAATAGGTGGTCGTTAATCATAGTCTGCGCGCCTTCGCCCGTTTCTTCCGCTGGTTGGAATAGCGCCACCAGCGTTCCGTGCCAAGTATCGCGCGCCTGCGCCATTACAGTCGCCGCACCAATCAGCCAAGCCACGTGCATGTCATGACCACAGGCGTGCATGACGGGGACGGTTTTGCCCGCACGGTCCACCGCTGTTACTTTGCTTGCATACTCCAAGCCGGTTGCTTCCTGAAGCGGCAGAGCGTCCATGTCGGCGCGCAGCATCACAGTCGGTCCGGGTCCATTTCGCAGCACGCCCACCACGCCTGTTTTTCCAATTTCCGTTGCTACCTCATATCCGGCCGCGCGCAGCCTGCCGGCGGCGATGGCCGCAGTTCGTGTTTCCTGCAAAGACAATTCAGGATGCGAATGAATATCTTTGTAAAGCATTTCGAGGTCTCGCACCACGCCTGTCAATTTTGACGTGAGGCTGCCCGGTTTTGCGAATTCATCAGTTTTCATGGCGCGTTCTTATCGTTTGCATCATGTTCTGCCAACCATCTGGTTGTTTCAACTGTTTAGTTCACTGTCATCCGGTTGACGGGCCGGGCCGACGACAAGTGTCGCCCCGGCGCGGCACGATATCTATAGCGAACCGTCGGCTCTGCGTGAATTGCTGCGCAAGCTGGGTGTTGGCATAAAGCTGTATTGACAACCGCGTGGCAAACGATTCTTCCAGCTCGATAAGGGCCGTTTGGAGGCGGAAATCAAATGGAACTTTTTGGCAGAACGTAGCATTGCGCACGGCCGTGTTCCTGTGTGGCGCGGTGCTGGGCGTGATGGGCTGCGTGGCGTGGTTTACGCAAACACAAGCCGCTGGTGGATGCCACCTTGA
>JAJXXW010000043.1 GCA_021780905.1 bacterium
GAAGGCGGCGAACAACACCGCCAGCAACAGCGGCGCGTTGTCGGCGCGTAACAACCGCAACGACGCGGAGTCTGCAAATTGCAGTTTTAATTCGACGTAGTTCACAGTTCCCGTTAGCCCGCAACCGTCTCTTGTGGACGGCAAGCACAGACTTTATGTGCGGAAGATTACACAAACAGGTAGGACAAATGCTGTCCAAGGGAAAAGAAAAACGGGAGTATATAGATAACGCAAATTGGCAATCTCAGGCCGCAGACACCGAAGGCAGTTAACCAAAAAGTCTTGAGCATTTGTATTATCCAAACCACCCGCAATGCCAGTGTGCGGGCTCGTTTGCGTTATCTATATACTCCCGATTTTTGTCGCGGCGAATAAAATGTTCCGGCGCTTGCTTGTCGTGCGAAAAATCACTGCACCCAATAGGTGGCCGGCTTCGTGAGAAATTCCGCCAGTTCAATTCCCTGTCCGCCCACGAGCAATTTGCGTTTCGGTTTGAAGTGCTTGACGAAAGCCTCCATTCCCGGCAGCGATTCAGCCCGGCGTCCACTTTTCACTTCGATGGCAACGGTGGTCTTGCCTTGACGCAAAATGAAATCCACTTCTTGATTTCGTTCCCGCCAATAGGTCAGTTCGATGTTTGTGCCGAAGCTGGTGTTCAGCAGATGTGCGCCGACGCAAGATTCAACCAACCGACCCCAATAGTTTCCATCCTGCCGCGCTTCCGCTGCCGTCCGGTTGTCTTGCGCGGTCATCAAGGCCGTGTTCAGCACTTGTAATTTGGGACTCGACCCGCGTTGGCGAACAAGTCCGTGGGCATATTTTGAAAGACCCGCGACCATGCCAGCTCCTTGGAGCAATTCCAAGTAATGCGCCAGCGTGACGGTGTTGCCCGCGTCCGTGAGTTGGCCGAGCATTTTCTGGTAGGAAAGGATCTGGCCGGAATACGCGCAACCGAGATGGAACAACTGTCGCAGCAAAGCGGGTTTGTCCACGCGGTTCAACAAGAGAATATCGCGTGAGATCGTGGTTTCGATGAGGGAATCCACGACGTAACGCCGCCAGCGTTCCGGCTCGGTTATCAATTCGGCGGAACCGGGATAGGCCCCGTAGAAAATGTATTGTTCCAGATTCCAGCCAAAAGCTTCCCGCATTTCCGCGAACGACCAATGCGGCACGGGAATTACCTCAAACCGTCCGGCCAGGCTCTCGGTCAATCCACGCTGAATGAGCAATGGGGCGGAACCAAGCAGAACGACTTTCAACGGCAAACCGGCGTGTGTATCGGCATCCCACAATAATTTGACCACGGTTGACCAGTCCGAAACCTTCTGCACCTCGTCCAACACCAGCAATGCGCCGGTTTTGCTGTCGCGTGCCATTAACCGGGCGGCATCCCATTGCTGCTCAATCCAAGTGCGATCCCGCATGGACGGTTCGTCAGCCGAGGCGTAATGCGCCGGCAGCTTCGATGCCTTGATAACCTGTCTGACCAGTGTGGTTTTACCGACCTGGCGCGGGCCGGCCAACACCTGCAAGAAGCGGCGTTTTTCCTTGAGCCGTTTCAGCAGTTCGTCATGGAGTGTTTGGCGCGTCATACAATTTACTCAATACGTTGAGTTAATTTACTCAATACAAAAGCATGGTCAAATCTTTCCTGTTTGGTTTCGGTCTGCGGGCGGCGAGCGAAAACACTTCCCGAAACGCCAATTTGCCAGTTTTGCCATCCTCAATTGGATCAAAAATGCCGGCTGGCGGTGGATTGACTCAATCGCAATTACGGTTCACTTTGCCCCTTTAGCCGTGCGGCTGCCCTTGGCTGGCATTTTTTTACGGCTTCGGAATAGGTGCGGGGTTACTCCAACCCACCGGCAGAGTTCGGCGTGCGTCATCTTGCCGTAGCCGATGGGGCGTTTGGTTGGTGTCAGGCTGCCATTTTTGAGAGATTCGAGGACGGCTGCTTTCGTGGCGGGGATGCCGGCGTATTTCAAGATGTTATTCGTCCGGTAGGAAAGGCCATTGTCGTAAAAAAGTTCGTAATCGTGGCTGGGATATGTCAGGGACGCAGGGTCAACGCCAGCCCAAGCGCACAGGTCCCGGTGCGCATAGACGCCGTAGGTGGGCGGATAACAATGGGGGTAAAGTTTGCCGGCGCGCAGTGCGGTGGCGATAGCTTGTTTCTCGACGGTAAAGCCAGCTTTGGCCAGGAGATGATTGAGCCGGTTGGACAGGCCGTTGGGTGGAAATTGGATTTTACGGCGGGCGGCTTGATAAATCTGCGCGGCCCGGCAAGCGGATCGGTCAAACCGGTCGCCGATTTGCTGGAAGGTCAGTTTCTCCTTATCCCGCAAGCGAAGCACCAGCGCCTCGCGCCTGGCCCGGAATGATTCGGTCTGGCTCATGGCAGCGGACATAGCGCACGCGAACCGCTGCCGATCATTTCGTTGATGCCAACGAAATGGTTGCTGGCGGATGGGGCGGGCAATGGCTCACTCATGGGCTTCCTTTTTTAATCAGCTTGGGCGGCAAGGCTGCGCTCAACCCCGGTGGGACGACTGGCGTTTGAGCGGGCTGGTGGCGATGGCCAGCGTGCGGTCACGCAATTGTTCCAGCAACTTCACCTTCTCGGCAAAGGGCAGCGCCGCGAGCCGCTGGCGCGTTCTCGCCTTGCCCGCCAAAATTCTGCGCATCTCTTCGCTCATCGGTTGTCCTTGAATTTATCGCCGAATTTTTCCCATTTGGCAACCAATCCATGCCGGGTCAGCACCCCGTCCAGCCGGTCGGCATCCAGCGTCCCGCTTTCGATGAATTGCAGGACGCGCGCCATGTCCTTCGCCCGCCCCGTTTGCAAGGCGATGGCCGCCAGATGTTCCGCCGTCATCACCCGCGTCGGCACGCCTTCCACGTCCGTTGCGATCGCCTGCGCCAGCGCTTCCTCCACCAGCGCGTTGCCGGGCGGCAGAAACTGCACCGGCCAGCCCGCGATGACGATATGCTCCTGCTCCGCCTGGAATCCGCGCGCCGTCAGGTATTCGTAAACCGGTGCCAGTGAGATCAGCCCGCTGCCGGGAACCTTTTGGAACGACACGAACACGTCAATGTCCAGCGTGGCGACCGGCTCCAGATAAAACGTCGCGCCCACCGCGCCGCCAATCGCGTATTGCCCGATGATGCCGTCGGCCTGCATCCGGTTGATGGTTTCCAGGGTGGTTTTCATTTTGCGCCTTTCACGATTTGGATTTCTGCCGGGGTCAGGGCGTAGAGCGCATACACCAGCTCGTCAATTTCCTGCTCCAGCGCGCTCACGTCGGCGGACGCGTCCTTGGCTTCCAGAATGAATTCCTGCTGTTTTCCTTCCTGAATCAGATTGTAGGTGGCGCGGTCGGTTTTGATGCCCACCAGAATCCTAATTTTCTCCGTTTTCGTGAGGGCGGGATAAAGTTTGTAAAAACCGCTGATGAAAAAATAGCCGACGAGACAATCAAAATGCCGCGTGTTGTTCCCCAACAACACCCGAAATCGCTCGTGCAAGCTCTGACCGTCTTCGTTGGTGATGAATGTGCGGTCGGTGGACATAAATCAAGTGATGAGTTTGCTTTGCAGTCGCGGCAAGGTCAATCAGACTTCCAAGCCGGGTTGCGGTTTACGCGAAAAAAGCGATGGCAGAATTTTGCCGGGAAAAACAAAGAACACCACTTCAGTAAATACCAGTGTTGAATTCAGCGTCGTGGTGGCATGAGACGAACCGTGGTGCCTAGCTTGGTGACGTTGACACCTTTGACCTTGAGCATGGCTTGGGCTAGTATGCGATGCTCGTTGGTGGCCACATTTGGCGGTAGGATTCCAGCAAAGCGTCCTTCCATCGAATCCAATTGCGGCATATCGGATTCGTTGAAACCAAAGAATTTGCCATTTCCGCTGCGGATTATGGGGAGAAATTTTTGCTTCTGAACGGTGCGGTCTTCGCCCATGAGGATAACCACTTCCTGCCGGTCAAACGCTTCAGATGGCGGTTCGGTCATGTCGAGTTTCTCGCCGGGCTTGGCGGTCTTCATCCAAGCTTCCATCGCCATGACACAGACGGTGGCGGCATGGGCGATGCACATGAGCCGGGCAGTCGTGGCGAAAGCGTCTTTTTCAGTTTCATCCGTCAATGAAGCCGGGACGAACATCATCGGGCCATCAGCGCCAATCAGGAAAAGCGTGGGAGCCATTTTCCCGCTGTTGCGCATACAAAACCCGGCGTATGTTCGGCCTGTGCGAGCAAGTCGTCCAAGGGAATGGTTTTGACCGGCACGGCCGCCGGCTGCGCCGCCAGCGACTCAATCAATTCCTCCAACATTTCCCGGAACGATTTGTAAGATTCCGTGACAGCGGCGATGTCGGTGCGGAACTGGTCCAGCGAAGGCATCTGGCGCTGGCGCAGTGCGTCCCAATGTTTTTGATGAATCCGAAACAGTTCGACGAGAAGATAAACCGCATCATCGTCCCGGATTTTATTCTTCTCCTTCCACTGGCCGAGCGTTTGCAGGAATTCCTCGTCAAAGTCCGGCTTCGTATCTTTTGGGGTCGCACTCATGATTTTGCGGGCAGCAACAGTTCCGCCGCCGATTCAATTTCGGTGTAAAGTTTTCGCTGCCAGGTTTGGAGGCGCTGGCGGTCCAGCAAATAAAGGGAACCGTCCTTGACCGCTTCAGTGATGGGCAGATTTTTCAGGCTCAATTCTTCGACCAGCCACGGTTGCAACCGCGTCATGTTGATTTCCTTCATCCCCAAATCCTTTCGCAGGTGTTTGCGGACTGCGGACTGCTCATAAACAGCAAACGTGTCATCGTGAACCGCGTTGCGCAGCACGACATAGGAACAGGCGTCGGTCAGGTGTTTTTCGATTCGTTGGAGTTGGTCAATGCTGTCGGCCTCGTGATTGACCGGAATAATGAGGGTCAATGTGGCGGACAGGATTTTGAGCGTCCCGCGCAGGTCAATTAAATCGAAGTAATCAAAAAACACTTCGGTGGACGCCGCGCGGCAATCCACCACCACGAGATCGGTTTGCTCGAACGCGCGGAACATGGCGTCCAGTGCGCGGGGCTGGGACAAATCCATGAATTCCACGGCCTCGCCGTGAAACCGTTTCAGAGTGGAGTTCTCGTTGTCGCAGTCGCAGGCGACGTGAAGAATGTTTTTGTCCTTGAGATACTGGACGAAATTGACGGCAAAGAAACTTTTGCCGACCCCGCCCTTGCCATTGAGGATGAGGTCGAGTCGTTTAATCATATTGTTCTCCGGGTGGTAGCAGTTCAATTTTGGCGATGTGTGGTCCGCGAATTTTCACCGGCGCACTTTCAGATGGCACCGGCAGCGCACCGACGTTTGCGACGGGCGTGACAGGCAACGCGGTTTTGGACGTGGCGCTTGGCTTGGTTTTTCTCGTTGTATTTGGGTTGGCAACTGGCAGCGCACTGCTCGTTGCCGATGGTTTGCGCCGTCTTTCCTTCAGGATGCGGCGGCAGAAGTTGATGACGCAGGTGGCGGAGGCGCTGATGCCGCTTTGCGTCAACAGTTCGCTGATGGCGTGGTAAGAAACCCCGCGTTTGCGCAACGCAGCAATGTCCTCCTTGAGCGCCAGCAATCGTGACGCACGCGACTTGGCAGACGGCGCATATTGTGACGCCGCATGGCGGAACCGGTTTAGTGCGTCGGGCAGGATTGCGGGTTTGTTCATATCGAACTTGGCGGGGACGCCGCACCATTGTTGGCGGCAAACAGCGCGGATGGCGTTGGTTGAACGCAGCAATGCGTCCAGAGACTGACGCTGTTCGTCGTCCAATTTAGGATTCGCCGGCTGCGGATTCTCAACGAACGAACGGCAAGTGCCCACACCGTCCTTGACGTTTTGGACAATTTCCAACTCGCGCAACAACACTTCGTGCAACGTCACTTCATTGGGGCGTTCAGGACTGTGGATGTAATTGCGCTGGCGTGTGAATTCCTTGAGTTCATCCAGCGTGAAACCTTCTCCGCGCGCCCGCTCCAATGCCTGTTGCCACAACTGGCATTCCAGCACGACCGAGTTGCGGTCGAACAAATGTTCTTCCGCCCATTGCACCGCCTCACCGATCTCAACGCGCCTGTTCGCAATGGCGACCTTTTCCGAACGGCTCGGAAGTTGTCGCAACGAAGCACGCTCGGCATCGCTCAATTGCGTGTCCCATAAAGTCCGCAATTCAGCCCGGCTCAAATCCTTTTGTTTTCGCGCCCGAGTTTTAACTGCCAGTTTGGCGCGTATTTCCTTGAGGTTTGCGCCGGCCAATTCTGGTTTATCGGCGAGCAACTTTGCCAGTGCCTTATCCACTTCCGCATCCCGTTTGGAAAATCGGTCGCAAATCTCTTCGGAAACGCCCTCGATCTGGAAATCGCCGCGTGGGTGGTTGTTAATCTGATAACCAAAACTTCGCAACTGACGGGCAAGCTCGTGGTAATAGACGTTCTCGGCGAATTTCCGCGCCTGCAACATCCCGTAGTTTTGCAGCGCCTTCCAGCGTTGCTCCACCGGGTCAAAGGTTGCATTAAAGATGACACAATGCGTGTGCAAATGCGGGTCGAGGGCGCGGGAGGTGTCATGGGTGAACAACGCCGCCGCAACATTGCTGGTGGAACGGTCTCCATGCCCGCCTCCAGCCCGGACACGGGTTGCCGCAAAGTTTTCAAGTTCCCGCATGGCCGACCAGACCGCTTGATCATGCGCCGCAACAATCCGCTCATCAGCGCCAGCCAGTGCCACAACGGAAACCGATTTGGGCGGTGAGTATGTAAAATCATAAAATACCCGGCGGTTTACCGCCTCCTTGCCATCATCCATTCGCACCGTGTTCAACCGTTGCGTCAGTGTCTCACCCGTCTTTGGATGCTGGTTTTCACAAAGCCGCAGGAAATCGTCCGCACGCACCTTGCCGGACAAGCCAAGTTGTTCCGCGCCCATCCCGATCCACTGGCCGGCCACGCGCTGTCCTTCATCGTAATAATCGCCAACGCACAGGTGTTCCTCAAAGTATTCCCTGGCGTTCGTCAAATTGTATTGGGTCTTGGCCGTCAGCACGGGAAACAGCCTCCCAAATCCCGGCCTTCATTTTGTGTAAAGATTACACAAAACGACCGGCGCAAACTGTTTCACTGGTCGCCATGATAACGAACCAGTCCGCGTCATTGGAAAGCAGCCGGGTAAATGGCTGTTGTCCGCGCGGCCTTTCCTGCTGACTTATGCTGACACCAACCACCGCTGAATTGCTTAACGCCATCGAAGTTCTAAACAAACTTGGTGAGCGCATCCACACGGACGCCACCCATTCCGTCATGCAGATGCCGGAATCGAGCCTGGGCGAACATTATGCCGGGCGAATCGGAGTGAACGCCATTGAACAAACCAGCCGCATTCAAATCGTCGCCGAGCAGGTCAAAAACTGGCGCGACGAACTATTGCAACAACGGAGGCAAAATGTTTCTCAATCCGTTTAATACAGAAGAAGCCTTACCCCTTCGCGAGCGAAGGATGTGGCGCAATCCGCGCTGCAACGCCAAGCCGGCGTCAAATGCACACTTTCGCGCACACGTTGGCGCTTCGTGTGACGCGCACTTTGGTGGCAATTCAAATGCCACACCGTGTCACTTTTCCGGGGCGGTGCCGGCACCGGCAAAAGTTTTGTCCTGCGCGAGCTGGTGGATCAAATCTGGCAATCAGACCGGCGCGTCATTGTTCTCGCGCCGCAGCGTCAGCAGGTCGTGGACATGGAAAGCGCGGGATTCCCGTCGCCAACGACGATTGCCAATTTTCTGATCAAGGGCGAACTGGCCGCCGGTGCGGTCGTCGTGGTGGATGAGGCCGGCCAGATTGGTGGCCGCCAGATGCACCAGTTGTTGCAACTGGCGCGCGAACGAAATGCACGGGTGATTCTTTCCGGCGATACACGACAACACGGTGCGGTTGAAGCCTCTGATGCGTTGCTGGCCATTGAACGATATTCCGGCATTGCGCCGGTGGAATTACACACCATCCGCCGGCAAGACCCGGCGCTGGCCATCAATCAATATGAACGGGCGCGCATCAAGCAGTATCGCAAAGCCGTCGAAGCGGCGGCGGCGGGCAAGCTGGTCGAATCATTCAAACGCCTCGACCAGATGGGAGCGATTGTTGCCTGCGGTTTGGGTGAACAAGCGGACAAACTGGCCGATGAATATCTCCGGCTGGCAGAGCAAAAATCATCCGCCGTGGTCGTGTCGCAGACCTGGGCGGAAGTCCACCGAGTCAACTCGCGCGTGCGCGACGCCCTGAAATCTAAAGGATTGCTCGGCGCAAATGATGTCACCGTTCAAGTGCTGGAAAAATCCGACCTGACGAATGCCCAAAAGCGCGATCCGCGTTTTTATCCGAAAGACGGTGTGATTGTGTTCAATCAAAAGGTGCGTCAGGCCGCGCCCGGAGCGAGCGGAAAATTATTGGGCATCGTAAAAATTGGCGTGTTGGTCGAGGTGGATGGCAAATGCGTCACCGTCGCCAACCGGCTGCTAGACAAAATCTCCGTTTGTCTTCCGCGCGAAATCCCGGTGGCGACGGGCGAGCGGCTGCACCTCAAGGCCAACCGCACCCTGGCTGCTGGTGGGCGGACCGCCAACGGGGAACTGGTCACGGTCAAAGCCGTCCGTCCTGATGGCGGAATTGAATTGGCCGACGGCCGGGTTTTGGGAAAAGGTTTCCGGGAGTTCCTTCCCGGCTACGCGGTCACGTCCTACGGTTCACAGGGCAAGACGGTGGATCATGTTCTCTTTTCCGACTCCTCCATCAAGGCGGCGACCAATGCCCAGCAATGGTATGTCACCATTTCGCGCGGTCGGCGCGGCATCCGCATTTTCACGCCAGACAAAATGCAATTGCTTGAAAATCTGGTTCACTCCGGCCACCGGCCGCTGGCGTTGGAACTGGCGAATGGCATTCGCCCGCGCCTAGCCAACCGGCTTTGGGACCGGCTGCATGGCTGCCTGCTCCGGTTCGGCCAGCGGGCCGCCGATACGTTTTGCCGCCTGAAAATGTCCCGTCACCATAAACATCAACACCAACAAAAACATGAGCACAAAAACACCCGAATGTTACACCATTGACCCGCAGGCGCGCTGCCTGCGAGTTGAATTGACAAAGGGCCGCATATATCTGCTGCCATTGGATCAATTTGCGTATGCCGAATACGATACCGACGGTAAGGAGCAACTGCTCCATCTGTCGTTCGCAACGCATGACATCATGGTTCGCGGCCAGGCGCTCCGCCGGATCGAAACCGCCCTGCACCGGCTGGAATTGTCATTCATCGCACCGTTGCCGGCGAAATATCACTCGCTGGTTGCCGATGGCCAACCCCGGATTCGCGAGATTGTGGTCGCGGAAATTAAGCCCGGTGCTGAATCGGGTCAGCAAATTTAACCATCAGTGCATTACCTCGTGGCTTCGGCCTGCAGTTCGGTGAACAGGAAAGTGGAGCAAAGGCGGAGGACCGGGCTGAAGTATTCCACCTTGGCTCGCTGGGTGCAGCACAGCCGCCCCAACCCCTCTGGACGAACGCCTCCGTTGCAGCTATTGGAACCCATGGTGGAATCGTCGCCAGTTCCGGCCACACCGGCAACGGTTGGTGTTGCAGTTACCCGGCGGGGTTCAGGTGGACGTGGCCGATGAAAAACAAGCGGCACTGGCGGCGGCGTTGCTGCGATCCCTGTCCAAGCCATGTTGAATTTTTCGGGCAGCACTGAGCCGAGAACGCTTTGATGGTGACTCGCTTAAGGTGCATAAATGATGCCTTTTCCCAACCACATGGGCTTTCCAAAAGGCCAAACCGAAGTTGGCAATCAAATTGCCAAACTGCTGGTTTCAACCACTCAAACAA
>JAJXXW010000046.1 GCA_021780905.1 bacterium
TCGGCGGGCACGCATTGGTTGAGATTGATGACCGTCAGAAAGTCCGGCTGGGCTTGAGGTTTTCCGCGCATGACTTACAGACAAACTTCAACTTCGCTGGTTCAAACGTTTTTCAACAAACTGCTAGTGGGATTGAACCAAAAAAAGGGGTGAGCGGGTCAGAAGGCTTGAAAACCCTGAGCCCAATGAAAACGCCACGGACCGCTGCTGCGCCGACAGACTGTCGAGAACTGCCCTGCCTCTTGCCAGACCTCGGTTCCCGAAAAGTCGCGGCTGATTTTTCCGGGGGAACCCTTTCCAGCGCTGGCGAGGTGTTGTTGTGGCGTCAGATGGACGCCGGCTTGGGCGTCACGGCGGCGATAGGCAAGTTATTCCCCAATCTAACAGGACGTTCGGCGACACGCGTCATTTCGCTGGTAGTCTCGCCGTTTCCCAGTTCGGACTCTCTGGAACAGTTGCACGCGGGTGGTTCTTATGGTTTAATTGCATCGGCTAAAACGCGCCGGCATTAAATGTTTTTTCCCGCCGCGCTGTCCATCCATTCAACTTTATGATGTATTGGGATTACAAATACCTGTTGTTCGTCTTTCTGCCCGGCCTGTTGCTCGGACTGTGGGCGCAGTGGCGGTTGCATTCCGCCTTCGGCAAATACAGTCAGGTGCCGGTGGAATCCGGCCTGACGGGCGCGGAAGCGGCGCGGCGCATCCTCGACAACGCCGGCCTGAACGACGTGCCGGTCGAGGAGGTGGAGGGCCAGTTGACCGATCATTACGACCCGACGAAGCGGGCGCTGTTTTTATCGTCGGATAATTTCCACGGCAATTCCGTCGCGGCGGTCGGCGTGGCGGCGCACGAATCCGGCCACGCGCTCCAGCATCAGGCGGCCTACGCGATGCTGAATCTGCGCATGGCGCTGGTGCCCATCATGCAATTTGCCAGCACTCTTTACGCCGGCATTTTATTTCTCGGCTGGATCATGGGCATGATGAAAATCATGCTGCCGATCATCATCGTCGTGTTTGCCATCATCACTTTGTTCCAGCTGATCACGCTGCCGGTGGAATACGACGCCAGCAACCGCGCGAAGGAGCAGCTTTTCCGTCTCGGCCTGGTGCACGAGTCCGAGCGCGCGGGTGTGGCCAGGGTGTTGGACGCCGCCGCGCTCACCTACGTCGCCGCGCTGGTCACCTCGGTGCTGACGCTGCTGTATTACATCTCGGCCGCGCGCAACCGCAATTGAAGTTAATTTGCTTGCGGCTGGCCGCCCGCCGATTAACTTTTTCAACTCATGGCGGCAAAAAAAAATCAGCGCAAGCCTGCACCGGTGAAGCGGAACAAGAAAACCGCCGTTCGCGCGCAGCCCAAAGTCGTCGCGCCGCCGTCGCCGCCGATCACCGTGCCGCTGGATTTGACTGTTGCCAAGCCGGCCGAGGGCGACACCACCCAGTTTCTGCGCCGCGAAGCCGACCGGATGGACGGCGACAGCGCCATCCGGCTTTACCTCCGCGAGATCGGCCAGGTGAAACTGCTCACGCCGCAGGAGGAAATCGAACTCGCCGCCAAGATCAAGAAGGGCGACAAAAAGGCGCGCGAACACATGATCAAGGCGAACCTGCGCCTCGTCGTGAAAATCGCCCGCGACTACGAAGGCATCGGTCTGCCGCTGCTGGATCTGATCAGCGAGGGCAACATCGGCCTGATGAAGGCCGTTGAACGCTTTGATCCGAAAAAAGGCGGCAAGCTGTCCACCTACGGGTCCTGGTGGATCAAGCAGTCCATCAAGCGCGCGCTGGCCAACCAGTCCAAGACCATCCGGCTGCCCGTGCATCTGGTGGACAAGATTTCCAAGATGCGCCGGACGGGCATGAAGTTGCAGGAGGAATTCGGCCGCGAACCGACCGACGAGGAACTGGCCGCCGAACTCGGGACCACCGCCGCGCGCGTTTCGCAGATGCGCACCGCGTCCATCCGCCCCGCGTCGCTGGACGCGCCGGTGGGCGACGACGATTCCAACAACTTTTCCGAAATCGTCGAGGACGAGCGCGCCGTGAATCCCTACGAGGAACTGGAGGACAAGACCGTCACCGGCATGTTGCAGGACATGGTCAAGCACCTGGACATTCGCGAGGCGACGATTCTGCGCTTCCGTTTCGGCCTCGACGGCGGGAACGAAAAAACGCTCGAGGAGGTCGGCGAAAAATTCGGCGTCACGCGCGAACGCGTCCGCCAGATCCAAAACCTCGCGCTGCGCAAGCTGCGCAAGATGATAGAGAAACTGGAAAAAACCAAATCAGAGGAGAGTTGAACCATGCCGTCCACCGTTACCGCCGCCGAAATCACCAAAGCCATCCGCAACGTCCCGGATTTTCCCCAAACCGGCATCCAGTTCAAGGACATCACCCCCGTGCTGGCCGATGCGCGGCTCTTCGCCGGCGCGATTGAACTGCTCACGGCCAATTTCCAGCCCGGCAGCATTGACGCCGTGGTGGGCATTGACGCGCGCGGTTTTATTTTTGCCGCCGCCGCCGCGACCAAGCTCCAGGCCGGTTTCATTCCCGTCCGCAAAAAGGGCAAGCTGCCCTACCAGACCATCGAACAGGATTACGCGCTGGAATACGGCCACGCCACCGTGGCCATGCACACCGACGCGCTCCAGCCGGGCGCGCGCGTGCTGCTGGTGGACGATTTGCTGGCGACGGGCGGAACGTCCGGCGCCGCCGCATCACTGGTAAGGAAACTCGGCGGCGACATCCGCGAAACGGTCTTCCTGATCGAGCTGAAATTTCTCGACGGCCGCAGGCATTTGAAGGGTTTCCCCGTCCGCTCCATCGTGGAGTATTGAGGCGGAATCGGCGCCGGCGCTCATCCTTGCCAGCGCACCCTCTAGCCCTAAAAATTCAGCGCCTTGGGCGCGAAATCTTTGTAGCCAAGCCTCCACCGGAGCAGCATTTTTCACCGACGATTTCGCATCGGCAGGATGGGGTTTGTCAACCCATCGCCTCAATCACCCGTTGGATGCTCATGGCCCGGCCGGTCGCGTCGTCAATCCGGATGAGCGCGCCCAGCAGGCACACGCGGTTCCGGGCCACCTCAAACCGCTGCGGCATCCCGGTCAGGAATTTTTTCAGCACCGGCTCGATCTCGCGGCCCAGGCAGCCGTCCTGCGGCCCGGTGAAGCCCGCATCGGTCAGATACGCCGTGCCATGGGGCAGGATCTGCTCGTCCGCCGTCTGCACGTGGGTGTGCGTGCCCACGACCGCGCTCACGCGCCCGTCCAGAAACCGGCCGAACGCGATTTTCTCCGAGGTCGCCTCGCCGTGGAAATCCACGAAGATGATTTTCGTCTGCGCGCGGAGCCGTTCCACCTCGGCCGCGGCGGCGAGAAACGGGTTTTCCATCGGCGGCATGAAGGTGCGGCCCTGCACGTTCAGCACGCCGATGGGCGGCAAATGGCGGACCTGATAAACATTCGCGCCGCGCCCGGCCGCGCCCGGCGGATAATTCAGCGGCCGCAAAAAACGCGGCTCGCTGTAAAGCAGCTCGGCCACGGTCTTCTGGTCCCACAAATGGTCGCCGCTGGTGATGACGTCCACACCGGCGGAAAACAATTCGCCCGCGATGGGCGGCGTGATACCGTTGCCGCCGGCGGCGTTCTCGCCGTTGGCGATGACAAAATCCAGCGCGTGTTCGTCGCGCAGGCGCGGCAGCAGGGTCTGGACCACCGCGCGTCCCGGTTCGCCCACGATATCACCGATGAAAAGTAATTTCACGCGGACATTTTACCGGGCGGCGCGCCAAAGGCACGCCCAGAAAATCGGGTCCATCCGGGAAGTGTGAGTCTGGAACGGGTGTTTGGGGAGATTCGTGAGACGCCCAAGCGCTGGGAAATGGTGCGCTGTCCTGAAGAAGGCGGCCTGGTTTTCTGCTACGACCACACCGAAGTGCTGATGTGGCGACCAGTTGTGTCGTCAAGTTCGGCAAATTGGTTTTTGGTCAGGGTGTGGCCACCAGGTTAATCAAGGCGGCGCTTCCAAGTCGGGCAGGTATCTTCACTGCCATTTCCCCTGTGGCTGGGAAGGCGGTTTTTCCGGGGTCAACCGATCGTTTGCTGAGCTGACTTAACGCCCCATACATGGCCAGGCAAAAGGCCGAGGGAAGTCAATTGTCATGCGTTGCCCGGTCTTGCGCCGGTTGATTGATCAACGAGCTTTGAAATTGATAAGCCCCGGAACCGACCGTAAACCCCACACAACTTCCATCCTTCTCCAGATAGGTGACACCCTTTGCTTGGACGGCGAGGACTCCGCTTTCCTTGACATCTTTGACGTCCCGGGCCGGAATGTAAACCCGGGCGGTCGTGTTCGGCGGGATTTCGATGTCGAAGGTTCCGATGGTTCCAGACCTGGACCAATTGCTGACGATGCGACCGCGCACGGAATGATAGCAGCTCTTCACCCATTGCAAATCGCCCACAATCTGCGGCCGGATAACGATGCGGTCAAAGCCCACCGCCGCCGGGTCCGGCTGGATGCCGCCGAGCCAGTTGATGAACCACTGGCTGACCGAGCCGAACATCGGGTGATTTTGCGAATAGGTGCTGTCACTGTAAGCCCAGTGTTCCCACAGCGTCGTCGCCCCGTTGGCCAGCATCCAGCCCCAGCCGGGAAAATTCGTTTGCGCCGCCATGTCGTAAACCGTGTCCGCTTGTCCCGCGCGTGACAACACATCGAACATGAACTTTGTGCCCATGATGCCGGTGGAAAGGTGGCCCTGATGTTTGCCGCGAATATCCCCCAGCAAAACGTCCAGCGCCCGGCCCTGATCGGCCGCCGGCACGAGATCTGAATAGAGCGCGAAAGCCTGGCTGGCTTGCGTGCCCGGACCGGCCGTTCCGGTGGCGGGATCAAAAAACTTTTGCTGCCAGGCCAGCCGGGACTTTTCGGCAACCGCCTCGAACTGCGCCGCGTCCTCCGTGCGCCCGAGCAGCCGCGCCAGGCCCGCCAGGAGCCGCGCGCTCTGGTAAAACAGCGGCGTGACCATCGGCGGCGCCGGTGCCGGCGCCAGCGATTCGTGATCGTTCAATCCCCGCGTGACGACGCCATCGGGAAATTCACCGGCAACGAGGAGCAGCCAGCGCTTGGCCACGGCATATTGTTCCTCCACCAGCCGGCGGTTGCCGTAATAGCGATACTCCTGCGAAACGAGCAGCGGATGCGCCATCGCCCAGCCCACGCCGCAATACTGAATGCCCACGAACGGGGCCGTGTCGGTCAGCATCCCATCCGGCCGGGCGCTGTCACCGAAGTCGGTCGCGGTTTTCGCGTAGAAGTTTTCCATGTCGAAGTTGAGCACGAACGCCTCGCTCGCGGCGACGATGTCGCCGCCGTAACCGAACCGTTCGCGATGCGGGCAATCCGACTCCACGCTAAACAGGTTTGACAAAAAGGTGCGCCGGCACATCGCCTGGATCCGGTTGAACAGCGGATTCGAGCAGGCGAATTCACCCGCGTCCGGCACGTCCGCGCTCAATCGCATTCCCGTCACCGCCGGCAGCGGCAGCGCCTGGGGCAAGCCCGTGATTTCGACGTAGCGAAAGCCGTGAAAGGTGAAGCGCGGCACATACGTTTCCTCGCCGCCGCCGCGCGCAATGCAAGTGTCGGTTTGCCAGGCAACGACGGGTGCGCCGGGTCCGCCAACGGACTCCTCCGGGCCATCCGATTTCTTGCGCGCGCCCTTGATCTGGCCGCAAGCAGCGGTCAGCGGATCGAGCGAGCCATCCTTGTTCAGCAACTCACCGTAACGCAGGACGATCTGGGTGCCGGCGGGCGCATGAAAACGCAAGCCCGCCCAGCCGGCGAAATTCTGCCCGAGGTCGTAGATGAAAACGCCGGGCTGTGGTTCCGTGACGCGCACGGCGGGAAAAGTTTCCCGGATGCGGATCGGCGGCTGCGGTTGCGCCTGGAGCGGGCCGACGGCTTCCGTGGCCGGTTTGGGCGAACGCCAGGCCGCGTCATCAAACCCCGCGATGTTCCAACCCGGCAGTTCCTGGCGCGCGTCATAGACTTCGCCGAGATAAATACTGTTGCGGCGCAACGGGCCGTCCGCGACTTTCCAATTCAAATCGCTGGCGAGGGACTGCGTCGAGCCGTCGGTGAATTCCACGTTGAGCTGGGCAATGAAGCGCGGCCGGCCCACCGCCAGTTTCTTGCGCAAATCCAGATTGCCCCACATCCGCAGCGGCAGCGGATTCCACCACCCGTTGCCGAGGGTCACGCCGAGGCAGTTGGTTCCGCGCCGCAACTGGGCGCTGATATCGTAAGTGCTGTAGAAAACGCGCCGGCCATACATCGTCCAGCCGGGATCCAACATCTGGTCGCCAATCCGCTGGCCGTTGAGGCTGGCTTCGTAATAGCCGAGGCCGCTGAAGTAGAGCCGGGCGCGCCGAACGGTCTTCGTCAGTTTCAGTTCGCGCCGAAACAGCGGGGCCGGATCATCGCGGTAAAAATCCGCGTCGTTGGTCGGATTGGCTTTGCCGTCGTTGATCCATTCTCCGGTCCAATCGCCGGCATGGAGCAGGCCCATTTCCCACCAGGACGGGTCGCTCCAGCCCGACGGCTGATCTGCCTGATCCCACACCTGCACCTGCCAAAAACAGCGCTGGCCCGAGCGCAACGGGCGGCCGGCGTAGGCAATATCCACCGTCCCGTTGCCGGCGACTTTGCCGCTGTCCCACAAATCACCCTGCCCGGCCTTCAGGAATTTTTCCGAGGAAGCCACCCGCACGCGATACGCGGTCTGCCTTTGGGCGCGCTCGTTGGACTCGAGAATCCAGCTCAAGCGCGGCGAAAGCGCGTCCACGCCCAACGGTTCGGCGCGCGCTTCGCAGCGGAGCCGACCGGCGGAAATACCGGCAGAGACAGGAATCGTCGCCAACAGAAGCGCGGCCAGCATCAGCATCTGGAGGCTGGCTCTCATAGGGCGTGGTGGTGGTTGATAGTCACTGGCTGGACGCTGGTTCATCGCTTTCGTATGCCGCCTTGCGCATGGTGATGGCATGGATTTTCTGCACATCGGCGCGCGGATGACAGCGAGGATGAGGTCAGAGTGCAGCGACAACTTGTTTTCATTTTTTGATTGATGCCCGGCGCGAGCGGTGGCTGGAGACCGCCCGGTTGTAAACCGCTTACTGGGCTTGCAGCGCCTCGGCGATGGCTTTCTCCGCGAGCGGTTCCATCACATCGTAGCCGGCGCGGTTCGGATGCACGGCGTCTTCCTGCAACTCGGTTTTCATGGCGTTCTGGCCATCGGTCATGGCGGAGAAATAATCCAAATATACGCAACCACTCTTGGCGGCGTAGTCCTTCAGCCAAGCATTGAGCGCCAGAATTTTTCCCGTGGGATTCGGCAATTCGCGCCGCCACGGCAGCCGGTCCGCCGGCAAAACCGACGACAACACCACGCGAATGTTATTGGCCTTCGCCAGTTCCACTATGGAAGTCAGGTTGCCTTCAATTTCTTCCAGCGTAATCGGGCCGGTGTTCTCCGCGATATCATTAATGCCGGCGAGAATGACCACCACTTTGGGTTTCAGCGCAATCACATCCGGACGGAACCGGATCACCATCTGCGACGTGGTCTGGCCGCTGATGCCACGGTCAAGGTAAGGGTGATCGGTAAAAAATTCCTTGTGGTAGCGGTGCCAGGCTTCGGTGATGGAATCGCCAAAAAACACCACGCGCTTTTCCCCGGCGGCCGGCGGCGGCAATTCGGCATTGGCCTCGCGATAGCGGTGAAGGCCGGCGTAATCCATCGGGCGGTTAACTGCGGGCTTTTTCGGCACCGCCGCTGTCGGGTGATTGGTCATGGTCTGCGCCAACAACGATGGGGTTAGCGATGTGAACAGGAGCGCAACCAAAAGTAGCGCCCGATTTTTTTGATTATGCATATTAAAATGAGTTGAAAATAAATCATCACCCGCACCCACAACTGCCCGTGCCGCACGCCGCCGCTTTTTTTGCGGCGAGCTTCGCCTCGATGGCGAGCGAGGTCGGCGTGATGGAGAGTCCGCCCAGCGCCGTGCACCGCAGTTCGCGCGGCATCTGACCCGCGACGCGCTGTGCCGTCTCGACAACTTCATCGAAGGGAATCAGCGGGTCGTAATCTGCCATCGCCATGTTCGCGCAGGAAAGCGCGTTGCTTGCCGCCATCACATTCTTGCCGAGGCACGGCGCTTCCACGCGGTTGCCGATGGGATCACAAATCAAACCGAGCATGCTCTGGAACGCCAGGGACGAAGCCGCCACGGATTGCGCCAACGTGCCGTTTGCCAGCGTCACCAAGGCTGCCGCCGCCATTGCAGCCGCTGAACCGCCTTCCGCCTGACAACCGCCGACCTCCGCCGCGAACGTCCAGCGCGTGGCGATGAACGTGCCGATGATGCCGCTGGCCAGCATGGCTTTCGCCATTTCTTCCTCGGATAATTTCATCTCCTCGGCCATCGCAATCACTGCGCCCGGCAACGCCGCACAAGCGCCGGCCGTCGGCGCGGCCACGATAACGCCCATGGAACTTTTCACTTCCATCAGCGAGGTGACGTAAAGCACGATGCGATTCAACGCGCCGCCATTGAGCAAGCGTCCGGCCTGCATTAAATCATTAAATTTGCCGCTCTGATGCCCGAGCACGCGGTCTTCGTAATGCGTGCCGGCGATGCCCTGCGCGATGGATCGACGCAAGATACAGACGATGTCCACCATCTTCGCAATAACTTCTTTTTCGGTCAGATCACCACGCGCCATTTCATATTCCACGGCCAGTTTCCAGAGCGGAATGTTTCGGCCCGCGTCATAGGCAAGCATTTCCGCGCAAGTTGTGAACGGCACGCGCGTGTGCTTGCGCGAGGCGATCGGTAGCACCGGCCCAAGCCGTTTCACCGACAGGATAGGGCAAACCTTGCGTAGCTCGACAATGGTTTCGTCGCTCAAAAATTTCGCCGCCTTCACCTGCACCAACTGTTTGCCGCAATGTTCGTGCAACGAAACTTCGTCAATATCTGGCAAGGCCGCGAGGCGTTTCACCAAATCCGCGCTGTTGCCGATGACATACAGCAACGTCTCGTGGTAATCGCCGAACATCGAGAGCTTGTAGCCGTCAATGTTGAGCACTTCCATGATGCCGCCGCCGGTGGAGATGGCGATGACCGAGTGGTGTTCGCCGCGCGCGCTCCGCAGCGTAAGCCGGTAAGTGTTCGGGTGCTCGTCGCCGACGTCCACGGTCTCGATGCGGATGTTGACGCCCGTATCGCGCAACGCCTGCGGCGAACCCGGCAGCCGCTCGTCCGCCGCGTCCCAGCCCATCAAGCCGCCGAACAAACCCATGTCCGAACCCTGACTATCGTGCGTGGTCGGCAGCGAACCTTCGCGATCGAACTCCACGAGCACGTCGTTGAAATCAGCATCCATCAAATCGCGCGCCAGCCGGCCAATCCGCAGTGCCGCCGCGCAATGGGAACTCGACGGCCCGCGCATCACCGGGCCGATCACGTCGTTGAAAATACTAACAATCATAAAATGGAAATGTTACCGTAGCATGAATGACTCTAGTTTCAAATTGAACTTCCGGCCACGGCTTGACTATGGCAAAACGCCCCGCGTGATGCACGAAAACATTACTGGCCTTGCCAGAGCATACCGAGGATGCGTCTTGCCCTTTCGCACCAGCAGTTGGTTTGTCTTAAAAATTAGGGGCTGTCCTAGCAGTTTGTTGAAAAACGTTTGAACCAGCGAAGTTGAAGTTTGTCTGTAAGTCATGCGCGGAAAACCCCAAGCCCAGCCGGACTTTCTGACAGTGATCAACCTCAACCAATGCCCAATGCGTGCCCGC
>JAJXXW010000090.1 GCA_021780905.1 bacterium
GACCCAGGCGTTGCGTCCGTTCTGGGAAACACCCGCCCGCGCCTTGTCCCTCGTTCATCACTGGCTCCACTCCCAAGCAATCGCTACCGCCTGACTCATATTACCGGTTTTTAGTGGGAAGTGGTATGA
This sequence comes from bacterium, assembly GCA_021780905.1. Taxonomy (GTDB): domain Bacteria; phylum Verrucomicrobiota; class Verrucomicrobiia; order Limisphaerales; family UBA11358; genus UBA11358. Next base: position 130 of record JAJXXW010000090.1, read on the forward strand.
TTTCCAAGAAAATCAACAGTCTGGCAGTTCGTTCGCAATGAGAAGGTCAGGGGTTCGGACCCCCTAGCCTCCACCATCCAGAAACCAAGCAAATCCGCTGTTTTAGCCGGAAAATAATAGGTTTTTACCCGATCCCACCGCCAAGCAGTTGTGTGCGTCAAGTTCTGTAAACTGGTTTTGGTCAAGGTGTGGCCACGAGGGAAATCGAGGCGGCCAAAACCATATCCAAGTTAGTTGGCAACGGAGTGCGTGCGGAAGTAACCCTGCCCCGCCGACGTGCTGAATGTGAAGCTCAACGACCCATTGCTCGCAGCCGTGTTCGTCTGCACCGGCGTCCACGTGATCGGCAGCGTCAGACTCGGCGTCGTCTCCAACGCGTAGCTGTAGCCCGGAATGCCCGCAAAATTGATCGTCGAGGTGCCGTTCCCGTTGTTCACCGGCCCGGAGATCAGGTTGTAGCCGCCGCCGTTGGTCCCCACGTTAACCGTAATCGTCGCCGTGCTCGTGCCGCCATAGTTGTCGCTCACCGAGTAGGTGAAGCTGTCCGTGCCCGTAAACGTGTTCAATGCCGTGTAGGTCACGTTCGTCTCGTCGGTCGTCACCGTGCCGCCGCGGGTCGAGGAATTTTGCACCGCCGATACGATCAAGGGGTAGCCCGCCGCGTCGGTCGGCGCATACTTGCCGCCAATGATCTGGATCGTGACCGGCGTGCCGCTCAAAGCGCCCATGCTGAAGCTGCTCGCCACCGGCGGCGTGGGGATCGAAGTCATGAAGGACAAGATATTCGTGGCCCAGAGGCTCTGGATGCCGTTGGTGGCGCTAAAGGTAAAATAGTATTGCGTATTGGGAATCAGGCCAGCGATCGGACAACTGAGATTCGTGGCCCCCTGAATATTCCACGAACCGATCACCGCCGAATTCCCCCAAGCGGCAGCGTTGGCGCCAGCGCTGTTCGTGCCCCAATAGGCGACCACCGTGCAGGGCACACCGTTGCCATTGAAGGTGGCATTCAGCACTGCATTGGCGGTGGTGACATTAGTCGGGGGTTTATTGGAGATACTCCCCATGGCGGCCGCGACGGTGAGCGTGCCGGTGCCGGAAAAATAAGCGCTCTTAAAGGTTGCGGTCGAGTTGGTGGAGCCATAGACGCCTGCCGACTGATCCACGCCATTCAAAATCAACCAGGAGTTCGTGCGGGTGCCGGAGTAATTCAGGTTGGCCACCGCGCCATTGTTGATGCTCAAGATACCGGGGGCAACGGCCGCAGCGACGTTGTATTTTATAAAGCCGGCGGCAATCGTCGTTAGTCCGGTGTAACTGTTGGTGCCACTCAAATACAAAGGGCCGGCTCCCACCGTCGTCAAACCACCGGTGCCGGTGACGTTGCCGTTGATAACCAACTTGCCCGTGTAGCTAAAATTCACCGTCCCTACGCCCGTCACTGTAACCGGTCCATTAATAGAGTCGCCAAAACCATTGCCTCCAGTCACCGTCCCGCCATTCCAAATGATGCGGTTCGTCAGCAAACTCCGATTAAGGCTCACGGTCGCCGCCGGATTGATCGTGATCGTGCCAGTTCCCAACAACAGCGTGGAAGCTCCTCCGTCTGCCGTAAGTTGTTGCACGTTACCGGCGTTGAGAACCGTGTCCCCGCTATAGTCATTGGCAATGCTCACTAAATTGAGGGTGCCCGGATTGTTGACGACCAGACCGCCGGCCCCCGTGATCGAGCTACCGATGGTCACCGAGCCGCCGCCGGTGCCACCCAAAGTGGTCGTCGCTGCCAGATTGAGCAGCGGGTTGATCACGACGGCATTGGCGCTGTTCTGATTAATCTGCGGTAAAACCGGGCCGTTGCCGGCGAGGTTGAGACTGTTACCTGCCAGCGTGACGGTGCCCGCAAAATTCAACTGGTTCACCGCAAACCCGCTGTTCAGGTCGTTGGTGGCGGTGTAGGTGCCGGCATTATTGAATTGCAGGTAATAAAAAGGCTGGCCAGCGGTGTTGGGTGCCACCGAACCGCCCAGGGAATTGGTCCAGTTAAGCGCCGTGCTCCACAGGCCGCCCGCCGTGTTGGTCCAGTTGAAGGCCAGCGGCGCACCCGCCAGAATACTGAGCGAAATCGTGGCCGGCGCGGAATTGCTCGTGCCGTTGCTGGCGGTGAAAGTAAAACTGTCCGTGCCGGCGTAATTGGGCGCCGGCGTGTAGGTGACAGCGGGCGGCGTGCCGCTGAGACTGCCGTGGCTTGGCGGGCTGAAAATCGCGAAACTGGTTGCATTCCCGGAGCCGCCCAGCGTGATGACGGCGTTGGAATTTTGCAGGATCGTGAAGCCTTGCGGATAGGCAAACACGGGCAGGTTGGTGAAGCCGGCGGCGGTGTTATAGAGCCATTGTTGGGCGATCAGCACGCCGTTGGAACCGGCAAATGACGGGCCAGTCCATTTGAGCTTGGCCACCCCACTGCCGCTGTTTTTGTAGTAATCCATCTGCACGACGTAGGGCTGGCCGCCGGTCAGATAAACACTTGATCCGTCGGTCCATTGCCGCGTCTGATCCACCCAGTCATCAATCATCAGGTTGCCATTGACATAAAGCCGCACGCCGTCGCTGTTCAGCGTGGAGAACATATAATTGCCGCTCTCGGGCGCCAGCAACACGCCGGTCCAACGCACGCTGTAGCTGCCCGCCGCAATGGTGTTGCTGGGCGTGCCGGTGCCCCAGTCGAAATTGATTTGCGGATCGATACGCGTGAACTTCAGGTTGCTGAAATCCTGATTGTCAAAATATTGGCCTTGCAAGCCCGCGCCTGCCGGCGTGCCCACGATCAAACTCACCGTGGCCGAGCCGGAATTGGTCATGCCGTCCGCCACTTGAAAGGTGAAACTATCTAGACCGACGTAGGCGGCGTTCGGCGTATAAGTCAGGTTCGGGGCCGTGCCGGTCAAAGTGCCGTGTGCCGGCGCGGTCAGATTCAAGAAACCCAAGACGTTCGTCCGGCACGAACTGCCAGTCAGCGTGATGGCCACCGCGTTGGTGGTGTTGACGACCTGGGAGAAGGCCACGGGATAAAGATTCGTCACGGCAGCCGGGGTGTTGGTCGCGGCCGTGATGCTGGGGATGGCGATGTTCAAAGCGGCTAATTGAGGATCGCCCGCATTCCAGATGTTGCGGTAACTGCTGATGACCGGCAGCGTCCACCGGACCGAATCGCCAAAAACCGGCAGCGCGTTCACAGCAGTAGTCAGGTAACCACCCGATCCCCAGCCCATCCCTGGCCCCACATTCAGCATGGACAGGGCCGTGGGTATGGCTTCCAGACACTTGAAGTTGACCAACGTCGTGATGGCATAGGTGCGACCATCGCCGCTCCACATCCGATCCGCGAGCGACTCCGTCTGGGCGCTCTGGATGATTTCCGGGGCGAGCGCCTGCACATCTGCCAGGCTAAAATGCGTTTTGATAAAACCGCCGGCGTCTGCCCGCGGCAAGGAGTCCGGCGAGGCCAAGGCGGCCCGCAAGGCGGGATAAAGCAAACTCCGGGCGTTCGTGGCCGTGGCGGCGGCCGCAGTGCCCGACGAGCCAACGTAATCACCAAATAGTGCCACCGCCAATTGTCCATTCGCGATTTGCACCGGATCGCTCCAGTCAATATTTTTTGGATTCGTGAAATTGGTAACGAAGGCCGCCAGCATATTCGGCACCTGCGTGCTGGCGTTAATCCCGAATTTTTGCAACGCCAAAGCGGCATTCTGGCGAACGCCATCGTCCGGGTCGGTGAGGCATTGCCCCAACACCGGCAACGCACTCACATTCGCCAACCCGCCGAGCACCGTGCAGGCGGAAGCGCGCAGCCAAGCGTTGGTGCTGCCGGCCAGAGTAATCATATTAGCGACGCTCACGCCGGGGCGTTTGGCGAGTTCAATGGCCGCCCAATTACGCACTAGGGCATCATACTCGCCCAGCGCCGCGATCAACGTGTTCGTGTCGTAGGTGGAAGCCAACCGGTCAAACGTGCCGGCCCAGATGGCATTGGTGACCGCCGCGCTGCTCAAGGTGTTGGTGGGATTTTTGCCGGTAATATAAAGCTGCTGCAACGACGTGGCGTAGGTCAACACATAGCTGGCGGTGGGGTCGATGCCGTTGTAGCTGTTGTTGCCGCCCACGAGCCAGTAGTCGGAAACCGGACTGGCACCGTATTGCTCCCCGCCGTCATAGACAAAGGAACCGTCGCACCGGCGTTCCAAATCCAGATGCCATTGGATTTGCTGAACGTAGGCGGCCATGGCATTCGTGCCCCCGAGGTTTGCGCCCGGACCGCCCCACAAATATGGAAACCCCTGCCCGGTATGCCCGTATTCCCGCCCGGTATAACCCGCCACCGTCATGCGCGTCCAATATTCCGCCTGCACCGGCATGTTCCCTTGCAGGGCAAAGAGCAGCGCGGCCAAGGCTTCCTTGCCGTTGCCGGCATGGTAGAGCCACGGGGTGTGTTCTCCGTAGGGGAGGTTGCCTTTCTGCACATACCAGCCAAAGAAACCGTTCCCGCGCGTAATCCCCGCGTCAATCAACGGATCCACCGTCATCCCCGCCGCCAGCATGGCCTTCCGCCCCAGCACGAGGCCAAGATCCACGGCGAGGCCGACCTGATTGACCGGGCCGTAGCCTTGCGAGGTTCCGTTGAAACTGCCATCAGCATTGAACACGGCCGGGCTGTGACCCACGGTGCCATAACGATCCGTGCATTGGGCGCCGTCCAAGGCGTAAGCCGCAATCTGGGGCAGCACATTCGTGTCGCCGGTTTTGAGATAATACTCCGACAGGAAAATCAGGTCATAACCACAATCCCACATGCCCAATTGGCCGAAGGCCACGGCCTGCGCCGCCGAGACGGGCATCGGGATAGACCGCGCATAGGCCTGCACTTTGGGAAAAAAATTGGTGTTGCCACTGGCCAGCAAGGCTAAGCCCAAGATCTGGTTGCCGGGCGTGCCGACGGTGAAGGTCCGGTTGGAAATGATGTTGAAAGCGTTGGAAAGAATCACTGCTGACTTCGGACAATTGTAAGGCGCGGTGGCGCTGTAGGCCAGTCCCCGCAACGGCAACCGAATAGAGACATCATTGGTCACACCAGCCCGCCAGATTTTGAAATTCATCCAGCCGTCTCCGGCCTCCGCCGCGCCGATCGCCCAGCCTATACTTTTGCGTGTGTCATTGGTAAAAAGCGCCACCGGCAGATTATTCAAGCCGGTATTGACGCCCAGCAACACATCATTGGTCTGGATGATACCAGCGGCCGGCGTGTTCGTGCCAACAGCGGTCACCAAGACCTGATACGGCGCAAAGGAAGTCATCAGTTCCTGCGAGGCAATGGCATTCTGGGCGTCGCCGCCCGGATAAGGAATGTAGATCCATCCGCGCAACCCGGTCGGCCCCAGGCTGTAGTTGTAGGTGGTATTGATCGAAGCAAGATTGGTCGTCGTCAAATCCGGTCCCGACTGCGCCACGGCTCTGATGGTCGCGCAAAGAAACAGAATACAGAACAGAACGCGGTGAATTTTACCGGAAGATTTCATATGGCGCATTATCCCTCGATCCCCACTGTCCAGCTAGCGCCAAATTGGGCTTGCCCTGATTCGGCGGGCAAACTGCGTGAGCAACTCATTTTCATGGATTTGTTTTTAGTGGTTTAGTTGATGGTCAGTGGGGATGCCCCCCGGGCGTCAGATCCGGCACCCGTGTCCAAACGATGGATCGAAACCAAGGCATAAAAGAGTGATGCCAAGAAAACGACTAACGGTGAATGAGTTCGTTAGCCTCACCCATTTAACAAGGACCGAGTTTCTGGAGGCGGTAAAACTTGATGGGCAAACAACGGGCCCGTTGATAACATTTGAACTCATGGATTGGATTATATAGTGAGTGGAATAAGGCTTAAAATATGCCGTATTTTCCAAGTTTTTGACAGTTGCTGTGATTCACTTTGTGATGCAGGAGCCAATACGATGATTTGTATTATCAATACTACACACTCGATGCCTAAATTGCCACTACCATTTTGCGCTTTGGTTTGTTCCATTTTGCGTTTGTTAAACCTCTCATCGGGTTCCTTGATGTTTCAAGTGCAATGTTATCTTGATAACGGCCATGCCACTGACAATCTGAATTTCCTCAAGGGGGATGGCCTGATCCTTGTTGCTTGGCCGATTTCTCATGCTATGGATCAGCGGGTGCGGGTTGAAACACCGCACGATTTTCAAATCGCCAATAAAAATCAACGGTTTTGAGCCTGTTTCCAATGGGCCAGCACTGAAAGGCTATAGCAGCAAGCAGGCGGGATTTGAAACATCGGCTAACGGCGGGGGCGTTTCTTCTTGGGTATCTGCCGCGGATTCTCCTCGTTGCGCGGATGCAGGGTGGTCGCTTTGGGATTCGTCTCGGCCGCCTGGGGTGCCGCTGCCGGAATGGTGTAATGACTGGGCACGGTGGTGAAATCCGGTGCGGGCGTTGGCGCAGCCGGGGTTTCCGGCACCGGGACAACGACCGGTTCAACCACCGCCGACGGTAGATTGGGGACGACGACCGGAACGTCCACCACCGGCGCTCGATCCGGCAGTATGTAGTATTCCGGCGGCGTGGCGCAACTGCTGCACACCAGCGGCACCACGAGGATAAAAAACCATTCCCGCACAAGATTCAAAGATGATTGTGGTTCCTCATTTCGGAATGAACTGGGATTTGTCATTTGGTTTAGGGTCGGAACGGGCGTGGATTTTTCGCCACTTTGCACCAGCCGCCGGGATTTGCAAGTTCTGATTTTGGCCGCTTTTAATTGCTCCGGCCCCCGGCCAAACCCGGCTCAAATTTCGAAGCTGGGCTTGTCCTTCTCCGGCTGCTTGACGCGCCCGAAGGACAGCCGCTCCCAGACCCGCTCATGAAAGTAATACAACAGAATCTTGGTGAAAAATTCCACGCTCATGATGCTCAATGCCCAGGAAAGCTTTCGCGTGACGAAGAAGGAGATGATCAGCGTGTCAATGCTGCCGGTGATACGCCACGACACGCCCTTGATCAGGCTGCGATAATGTTTGTCGGCCATGCCGCGAACAATAGGCGAGGTTTTCCCCAAGTTCAACGCGTTTTCCGCGTCAGCCGACGATGCGGCCGCCTTCGTTGAGGAAGATGCCCTTGAAATTCATCTCCAGCGCCTGCGGATTGCTGGCCTTGGCGAGCGCCTCCTTTTCGGTGATGCGCCCCTCCTTCGCCAGGTTGAACAGCGACTGGTTGAAGGTGATCATGCCATCGTCCGCGCCGGTTTCAATGGCGGCGGTCAATTTTTCGATCCGGTTTTCCTCAAGCATTTTTCGAATCAGCGGCGAATTGATCATGATCTCCAGCGCCGGCGTCATTTTGCCGTCCACGGTTGGCACCATGCGCTGGCAGATCACCCCGCGCAACGTGGCGGCAAGCTGGCGGCGCACCTGTTCCCGCTCGTCCGCCTTGAAAAAATCCAGAATGCGCGTGATGGACTGCGCCGCCGTGGTCGTGTGCAGCGTGGACAAGACCAGATGGCCGGTGTCCGCCGCGCTCATCGCCGCGCCGAAGCTGATGCCGTCGCGCATTTCGCCGAGCATGATGATGTCCGGGTCCTGGCGCAGCACATGTTTCAGGGCGTGGTGAAACGAGGACGTGTCCAGGCCGACCTCGCGCTGTTCGATGACGGACTGGTTATCCTCGAACACGAATTCGATCGGGTCTTCCAGGGTGATGATGTGCTTTTTATAATTCGCATTGATGTGCTCGATCATCGCCGCGAGCGTCGTGGATTTGCCGGAGCCGGTCGCGCCAGCCAGCAGGATGATGCCGCGCGGCGCCTCGGCGATTTTTTTGATCTGCTCCAGCAAACCCAGCTCCGCGAAACTGGGCACGCTGGCTTTCACATGGCGCATCGCCAAGGCCCATTGCCCGCGCTGCTGGAAGACATTCGTCCGGAAGCGCCCCACCTCCGGGATCAAATAGGAAAAGTCCACCTCGCGATCCTCATCGAGCTTTTTCTTTTGGTGCGGGGGCGTGATGCTTTCCACCACCTTGCTCATCCACTCCAGCGTCGGCACCGGACATTCGACCGCCACGAGTTCCCGGCTGATACGGAAAATGACTGGCGTCCCGACTTTGATGTGGATGTCCGAAGCGCCGCCGTCCACGGCCAGCTTGAGAATTTTGGTGAACAGTTCCATGCCGGCAGATTAACCAATTCGTCGGCAAACGCCAGCCGAGAAAAGTTTGGAAATGAGAATAATCAACCGAAATCCTGCCATTTATGGATCTGGTAACAACATGCTGTTTTGGCGTTTTTCAAAAACTAAACCCCCCAGAGCGATTGAAGAATTGGCTGGCCGACATGGATTCGAACCATGAATAAGGGTGTTCTCTTGGTTTCCGGTCGGGGGTGTTTTAATGCCATTCATTGCCCGTAGATTAGCAGACAAAACACAATGCTGTCAAGGTATATTGCGATTCTGTGGGCATTTTTCGGAAAGAAAATCTGTGCAAATTTTGTGCAAGGAAAGGAGCGTGTGCAAAAGTTGTGCAAACTCAAAAGTCTGGCCGGTATCTGTGCAAAGCCTGTGCAAAATTTCGGCCTGCTTTTGCGTCTGGCTTGGCCGTGGCGCGTTCGCCGTGTCGGAAAGGAATTGATGGCGGATGGAGACAAAGACACGCCAGCGGGCAGCGCGGGAATTATCTCACGGGTGCGGACTTGGCGGGCTTGGCTTTCCGCTTGGCTTTTTTCGGCTGGGGTATGCCTTCAAAGATTTCGTAACCGCTGCCGCTCTCGACCACCTGGCTGCCGTCGGCAAAAGTTTTGCGGCGGCGCGGTCTGGTTTCGGGGTAGGTGGTTTCCGCTGCGCCGTGAATCGGCTTACGCAGTTTCACCAGTAGCTTCTTGGGCATCTTCTCAAGCTGATCTGTGCTGTAAGTCATCCATCCGCCGCCGGCCATCGGGAATCGTATCAAAGCTCCCATTGTGCTTTTGTTGTTTTTCATCGTGGCTGGTCATCGCGCCTGAAATTAAATGCCACGTCGAGGCGGGGATTTGAACCCCGCTCCGCCGTCACACCCATGTCGCCCTTCTCTGTAGTGACCGGATGGGCCGGGAATTGTCCTCTTTGACTTTCGTTGATGGCGTCGTCACCACCAGCAGTGCGGACGGTGTCAGTTCCGGGCGCGGCTGGGGCAATCTCACACCTTTGCCGCCGGGTGGCAATCCAAAACGGGAATTGTCATACGCCGCGCGCGGGCTTAATCTCGCCACGACGGAATCATTCAACGACCAGAAAATTTAACCAAAATCAATTTGCGTAGCTTCGGCTACGGGCTGCCTAGAAAACCGCGAATTTTCCAAGCCCGCACAGAAACCTACCGAGCGCGCCCCATCGGGCGCGGCTTGGCGTATCTTCTGTGCAGGCGCTTCGCGGTGCCTCTAGGCGGGATGCGTTGAGTCCGCGCCTCTTTTCTGCCCGCAGTTCGGTTGCTCGCAAACGAACTATGAATGCCAAACTACTCCTTATCGCTGTCGCCGCCGGGCTGACCTTGTGCGGTTGTGAGAAACCCGCGCCCCCGTATGTT
>JAJXXW010000083.1 GCA_021780905.1 bacterium
CGGTCGTGTAAAAATGTGGCGAAAATCGGAGATAATCCTGTCCCTTGCGGTCGGTGCGCAGCGAGGCGACGATGCCGGCTTCCGTCAGTTTTTGGTTAAGTCCAGCCAGATCCTTGTCCGGCGCATAAAATGAGGTGATCCCGCTGGCGTTTTCCGGATTCGGCGTGGCGTTGAGAACCGTATATCCTTTGGCCTGCAATGCGGGCACCAGCCAGGCTCGTTTGCGGAGCAGTTCGGCGGCGATGTTTTCGACGCCGATCTCCAGCGCCAGTTCCATGGCCGTCAGCAGGCCGACCAAGCCAACAAGATTGTGGGTGCCAGCCTCGAATTTTTTTGCGCCGCCGCGAAATTCAATTTTTTCCTGCGCGACAAAATTAGGGCAATGCACGTTGTGCCAGCCATAAACCGGGGGATTCAACTTGTGCTGCAAATCCTTTTTGACATAAAGCAGGCCCGCGCCACAGGGGCCCAGCAGCCATTTATGGGCGTCAGCGGCAAGAAAATCCACGTTCTCCACGGAAGTTGGAAATGCTCCGAGAGTTTGGATGGCATCTAGGCAGAACAAAATGTTGCGCTCGCGGAGAAATTTGCCAATGACGTCGTGCTCAATCCGGTGGCCGCTGATGAAATGGCTCGAGGCGAGCGCGACGAGGCGGGTGTTTTCGTCCACCTGGCCCATGACATCAATGGCGCGAATGATGCCGAGGCCGCGCGTGTTGAGCAGGCGGACTTTTACCCCGCGTTCGGCGAGTGCCATCCACGGGTAAACATTGGACGGGTAATCATCGTGGTAAATGAGAATGTTGTCGCCCCGGCGAAAATCCAATCCGGCAGCAACGAAGCTCAGCGCCAGCGAAGTGGGGCCGACGATGGAGACTTCATCCGGCTGGCAGTTCAGCAGCCGGGCACCGGCTTGCCGCGTTTCCTCAAGACGATGCATCACGAAAGCCTCCTGATCGCCGAGCGTGGCTCCATTGACGCAGTCGGTCATGGCTTGAGCGACGCGGCGGGGCAAGGAACAAACCCCGGCGTGACCGAGAAAAATTTTGTTTCGGGCGACCGGGAATTCGTGTTGGCGCAGTTCTTCGTCAGTTAAAATTTGATTCAAGGTCATGGCAAGTTATTAAAATATTGGCTTAACATTTGTGAGAAGCGGTCTCCCGTCAGTGGGTGAGAGCTGAAATTTGGCTGAAGTAGCCGGCATAAAACTGGATGATTTTAAAGGCGATGATGCCGGCGACGATCATGTAAAGAACTCGGGGTGTCCACTCGGCAAAGGCGTTAAGTTTGCGGGTGCCTTCTTCCTGATATAGGCGGTGTAAACGCTGGAGCGATTCATCAAGTTTGCCGCTGATTTCGCCGCTATGATAGAAATTGGCGAACAGCTCCGGGAATTGCGAGCAGTGGCTCACCGCCTCAGCGGGCGTGGCGCCAGCCTCCAACTGCGGTCGCCAGGCAAGAATACTGCGGCGTAACGCCGGTGATCCGCACGCATTGGCGGCCAGCTCCCAAGCTTGGATAATATTTACACCGGCACTGATCAGCGCCTCAAGGGTGAGTGCCAGCCGGGACAACGCCAGATAATATCGGGCTTTGCCGAGCAAGGGAACGTGGCGCAGAGCGCGTTCCATGAGCGACCTCCAGTTTTCGCCGTGCCGACTTTGCAGGGCATAAATCAGCATTCCTGTGCCGAGGTAAAGCGGGGCAAGGATCAAAGCTGCCTTCAGAAACAGCAACGGCAGGCTGGCGTGGAACTGCGAGCTGGCGAACGGAAGAACTATAAAAAACACCAAAATAGCGACGTGAATCAAAGCGACGGGGTAAATCAACTGCGAGAGCGCTTGTTTGGTGATCCGGGCGCGTTCTTGGTAATAGTCTGCGAGCACGCGAAAACAGATGTCAATTCGCCCGCTTTGCTCGCCGGCCTCGATGAGAGCGATGTCCAGTTCAGGCAGCCAGCCGCTCGTGGTCAGCAATGACTCTGTGAAGGTGCTGCCCTGATTGATTTTCTCAAGTTGACGGCGGATCGGCTCACGGAAGGAACGGCTGGGAGGATTTCGCTGCAATTGTTCCAACGACTGAACCAGACTGATGCCGGCGGCGGTAAGCTGCGCCAGTTGATGATAAAACTCCGCGCGCTTTGAGAATTGGCCGGGCGTAATGATCAGTGCCATGACGTCCGGCGGACGGTCAAGCGGTGGCGCGGTCGAGGCTGGCCTTCAGGTCTCGCTTGCTTTTGGCCCCGACCATTTGTTCGGCAACCTGTCCATTCTTGATGACGAGCAATGTGGGGATGGCTCGGACGCCAAATTGCGCAGCAAGCCCCTGATGCTCATCAATGTTAACTTTCCCGATCTTGACCTTGCCTTGGTATTCGGTGGCAAGTTCGTCCAAGACCGGAGCAATCATCTTGCACGGGCCACACCACTCCGCCCAGAAATCCACCAACACGGGCGTGCTGGACTTCAGGGCTTCGCTTTCAAAGTTGTCTTGGGTGAGGGTTACGATCAACGGTGAGGCCATAAATTAACTGGTAAAAGTTTCGACCGTGGTTTTTAAGGTAAAGAAAACCCAAGCCACGATGCCAACAGCGGCCAGACTGGCAAGCGCAGCAGAGTAAATCAAAACCTTGTCCATTTGCTTGATGGACGGTGCTCCAGATGTCATCGGTCGTTGTGCAACATTTGGACGTTGCGTAGCGGCTGGTGCCGCCGTGCCCTTGGCGGGGGTGGCCGCCGCAGCCGCCGCAGCCGCTGCGGCCGTTCTCAAAGCAGGGGCGGGAGCGGCTGCGGTTGCAGCTTTGGGGGCGGGACTGGGAGCTCCGGTTGGCCCTCCTGGCGGCAGCGTCGGCAGTTTGATGGTCGGCGCAGCCGTTGGCTTCGGCGGCAAATTAATGCGAACGGTTTCCTTTTTAGGTTGAACCTTGCCGGTTTCTTTTTTCGGCGGCGGCACGGCACCAGTTGGTCCGGGCGTGGGCGCTGGATTGGAGGAAGGAATGTCAGCCATAACGTTTGAGGCTCAAGATAAACAGGGCGGGTGTGCTGTCAAATTTAATTCCGTTAAAAACAAAAACCGAACCGGCAGGAAACCGGTCCGGTTTGCGGATGGAATGTGAATGGTAGATCAATAGCGTTCGCCCCGATCTAAACGGTCACGGCGGTCGCCACCGTCACTAAAGCGGTCGTTGCGTGGCGGACGCTCCTCGCGCGGGCGGGCAACATTGACCGTGATTTTGCGTCCTTGGAAATCCTTGTCGTGGAATTGTTCAATGGCTTTCTGGGCCTCTTCCGGCGTGGCAAACTCTACAAAGGCAAAACCGCGTGAACGGCCGCTCATTTTATCCAGCATGAGATTGACGGAGGTGACCGCACCGGCTTGGGCGAAGTAATCTTGAAGGTCGTTTTCACCCGTCTGGTAGGACAGGTTGCCCACGAATAATCTGGCTTGGCTCATAATAAGAATGCTCAAAAACCGAGGAGGAGGACTGCTTCGGCAGAATCACTGAATGTCGTTGCGCTTGTGCTTTTCACGAACAATCTGTCGGACTGACACCACGTTCGTTCTTTGAACGAGACACAATTTTTCTAGCAAAAGTGTCCGTCAAGTCAATCAGGTTTTTTCCTCGATCAATTCGCGCCGTGCGCCACCAAGAAGTTGTTCCACGAAGTTGGTGGAATAAACGCCACGCCGGAAGTTTGGATCCTGCATAATGGCCTGTTGAAAGGAGATGGTGGTCTTGACCCCGCTGATCATGAACTCATTCAACGCACGGTTCATCCGGTCAATCGCCTCCCGCCGGTCTTTGCCCGTTACGATCAGCTTGCCAATCATCGAGTCGTAGGTCGGCGGAATGGTATAGCCGGCGTAAGCGTGAGTATCTACCCGCACATTGCGTCCGCCGGGTTGGTAATACATCTCGATGCGCCCCGGACTTGGCCGAAAGTCACCAAATGGATCCTCAGCATTAATGCGACATTCGATCGCGTGGCCTTTTATGACGATGTCGCTTTGCGAATAACGCAACGGTTCACCCATGGCAATCTCAATTTGGGCGCGCACCAAGTCAATGCCCGTGACTTCTTCCGTGACGGGATGCTCCACCTGTATCCGTTTGTTGACCTCGAGGAAATAGAAATTACCGGCGTCATCCACAATGAATTCAACCGTGCCGGCATTGGTATAACGAGCGGCTTCAGCAATTCGGATGGCCGCTTTGCCAATTTTATCCCGCAACTTGCGAAATTTCTGTTCCAACAAGGGGGATGGCGATTCTTCGATCAGTTTTTGATTGCGGCGCTGCACTGAGCAGTCGCGTTCGCCGAGGTGAATTATTTTGCCCTTATTATCACCTAAAATTTGGATTTCTATGTGATGCGGGTTTTCAATGAATTTCTCGATGTAAACACCGGAATTGCCGAAGCATTTTTCCGCTTCGCTCCGGGCAGTGTGGTAGCCCTTGACGAGCGAAATGTCGTTATGCGCTATGCGCATTCCGCGGCCACCACCGCCGGCAACGGCCTTGATCATGACCGGATACCCGATTTTTTTGGCGACCAATAAGGCGTCCTTTTCATTGTCAACGATGCCTTCAGAGCCCGGGGGCGTCTCCACGCCGGCTTTCTTGGCAAGTGCCCGACTGACAGCCTTGTCCTCCAGCGCGCTCATCGCCCGGGGACTGGGACCGATAAACCGAATATTGCAACTCTCGCAAACTTCCGCGAAATGAGCGTTCTCGGATAAAAAACCATATCCCGGGTGAATGGCATCCACATCGGCAATTTCGGCTGCACTGATAATCCGATCTATGCGCAAGTAACTCTCAGACGAAGGAGCTTTACCGATGCAAATGGCTTCGTCAGCCATCTGAACATGCATTGAATTGGCATCCGCTTCGGAATAGACCGCAACCGTGCGGATATTCAGTTCTTTGCAGGCGCGAATGATACGAACGGCAATTTCGCCGCGATTGGCTACCAATACTTTTTCAAACATGTGTAAGGCGGTGAAATGACCGTTTAGGCCGGTCGAACTTTGAACAAGGCCTGACCAAACTCAACCGGCTTGCCGTTTTCCACCAAAACTTGGGTGACAACTCCCCGAACCTCGGACTTGATTTCGTTCATCACTTTCATGGCTTCAATGATGCAAACCACCGATTCCGGATTCACTTCTGTTCCAACATCAACATAAGCGGCCGATTCAGGCGAAGGTGAACGATAAAAAGTTCCTATCATTGGCGATTTTATATCAATTTCACTCGAATTAACCACCGGAGAGGCGATTGGGGTGGGGGTCGAAACTGGACCGGCGGAAACAACCATCGGTATCTGCCCCATCTGAAAAGATTCGTCTGGTTGGTGCAGTGGAACACTCGCACTCAATCCGCGCTTAAGCCGCAATTTAGAATCTTTTTCTTCTAATTCAAACTCCGTAATGGAGTTTTTCTTCATCAAATCAATGATGGCTTTAATATCTTTTAGTTCCACAATTCGTTTTCGTTAAAGATTTTAAACTATCTAAAAAATCGGCAAAATTAGCATGTAAAAATTCAAATATGACAGTTTTGACCATGCTCGATTCAACTGCTCGCGCATTGTATTTTTCCGTCTGAAAAACGTCAAGCTCCAATCCAAATTGTTCAAGTTAGAAATATTTTGAATTTGTTTACTTTTTTGACTCGTTAACGTAAATGGCTGCATCCAGGCCTAATAGATAGGACTTTGATCCAAATCCGCAGATCTGGCCGATGCAAACAGCGGCGATCAAGGACTTGTGACGAAATGTTTCCCGAGCATGGATATTTGAAAGATGAATCTCAATGGTTGGCACCGCCACCGCTGAAATCGCATCGCGCAAGGCTACGCTTGTATGTGTATAAGCAGCAGCGTTGATGACAATTGCCTGAACGTTTCCTTTGGCTTGTTGAATCCAAGTGACGAGATCTCCTTCCAGATTTGATTGCCGAAAATCAACTTCGACTTGGAATCTTGAAGCCCGTTTGCGGACATCGGCTTCAATGTCTGCCAAGGTCGTTTGGCCATAAACCTCTGGCTCACGCGTGCCAAGGAGGTTCAAATTTGGCCCGTTTAGGAACAAAACTTTCATGAGCCAGAGCCTAACAATTTTAGACTATTTGTCGAATTTATTCTGATTTAAGCCAATTAACAGTCCCAATAACGTGAAAGCCGTCCATGCTAGGGCTGGAATATACAAACTGAATTCACCGAACCCTTGGGCGAACCAACCAAGCAATCCACCTAGGATCGCTTTGAAAATAATATTGGCGTTGCGCCAGATTTTTTGGGTTGCCACCATGAGCGCCCAAAAAACCCACGTCATGTAAGCCAGTCCGCCTGAAAAACCAGAATCGGAAAATTGCTCAAGGTAATCATTGTGTGTTAATCGCGCCATTTCAGCTTCTGGCGCTTTGATCTGAGCGTAAGGGCGTTGAAAAGTTCCTGGTCCAGTCCCGAAAACCGGGTGAGACATGGTGGTTTGAATGGCCGCACGCCAGTAATCAAAGCGTGCTACGACGCTGGTGGCTCCGTTGGCAAAATAATGATGGAATCTGAGGCCAAATGCACCTAGTCCGACAATCATCAAAAGGCTGATCAATGTCAGTTTGAGCTTTGGTGGCCAGTTGAGCCGTAGCAGAAAAAGACCTCCTATTGCCAAACCAATCAGCCATCCGAGTTTGGAGCCAGACCAATAAAACGCGACACTACCGAGAAAAAGGGTCAATCCAATAACAGCAAGTCGGATAGATGACTTAAGGGTTTTTGTATGGCTGAAGGCGAGGGTGAGGGCGATCGGCCATAGGAGAAGTATTAGGCCGGCGAGGGCGTTCGGATAAACGAGTGTGCCGGCGATGCGGCCATTTTTAAATTTTTTAAGAATGATCGGGTTGGCAACATCAACTCCATTGGTGGTGATGATAACGCTTTCAGCTTTCATCTGGTTGACCGTTGCCGACGGAAAGTTTGTCCAACCGGTGCGTTCGCCCTCGACAAGCATTGTGTGGTCTTGGGGAAATTCAAAAACCCGCTGATCTATGCCGCGAACCATGCAAAATATGAAGGCCGCAAGCAGCCCGGGCAGCAACCAGCGCCACAACTGATCATGAGCAAAAAGCAGTGCGCCGATAAAATAGCAGGCCACACATCCAAAAAACTGCCACAGCGTGTCGTGGGTCAGATTGGCGTCTACCGTTTTGGTGGCGGACACTAATTGCCAGCCCAGCCAAATGAGCGGGAGCAACCAAAGCCAGCGGGTGTGTGGCCACGAAACTTTCCTGGCTGCAATCAAAAGGCCGCCAGCCAAAAACAGCGGCAATAACATCCAGTTGGCCCAATGCAGGGGCCATGGTTCGTTGAGATATCTCGACAAGGTCGCCGGCGGGGTGATTTTGTAGTCAAGAATGACAGGGTTACCGAATTTCCAGACGCAGAGGCCCAGAAATAGGCCGAACACGAGCGTGTAAAGTTTCGTCGTGTAGGGGTGTTTCATCGCGTCATAGCTGCAGTTTCAACAGGCCGACTTCAAGGGCGAGGGCCTCTTGCACGTTGCCGTGCAGCAGTCGTTGCGTTTGCTCGACAATCGTCAAATTTTCCCGCGCCTGTCGGGTGGAGAGGCGGCGGGCCACATCTTCCGCGCCGGCAATCTGCGGCAGATGCAGCAGTTCTTCACCGGTCGTGAGGGTGTGCAGCCAGACATCTCGCAGCCACCATTGCAGCAACAACAAAACCTCCGCCCGTTGTCGGCGGTATTCCGCCTCAATGGCGGCGGTCAATTCATCCTCCCACTTGTCCCGCAGGCTCTTTTCCGCGTCGTCATATTTTTCCAGCGGCGAATGGGCAGATAACGTTTCGCTTGTTTGCTCGCGGATGGTGTTGAGGTGTTGCAACAGCGAATCCAGCAGGCGGTAACGACCGAAGAGGCTCTTCTGCTCGGAGGCGGCAGCGGCACTGAATTGTTGCAACCAGACCGACTGCGCGGCGGAAAGTGAACGCACTGTGTCGGCGGAGAAATTGAGTCTCAGGCAGCGTGATAAGATGGTTTCAAGAATTCGCGATGGCTCGGTGGAGAGCAGGATGAGCACGGATTTTTGCGGCGGTTCCTCCAGGGTTTTTAGAAAGGCATTGGCCGCCTGCACGTTCAGACGGTCAGCCCCGACAATGACGGCGATTTTGTAACCCGCTTCGTTCGGCTTGAGCTGAATCTGCTGCATCAGGTCGCGCATTTGATCAATGGTGATGACCCGCGATTTGGATTCAGGCCGCGCCCAGTGAACGTCGGCGTGCAAGTCGTCAGAAATTTTCCGGCAGTTAGCGCATTCCTCGCAACTATCGGTGGGGATGCCCTTGGTTTTGACTGGACTCGAGCAATTCAGAGTTTTTGCCAGAGTGCGGGCGAGCAGTTCGAGTTCATCCAAATGATCACCTGTGAAAAGATACGCATGGCCAAGTCGTCCCCGAGCCAGTGAGCGCTGAAGCAGTTGCACCCCCTGGGTTTGCCGGGGAAAATTTTTGAAGGCCATTCGTTTTCAGTATTTGAGCGGCAACCCGCCCTGCTTTCCCCACGCGGGCGAGTTGAACCCACCCACTGTGGGTTTAAGATGGTGCCGACGGAGGGGGTCGAACCCACACATCCTTACGGATACCAGATTTTGAGTCTAGCGCGTCTGCCAATTCCGCCACATCGGCCACCAATAAAACCAACTGTTTTCTCAGGTTGCGCACATCGAGTTTTTCCGTTGCACCCCATCATTGCACTCCATAGATTTTAATCGTGCAAGAGCTACGGGATAAACAGCGAAGCCAACGGAAGCGAGAGGAACACATCTCCACGGATGGAAAGTGGCGCTCGTTTCCCAAGGTGCCGCACCTGCTGCAATACACTATCAGCGGGGTTTACGTTGGGAAAGTTAAAATTGGCGGGAAATCGATCCGCAGAAGTTTACGGACCATGGTATGGTCAACGGCCCGGCTACGGCTGAACAATTTCTTGAAGGAGCAGCGTGAAATCCGGTTCAGAGTGGATGCCCCGCCATTTGGTCAAGCGCTGGAGATTTATGAGAAAGAACTGGAGGCCAGCCACAACATCAAGTATGGCAGCAAGGGATACCGCCGGCGGTGCATCCTGAAGTTGCAACGGACAACGCATCGGCCATGCTTCGGCGGTTGGTTGTTGGATTCATAAGAAAGAAGTTGCTGGAAGAAGAATTGAAGCTCGGCGCTGGCGTCACGCGCGCTTTGCGTGTTCATGCGCTAGACAACACACCCGTCCGTAAAGGCCATCGAAGGAACGGCGCAGATCGGTGGGACCGGGAGCCAGGAAGATGCGCTGTGGCCGGACCGGGCACGATCACGCCACCACCAACAACCTGAACGCCATTTAGAACCTACTGCCCACCTACTCCTCCGGCACGCACACGCTTTATATAGGGACTGGTGGCGCACCGGGCACCGACGATACCATTGCGGAACAGCCGCGTCCGCCTGCCTCAAGAGGGTCGTCAGGTCTATTTTAAACGGCTTGCGCTCGTTGTAATAGTCCGCCCGGCTTGGGATATAAGGGTAGATGGCTTGGGCGAGGGGAGAGCGGATGGAATCAAATATCCGCTATTTGACCGGCGACGACAAAGCGCAGTCGGCGGCGTCCGCCGATTTATTTCGGGCGGCTCAAGCGGGAAGCGTT
>JAJXXW010000053.1 GCA_021780905.1 bacterium
GGAATACCAGCGCCAAAACCAGGATGGCTCAAGGGCTTCGACCCACACTGCCGAAGCCTTCTTCTCCTTGTTCAAACGCGCCATCATCGGCGCCGGGCATCATATTTCCCGGGAGCATTTGCCCCGCCATGCCAACGAGTTCGCGTTTCGCTGGAACACGCGGCATGACGCCGATGGCCAGCGCTTGGAGACCTTTGCCCGCTGGATCGAAGGCAAACGATTAACCTACCGCCAAGTGTCCCAACCTTTATGCGTTTGTTAAGAGAATACAAGCCCAGGGTATTGGTGTAACCACAACTGGTGACATGCCAGCCGGGCGCAGTCTGTTAAACTGTTGACGTTGGAAGTAGTGAGCCAACGATTAATTTAAGTGTGTTGTTCTTGATGAGGCCGGAGTAGTGTCCGGCCTCTTTTCTTTTATCGACAGGGCAATTATCTCCTTATTTCATGGGGTTTTCAAGGGTTTTCTCATTTGGCTTGCGGTAACTACGGGTAACTAGAACCTACCAATTTCCCAGTTTTACTTGCAGTTTTACTGGCAGTCGAAACCCACTGGACACGCCGGCTGCCCGGACCGGACGAAAATCCGCAGGGGAGAATTTTCGGGTGGAACAGCTTGGGCCGGGGCGTGTGATAATCTGGTGTCGTCTGCGGCTCATATCCAGGGTGAATGCCATGTCGCCGTGGTTAAAAATGCGGGATGCAATCCAAGCATCGCCGGAAAAAATGTCTCTGCTGCAAACAATGGTTCCAACCTGATCCGCGCAGTCACCCACGCCAACATTGCTGTTCCAAAATTTTGTGCCAAAAGTGGCGGAAAGCCGCCACTCAAAGGCGCTGGTTGGCCAAATATCCGGATTATTGGAGCGGGCCGGAACGGGTCAAAAACACGCAAGTTTGGCGCGTGGATAATCCAGATTGGGCGACGGGGAAAAAGAAACAGAACATCAGAGGCCGGGCAGGTCGGGCGCTTAAAATCCCGGTTTCAACCCTTTCCTAGTTTGTCCCCTGAAGAAATGTTTTGCGACGAAACACGCCGTCAGCATTGAGTCAAAGGACTGCCGAGGCGGCTGCGTTACAAGCCTACATGGCCGTTGCCGGTTACTTTCTGCCAACATGGATTTGGGCTTCCCAGCCTGTGTGGCTGGGTGAAAGCATGAACCATGAATCACATACACCAGCACGCGCGATGAGCAACAAGGCAAAAAAGTCGAAGCCGAAGCTCGTCGCCACCTACACGCGCATGTCGGAAAATCATCCGCAATTATCGCGGGGCCAGCAGATGGCAGAGATTCGCAAATATGCCAAGCGGCGCGGTCTGAAAATCGTGATGAATTATTCGGATGGGGCGAAAGGTGGCGGGAAGGCATGAGCAACGATGTTCCCAATGATCCGTCACCGGCCGACGAAAACCCGTTCCAACCCCACCGGAAGCACGGGGCCAACCCTGACGCGTGGTTGAACAGCGCGGCGGTGTATGTGCGGATGTCCACGGAACATCAGCAATATTCCACGAGCAACCAGATGGACGTGATCCGCGAGTATGCCAAAAAACGCGGGCAGGAAATTGTCAAAGAATATTCGGATGACGGGAAAAGTGGTCTGAACATCAAAGGCCGTGGTGCGCTGGAACAAATGATCCGTGATGTGCTTGAGGGCAAGGCGCATTACAAATCCATTCTGGTTTATGACGTGAGCCGGTGGGGACGATTTCAGGACGCCGACGAAAGCGCCTATTACGAATACATCTGCCGCCAGGCGGGCGTGGCGGTCCATTACTGCGCGGAACAATTTGAAAATGACGGCAGCCCGATCTCCACCATCATCAAGGGCATCAAGCGGACGATGGCGGGTGAATACAGCCGGGAACTTTCGACGAAGGTATATCAAGGAGCGTGCCGGTTGGTGAAACTTGGATTTCGGCAGGGCGGCGCGGCGGGTTATGGGCTGCGCCGGGTTTTGGTGGACGCGAGCGGCGTGAAAAAAGGCGAGTTGAAAATGGGCGAACAAAAGAGCATCCAGACCGACCGCGTGGTGCTGGTGGCCGGCCCGGACGAGGAGGTTGCCATCGTGCGGCGGATTTACCATGAGTTCATCACCGACGGGAAATTGGAGTCTGAGATTGCCGCCGGATTGAACGCGCAAGGCGTTTTGACGGACCACGGGCGAGCCTGGAACCGGGGGACAGTGCATCAAGTGCTGACCAGCGAAAAATACATCGGGAACAACGTCTATTCCCGGACTTCGTGCAAACTGAAGAAGAAGCATGTCAACAATCCGCCGGCCGAATGGGTGCGCGCTGACGGCGCATTCGCGGGCATCATCGAACCAGAATTATTCCTGAAGGCGCAGGAAATTATCCTGGCCCGCAGCCGGAAATATACCGATGCCGAGATGCTGGACCATCTGCGCGCCGTGCTAGGCAAACACGGCCGCATTTCCGGCATCCTGATTGACGCAGCGGATGACCTGCCATCGAGCACGGCATTTAGTCACCGCTTCGGCACGCTGATAAACGCCTACAAGCTGATTGGCTACAATCCGGGAATTGATTTCAGCTTTATCGAGGAAAACCGTCGGCTGCGGAAACGTCACCCGGAACTGGTGGCGGAAGTCATCCAGCAAATCACGGCATTGGGCGCACACGCGGTCTGGAACCAAGAAACCGAATTGCTGGACGTGAACCACGAAATGAGCGTGTCCATCGTGCTCTGCCGGCATACCGAGACCGGCGCGGGTTCGTCGCGCTGGCTGATCCGGCTGGATGCCAGCGCCCGGCCCGACATCACAATTGCCGTGCGCATGGACGCCACAAACGATGGTATCCGCGATTATTATGTGCTGCCGGCGATTGACATGACGTGGGAAAACCTGCGCGTGGCCGAGGTCAACGGCATTTATCTGGACACCTACCGCTGCGACACGCTGGATTATTTTTTCGGCATGGCGGAGCGCGTGAACCTGGAGGAAACGATATGAATGATGAAGTAATAATGATTCCCATTGCGGAGATTCACATTTTGAATCCGCGCCACCGCGACCGGAAAAAATTCGAGCTGATCGTGCAAAGCATCCGAAACCTCGGCCTGAAAATGCCGATCACCGTCAGCCTGCGGGCGGAGGACGAACCGGCGGGATTGAAATATGACCTGGTCTGCGGCCAAGGGCGCATCGAAGCCTATATCGCGCTCGGCTATAAAGAAATTCCGGCCAAGGTGGTGAAAATCTCGAAGGAGGATCGGCTGATCCGAAGTCTGGTGGAAAACATTGCCCGCCGTTATCCCTCGCCGATGGATTTAATTCGCGAGATCGAGCGACTGCGCGGCCTAGGCTACAACAACCTGCAAATCGGCGAGAAACTGGATGTCTCCGGCTCGACGGTCAACGGCATGATGGCGTTGCGAAAGGCCGGTGAAGAACGATTGCTGCATGCGGCACTGGCGGGAAAAATCCCGTTGTGGGTGGCCGTGGAAATCTCCAAGGCGGAGACGGCAGAAATGCAAAACGACCTGCTCAAAGCCTTTGAGAGCAAAGAACTTAACTATTTGGAAATCCGCAAGGCCAAGCGCCTGATGCAAAAAAGGCGGTTGCTGGGCAAACAAAAAGGCGACGGTCCGCGCAGCAGCAAGACCAGTTCCGAAAAGATTATCGCCACCTATCGGCAAGAATCCCAGCGCCAGAAGCTGATGATCAAAAAATCCCGGGTTTGTGACGCGCGCCTGTTCAACGTGGTTACGGCGTTCAACAAGCTGCTGGCCGATGCGCATTTCCTGACGCTGTTACGGGCGGAAGGACTGGAGACGATGCCCAAATTTCTTTGGTCCAAACTCACACCCCCAAACACAACCACGACATGAGCGACGCGAAAATTGGATTCCAAATGCGAATCATCCGGCTGCTGCTGGAAAACATCCTGCCGATGCGGCCAATCAGTGATGCACAAAAAAAGGTCAACCGATACGAAATCATCCTGGCCTCCATCAAGGCCGTGGGGCTGGTCGAACCGCTCGTGGTCTTTCCACTAAAAGGCCAGCCGGGGAAATACACGCTGATAAACGGGCACATGCGCTACTACGCCATGAGGGAGCTGGAATTGACGTTCGCCGACTGCCTCGTCGCCAATGACGACGAAGGATTCACCTACAACGCCCGCATCAGCCGCCTCCCGGCGATTCAGGAACACAAAATGATCACGCAGGCGGTGAAAAATGGCGCGAGCCTGGAACGTATCGCGGCGGCACTGAACATCTCACCACAGGGGGTGAAAGCCTCACTGAACCTTTTGAACGGCATCAACGATGAAGCCGTGGATTTGCTGAAAGACAAACCCATTTCACCGGCGGCCCTGCGGATGATGAAAAAGGTGAAAAGCGAGCGCCAGATTGGTATGGCGCGGATGATGATTGAAGCCAATAATTATCATGCCGGTTATGTCGAGGGGTTGGTTCTGGGCACGCCCAAGGAACTGCTGGCCGACAACCTGCCGAAAAAAAAGAAGGGCATGAGCGCCGAAGCCATCGCCAAAATGGAGCAGGAAATGGAGACGCTGGAAAGCGGCATGAAAGCGATCACGGAAAATTACAAAGACAACATGTTCACGCTCCAAACCGCGCACACCTACGTCAAAACGCTGCTGAAAAACTCACGGGTGGCCAAGTATCTAAAAGGAAAGCACGCCGAAATCAGCACTGAATTTGAAAACCTGGCGGCGGCGGAGCCGGTGTGACGGGAAACCCATTCCGTCACACGACTTGATGGGCGAATGCGAGTTGGCTTGCGGTTCAGATTTGAATGTCGTAAATCAGTTCAAACCGCGCGATCAAGCTTTGCGAATAATGTCCACCGTCATCAAACACCGAAGCGAAGTCCGATGGACAATGGCTGAACTGAAGCTGCTTGGCAAAGTGCCCGACTCCGTCCTGGCCCATCGCATCGGACGGACCATCAAGGAAATTGTGGAAGAGCGCCACCGGCGGCGGATTAAACTGGTAACGCCACCTCGGCGTTGGACCGCGCGTGAAACCAAACTGCTGGGCCGCCATTTTGACGAGGAACTGGCCCGTAGATTGCGCCGGCCGGCGCATGATGTAGCGCGGCAGCGAATCGCGCTTCATATACCGGCGTTCCGACCGCACAAATCCAAGAAATGGACGCGGGCGGAGGAGAAAATCCTAGGCACGGCAGAAGACAAGGTCATCGCCCTCCGTTTAGGACGAACACGCATTGCGGTGCTGCAACATCGCCGAATTCTTGGCATCCCGCCAAAGCCGCGCATTTTTCCGAATGGTTGGACGGCGCAGGAAGATGCATTTTTAGGCAAAATTTCCGATGCGGAAATTGCCAAACGAATTCATCGCTCGGTGCAGGCAGTCGGACAACACCGGGCCAAACTTGGCATTCGCGCAATCCCTAATCCCAAAGCAAAGAGCCGCCCCTACACGCCGGCAGAAGACAAACTGCTCGGCACCTTGCCGGATGACAAATTGGCTGGTCAATTGGGCAGGACGATGTTTGCGATTCAAGCCCGGCGCATTGCCTTTGGCATTGGCAAGTTCAACGCCCAAAGGCGAAGCTGGTCTGAAAAGGAAATCAGCTTGCTGGGCAAACTGCCAGACGAAGAAATCGCGCGGCGGCTAGGCCGCACTTTCGATTCCGTCAAAGTTCGCCGGGGAAAACTCAAGATTTCAAAACCAAATCTCCGGCACCGGCGTTGGACACCTGCGGAAGATGGCCTCCTGGGCAAATTGCCTGATTTAATAGTCGCGCAGCGCACCGGGCATCCGCTTGGCTCAGTTTCCGTGCGCCGCCGTCAGTTAAAACTGAACGATCCCTCGCGCCGCCCGTTTTGGGCACCAGCGGAAGATCGTCGGTTGGGCACGCGCTCGGACAGTGAGCTTGCGCGGGAACTCCAACGGACTGTCAGCGGGGTTAAGAACCGGCGCAAAAAACTTAAAATTCCCGCTTGGACGCGGCACTGATTTGACAAACTCAATCTTCAACCGGCGCGTTGCTGCACGTCGCGAATAATCTGCGCTGCATTGAGCCGGTGCGGATTGAGTGCGATACCCCAGCTGCCGGAACCGGACGAAAATCCGAAGGAAAATTTTCGGGTGGACGGGCGTTGTCCGGGGCGTGTGATAATCGGGTGGCAGGGCGGGCAGCGACCGGGCTTAAAGTGGAAAGTGTCTTTATTTTGCAGGTGTAAAATTCGCCAGACATATTTTGTCATTATGATGACAATATTGCGCGGCAGTGATAAGTGCGAATAAACTTGTCAACGCAAAAGGTTAGGCGAACTATGCCAGCGGTTATGAAAACTATCCAATGGGTTGGCGTGGCGGCGCTGTTGGGCTGGTCCACACTTCAAACATTCGCAATCGAGGGGCTGCAAATTTCCGTGCAATGCAGCAACGTATTCCTGACTTGGCCAAGTGTTGAAAACGAGACATACATCGTGCAATATCGCCGATCACTCACCGATACCAATGGCTGGCAAACACTGACGGCATCGTTGGCTGCCGAAATGGGGACGAACCGCACCGTTTTTGTTCACTCCAACATTGTCCAGTATCCGAATTGTGGTAGCAGCGGCAATTTTCTGTTGGCCCGTGGCGGCCAATTTGATTTAGCGTCAAGCATGTTGGCAGCGCCACCCGTGCCACTGGCCATGCCGGCTGATGGAAACGGCGGGGCGGTGCCGTTGGCGCTGTATCCACCGGGCATGGATATGTCCAACTTCCTTATTTATGATCCGGTGTCAGACGTCTGGATTAGCGCTTCAGCCTATTCAATTACCTCAGCCTCGTTGAGCCGATTACAACTCAATGGCCCTGAACCGATGGGGGGAGGTTCGGGGGGCGGCGATGAGCCAACCCAAGGGGAGCAACCGGAAACGGGATTTTATCGGGTAGTGAGGAATGGCGTTC
Organism: bacterium; assembly: GCA_021780905.1. Lineage (GTDB taxonomy): Bacteria > Verrucomicrobiota > Verrucomicrobiia > Limisphaerales > UBA11358 > UBA11358. The sequence goes on from JAJXXW010000053.1 coordinate 6,927, forward strand.
ACATTTTTGGCATGACCAATGGCATGGTTTTGAGCGGAACGGTTCAACTGCCGATTGAATTATCGCTGGACACAACCGATGCGATTGCCGGCATCACTTTTTACGCCAATGGCTTGCCACTGATTGGAGCTTCGGCGGAGGGCGATGGTTATCATTGGGTGATGAATTGGGACACAACCATGATGCCCAACGGTGATTTTGACATCACCGCCGAAGTGGATTTCACAACCCAGGCGGACGTGACCAATTCCATTCCGGTGACAGTAACCGTCAACAATACGATTTCATTTCCCAATTATTTTACCCGCAACTTCGGTGATCAGATGTGGGTATATGCAGAGATCGCCACCCCATCAGCGGATTACCAACTGGATTTATATGATGAAAACACCAATTATCTGGGCACTTTCAACGGATCCACCAGTGACGGCATTATATCATTCACCTGGGATTTGACCGACGGCAATGGTCACACCTTTGATAGCACCAATTTTACCGGCGTATTCACGGTCACATCCACGACCATGGCGGCGGGAAAAATAAGGCCACTGGCCGGGAGCTCAACCTCAACGGCAACCAACTTTTGGGCAAAAGAAACAAGATGGGGGGCCAGTTGGAACAATTATTATGTAGTTGCCTATGGGCCGTTTGACGGCGGCTACGCCGCATCCAAACAGCTATTGACAATGCTCGGGGGTGGAGAAGGCGTATGGGGTGGAATCATCCACACTCTCAGCGATTACGGTCTGGGCAGTTATTTGTCCCCTGGAAATGTTGATCAGAGCACGGCCTTCGCCTTATCCAATGGGGCCGCAAGGACAAATCTGTTGAATTATTTGGCCGATCCCAGGTTCCCCAATTTTTATTTCTTTGGGCACGGAAGCGCATCAGCCATTGGCGGTTTCGATCCCGCTTCCAATATCAGTTTTTATGACATCAAAAAGGTCCTCGGCAATTTTCTGACCTCGGCCAAGCCGGCGGATTACCACCCCTACCGGTTTGTATTCATTGATGGTTGTTCAGCCGGTTCTGGAAATTTTTGCGAAGCGTTTGGGATTCCCGCCATGACGGTGAACACTAATTTTTTTGGAACCGCAGGTGTCAACTCCCGCGCCTTTGTTGGGTTCACAAATACAAAAAACTTTAATCCGCAAAAATGGCAGTGGTATTCTTTGATGATCGGCGGATTTTATGAAGATTGGATAGGCCAGCAATATAGCATCCAAGACTGTGTCAACCGGGCCCTGGCCGGAGTTCACAATTCTGCGCAAGTATTAATGGATTCTTCGGTGGTAATTTATGGTGCGCCGGACATGATGTATGGAAGTCCATGATTATGAAAATGCTTTTTTTATCGTTGGCCTGCTGGCTTACGCTGGTTCAGATCATTCCGGCGCAGGCAGTCCCGGCAGAAATACAAGATCCAAAGGAACGTGAATTACTTGATTACATCGCCAGTCTCAACCGCAAGGAGCCGGCTTTCCGCCCCATTGCGTTGCAGCGCATGTTGCAGGAAGCCAATCTCCTTTCGGAAAAGTTGAAACTGCCGCCGCCTCATCCCATCAAATCGGCTGACATCGTCAAGTATCACATCAGCCCCCCTTGGTTTGGGTTGATGCCTGATACGACCCCGGGCTTATCAGCCATCGATAGAGCCCGAAAAGGTAAAATCACGGCAAAGGGAGCCATTGAAACCACCAATTATAGTTTTGGTTTTTCAGATGGAATGTTTTCGGTGGTGAACCAGTTGCAACCTGATGAAGTCGGGCACTATCAGGAGTGGATTAAAATCTCCTCTGCCATTGGCACCAATGAAGCCTATCAAATGGCGACGCAGTGGCTGGCGGCTGTGGAAGTCAACGTCGGGCTTTTGGAAAAAAAGTATGGCGCACAAAAACGAGTTGAGCAGGCCTATATCTGGAATCCGCCTGGCAGCACCAATAAATCCATGCTGCCAATTTTCACCGTGAGTTGGGGTAACGATTCCACACATTACGTTGCCGAAGTTCGAGTGCTGGGAATAACAAAAGAATTGCTAAGTCTTAGAGTTGGGGAACCCACCATCACGCGGCGCCGGCCGCTGGTAATATCGACCGTCGCTGATTTTGATAAATACCTCGAAGCGAAAACCAATCTTCCAGCAATGCAGTTGCATCGTCTGCAAACCAACACGGCAACACTGGATTCCACCAATATGCCGGGTTCCAGCAAGTGATTTTGCAACCAGACGAAAAACTTGCCCTGCTGCGGGCGATCAAATGGCCGGGCTGATAAATTTGCGCGTGCCTTTGCAGGCGGGATAGGTGGAACAGCCCCAAAACTGGTTGCCGACGTTGGCCCCGCGCTTCGACCTGCGGAGAATCATGGGCTGGCCGCAACTCGGGCAGGTAACTAAATCTGCAATTGGAGACTTGAAACCTGACTTTTCAGCAGCGGCGGGGTTGGTCTGGACGGATTGGACGAGGGCGAGGAGTTGCGGGCCGTCAATTAACCGGATGGGTTTGCCGGCGGCGAAATCTTGGGCGTCGCGGGTGAATTTGCCGGACGTGACGATGATGGCTTCGTCGGCTTGCTCGGCGGTCATCAGGCCGAACATTTCGCGGATGACCGGAGCGCCGACGGAAAACACTTTCCATTGTTTGCACTGCACCAGGACCTTCCGGTCTGGCTTCCTTAAAACAATATCCACGCCACCGTCCGCGCCACGGCCCAAGGAGTATTCCACCTGATAGCCCTGTCGGCGAAACGCCTCGGCGACGAGGTGTTCAAAATCTTTCCAACCCGTTTCCCGCAATTTTTCCAGACTGGTTTGCTCGTCCACCAGGCGGCGGCGTTTTTTGGAAAACAGAAACGAGCCGATGGCAGTCAAGGCGAACAGTCCCAACGGCAGAATGGCCAGCTTGGGAAGCGCAACAGCGAACGGATGCAGGGCTTGGTTGTGGTCGAGTTGGGCCGGGATGATCCAACGCAAGGCGACAAAACTAATCACTGCCAAGACGGCGCTGATCCACCACGGCAATTTCAGCAACAGTTCGAGGTTGGATTCTTTCTGGCGGCGCATAAAACAGGTCCAAAAACTAAGTTTTCTCTGGTGCTTCGTTTGATTGTTCCAATTTCAATGTCTCCCACTGGCCGGCGACATTTTGAGTCAGAGCGTTCGCGGCGTTTTTTAGCGACGCAATTTGCTTGGTGGAATTCGCCTCTTCATTCCTGGCCTCCACGATTGCACTGGCGACCTTGGCGGTGATGGACTGAACTTCCGATTTTGATTCGGGAGAAAACATGACGATGATCTGGCTGCTGATTTGAAGCCGGGCCACCGCACTTTGCAACTCCGCCTTTTTGGCCGTCACGCCATTGAGTTCCTGATCGAGCCGGTCCAGCAAACGCATCAGCTTGGCACCCCGTTCGCCGTTTTCCTGGTGTTCGTGGTCATTCTCCCGCATGGCAGCCACCAGATTATTGGCATCATTGGTCAAATCCTTCAAGCCAGACAACAGCGATTGCAACTCCGTCGTCCTCGTCAGCGCGGTGCTGACGGGCGGATGCAATGCCTCCGTGAGTTTCAACCCGGTAAGCGCCACATCCGCATGGCGGGCGGCCTCGTCGAGCGGAATCCGGCCGAAAGCCAAATCCTGCCGAATCTGTTTGAGTTGTTCCAGCAGCGGGGCGGCGCTGGTGTCGGAAGCCAGCCAGTTAAACAGGTGGGCGACGGCATTGAACACGAAGGCAAGGCGCACCTCTGAAAGATTGAGTCCGGGCGTGAACTGTTTGAGTTCAAGGGCAACTTGAATCAAAGCGCCGAGCAGGACGCCCATGGCAATGAACGCCGGCAGATTTTCAAAAATCACCCGGCTTTGGTGCTTGGTGGGAAAGGCCAGCGGCAGAAAACCGTAGGCGAAAACCCCACCGTTGAACAACAGGGCGGCCACCGCATACATCCACATCAGCGTTACATGATGAAAGCCGAACCAAGCCAGCGCAAAAATGATCAAAAGGTAACGAACCCCGGATACAAGCAGCTCCAGCCGGGCGGAACTGATGACCTCCGCGAAAATGCGGAACCGGGTTGGCGCGATGCTGGCCCGCGTGGACGGGGAAAACAAGGTGACAACCATTTCCAGCAACCGCCAGAGAGCAAAAATTCCAATCGCCAGCAAGATTGTCGGCGGCAACGAAAGCTCTGGGCGATTGAAAAGGTCGGTGGCCAGCCAGGTCAGCGTGGCGAGTGCGCCCCAAATCGCCCAGCGCGTCCAGCCGGCACTGCGGCGCTCGTCGGTGATATACTTGATTTGGGCGTCGAGGGCGGAAAGCAGTTCCTCGCGGGTGAGCGCGGGCGGGGTTATCATGGTTGGCTGATGCGCGGCTGCCGCTGGGGGAACGGATGGGGTGTTCGCGTCCATTTTACAGGCTTATTTTGAACCGGTCTTAGTGATTGCCTCGATCCAGCTCAAGGGGACGCCGTCGTCCTTGACAACCCCGGATGACGCGGGACGGAAAAGCGTTTGCAGAATCAATTGCCGGTCTTTTTCCGGCAAACCGCCGTCGCTGCGGAGCAGCGACAGGTAGGTTTGCGCCATGGTCACCCGCTCATTGGCATCGGCGAGCAAATGAACGTGGCTGAGGAACAGACGAACCAGGATACGAATCACCCACACGCCAAAAATGCCGGCGGCGATCATCACGCCCAGCCGCCAGTATTCAGGATGCCAAGCGGCCGGGTCTTTCAGACCATCCGGCACGCGCAAGGTTTCTTGAAACAGGTTGTGAAGCAACCAATATACGCCACCACCGGCTATCAGGGCCACAATGCCGAAGATCCAAGACAGCCAGAAATGGGAGCGGGCTTTCTTTTTCCAGAACTCCACTGGCTTCGCCAAGGCGAGATTTTCATCGTAGGTTTTGTGCAACGCAACCCAATCGGCTTTTTCTTTGGCGATCAGGTCGGCGAATTCGGATTGCTGCTTGAGGTGTTGCGCCCCAGTTTCTGTGTTTAATTCTGACTGGCGTTGGGCACTGGTGGCAATGTCGTCGTGGATTTTCTGGAATTGATCCTGCCACGAGCGGCGGAGTTCGGCGAGGGATTCGGTCTCTGCCGGTTCACGGTCGGTTATTCCCGTCTCAAAGTAGGATGCCGCGAGGGCACCCTCAAGCATTTCGGTTCCACCAAAGTCCAGGCGTGTCCGCATTAAATAGCCGGTCGCAAAAAGAGCAACTCCCGGCCCAGAATTCTTCGCCACCGTAGCGACAAATTTGGCCCGTGGCGAGATTGATGGAATGACCCCATTCCGTTGGTAGAATTGTTGAAATGAAGATTTGATGCGATCGGCGAAGGGTTTGGTGTCGAGATCAGCCCGGCGCAAGAATTCCTGCTTTTGAACTTCCCCAACATTTTCTGATTCTGCCCTTTTTCTCCATTCAACCGCTTCCCGCTCTTGCGCCGCTAATTGGTTTAGAATTTCGCCAAGCTGACGGAAACAATCTTCAAATGGCTGCCAAACGATTTGCGCCTCCCTGGTATTTGATCGAACTTCCCGCAGCATGTCCCAAAACTCCCGCTCTTTGGCGAGCCATTCAGAGACTTCTTTGAAGGTTTTGAACGACTTGCCGCCGACATCGGGGCCGAGGGTGACTTGAATGCGGTCTGTGCTCATAATTTAGATCGGGCTGGCTGGCGAGCTATTCGGTTAACAGGTCATTGAGGGGAATGTCATGCTGCATCCCCAGAAAGATGGTCATTTGGAACAGTTCACTTTCCGAGTTGCCATAAAATACGCTTTTTTCGGGATAGCTGCCCGGACTTTTGATGATGTGGAAAAATTGTTTCCGGCCATCCCAATCCGTCCAACCCCGGCAAATCCGGCCCTCGGCCAGATACTTGTCCAGGGTGGCGGCATCAATGGTGCCCACGGTGGGGACATCCTTGCGATACTGTTTCAAGGCCGCTTTCAAGTCGGCGTCGGATAAATATTCCATAGGATTTATGATGATGGTTTCTGGTCAACCTTTGCCGGGGCCGAGCGGGCCACTGTGGACTTTGCGACCGGGGTTGTTGGAATCCCAGCCGCGCATGGACGCGGGTGTGCGCTCAATTCTCGGACGATTTTCTTCGCCTTTATAGACGTGTTCAATGAATGCGTCACGTTGTTTGGCGCTGACAGGATTTTTCCGCGCCTCGGCCAGCAGTTTCACCAGCTCATCGCCGAATAATTCCCGGTGATGGACCGTCTTGAAATGGCGGTAAAGATTTTCACCAAAGACCAACGTCTGGCATTCCGGGCAGGCAATCACGCGGCGGTCGTCATGCAGGCTCATAGATGGCGGTGGTTATTTTTCGAGCCGTTCAAACAAATCCTTCCAGCTCATGTTGCCGAGGACTTTGTTGGATTTTTTGCCGACGTAGGCCTTCAGGCCGGCGCGGTTGATGTCCACGCGGCCGAGCAGCTTGCCGCGCTTGGTGTAGGCCCAGACGGTCAGGCCGCGCAGGGTCAATTCCACGGTTTCGTGGACTTTCAGGTAGCCTTTGCTTTTGGTTGCCATAGTTATTCCTTCAATAAAGATTCCTCTACTTCACCGTCGCCATCATCAGCCAGAGATCGCTTGAACAATAATTCGGAGGTTTTAGATGCGCTCAACTGCAACCGAATCCAGTCAGCCGTTTGCAGTTCCTTGGGCGGTTCCGTGGTGGTGGTAAGAATGTATTGAAACGGGCATTGATCCAAGGAAACGAAGTTTGCTTGCAGCGACGCGGCAAACCTCAAATAACTCCAGTAAATCCGCTTGCCCAAATCCGCCTCGCGCGGACTGTCGTGCAGCAGGAAACCCGGCAGCTTGGATTTTTCACTTTTAGCATTGTAAATGAGGCTGCTGATGTCCGTCAGCAACACGGCCAGCGTCTCGACCGCCTCGCCGCTCATGGATGCCCCGTGGGTGATGGAGAAAGAAAGCTGCCGGTCGTTCATCAACACCTTGCCATCATAGGTGCCAGACGGAAGCACTTCCTTGACGGCGGTGGAAAATATCGAGGCCAAATTTTGCTGGTTGGTATTGTGTTCCTGAAGCAATAGATTCAGATCCTGCTCGGTGGTGGCAATGGCCTCTCCCTGTTGTTTCAACGTGTCACGCGTCGTATTTAATTCCTTGAATTCATCCGGCTTGGATTTCTTTTCGATCCAGTAGTGCAAATTTGCCAGCGATTGTTTCAAATCCCGCAGTTCGTCGCGCTTTTCGCGAAGGCTCGCCGAATAGCCATCGCGCGCCCGCTGTTTGGTTTCCAAGGTTGATTTCAGTCCCCGAATCTTGCCGGCGTTCTCGTTTTTTTGCCGTTCCACCTTGGCGATGTTCTCTGCCTGGCGGGCCTCGTTCTGCTCGGCAGCATGGGCATCCTGAATTTCGGTGGCTTTCAAACCGTCACGGCGGTTCTTGATATGGCTGCAATCGCCGAACAAAACATTGCCATAAACACACAATTCATTGGCGACAGCCTCCAACTGTTTGCGGATTTTTTCCCGCTCGGCGAGATCACCGCCAATCTCGGATTTCGCTTTTGTCGCCAAAGCGATATAGGTGGCGAGGGTAAGCTGTTTTGTTTCCAGTTCCCGAATCTGGCCGCCGAGGTCATCCACGGAAACCTGCGCGGTTTTGTGATCCTTCTCGATTCCGGTGATTCCGACCTCCAATTTCGTTACGGCTTCCTTGGTGGTGCCTTCCAAGTCAGGGAACAATCCCAGCGCCTCCCCCGACTTGAGCGGAATTTCATCAATGCCCGATTTGTCAGGCAGCAGCGCCTGCAACCGGTTGCGCAACTCGCGATCATAAAGATTCACCCGGAATACCGGCTCCTTTTCCAAATCGGCAATTTTCTTTTCCAACAGTTCCCAACCGCGCTTCAATTTTCCCAACCGTTCTTCTTTCTCTAATTCCTGCGGCAGAAACAGGCCGAGCACGACGCGCATGAGAAACAGCGCGTCGGCCTTGGGCTGTTGGAAGGCGGGCCACTCGGATTCACTGCGCGGCGAGCGCCAGCCATAGACATCTTGAAACCGCATTTCCTGATCGCGCGTGCACCACGCCAGCAAATGTTCCCATTTGATGTCCTGCCCCGTTTCGATGATTGTTCCGCTGCCCAACTCGCTCAATAATGCGGTCAGTCCGATTTTGTCCGGGTAATCATTTTCATAGGCGGCGCTGGAACGATCCGCCAGCACCTCTTCCACGGTGGCGTTCAGTTTAACGTAGGACGACCGGCCTTTTTTGAGCGGACGGATGACGGCCCACTGTTTGGTGCCGACGATGATCTCGCCGCCGACGTAGCCCTCGGAAAACGCCTTGCCGATGAGGCGGGTGTTGTTTTTGGTGGCGAACTGTTTTTCGCCCAGCAGATAGCGGATGAGCCGACACAAACTGGTTTTACCAGCACTGTGCCCGGAGATTTCCACGCTGGCGTCATCATCATCCGGTTCCTGTGCCCAGACGATGTTAAGACCACGGTTAAACGCTATGTCCCGAATGGGTTTGGTTTTAGGGTTGCCGTTTTCAACAATGACCAGCCGCCGCAACCACACCCAAGGTTCGTGACGCACGGCATTGGAAAGAAGGTCATTGTTTTTCATAGTCCATTTCAGGTCATGCCACTGGCTCCGTGGCTAAATATTTTGGGATCAAGGTTTGCACCAGCCTTTGCTGCTCTGCCGTGGTGGCGGACAGATCGCCGCCGCGAATTTTCCGAACGGTGTCCAGGGCCAGAAGCGCATGTTTCACCATTTCATTGACGCCGGACGGGAGCGTTTTCCTGACGGCATCAAATTCCGCAGCGCGGCTGATTGGCTCGTGGGCACCGGGCCGCTGCACCGTGATGGCCTGGCGCTGTTTCTCCAGATAGTCCCGGCAGCGTTTCCACTGGAGGCTTTGATTGGGTTGCAAGGCGAACGCCTGCGGAGCGCGACCGACGGCAACATCAAAACCGGCCTGCTTGGACGCTGGCAGCAAGGCCCGGCACCAATCCCGGTGGGTGGCCAGGAGCAGGCCGTCCAGATGATCCATGCTGCCGATGCCGCCAGCCTGATGCACCAGCGATAGCGCCGCCGCGCAAATCAATCGGTCGGTTTCGTCCGCCGGGTAACTCAATGGCATCAATGCGGGCGTAGCCGCCACTGGTTTGGATTCCGGCGCGGTCGCGGGTAAAGTGCCCTTCACGATTTGGATTTCTGCCGGGGTCAGGGCGTAGAGCGCATACACCAGCTCGTCAATTTCCTGCTCCAGCGCGCTCACGTCGGCGCTGGCGTCTTTGGCTTTGGCGGCTAGGATGCGATCAACCAAGCGCTCGACTGGCTTTTGCTGCTCCGGCGTCGCGGCGGGAATTGGCAAAACTGAAACATACATCGGTTTGAACTCATAAAATCCACCCTGCTTGGTCGCTGCCGTTTTCCGAATCATCCACCAAAGCACCTTTGAATTAAGCACTGCCAAGATGTAGTTGATGTTGTCTGCAATACAGATTGTTGTCTTGTCATTGCTAAAGTGGCCTCGTGAGTCGGCAGCATAAGCCGTGTTCTTCTCGATTGTCGGTATCACGATTTTGGGCTGTGCGAACTCTTTGTGAGACTCGTATCGAGGGCGGGCGAGAGCATACCATTCGTATCGGATTCCAGTTTCAGCCTTGTCTCGAATTGCGAGGGTTTCCTTGAATTGTTCAAGGTGAGAATGGATCGCTGGATAACGCTTCCTGAATTCCACTTCCGCTTTTTTTGATGAACTCGTAATTGCTGGATCATCTTGTAACGGGAAGTGCCAAGGTATGTAGATTAACCAGAGATCGGGCGACACAACACCCCATCGTTTTGCATCTCGACCACGAAGAAACGGTTTCATCACATCGGCAGATGACTTGTCTTCCGAGATGAGTCTGTCGCGAGTTGCACGATCAACCACAAAGGCTTCATTCAGGCCGGTTTTTATGCCATTGTAGAATCTGCCTTTGACATATTCGCCCAATGGCTTTCCCGTGCTGCGAAGTTTGTCCATCAGACGCACGACCTGTGGCGATTCGAGTTGCCAGCTTTCAATCTTCAATTCGCTCTGGCGGATTTGCTGGCCGCGTTCGGGAACGATCTGGGCGATGCGGTCGAATGGCATTTCGTTTTCCCAAGTGTAGCCAAGCGCGCTGGCGTCGGGCGTGGGCGCGGTTCGCACCCCAGTGAGAATGGAAGCATAGGCGATGGCCTCGAACACAGGCGCGTCGCCAAAATCAATCAGTTGTTTCAGCGTGAGTTCACGCACCAGAAAACCGCGCAGCTTTTCGCCGTAGCCGGCGCGGTAGTATTTGTTGGACGTGATGAGCGCCAGCGCGCCACCGTCCCGCAACAATTTGACGGAGCGTTCGTAGAAAAATACAAACAAATCTGCCGTGCCGGTGAAACATTCAAATGTCCGCTTGAACGCGGGTTTGAATTCCTTGATTTCCTCGTGCCGGACGTAGGGCGGATTGGCAATGACGACATCGAAGCCGCCGCGTTGCTGGAACACTTCGCCAAACTGGAGTCGCCAGAGGAAAAACGGCTTGCGGTGCTTGGCGCTGGCGCGTTTCAATTCGGCAATGGCCTCAGTGCGTCCCTGCTCGTGTAGGGAGGCCTCCATAAAATCCCATTCCAACTTGTCCAATTGTTTGCGCAAGTCATCTTTCCGTGCACGGGAATTTTCGTCAAAGAATCTATCGTGGAGTTCTTGAATGTGCTTCAGAATTTCCCGCGGTCCGAGTTTAAGTTCAGGATGATTGCTGGTTTGCTTAACAGGATTTTCTATCCCGTGAATAATTTTGTTCAGGCGCGCAGCTTCGTCTTTGAAAGACTTTGCCATTTCGCGCGTAAGCCGATTTTCGCCGGAGAGTCTGATGACTTCACTCGCAATCATGTTTCGACGCTCCAAAAGTTCGCCAATGCGATTTGCTGTCGGCGTTTTCTCGGCATGGTCAAAAATACGGTCGTCAAACAAACGAACGCCGTTGAATTCTTCCAGCAGGGAATTGCCCTGCATGATTTTGTAGTCGAGATTGGGCAGCGGCTGGATGTCGGTGATGTTGTCCTCGTCCACCACCATGGAAAGCCAGAGGCGAAGCTTGGCGATTTCCACCGCGCCGGGATCGAGGTCCACGCCATAGAGCGAGTGCTGGATGGCGTGGCGTTTGAGGTGGTAGGGGGAACGGTCGCTGGTGGTAGCCGCGCCGTTTGATTGGTTTTCTCCCCGACGACCCTCATCCGGCCTGCGGCCACCTTCTCCCGCTCCCGCGGGCGAAGGGCTGCGGCGCTCGGTGCCGTCCAAGCAGGAAGTCAGGGCGATGCGCGCCCGGACGATTTCGTGCATCATGCCGACGGGGAACGCACCGGAGCCGATAGCGGGATCGCAGACCGCGATGGTGGCAAGCAATTCGTCGAGCCGAGCCGCGTTACTGCTGATGCTATCCGGCAGGCGTTTGTCGGCGTGTTTTTTGGTGTCCTTGGCCTGGAAATCGGCGAACCGTTCCGCCAGCCGCAGGAACAAGGAAAGGTCGGATTTGGTTATGGGGGCGCACCTCATCCGGCCTGCGGCCACCTTCTCCCCAGAGCGGAGAAGGGAATCTTCCACTCCCGTGGGCGAGGAATCTGCCGCGCCGTCCGTCGCGCCCATGCGGACGGTCAGGTAATGCAGCAAGGCCTGCTGGCACATGTAATGGACGATGACGCGCGGGGTGTAGTAGGTGCCGCTGGAATGCCGAATGTTTTCCGGCAGCAGATTCTCGAACACCAAACCGAGCATTTCCGGGTCAACGGCGACTTCCTTTTCCAGCGGCTCGGCCTCGTTGACGGTGAAATTGTAGCGGTCAAAAATGTCGAGGATGCCGGTGCCGGTTTCGTCGCCTTCGCCGGTCGGTTCGCCGTTGGCAAACAGGGAATCCGGCAGCAGGATTTCCGTCTCGACCCACTTGTAGCCGTAAAGCGGCTCGAACAGGCCGCCGTTCAAGAACGGAATTTTGCAATCGAACCGGGAATAGTAATGGTCTTCGTCCGTGCGCGGCGCGGCGATGGCCTCGTAAAAGAGCGGCTCCAGGATGTCGTTGAAGAAATTGACCGGACGTTTGCGCTGGCCGGAAACATAGTCGGCGCGATGGGTGAACAGGTGGCGGATGAAATCCTTGCGCCCGCTGCCCCAGGACTGGCCACGCTCGACGCCGAACCAACCTTTCTTTTGCAGGAAGTAGAGAAAGACGATCTGGCCGAGCAGCTTCTTGCCGAAGTCGTCGCACTCGATGCCGAGATCGGCAAAGTGCGCCTTAATCTTGGGGGCAGAATCGAGGAACGCGGCCAAGGCGTCCCGGGTCTTTTCATACAACTCCTTGTATTGGTCGTAAAATTCCTTGGTGACTTTCTCGACGCTGAAGGCCGTTTCCAACTGCGCTACGGTTGGATTGACTTCCTGCATCTGGAGCAGGGCCAGAAACTGTTTTTGCGCGGTGTGGCAATTTTCATTTTTGCCGACGAGGTAGCTGTAACGCCGCGCCGGCGTGAGTTGGATGCGCTCGGCGACAAAACCGAGATCGGTTTTCTCAAACGTGTAGTCGAGTTTGACGAAGGAAAACCGCCAGTCATCCTCGGTGGGCGAAACGAATGCCGCCATGACCGCCGCCTTGCCCTGACCGTGGCCGGTGGCGAGATAATCGGCGACGAAATTGCGCAACGTCACGCGGCCGCGCGCCAGCGTGGTGTCCTTGCGCAGATGAATCACCAGCACGTCCACGGCCTCCCCGCCCGCGTCGGTGTAGGTGCCGAGGCGGGTGAAGTGGTTCACATAATCCTCGAACGCGGCTTTTTTCCAGGTCCACGTCTGTTTCTTGGACTCGTCGAGGTGGTTGACGAGGTTGCGGATGAAATATAGAAACCGGGCGTCGTTGAATTCCTGCCGGAAGGTTTCAACGATGGTTTTGCGGGCCAGTTCGGGATTCATGCAGATTGGACGAGGAAGGAGGACAGGATGACTTCGCGCGGGGCACCGCCCTGACCGGCCGACGCCGGGCTGATCCGCAGGAATTCGCGCGGGATGTCGCGACGCAAAATCCGCAGGATGGCGAGCGGCTGAATTTCCTTTTTCAGCGCCTCGGCCACCTTCTGCGTGGTGCGCTTGGGCAACGCACCATCCTCCAGCAGCCGGATGATCTTGCCGACGAACTCCTCGTCATCCTCGGTGAACTGCTGGCAACGGCGGACTTCCTTGGCACGCAACCGTTTCAAAACGGTCGCCGCATGGCGGTCGCCCCGGTGGGCGGGTTCGGCCTGGCCGCCGTCGGCGGTGGTGGCCGTCAGAAAATTCGACTTGTTCTGGTCCAGCAAATCGTAGAACTCGCGTGAGATGGCCTGACGCGTCTCGGTGGCGTCGCCCGGCTTCAAGATTTTGGCGGCGGTGAAAAAATCCACCTCGGCGGATTCGGCGCTGGGAGCGGGGGCGAGGAAAAATTTATCGAGTTTTTCCCGGCGAAAATAGGTGAGTAGCGCGGGGAGCGCGAGAACCGGGGCCGCTGCGCATAATTGGTTTTCTCCCTGACGGCCCTCATCCGGCCTGACCGAACCTCGGCTTGGCAGGCCACCCTCTCCCGTTCCCACGGGCGAGGGACACGCAGCGGCAAAGGTGCGAGTGGAGCGGGCTTTTTTGGGCAGGCGTTTGATGCGCTCAAATAAATCGGGGGTCTGGTCGCGGACCTCGCGGATTTCGGCGAGATATTTCAGCTCGCTTTCCTCACCGGCATTTTCGCCGGTGATGGTTTCCTTGGAGTTCAAACGCGAGAACAGGCTTTGCGATTTGATGTCCTCGCCATCCGTCAGCAGCTTGGCATCCGCGCCAAGCATTTCAATGAAGGCATGAATCTTGGCCTCGGCCGCCTCGCGCAGCTTGATGAGGTCGTTGCTTTTCTTGGTGGGGAAAAAATTAAACGTGTAAATTTTATCGAACTTGGTGTCCACGCGGTTGACGCGCCCGACGCGCTGGATGAGGCGCGTGGGATTCCACGGGATGTCGTAATTGATGACGACATGGGAGCGGTGGAGGTTCACGCCTTCGGACAAAACTTCGGTGGTGACGAGGATGCGATAATCGTCCTTGGGATGACGCACCTTGGCGTCAAAGTTGGAGATGACCTCGGCGCGGACCCCCTCATGCGACAGGCCGGTGAAGACCAAGACCCTGGGTTCCACCTCCTGCGCGATCTTCGTAGCCAGATATTCGGCGGTTTCCTTGGATTCGGTGAAGATGATGACCTTGCCCTTTTTGAGATGCGCCTTGGTCTGGAGCACGTCGGCGAATTTTTCCCACTTGGGATCGTGCGTGATTTTTTTCCAGTGGTCGCGGATGGCGTGGAGGATTTTCAGGTCGTTTTTCAGGTCGGCGGGAAACGCGGGCCGAAAATCTGCGGCATCCAGTTTTTCTGCCTTGTCCTCGTCCATCAGCCGCTGCAGCGCCTCGGTGTCGTCGGATTCGAGCAATTCAAAAACCTTGGCGATGTGCTTTTTGCTGATGAAAACCTGGCCCTTGTCGAATTCCTCAATGACGCGCTCATAAGTGGCGATGAACCGGCCCAACGTCTGCCGGAACGCGGTGAAGCTGCTTTCCAGCCGCTTGACCGTGAGGATTTTCATGAACTTGGCGAGGTTGACCTGGCTCTGGACCTCCTGCCGGGTGTGTTCGCCCTGATAATATTCCAGCGGCTTGTAGCGGGCGTATTTGAACTCGTTGGTGAGCAGCCGGACGGTTTCGTCAAAGATCCCATTCTCGGTGGCGTCGAGTTCGTAAAAGAGCGGTTCGGGATCGGCGACCTCGGGGAACTTCATGCCCTGCGACAACAAATCCGCGCCGTAGAAATTCATGATCTCCGTGCGGGTGCGCCGAATCATCAAATGCTTTAGGATTTTTTCGCGGGTCTCGCGGGCGTTATCCTGCACGGCCTGAAAATATTGCTCGCGGTCATCCTGCCGATCCAAGCCGTTCACATGGCGGCGCAGGCCGGCGAAAAACGCCTCCAGGTTGCGGACGCCGGGGATGGAACTGTTTTTGGCCGGCTGAAACAACTTGATCTGGCTCAAGATGTCCTGCGGGGAATTGTTCAACGGCGTGGCCGAGACCAGCACCACCTTCTTGCCGCTGCAAATCTGGGCCAGCAGCTCGTAGCTCTGGGTGTCCTCGGTGCGAAATCGGTGCGACTCGTCAATGAAGACGAATTGATATTTGTCCAGGTCATCCTCCAGCAACGACGCCAGCTTGCCGATGGACTCGCACCGGTAGCCGCGCACGCCGAATTCGCGGAAAACATTCGGCCACGAACCGGGATTGTGCTCGTCCAACAGGTGCGGCGGCGCGATGACGATGGAGCGCCCGTCCAGATGCCGCGCCAGCAGCGCCGACATGAAGGTTTTGCCCAACCCGACCACGTCCGCCAAAAACACCCCGCCGAATTCATCCAGCACGCGGGCGGCGTTCAACACCGCGTCCTCCTGGTATTTCAATTTCTTGAAATCGTTCGGCAGATAGGAATTGTCCAACTCCTCCGGCAGATTGAGTTCGTTGCGGAAATATTCGTAGAGAAATTTCAGATACAACTCGTGCGGCGTGAACTGGGCGTAAGGCGACTGCTTTTCGATGATCTGGACGAAATCCTTTGAGACTTCGACGGCCTGCAGCCAAAGCTCGCTAAATTTGGCGAGGGCAAAATCGTAATCGGAACGATTTTTTAACTCCACGTTGAACTCCAGATTGTCCACCAGCCCGGCGGACGTGAAGTTGCTCGAACCGGTGATGACGCGGCCCTTATCAATATGGCCGTCCACAAAGGTCATGACATACAACTTGGCGTGAATCCGCTCGGACGGGTAAGCCTTGATCTCCAGCTTGCCGGACGCGATCCACTCGACGAATTTCCGGACGCCTTCCTCAACACTGGCCGTGTCCTCGGACTTTTCCAGTTCGCCCCGCAACGCCCCGCTCGCCGCCGCCCGCGCCTGCGCGTGCGATTCCAAAACCAGTTCCTGCTGCCGCGCCTCCTGAATCAGCTCATAGGTTTTGCCGTCGGTCTCGATGCCGATGAGAACGCGAATTTTTTCCGTCTGGGCGAGTGCCGGGTATAGCTTGTAAAACCCGCTGATGAAGAAATAGCCGACCAGACAATCGAAAAACCGGGTGTTACGGCCGAGCAGGACGCCGAAACGGTCGCGCAAGCTTTGACCGGCTTCGTTGGTGATGAAAGTAAGGTCAGAGGACATGGAAGCATCTGGCAGCACCACGTCCGTGGCTGCCCCTCACACCGAAACTGGTGACCGAATTTGGCATCGTGATGCACGCATGATGCACGGCGGCGCGAAAACTGCACGGAAAAATTATTCTGATTTGCTGGAAGGAAAACGGCGTGATTCTTTCATAGAGGGTGGGACTGTATTTGTCTCACCCCATGTGGCAACATCGGGACATGAAAGCTAAGCGGAAATCAAAAAGGCAGAAGTCGGGAGTCCGGAGCAAGAAGCACCTCACCCCGGCCCTCTCCCCAGAGCGGAGAGGGAGTGAAGGCCTGGGGCGGAAACGGCCGCCGTTGGAGCGGATGAAACGGATTTTTGGGCTGCTGCAGGATGGAAAGTATCCGAATAGCTCATCGGTGGCGGCGGAGTTTCGCGTGGCGGTCAAGACGGCGCGGCGGGATTTTGATTTCATGCGCGACCGGTGGGAATTGCCCATTGCCTATGACGACATTAAACACGGTTTTTATTTTTCCAAACCGGTGGAGCGGTTTCCCGGCGTGCCGGTGACGGAAAAGGAATTGTTCGCCCTGTGCGTGGCGCACAAGGCCATCGAGCAGTATCAGGGGACGGCATTGCAGCAACCGCTGGAACTGGCGTTTCAAAAATTCATGGGGCAACTGGACGACCATGAGCGGTTCACACTGCAAAATCTGGATGACGTGATGTCGTTCCGACCGTTCGCGCCGGAGGACGCGGATTTGCGGCTGTTTGAACTGATCACGGAAGCGATCCGCGCACGGCGGGCGCTGCAATTTGAGTATCGCAAGCCGGGCGAGAAAGTCGCTGAGCGACGCCGAGTATGCCCTTACCATCTCACGCAATTCAATAATCGCTGGTATCTACTCGCCCACGACCGGAAGCTCGGCACGCCGAAACTTGGGCCGGGATCCACCATCCGCAAGTTTGTGCTGGGACGGATGCGTTCCCCGCTGATGCTGCCGGACACCTTCACCGTGCCGAAGAATTTCGATCCGGCGACATTTTTTGATTCCAGCCTGGGCGTGATGACGGGCGCGGGCGATTACGAGGTCGTCATCGAGCTGGATGCGTGGTTGACGGACATCCTGCGCGGTCGGCGCTGGCATCCGTCACAAGTGTGGACGGAACTGCCCGGCGGCGGCTGTCATTTGCAGATGCGGTTGAGCTGTCTGGAGGAAATCGAGCAGTGGGTTTTGAGCTGGGGCACGCACGCGACGGTCATCCGGCCGGTGGAGTTGCGCGAACGGCTTTTCAAGACGACCGAGGAACTTTGGCAGCGCTATGGCGGGGCGATGGTGCTGCATGGTGGCAGCGCCACATACAAAAGCTGAAATGCTGAAAGCAGCTATGATTTTTTGCCGACGGATAGCTCATTGAATTCCTCGATCAACCCGGTCAATTCGGTGAGCGCCTTTGTCAATTCGTCGAAGGACAAATGGCTGGCATCGGGCGAATAGGTCCCGTCAATGTCTCGGGGAAGGGACAAGGTTACCTCCCAAGTCTCTTGGTCAGCCGTCAGTCCGAGGCGCATGGTTCCATGCGCAATGTGGTTGCGAAGCTCGCGAATGGGTTCGAGCCGGTTGAAGAAGCGTTCAAAAGCCTCCAGTTCTGCCTTTGAATACCCGCCCGTTCGCAGGTGCTTCATGATGACCTCAATGCGGTCGCGCAGGTGCCAATCCCTGACTTTCGCAAATTCCTCCGTGGACAAACTCGACTCCAGAAAATCCAAAACTCCCATATCCAGCGCACCAAAATTGAGCAGAAAATTTCCGACCGCCGAAGGCCAATCCAAACGGGCCGGCGTTAACGGCGCGGTTTTTTTGATCGTGGTCATGTTCCGGTGCAATTCTTGAGTGATTGATGGTGTCGCGCAAGCGGGAAGTCCGGGCCAGACAGCCCAGCGGTCTGGCCTTGCCAATGAACGGGTTTTGCCTTGGGCTTTGCGGATTTTGTTTTGGGCGGTTTTTTGTGAATAACTTTCTAAAATTACTTCTGGCCTGACCCTCTATTTGTCCCACCCCTCCACTTAAAATGTGGACATGAAACTGAAAAAAGAAAACGGACAACAAGCGGAAGTCCGGCGGTTGGAATGGTGGGAATCGCTGCCGCTGGGCGAACGGAAATTTTTGTGCCATGTGATGCGGACGATCCGCACGGCAAAGGGGAGTCAATGGCCGGAAGTCGCCCGCGCGGCGGCAAAGTGGGAAACCGGGCTGAGTTGCTTTATCAAGGTGCGGCTCATGAACGGTGCGAGTCGCACGGGCCACCGGCAAGCCTGTATGAGCATCTCGGTGACGCCGGTCACTTCATCCCCATCAACTTCGCGTAGCCGACCAGGTGCTTCTCCAGATCGGGATTAAGCGGGCACTGGCTTCTTAACCACGCAAACGCGCGCTCAGTCTCATGGCTCAATTCGACAACCGGCACGGCAGGCGATGGGACCTTGGTTCTGGCCTCCGGGGATTTGACCATGATTTCCACCAACTCCGAGCCGGGGCCGACGCGGACATCCATGCAGCGAGCGGCGACGAGTTCGGCTTGGGCCTGCGGGTCGGTGGCAAAACCCTTGAGCACGGCGATAAAATGGTCGTCGGACATTTCGCCGGTGGCGCTGCTGAAAAAGCGGCTGAAGTAGCTGTTGGAGATGCCGCACAATTTGGCGAGGTCGGTCTGGGTGAGCCGGCGACGTTCGCTGTGACGTTGGAGGGCGACGGACAAATAGCTCATAAAACAAAAGCGGAAATCGTGAAAGCGGAAAGCTGAAATGAAAAGACGAATGGCAGCGCGGCGGGGAACGTCGCATCCGATGAATGAAAAGGCTGGGCAACCGGCCACGTTATTTTTTTGCTCACAGGTTCTCAATTTACGCAAGTTTGTCGGTTTTGCAAACCGCAAGCTGCGGTGGGCCACCAGCAAAATGTCCTGCTTTGTCTCTAACCGGAACATACCTAAACCCAGCAAAATTGACCGGTTGACTCCGGGCTAATGTTGAAATGAGAACGGCGATTCCAACTGAACTGTTGTTGCGTTTGATGAACGCGACGCCGGAGCAGTTTGCCGCCGTGCAGCGTGCGCTGGGCATGAACGAAGATGGCAGTTGGAGGATGGAAGATAGCGTGGAACCGCCCGTAGATTTGAACGTCGCTCAAGCAGCCTTTGCCTTGATGGTTAAATTGGATGCCACCGGCAAACAAAAAGCGCCGACGCCGCTGACGATTTTCCGCCATTACTGCATCGAAGGATTGTCGGCGGAACAAGTGGCCAGCAAATGCCGCTGCTCCAAGGGCACGGTGATGGGCCGGCTGCGGCTCATTGAGCGGGTGACCCGCAAAAAGCCCGAATCGTTCCGCGCGATGTCGGATCATCTGCAGCGGCTGGATGACAATTACACCAACACCGGCGCGCGCGCCA
This sequence comes from bacterium, assembly GCA_021780905.1. Taxonomy (GTDB): domain Bacteria; phylum Verrucomicrobiota; class Verrucomicrobiia; order Limisphaerales; family UBA11358; genus UBA11358. The sequence goes on from JAJXXW010000053.1 coordinate 26,621, forward strand.
TTTACCGTCGTGGCTTGGTAGATGACACGGAGGCCGAATCGTAAACCGGTCAAATTTGACCGCCAACTTGACCGGTCAAAAATTGATAAAACGCCCTATCCACGGGCGTTTTTGATTTTCGAGAGCGCTCCAACTTGACCGGCCTTCCGTTTACATGGGCCACGACGCCAAAACAACGAAACGCCGGAAATCGCAAAAGCTGAAATCTGAAATTCGGAAAGCTGAAAGCGGCGCGCACAGGAGTGACGCGCCCTACCAAGTGAATGATGGGCCTATTCCGCCAAGTGAACAACTGCTGGACCCGAATGGGGTCGGGAAGCGGCTCAAGTTGAGTCCGCGCACGGTTTCGGAAATGGCGAATGACGGTCGGCTGCCGGCGTATCGCATCGGGATTTATCTCCGGTTCAAGTGGACCGAGGTCGAGCAACACCTGGCCGCCACCTGCAAGGTGCGTGCCGCACTGGCCACCAATTCTTAACCGCGAAATACACGAACCAATCGAAATATGAATTCCAGGAACAAAGGCAAGGTTGGTGAAAGGGAGTTCGCAGCTTTGCTGCGCGACCACGGGTTTGACGCCCGGCGTGGCCAGCAATTCTCCGGGTCCCCCGATTCCCCCGACGTGGTCAGCGAAGCGTTGGCGTGGCTGCACGTCGAGGTGAAGCGCGTGCAAAACCTGAATCTCACCGATGCCTGCGCCCAGGCCGAACGCGACGCCGGCCGGGGTGCCCCCGCTGGCCAGCATAAGCCGTGGATCGTCGCTCACCGGCGCAACCATGCGCCGTGGCTCATCACGATGACCGCCGAGACCTTCTTCAATTTCCTCCGTGGCGTGTTGCCACCGGAGGGACAACAACAAACAACAACCAAGAAAGAACAAACAGTATGAAAATCGCAAATCCCAACTCCCGCTTTGAACCCTGCCCGGAATTCACCGGTCGCGCGGTCATCGTGGATGTCACCCCGGTCCGCAAGGAGCAAAGCCAGTTCGGCGAACAGGAGGTGTTCCGCGTGGTGTTCGAGGTGGACATGGCAAAGCCGGATGGCAGCCGCTTCTGCGTCTGGTCGCGCCGGATGACGCCGACGCTCGGCGAGAAATCCAACCTTCGCAAATTCATCCGTGGTCTCTACGGCCGCGATCTGACCAAGCCGGAGCTGGCGGATTACGACACCGAGGTGCTCGTCGGCATGGGCGCGCAACTGGTGGTGGTGCATGAGCACAAGGACGGCGAGACCTACGCGAACATCGCGGCCTGCACGCCGGACAAGAGCGGTAATCCGCTGAAACCCACCGGCAAATACATCCGCCTCAAGGACCGTCCGCCGAAGGACGGCGCTGGGCAGGCAGCGCCTGCAGGCCATCACGGCGGTTATCGCCGGGCGGAACAGGCCGGCGGCAGCGTTGGTGACTTGCTCGCCACCAAGATTCACGTCGGCAAATGCAAGGGGCTGGAGGTCCGTGATCTCTCGCCGGAACAGGTCGGCGCGCTGATTCAGAACTGGCTGCCGACGGCCGTGGCGAACGCCAAGCCGACGGCGGATGACAAACGGCTCATGGCCGCGCTGGAACATTGGCAGTCCGCGCAGGCCGGAACCAGTGCCGATGATGACAACGTCCCTTACTGAACCTACTTCGCGTCCGGGGGAGTCGGCGGCGAGACGCCGCCGACAACCCGCGGGACGCGGGTGCTACCCGAAAGGAATTTTATGCAACAGACCATTGTATTTGACGTGGAAACCGGGCCTCTGGCGGAAAGCGAGTTATCAGCGCTACTCCCACCGTTCGATCCGGCGGAAGTTAAAACGGGCAATCTGAAGGATCCCGCGAAGATCGCGGAGAAAATTGCCGAGGCCGAGGCAAATCACCGCCGCGACTTTTTCGACAAGGCGGCACTCGACCCGCTCACGGGGCGGGTCATCGCCATCGGCATGCTCGACCTGGAGACGGATAAGTTTTTCGTCATCGGCCACGATGATGAGGCGCAGACGTTGCGCGAGTTCTGGGAGGCCGCGCGCGGCGACATGGGCCGCATCAATCCCCTGATCGGGTTCAACATCTGCAACTTCGACCTGCCGTTTCTGATTCGCCGGTCGTGGAAGCATCGCATCGCGGTGCCGTTCGGCATCCGGCGTGGACGTTACTGGGGCGACCAGGTCGTTGACTTGCGCGATGCGTGGCAGCTCGGCGACCGGCAGGCCAGAGGATCTCTGGACTCAATTGCGCGCCACCTCGGGGTGGGCGCGAAGAACGGCGATGGCAAAGCTTTCGCGGAACTGTGGCAGACAAACCGCCAACAGGCGGAAGCGTATCTGCGCAATGACATCGAACTCACCGCCAAGATTGCCGACGTGCTCGGCGTGGTCGTGTAAGGGGGCAAATATGAATCGCAAATTTGACAAGCTCTGGTTCCGGGTTCTGGGTGTCGTGCATCGTTGGACGATTCGGCAGGCCGAAGCGCATTGCCGGCGTGAAAAGGAACGCCGCTTTCGGCGCCTCATGTCCTGGCAAAACCATCACCTCAACTAGGTGCGAGCCGCACCTGCCACCACTGTTATGCACACTTACACCGCACACGCGCCCGTTGATCTGTCCCGCAACGTTCGCCCGGAAAAAAGCCAGCTTACGGCACACAGCCGTGGGCGGGGTAACTGGGACTGCGTCCGGCAGATGCAAATGTATCGGCATCGGCCGGATGTCCTGGCCGCCGCGCTCCGCGACATGGGGTTCAACGAGACCGGTGACGAAGTCACCGACGATCAATACAGCGACAACTGATATGGAAAACATTCAACAACCAACATTCAACGCCGAACGTCCAGGGGAGCTTTTCGGCGAGACGCCGAAAAGAACCCGCGAGACGCGGGTGCTACCATCGGACGCCGAGTATGAGGCGCTGACCAACGTGGTGCTGACGCCGGAAAATCTTTTCCACGCGTCGGCACAGGCCGGCCGAAATTGTTTTCTGACCGGCGCGGGCGGCACGGGCAAAAGCACGCAACTGCGGGCTTTTATTGCGGACCTTGCGGCCGGCCACCAGCGCCGCGTCAGTGTCACCGCGCCGACTGGCGTGGCCGCGCTCAACGTGGGCGGCATGACGATTCACCGCTTCTGCGGAATGATGATTGGCCCGGCAGCGGGGCAGTCGAACGAGGATTATTTCAACCAACTGCAACGCGATCCGCGTCCGTCCATCAAGGCCGGGTTCAACCGCGTGCGCCGCTGCGAAGTCTTGGTGATTGATGAAATCTCCATGCTGCCTGGCCGGCTGTTTGACTTTGTGGAATTCCTGTTCCGCCGTCTGCGCGGTCGCGATGTGCCGTTCGGCGGATGTCAGGTGATCGCCACCGGCGATTTTCTTCAGTTACCACCCGTCCGCAAATCCGAAACGGAGCCGTATGATTGGGCGTTTCAATCGCCGGCATGGGCGGCGGCGGAGTTCCGCACGTTCGTCTTGGACAAAGTCCGGCGACAGGATGAACCGGGCTTTGTTCGTGCGCTGGCGGATTTTCGTGTTGGTCGCGTGTGGGGCGATACCGCACGCATTTTGCAGTCGCGCGTGCGGAGCAATCCGCCGTCCACGATGTCGCGCCTGTTCACGCATAACGTGCAGGTGGACAAGTGGAATCATTTCCAGCTTGCCGAGCTGCCCGGCGAGGAAAGTGTTTTGACAGCGCAACAGACCGGGCCGGAATTGCAGCGGGAATATCTCACCAAAAATCTGCTCACGCCGGAAACGCTGCATTTGAAACCGGGGGCCATGGTCATGTTTACGGTAAATAAAAATGAGCCGGGCCGGAATGAACCGGTTTTCGTGAATGGCCAAATTGGAACTGTTTTGGCCGTCTCGCGCGACTCGGTGCTGGTTGTGGCCAAGACCGGTGTCGAGATCAACGTCGAGCGGTTCACCTGGCGTTACGACAACAACGACGACAGCTCGGCGAGTTTCAGCCAGTTCCCGCTGCGCCTCGCGTGGGCCATGACGATTCACAAGGCGCAGGGTTTGACGCTTGACGCCGCTTATCTCGACATCCGCGCCGCGCGTGAGCCGGGACAGGCTTACGTCGCCGTGTCGCGGGTGCGGTCGCTGGCCGGTTTGAATTTCAAGGAATGGTTCAAGGGCGTCCATGTGTCGCCCGAGGCCATCGAGTTCTATCAAGGCAAAAACTGAAACGCTGAAACCTAAAACCTGATATGAACGCGACTTTATTTGATGGCGGCAAGGTGCACCGGCTGCTCGACCGGGCCGCGCGGTGCGGCGTGGGCAAGAACCGCAAGCGCCGCGATTGGCAGATGGATTTGGGCGAGGTGACGTGCCTGCGGTGCGTGAAGTCTTTGCGGACGGCCAACACGATTGAACAACAAAGGTCCTTGCGGACGGCCACCGATAAAAATTGAAAGGAGTAATTATGAACGCAACCAAAGTTAAAACACCCCGGCTGGATTATTTCATGACGCCGGTTTCCTGCCCCGGAGGCGGGATCCGCTATGTCGCCCTGGCTTTCAGCCCGGATGGCAACATGTGGATTGATCCCGGCGAATTTGGCATCGGGCCGGAATTCAAATCGAAGCTGGAGCGGTATGGAAAAAATTATCTGCTGCCACTCTACGAGGAGCAGACCGTGCTGATGAACTGTCGCGCCATCGCCGAGGTGATTGACGATCCGTTCAAACGCCGCGAATGGCTCAACTACGTCGAAGACATGATCCAGGAACATCAGGAAGTGCGCGCCCAATATGAATCCGCTCGAAAAGTTTGAATCGCTGCTGGGCACGGGCACGTTTTTCGTGCCGTGCGAATGGGGCACGAAAAAGCCGCTGGTGACTTACACCGAGCGGCCGTTCGAGGCCACCAAGACGGACGCCTACCGCGCCGTGCTCAATCTACCCCAGACGAATCTGGCCGTTTACCTCGGCCAGGCGTCGGGCGGTTTGTGCGCGATTGATTTCGACGCCGATGCGGATCTGGCCGCGTTTCTCGCGGTCAATCCGAAGCTGGCGGCGACGACGCGCTCGCGCGGCAGCCGCGGTGGTATGGTCTGGTTGCGTGTCGAGGGGGATTTCCCCGAGAGCTGCAACCCGGACCATAAACATTTCGAGTGGCGGGCGGACAAGCGGCTTTCGACGATTCATGGCCAGCATCCCGCCGGCATGGATTACACGCTCACCGTCGAGGCTCCGCCGGTGACGGTGGCGTTTGCGGACATCGTCTGGCCGGAGGGTTGGCAATTGCCCTGGGTGGGCGCCGCTGCCCGCGCCGAAAAAGAAGCTCTGGCCAAAGAATTTGGCCAGCCGTTCTACACGAACAAAGATGGCCGCGTGACCGGCATCAACGAACGGTATTGGGCCGCGCTGTTCTCCCGCGAAAATCGCGTCCTGTTCGACCCGGACGAAAAAACGTTCTTCCGTTATGCCGAAGACACCGGCCTGTGGGAGAGCATCACGCCGGAGAGCATCCGCGAGGCGATTTCCGCGCGGATTTTGGAAGTCAGCCGGGAGTCACAACAGTTCTCGCTCGAAATCCAGATCACGCAAACGAAGCTCAAGGCAGTGGTCGCGGCACTGATGGGCATTGCCGAAAAGCGCGGCGTCTTCCTGACGAAGCAACGGTTCATCCATGTCGCCAACGGCGTCATTCGCCTCGGCGATGACGGCGACGTGACGTTCGGCGGCTTTTCGCCGGAGGATTATTCCCGCAACCGTTCGCCGTATGAATTCAAGCCGGACGCGGAGTGTCCGCGCTTCCTGAACGAACTGATTTATCCCGCCGTCGAGCCGGACGATGCCGACTTGCTGCAACGCTGGGCCGGTCTGGCACTATTCGGTTACAACCTGCCGCAGCGCTTCATGATTCTCGACGGCACGGCCAATGGTGGCAAGGGCACGCTGGTTCGCATCATCCAGTCATTGGTCGGCCTGACGAACAGCTATCAGCTCCGCACGGAATGTCTGCTGGAACGGTTTGAGACGTTCCGGTTTCGCGGCAAGACCCTGCTGATCGGGCCGGACGTGGCCGGCGATTTCCTGATGCAGAAGGGTGCGAGCATGTTGAAATCGTTGGTGGGCGGGGATCCGCTCTCTGGCGAGGGCAAGGGATTGAACGGCGATTTCCCGATGTTCGGCAACTTCAACGTCGTTATGACGTGCAACTCGCGCCTGCGCGTTCGGCTCGAAGGCGACACCAGCGCGTGGCGCCGCCGGCTGCTCATCGTCCGCTACCAGAACCCACCGCCGAAAAATCGGATTCTGGATTTTCATGTTCCGCTACTGCACGAGGAAGGCAGCGGCATCCTCCGCTGGGCGCTGGCTGGTTTCGTGAAACTGCAGGCGGAGTTCGCCGCCACTGGGGATTTTGCCCTGACCGAGACGCAACGCGGCCGGATGGATTCGCTGCTGGCCGAAAGCGACAGCTTGCGCTGTTTCCTCCGCGAACGGTTGCAAAAATCGGCTTATGGCGACGTGACAACCGGCGAAATCAGCCAGGCTTACGCGGAATATTGCGCGGATCGGAGCTGGAATGCACTGCCCACGACGGTCGTGGAGCGCACGTTGCCCGATCTCATGTTGGAGCTGTTTCAGGCCACGAAATCCCATTCCATCGAGCGCGACGGCAAAAAGTCGAATCGCGGCTGGCGCAAGGTTCAATTGCTGGAGGCCACCGACCTCCAACTGGAGGGCGGTGAATGAGTCTTAACCTCAACAAACTCGAAAAGGTTCGCAAGCTGGAGAACGGCATCGTCCAGGCGCGGTGCCCGGCCTGCGCCGAAGGCGGTAACGACCGCAAGGGCGAACACCTCCGCATTTTGGCCGACGGCCGGTTCGGTTGCTGTATCCATCCGAAGGATGGCGACCACCGCAAACGCATCTTCGCACTCGCTGGCGACAGAACGCCGGGGACTTTTACCGTGCGCGTCAAGGTGCTTGCGCACGGCCACCATTCGGCCACTCCAGCGCCAAAGTCGGTGAAGGCGGCCTTGACCGAATTTTCCCCACAACCCTCATCCGACCTGCGGCCACCTTCTCCCGCTCCCGCGAGCGAAGGACTTGGGACGGCTGGGACAGCAAAACCCGTGTCGGCTAAAAGCTGTGAACTGGAATTACCCTTGCCAGCGGATAAAACCGGGACTCTTGGGACACTATTATCTAACCCTAACGCGTATAAAAAAAATCTCTCTCATATGTATAAGGAGACAGAAAGTGCCGTCCCAACCGTAATTGAGGGGAAAGGGGCTGAACCTCCGCCTTCATCCGTTCAAAAGCTGCCTTACCTGACCGCCGATGGGACGCTGGTGATCCCGTTTGATTCGCCAGAGCGTTATCACTGGTGGAAACCCGATGGCGAACGTTTGTCTGTCGCCCAAACCATGCAGGAAGTGAAAGAAAGGGTGCATGCCGCACTGGCCACCAATGAAAGGAATGAATTATGCCCTTAATGTTTGAAAAACAGCCGCGCGAATCGGAAAAAGCATTCGCGGCGTTCAGTTTGTATCTGAGTCTCGGTCCGCAGCGTGGTCTGCGCGAAGTGGCACGGAAGCTGGACAAAAGTCTTACAGTTATCGGGGATTGGTCGAAGAAGTTCGACTGGCCGGCGCGGGTGGCGGCGCATAGCGCGCACCTCGCCATTGTCGAGCGTGAAGCGATCGAGGCGGCGGCGCGCCGGAATGCAGCGGTCTGGGAAACCCGCGAGCAAAAGCTCAAGGAAACGGAGTGGGAAATGCACGAGCGGGCCATCGCCGCCGCCAAGCGCGGACTCGACGCTTACATGGAGCGCGAAAAGGTTTACGCCAACCTGGCCGACATCGCGCGGATGCTGGAAATCGCCAGCAAGTTGGGGCGGCTGGCGACGGGCCTCGGCGACGGCGAACAGCGCAAGGGCGATGATCTGCCGGCCGTTCGCGTCGAGGTTACGGTCGCGCTCGAAAAGATTTATGGGGATCCCCTGCCAGAGGAACTGGCCGACCGGCCAGCCATCGTGGATGTGGAGGAGGTGAAGCCATGACACCTTGGGAACGCTATTTCTTGATTGGCCGACGCGTGGGCTGTCCGAGGGACCAAATGGACCGGTTCCAGGCCGCCGATGTGATTTTCCAGCAACGCCAGCTCGCAGCGTCAGCCGCCGCGCGACTGTGCGACCGCGCCAATGGGCCGACGGCCATCGGCTACGGCGGCGCGCGCGGCGGTGGCAAATCGCATTGGTTGCTCGGTCAGATGGGCGTGGACGATTGCCAGCGCGTGCCGGGGCTGAAATGTCTTTTGCTCCGCAAGGTGGGCAAGGCCAACTTGGAGCACTTTGAAGATCTGCGGCGGAAGCTGTTTTACCGTTTGCCGCATGAGTTCTCGGCGTTCCGGGGCATCCTGACTTTCAAGAATGGTTCGCGCATCATTGCCGGGCATTTCCAGAACGAAAAGGACATTGATGCTTACCTCGGCTTGGAATACGACATCATCGGCATCGAGGAGGCCACCACGCTCACTGCGCGGAAATACCAGGACATCACGACGTGCTGCCGCACGTCGAAACCGAACTGGCGTCCGCGCATTTATTCGACCACGAACCCCGGCGGCGTCGGTCACGGCTGGTATCGAAACCGGTTCATCGTGCCTTTTCAGGCCGGGAAGGAAATTGACACGCGTTTCATCGCGGCGCGAGTGACGGATAACCGCTGGAACAACCCGGAATACATCCGCGTGCTTCAGGGTCTCACTGGCTGGCAGCGCCGCGCCTGGCTGGACGGTGATTGGGACATCGCCGCCGGCCAGTTCTTCACAACGCTCCGCCGCGAAGTGCATTTCATTTCCGACTTTGACGAGACGCGGGCGCGGGAATGGTTTTGCGCGATGGATTACGGTTTTGCTCACTACACCGTCGCGCTGCTCGGCTGCACGGATGGTGATGGAAATATCTTCATCGTGGACGAACACGCGGAACGATTGTGGCTCCCGCAACGTCACGCCGAAGGCATCAAAGCGATGCTGGCCCGGCACAAGATCGGCGACCGGAAACTGGAAATCGGCGACTTGAAACGGTTCGTGGCCGGCGCCGATGTGTTTTCACGCCAGAGCGACGGGACCACCGTGGCCGCGCAATACGCCAAGCTGGGGATCAATCTGCGCGTGGCGAACACCGACCGGCTCAACGGTTGGGCAGAACTGATGACGCGGTTTGGTGACGTGGATGCCGGTATCCGCCCGACACTGTTTGTTCACCAGCGGTGCGCCCGACTGGCCGAGACTTTGCCCGCGCTCCAGCACGATCCGAATCGCCCCGAGGACGTTCTCAAGGTGGACGCCGACGAAGATGGTATTGGGGGCGATGATGCGGCGGATGCTCTGCGGTATCTGGTGGCGACGAAAGCACGGACGATCACTCAGCGGAAGTTGCGGGGACTATGATTGGTGGAGGCGACTTCTGAGAATCGTTGTATCTGACTCTTGGCAGCTCCGAGAATGTGACCGTGACCCCCATGATATTGGTGCACGCTGGAATTATGCCCCGCGTTTCAAATTGCAACCTGACTGCCAGATTTGTGGGCGAAGTCCAGACCGCCTCCACGCTGCTGCCCACCGGCACGATACAAACATTGCCGGGATAGCCGCGCTTCTCGCCGGCACGGTGCAACTCTACGTGTCGCGGGTAGCCGGTGGTGTCGTGGAAGATTTCGCCGAAAACGGTGCAAACAAAACGGCCATCTGGCGAGGGCCGGTCATGCACGTCAAGGATGTTACCCCGCTTGGCGGTCGAGCAGCTCGCCAGCACCACGCACATACCCACAACGATGAACAACGGGGTCTTCATTGAGACGCGACGGTCTGACCGCGTTGCCAGATCCGTGCAACCAGCCGATAGGCCAACAGGAGTGGGCAGGCACAAAAAAGCCCGAGAACAAAAGCCAAAATGCTCCCCATCAGCAACGCCCAACCCGGTTCCGGGAACGGATTGTCTGCCCCGATGTCAGTCATGGCATATTCATAGAGCCCGAACAGGATCAGGGGCGAGAGCAATAGCGCCAACAACAAGACACCACCAAAATAGGATAGAACCGGATGAGCTTTCGCGTCGAACCAGGATGGCTGCGAAGCCATCGGGTGGTCGGTCGTGAAAACATTCATGTCGGCAGTGTCGTCCAACCGCACCGAGGTTGCAAGATGCCGGAGGCTAGAAATCTGGCGGATTCCAAAGGGCTCGACCTTTGGCGCCGGGGTTTGGGGATGACGTGAATCCCCAACCGCCGGATGGCTGCGCGGCTGACGACCCTCAAAGGGCGTCAGCCGCGAAATTTTTTGCGGGCCATCAGGCGGCGCTCACGGCGCGGATGGTTTCAAGGAGATAAACGGCAGTCTTGGGCATGAAACGGTTGCCCCAAAATCGGGCTTCGACTTGGGCGCGGGTCGCGGTCGGCAAATCGCGGAATATCCGGCGGGCGCGTTTCCAATTGGCCGCTTCACGGTCGCGCCAGCGCTGAACCATGGCGATGGTCTCGCGGTCGGCCTGCTCGCATCTCTCATGCGGTGTCTGCGTGGGCTGGAGTTCGGGGAACAAGGCGACGGCGTCGGCCTGTCGCTGCAAGGCACGATGGGCGTCGGCGAGTCGGCGCGGGGTGATTTTGCGGCAGGTGGCTTTGATGTGGGGATAAAATTTCATGGGAAAGGGCCGCGCGCCTGTCACGCGCGCGGCGTTGGGGTCAATCTTCGTCGGGCATCATCACGGTGATGGCGGGCTGCGGGTCGTCCATGTCGAGCGGGCCGCACTGGGCAATCAACTTCACCAGCTTGGCGGCGCGGTTGTCGTTGCGAACGTAGAGCGCGACGGGGCAGCGGTCGGTGTGGCCGTGGGCGCGAAGGATGGCAAAGCGCGCCATCCATACGACATCCCATAAGCGGCCAGCTTCGTCTTGGCCGGTCACGTCCGGCGGGACGGTCACATAGGTGTCATACACGGCGCGAGTCAGGAACATCGGAAATTTAATCCCGGCTTCCTTTGCGGTTTTGGTCACGTCCACTTGCACGCCGTCGGCGACGGCTTGCTTGCGGGTGTAGGCGTAGATGACAGGGCCAAAGGCGGTGATGCCGTCGGCCACTTGTTTCGGCTCGCCGAATACGGCGGCGAGGGCTTCTTGCGGGTCTAGGTTCTGGTCTGTGTTCATGGTGTGTTTTCCTTTCTTGGTTGTGTGTTGTGTTGCTGCAAATCAGGCGGGGGTGGCGTCGTGGATAAGGTCAAGGCGGCGGTCTTCCGCCATGCGATGCGCCAAAAGCTCGGCGCTCTTGAAATGGTGCAAGGTGTAAATCTGGCCGGTCGGCTCGGCGTCGGCGTCGCCGACATAGACCGTCCACGCGGGGATTTCCTCGCCTTCGGCGTCACGGTCGGATTGCGGGCCGTCGAAATAAACGGCGCGATAAAGTCCAGTGTTTGAAAACTCTGCGGTGGCGATGCACATAAAAATCAGCGGTTAAGGATGGGGATTTCTGATTGCGGACTGATGCGCTCCAGCTTGGGCGCGGGTTGAATCGTCACCGGCTTGCCGAATCTCGGCGTGATGGTGCGCGGCTTCTGCACCACCGCAACGACGGCGGCGGACTCGCTCACGCGGATAACTCGGCAGGGCTGGCCGGCATACTCGACAAGGTCGCCAGCGCGAAGGGTGAAAATGTTGGTCATAAAAAAGGTGGGCGCACTGTCACTGCGCCCTGTGGTGGTCAGTTGGTGGTCATGTCGGCGGGCTGGTAGGATTGATACTTCTCGTGCGGGTCGCCCGCGCTGCTCAAGCGGAACTGGCCGCACGGGTGCTGCCACGCCTGCCGCGTGCGATTCCAATGAAAGCCAAGCTGCGCCAAAGTCTGGCGGACGGTGGGTGCGGGCTGCTCACTGAATGAAACCCAAATCCACTTGCCAACCACCTCGGCAAGCTCCCACAAGCGGCGGTCTTGCTGCTGGAGCAAGGCCAGAACTTTTTCGGTCGGCAACGTCCGGTTTTTCTTCCGTGCCTCGGTATCAATCGGCAAGCGATTGTCGGGCTTGGCCGGTGCGTCTGTGGGCTGCGCTTGCGCGGCCTGCGCTGATAGCTTTGATTCTTGAGGGAGCCTGTTCGATTTTTTTTGTGATGTAGTTTTCATATGCTTTTTTTTTTCTGCACTGCTCGCCCGTCATCCGTCGGTCGCCTTGTTCGCGAAAAAGCCGAGCCTCCAGCCCTCCTGCATGGGCGTAGGCTTCAGAGGGCACCGTGCAAGGCGGGCTGGTGTCTTAGGCGAGGCCGTGACAAGGCGACCGAACGAGTGACGGGCTTGCAGAAAAACGGCATTGAAAACGAAGCTGCCTACACAAAAAAACCAACCCACTTTTTTTCGACCGCAGGGAGCAAACTGACTTGGAAGCGTAGCGAGAACAAACTGACTGCATTGACCCGGCCCAATCCAGTTCAAGGCGGAGCGACGGGGTTGGCGTGCGGGATGCCGTCAAGCTGGCGCGGTGATTGTCGCGAATGTTGGGGCGCAGGGATGAGCCGCAATCACCGTGACAGTGCGGACGCGGGACTGATACCCAACGCCATTTTGTGTGTCATTTACTTCCAGCACAGGGTCTCGCGGGTTCCCTGTGCGCCCGGAATAAATGACCGGAGGGTCACACACAAAATGTGTTGGGTTCGGTCCCGGAAGCAAATCGAAGGCCCAGGCGCGCAGCTTGCGAGCACCGTAGCCGGAGATGTTCCCCCATGCCAACCCTAGAGCGGAGCCGCCTCAACCATTTCGCCGGGGCACTTCAATTGCCGGCGCAGTCGCGCCAGCGCGAAGCCAATTCCTCTGACTCTCCGCTGATTGGAGCGAAGCGCTTCTGCTGGCCGGATGTGGGAACAGGGCATCCGAGCCGAGCAGATCGCGCAGCCCAACAGCGGAGTATCAGACCAATTTGGTTGGTGCAGTGAGTCCGGCCGGTTTTGGAAGTGCAGCGCTCTGGAACGGAGCTTGCGCAGTGGAAGATTAGCGGAGCGACCAAAACTGGCCGGTCTCACGGTTAATTCTGACGTCTTGCTGCACCGGGCGCAGCCTCGCGGTGCTATTGCGGTCGTCTTCTTCGGCGACAGGCAACGCCTCGCGCCGATATTCTTCTGCTGGCCGGACGAAGTCTCGCGGCCATCTGGATTCCTCCGGGCGCAACGCTGTCTTTGCCGGTCTCGGCAGTTTGCGGCCGTCGAAATGAGCGGGAGCAATCCACCGTCAGAGGCGGATGCGGCAGCGAATGGAGCGGGCGCAAAGTGACGAGTCCGGCCAGCGATGCGGCGGAACCGTGCCGATACTTGGCGCGAGGCACGAGCGCAAGTGTCGGCTCGGTGAAGCCTGGGGTTTGTGCCGCACTGGACATCATGCTGAAAACTAAAAAGGCGAACGCGAGGAGTTTTCGAGCGTTCGCCCCCGCGAGGAGCGAAGCGACGAGTCAGCAATCCACTATCTTTTCCCCGCCTGACCCCGCGCCTAAAACCATCCGCCAACCAGCAACGGTTGGAAGGCACGAAAACCATTCGATAACCCGCGACGCCCGACGCGTGCGCGGGGTAGCGAAAGGGCCGCCGTGAGAAACCGTTCGTGAACCAAGGAGGCGGCCCGGTGCTGGCGTAGCGGTGGCGTTAGCCGCCGCCGCCAGCATGAGCGTCAGGCGTCCGCGCACGCGCCTGATGTGCGGCCTTAGTTATTGAGCGAAGCGAACACAACAAAACTCCGCACAACGTGAACAATGGAAACCGTGTGCCTGGGCGCGTTCGTGTTGACCCATTGAGCACGCGAATGGAATGCAGCGCGAACAAAATTCCCATCGAGCACAGCGAGCCAACTTTGCTCCAGCGCGAACGAGGTTCAAGGCGCGCTTAAATTGGCGGTGACTCACGACTTCACCTGGTTGCGTGCTTCGAGTGTCGATCCGCCTACGAAATTTGGGGGTTAAAAAATTAACGACGGTAAAGGTCCGCGAGTTTTTTAAGCAAAATCTTTCGCATATCGTCACGCTTTATGCCGTGATGAGCCTCGCGATGGTGATTGGGGCACAAAGCGGCAACATTGCTTTCAGTATCCAATCCAGTTTCACCCAAGGGAACAACGTGATGAGTTTCCAAGTAAATCTTACCGTCCGCCATTTTGAATCCGGTCTCATTGCACCATTCGCATTTGCCCTGGGCCCGAATAAGAACATTGGTGCGAACGAAGTGATTGCGGACAAAAGCAGTGCCAGAAACATTCCGGCGTTCGGGTTTTCCTCCCGTGTCCTCTGGAATTGAAAACTGGTCAACGAATTTTTCCTCTCCCCGAGTGATGGTGCAATCACCGGTTTGCCAATCATATTTCGTGATTCGCCAACTGATGGGATCAAGCAGCCTCGCCTCGACATGAGACGCTTTTTCGGTCGGACGGCTTCGTCTCCTGCCGGTGATAACAATGACTCGAATAGGAAGTTTGTCTTTTACTGCCAACTGGAATGCCTCGTCACCTTTAGTCGCCCGATGTTTTACAACACCGCTCACTTCTTCTGCATACTTGCGCGAATTGAGGTTGATGCAAATTTTTCCATTCTCCTGTTCCTCGAACATATCGTGCCATAAGTTCAGGACAACAAATTCTCTGGGCTTAACAAAAACCCATTCATAGCAATATTTGGGGTTGCCCGCTGCCCGGCTGGGGCCGCCTCGCATATTTTTCCAATCACTGACATCAATGCCGGTCTGTTCAACCAAGTCAATTAGGCGAAGTCTGGCTGTTGGCAGTAAATCCGAAAGTATGGACATAAATGGCTTGTGGTTTCCTCAATTAGACCTGACTGGCAAGCAGATGCAAATCTCGTTTTATGGCATGGGGCAGCAACACTGCAAACTACTGCTGGTGGCGTGACCGCCGCACCCAGCCGGTGATGCTGAGGTAGCTGAACACGAACGGCTGCCACCAGGGCAACTGCGGCCGGAACGCTGCCGGCTGACCGCACGCCCGCCAGAAGATC
>JAJXXW010000061.1 GCA_021780905.1 bacterium
GGTTGAGGTTGATCACTGTCAGAAAGTCCGGCTGGGCTTGGGGTTTTCCGCGCATGACTTACAGACAAACTTCAACTTCGCTGGTTCAAACGTTTTTCAACAAACTGCTAGTTGACACTCCATTACCGTATTGAGTGGTCGTAGGGCCGATATAATAGATACTACCTATTTTATCGAATGAAAGGCTAGCAGACAATCCAGTGATAGAAATCCCTACATTGATTCCCGGAAATGTATTTGGGGGAATACTGACTGAACCTATTGTGTTGTTAAATGAAAAACTATCGTTCCAGAGCCACGCATTCGCTGATCCAGACGAGCAATTACAAGTATCATTATAACTATTTACAGTCTGAAAGTTAGCAGACACATTAGCCTTAAGGTCACCAGCCGAAAAAATTCCATTCGCAGTAACATATGCGTCCACTGAAGCCGCAAGAGGCGATCCTAAAACGGCAAGCCCAAGATCACCCAACAAATTATCCAGTGGCGTCAATACCAAATCTACTATAGGTGTTGAACCTATGTCTATATTAACCTGGAGTGGGCCAGAATTAACCTGTTTGTAGTCATAACTAACGCTAGCAGAATTGTTACTGCAACAATACGCTTCGTAAAAGTTATTATCAGTGCCGGTGATGCTACTAATTGTTACCGGCAATGTAATCAGATTTGTCGCCATAGAATTAAAATTCATAAACCAATCTGGCGTCCAATTATATACCGCTGATGGGTCGGAAGTATCCGGAAAGACTACGTTCCACATTACCGTCCATGTGGGAGCGGTTGGATTAGGACAATGGTTTGTATCGGAAGAAGTTATTGCTCCAATCGCAGTTGCGCTATACACCCCGGCTGATGTCGGAATCGGTGGTTTGCCCGGCGGATTTTGGTAAGACCAAGCAAAGCTATATGAAATGCTATTCGTTGTGCTCGTAACCACATTTGAACAGGTTTCCGTAATAGTCGTAACTACGGATCCAAGAGTGGCACCCGGCTGGCTTGCCCAAGTTGGATCGGGCAATGGGTTGCCAAGCGGAACACAAAATGATAAAGGCACCAAGACTTCGCCGTTGGTAATCCCGGGAAATGAAACAACTACGTTTGTAGTATAGTTAGGGCAATTGGTATTTGTATTTTCTACATTTGGCGGCGGGTTTAGTGGACCTTGTTGCGCCTTACCGGGCGTGGGCGTGAGCCAGCCGGAGAACAGCAGGCCAAGGGTCAGGGTTGCCATAATTAACGCCAGCAGCATCGGCCGCCGGCCCGCATACTTCAATACTTTTTTGGACATTTGATTTTTAGGAATCGGAGTTAAACCGCAAAATACGCGAAACACACGAACCGGGGATTCTCCTTTCGCATATTTGGCGTGGTTCGCGGTTTCATTTTTGTTTCTTCATTCTGCCTTCGCTTTTTACGCCGGCACGGTGACGCTGACGGGCAGGCTCCAGACGCCCACCTGGTTGTCGCCCACGCGGTAGATGGCCTTGTAAGCCCAGATGGCGGGCGTGGCGGGGAACGGCTGGGTGTCGGTGTAGCCGGGCGTGGTGTCGTAGGCGAGCAGCCCAAAACCCTTGCCGTCGCCGCGATCCACCTGCAATTCGCACATGTCGAGATACGCGCCGTTGCCGCCACAGCCCCATTTCACGTTCACATGGTTGCCGGAAATAATGGCGTCAATCACCGGCTGGATGGTGGTCAAATCCGGGCCGGATCGCTGGCTGCCTTCAATGCCAAGGGCCTGGCCGAGGGCTTCGTTGTAATGGGCGCTGGTCTTGATGGATTGCACGAGCGCGCGGAAACGCGCCTCGATGCCCGACGCCACGGCGGGCACCGCCGCCGGAAAAACGGGCGCAACCGGCGCACCGCTGGCGGGCACCGTGCCGCCCGCGCGCGTGAGGTTTTTCCAAGCCGTCCATTGCTGCGCGCCGTTGGCCATGACGGCCTGACTTTTCAGGGTGAAATCAAAATAAGCCGCGTCGGCCGCCTGGGCGTCAATCTGCGCGGCGGTCAGGCCGAGCAGGGCGGAATAACCGCCGATGCCGTTCTTGAAGGTTTGTTGTTGGACGTTGAAGGCGTCGTCATTGGTGGCGATGTAGTCGGATTTAGGCATGGGTGTTGTTTTTTATGCAGAGGTTGCGGTTGAGAGATTGAAAAGCGTGGTTTTTGACGCTTTCGGCGGGTTTTTGACGAAAAACCGCGCGGTGGAATGATTCTGCCGCACGGCGGAATGATTTTCCGGCGTGGCAGGATGGTTTCCGCGTATGGCTGGCGGAACCTGCCGTGCGGTGGAATGGGCTGGCGGTGCGGTCGGGAAATTCTGCCAGATGGTCGGAGCGGGCGACCGTGCGGCAGAGGGAACCCGCCATGCGGTCACAAGTCCCAACCGTGCGGTTGGCGATGGCTGCCGTGCGGGGGAATTGCCTGACCGTGCCGGAAAAGGATTCGGCGGGACGGAGAACCCGCTTGACTTTGCCGAAAGAAAACCCCGCCGCGCCGCTATCGAGTGGCGGCGCGAGAGTGGCGGCGCGAGAGTGGCGGCGCGAGAGTGGCGGCGCGAGAGTGGCGGCGCGAGAGTGGCGGCGCGAGAGTGGCGACAGTTACCTCAACTGGTGTTCCCAAGGACATTGAAGTGCGAATTCTTATCGCATACCAGAAGGCTGTCAATCAGTTTTTTAAATTTTTCTTCCGACCGGGTGAAAAATCCATTTTAAGCTGCGCTTGAACCCGGGCGCGCGGCAAGTTATTCTCTCCCTTCGCTTATGAGCGCTGAAGCACCCGTCAAATTATCGCACAACGAAGAGATCAAGGCCGCCATTCCGACGCTGGCCGGCACCATTGCCGCGACCATCGCCGACCCGACGACCGACCATTTCTCCGACGACGACAACCAGTTCCTGAAATTTCACGGCAGCTACCAGCAGGACGACCGCGACCTGCGCAAGACCGGCAAGAAATACATCATGATGGTCCGCAGCCGCGTGCCCGGCGGCGTGATGACGGCTCAGCAATGGCGCGTGTTCGACGACCTCGCCACGACTTACGGCAACCACACGCTGCGCGCCACCACGCGCCAGACCATCCAGTTTCACGGCATCGTGAAAAGCAATCTGCGCCCGGTGATCAAAGCCATCAACGACGCGCTGCTCTCCACGCTCGCGGCCTGCGGCGACGTGAACCGCAACGTCCTCGCCCCGCCCACGCCCGCCTACACCCCGGCGCGCGAACAGATCTTGGCTGACTGCAAAAAAGTCGCGCTGGCGCTCGCGCCGCAGACCGAGGCGTATCACGCCATCTGGATTGACGGCGAACAGCTCGACCTGGAAAAACCGGAGCACAAAAATTTCGTGGATCCGCTCTACGGCAAAACCTATCTGCCGCGCAAATTCAAAATCGCCTTCGTCATTCCCCCGGTGAACGACGTTGACATTTTCACGAGCTGCCTCGGCTTCATTGCCGTCATCGAAAACGACCGGCTCGTCGGCTATAACCTGTCCGTCGGCGGCGGCATGGGCCGCAGCCACGGCAACGAGCAGACTTATCCGCGCCTCGCGGATGTCATCGGCTTTTTTCCGCCGGAAAAAGTCGTGGACGTGGCGAAGGCCGTGCTGACGATTCACCGCGATTTCGGCGACCGCGCCGACCGCAAACACGCGCGGCTCAAATACGTCGTGGCCGAACGCGGCGTGAAGTTCATGCAGGACGAGGTGAACCGGCGCGCCGGCATCACGCTCACGCCCGCGAAGCCTTATCAATTCATCACGACGAGCGATTTGCTCGGCTGGCGCAAGGCGGTGGATGGGCGTCATTTTCTGAGCCTGTTCGTCGAGTCTGGCCGCGTGAAAGGCGCGCAGAAAGCCGCGTTGCGCGAAGTCGCGGACCAGTTTCCCAAAATCGAATTCCGGCTGACGGCGAATCAAAACGTGATTCTCGCCAATGTCAGCGACACCGACAAAGCCGGCATAAACGCCGTGCTGACCGCGCACGGTTTGAAGACGGAAAACCAGACGACGGTGATGCACGCCGCCGCGATGGCCTGTCCGTCGCTGCCGACCTGCGGCCTCGGCCTTGCCGAATCCGAACGGATGCTGCCAGGTTTTCTTGACCGCATAGAAAAACTTCTAGCGGAAGTAGGTTTGGCCGGCGAAGAAATCATCATCCGCTCGACCGGCTGCCCGAACGGCTGCGCGCGGCCATACATGGCGGAAATCGCGTTCGTCGGCAAGGCACCGGGACGCTACCAAGTCTGGCTCGGCGGCGACGTGGCCGGCACGCGGTTGAACAAAGTTTGGAAGGACGTCCTGAAGGAAGCCGATCTGGAAACGGAATTCCGTCCGGTGTTCACGCGCTTTGCGAAAGAACGCAAGGCCGGCGAACGTTTCGGCGACTGGTGCTCGCGCATTTTTCTCAAGGAACAATCCGCAACGAACTGAATTCGCCCCGATGACCCCTGAAAAAATTGCCAGGGCCAACGTTGAGTTGCGCCATCATTCGCCGCTGGAAATCATCCGCTGGGCCATCGCGCAGGCGAATGGTCGCGCTCTTGTCTCCACGAATTTTCGTCCGTATGAAGCGGTGATGCTTCACCTCGTCACGCAAGTGCAGCCGGACATTCCGGTGCTCTGGGTGGATCACGGCTACAATCGTCCCGCGACTTATGTTCACGCCGAGCAGGTGAAAAAAATGCTCAAGCTGAACCTCAAGGCTTACATCCCGAAGATGACCGCCGCGCATTACGACGCCGCATTCGGCGGAATGCCGGAACCGACGCCGGAAAATGAGGAGCGCATCAAGGCCTTCAGCACAGCGATGAAACTGGAGCCGTTCCAGCGCGGCATGAAAGAGCTGTCGCCGACCGTCTGGCTCACAGCGCTCCGCAAAGTGCAAAATCCAAATCGCGCCGGCCTTGATATTGTCAGCGAGGACAAAAATTTTAATTCGCTGAAAGTCAGCCCGCTGTTTTACTGGAGCGACGCCGACATGGAGAAATACCTCGCCGACCACCAACTGCCGAATGAGTGGGATTATTTTGATCCGGCGAAGGCGGACGAAAAACGCGAGTGCGGCCTGCACGCAAGCTGGGGTGGCAAAGCGGTCGAGGGTGGGGCTGGGATTTAGCGTCTGGCGTCTGGGGAAAACAAGGTCCCAGACCCAAGACGCCAAACCCAAGAGCCAATTTTATGGGCGAGCCTTTTGAAAATTCGGAAGCATGGAAGTCAGCACGCGTGCTGACCAACGAGGCATATTCTCTCTGCCGCCGCGAGCCGCTGGCAAGGGATTTTGGTTTGCGTGATCAGCTTCAACGGGCGGCGGTTTCGGTGATGAACAATGTCGCCGAGGGCTGGGAAAGCCTGCATACTGCGGAAAAACGACAGGCTTACAATTATGCCCGCCGTTCGTGCGGCGAAGTTCGCTCCATGAGCTATGTCCTGCTGGACAACAAATTTATTTCTGCAACTGAACAAACAAATCTGCTTCAACTCTGCGTGCAATCTGGCAAACTCATCAGCGGCTTGATTCGCTCATTAGACAACCGATAAACAACCCTAGAACCCAGACGCCAGACGCCATCCCTTCAATGAGTTCCTACCATCTCGACCATCTGCAATACTTGGAGACCGAGGCGATTCACGTCATGCGTGAGGTCGCCGCCGAGTTCGAGCGCCCCGCCCTGCTCTTCTCCGGCGGCAAGGATTCCATCTGCCTGCTGCGCTTGGCGGAAAAGGCGTTCCGGCCGTCGGACATCCCGATGCCGTTCCTGAACGTCGAGACCGGCCACGAATTTCCCGAACTCATCGAGTTCCGCGACCGCCGCGCGAAACAGCTCGGCGCGAAACTCATCGTCCGCACCGTCGAACAGGCGTTTGCCAAGGGCATCGCGCATCCGACGCCGGGTCAGGTCAGCCGCAACCAGCTTCAAATTCCTGTGCTGCTCGCGGCGATCGAGGAATTTCAATTCGACTGTGCCATCGGCGGCGCGCGGCGCGACGAGGAAAAAGCCCGCGCCAAGGAACGCTTTTTCAGCTTCCGCGACAGCTTTGGTCAATGGGATCCGAAAAACCAGCGCCCGGAAATCTGGAACCTTTACAACGCCCGCGTGAATCCCGGCGAAAACATGCGCGTGTTCCCGCTCTCCAACTGGACCGAGATGGATGTCTGGGAATATATCAAAAAAGAGAAACTCGAAGTGCCGAATATCTATTTCAGCCACGAGCGCGAATGTTATCGCAAAGGCGGCCAATGGCTGCCGGTGCCCCCACCGCACACGGATGCGACCAAGCCCGATCCCTACGCCGGCGCGCGTCCGAAGGCGAATGATACGGTCAAAAAAATGGTCTGCCGCGTCCGCACCATCGCCGACATGATCAGCACCGGCATGATCGAATCCAAGACAGAGACGATTGATGACATCATCGGCGAAGTTTCCGCTGCCCGCGTGACCGAGCGCGGCACCCGCGCCGATGACAAGGCCAGCGAAGCCGCGATGGAAGATCGTAAAAAAGCCGGTTACTTCTGATTTGCCATGCCCCACACGCAACATCCCATCGAACTTTTGCGCTTCAACACTTGCGGCAGTGTTGACGACGGCAAGTCCACGCTCATCGGCCGGCTGCTTTACGATTCGAAATCGTTGATGGAAGACCAGGTCGAGGCGTTGGAAAAATCCGCCGACATCACCGGCGGCGGCCAGATCAATCTCGCCAACCTCACCGATGGCCTCCGCGCCGAGCGTGAGCAGGGCATCACGATTGACGTCGCTTATCGCTATTTCGCCACGCCGAAGCGCAAGTTCATCGTCGCCGACACGCCGGGTCATGTGCAATACACCCGCAACATGGTCACCGGCGCGAGCACGGCGAACCTTTCCATCGTCCTCGTGGACGCGCGGCTTGGCGTCATTGAGCAGACGCGCCGGCACAGTTACATCGCCGCGCTGCTCGGCATTCCGCACCTCGTCATCGCGGTAAACAAGATGGATTTGGTGGACTGGAGCGAGGCGCGCTTCACGGCAATTCGCGACGAGATTGAGGATTTTCTCCCGAAACTTGGCACGTTCCGCGACGTGAAATTCATCCCCTTGAGCGCGTTGAACGGCGACAACGTGGTGGACGCTTCCAAACACACGCCGTGGTATGAAGGCCCGGCGCTGCTGCATCATCTCGAAACCGTCCATATCGCGAGCGATTGGAACCTCGGCACGTTCCGCTTTCCCGTGCAATGGGTCAACCGCCCCAACAATCCCACCGACCACACGCTGCATGATTTTCGAGGTTTGAGCGGCCAGATCGCCAGTGGCATCGTGCGCAAAGGCCAGGAGGTCCTCGTCCTGCCGGCCGGCATCAAAAGCAAGGTTAAGGAAATCTGGACCTATGACGGTTCACCCGGCGAGGCGTTCTGCCCGCAATCCGTGACGATCTGTCTGGCCCATGACATTGACGTAAGTCGGGGCGACATGATTGTAGGTCTCGAGAATCTGCCGGGCTGCAGCGGCGATTTGCAGGCACGCGTCTGCTGGATGAACCAGCGGCCGCTGGCGGTGGGCAAGAAATATTACCTCAAACATGCCACGCAGCTGGTTCAAGCGGCGGTGACCCAGATCGAGAACCGCATCAATTTTGCCACGCTGGAAGCGGAACCGAACCCCGCCGGCCTCGCGCTGAATGACATCGGCACCATCCGCCTCAAGTCCGCGAAACCACTGCTGTTCGACGGCTACGATTCCAACCGGCTGACCGGCTCATTTATTCTGGTCGAGCAAGGATCCAACGCGACTGTTGCCGCCGGGATGTTGTTCCCGCCGACCGAAGCCGCCCGGCCCGAATATGCGGACTTCGCCATTTGATGGCTACGACCCACTGCGATGATCCCGCAAAACAGCGAACCGATTGGTGGGCCTGCCCGGACTCGAACCGGGAACCAAAGCATTATGAGAAATTAGGTAGGCAGTTGTCCAGAGTAGTGACGAGTCGTAATTAGTCGCCATAACAAACGTGAAATCAACAATATGTGCATTAGACTCGTATTATGGAACAACTCATTACTACTGTCGAAGACAGAAAAAGTGGCCAAGAAGTGGCCAAGAAATTAGCGGCCAATTCTCAAGCCGATTCGGGGATAAAACTTCCAAAGTGTTTCCCCAAAACTCATGTGGGATACTGGAAAGTGAGGCTTGAACATCGGACCTATTCTTATCAAGGCCAGCACCGCAAAACTGGTGAATGGTCAGTTCGCATCAAACACCGTGGTATTCGCCGAAGTTTTGATCTGGACACGGCGAACAAGGAAGATGCCGCAACCAAAGCGAGGGACATTTATCTTTCGCTCGTAGCCAAGGGGTGGGATGCAACTCTGGCAAGTTTCGATCAGCCGCTGCCCGTCTCGATTCCTGTGGCCGTTAATGGCGAAGCAACCGTGGGAGCATTCCTGAAGGAAGTCGAGCGCGTCAGCAACTTGAAACCAAAAACCTTCCACCGATATGCGCTATATTTTCGGGCGCTGGCGGCGCACATCCGAGGGTTCGCAAACGACAAAGCCAAATACTGCCACTGGCATGGGAAATATGCTGCATGGGCGCAAAAAGTTGAAACCACGCCGCTGCGAACTATTACACCGGCAGCGGCAGCGGACTGGAAAATCGCTTACCTGTCCCGCGCCAACAACAATCCCAAACGTCGGCTGGAAGTGAGCCGTTCATTTAATACCGCTTTGCGAAACTGCAAAAGTTTGTTCAGTGCCAACATCATCAACCAACCAAATTTTTCAATTGTCGTCCCCAAATTCAAAATCAGGGACGGACAGAAAGGAGAACGGGAGGTTTATTGGTTTGAACCGCTGAAATTTGAAAAGAACGGTTCGATGAAATTTCATGCCCCGCCAGGAATATCTTACGCCGGTCTCCTGAAGGCGGCGCGCGAAGAACTCCGGTCTGAACACTCTGAAGCCTACAAGCTGTTCCTTCTCTGCCTGTGCGCGGGCTTGCGGCGAGCCGAGGCGGACACGCTGCTCTGCAACCAGCTTCAACCGGACGATAATTCCATCCGGGTTGAATCAACCGCCTATCATCAGCCCAAGCATGACTCGTGTGGAATTGTTTATGTTGATGCAGCGTTAATGAAAGAATTATTGGGCCTCACCGACATGACCAATGAATTTGTCGTTTCCAGCCAGACACAATGGAAAAATACTAGGTATGTTTTCTATCGTTGTGAACCTCACTGGAAGACACTGATGGGCTGGCTTGAAGAAAAAGGCATTACGGCTCGGAAGAAGGTGCATGAACTGCGGAAACTATTTGGCGATGCCATTGTCAAACAAAACGGGATTTTCGCTGGTAGCGCGCAACTTCGGCATACCACCATCCAGATGACGGCAAATCATTATACGGACCCGCGCCAACGAGCCATACTGCCAGTCAGCACACTGTTTTCTGACAACCAGGTGAATTAAGGCGGTGGACATTTAGAAACCGATACAAAAGCGTTTGCACGATGAAGCGAATCACGCTCCATTGTGCAAACGCAACTTCGCTTTTCCGTTCGCCGAACCGCAGATCGAAGCAAAATTAAGGCAAGGCCGCCCGCATTTTGTGCAATCACTTTGTTGACTTTTCATTTGTCAACTCAATGTGTATTTATGTCAGCCTATGGCGTTAATCCAATGCCGGGAATGCGGACAATCCGTCAGCACCGAAGCTGCGGCCTGCCCTCATTGTGGCGCGCCGCAGCAGCGACCCGTGCCGCCGTTGTTGCCGGTTCAGCCACAGGAACAGAAATTTTATTCCGACAATGTTGTGGCAGTGACCACAACACGGGTAGTCATTGGCGGGGCGACCTACGCGCTGCGAAACATTACCTCCGTCAGCATGACATACACACCGCCGAAAATTTTGGGAGGAATTTTGCTTTTGGTCGTTGGTCTGCTTTTGTGGCTTGGCGGGTTCATATCAATTCACAGTGCGTCACCAGCGCCGATAGGTGTTTATCTCATTGGAGGCGCAATGGTCATTGGAGGTGTTCTTTTGATAGTCACGGCGAAAACTTCATATCACGTCAATCTTTCAAGCGCGGCTGGTGAAGTCCATGCGCTCAGTTCCAAAAACAAGGCTTACATTGAAAAAATCGTGGTGAGCATCAATGACGCCATTGTAAAATATAAATAAAGTTGAAGGCAGAAGTTAAGTTTGTCATGCTGGCGCGCGTCAGCAGCAACGTGGGAATTTTATGATTTCAAACGAACGCCCTTCGCCCTTCCATCAGCAGCCGTATCACCAGCACTATACACCGCAGCCACCGCGTCCATTTGTTCAAGAAGACACGCTTAAAACCGAGCAGATTCAAATTGAACGCAAGTCGTTTCTCCTGACGCTCAAGGAAAATCCTCGTGGCCGTTTCTTGCGAATCGCCGAGGAGGTAGGCGGCAAACGAAATTCCATCATCGTTCCTGCCGCCGGGCTGCAAGATTTTAAGAAGCTTTTTGACGAAATGGCAAAAGCATCAGGCGAAATTCAGCCGCCGAAAAGCACATAACAATTTCTTCCAGTCAGCACTACACCACAAGACATCCTTTTTTCTCGGCCACGCCAATTTCCGCTCGTGTGCCGGAATTAAATTCCAAGAAATCTTTCTCAATACCGTCGCTGAAAATGACTCCGTTTTCAGCCATTTGGGAAACGAGCACCAAAGATTGGCCTGATGTCACGCGGCCAAAAACAAGGTTGGCGGCGGTCGTGCGTGTCGGAAAAGGTTCTCGAACCGTGAAACGCAAAAAATCTGCGTCCCAATCAAATTCACTATGAACCGTCAGGCGCATTTTTGGCGATGGCGAGGTCTTCGATTGTTTTGCCCGGTCACTGATATTCAATTCATCCTGCAACTCACGAGCGCGTTTAGTGCCGGCAGCCTGCATGATTCCTGCCGCTCCAGTAAGCAAACTTTTGAGCCAGCCGGTTGAACCGAGGCCGGTTGAAACAATGACGCCGCTGGAAGATTGGGCTTCAGTCTGCTTATCAAGGGTGATCGTGTAGCGCGCGGAAATATGTGAACGAGGCCCGATGAATAAATCGTTCACGGCATAAAGAATCTGGCCGTTATTCAATTCGGCCTTGGCCATTGTGACGAACTTAATCGGGCGCGCATGGCGGAACACTTCGGGAATAATCTTTTCAAGGTCGTTCGTTTTGAACGGAAGCAGTTGCCCATCCCAACGTGCGGGGTCGGGATTCACACCCAAGACCGGCTGGCCGTTGAGATATTTCAAGGTGTTGGCGACAAGTCCGTCCTGGCCCAACACAACGACGGTATCATCCGGTGCGAACAAAAAATTCGGCAGGAGCGTGCGGTCCAGTTTTTGCACCCGCCCGAAAGTTTCCAGTGTCGCGCTGACGCTGGCTACCGCCGCTTGGTAATTTTCATCTTCCCGCTGGTAGTCGGAAAAATCCACGCCAAGATGCTCGACGTAGAAACGCGCCTGACTGGCAGTGTTGAAACGCGCGATCAGTTCAGCAAGGCGTGTCGGTCGCGTAACAAGGACAATCTTGTTTTCAGTAAGCCGCGTCATTGCTTTTTCTGCATCAGTTCCCGCAACAAATCCGGCGAGATATTCAACTGACCGATTTTGTCCGCTCGACCGGCCAATTCCTGAAATGCCACGGCAATGAGTTGTTCGGGCTTCATGCCCACGCTGGCCAATGCCTGCAAGGTGCGGGAGTCCACTTTGGTCAAAGCCTCCATCGCCGTTTGAATGCCGTAAGCGCGGGCATCGGCTTCTGATTTGGAATTTTGCGTGGCGAGCGCCACAAGCTGTTTGCGTTTTTCTTCCAAAACAACTTTCGCCGCCATGCCAGCTTGTTCAATCTGGTGTTGTTTTTCCTGCACGGCGCGCTCGGCGTCCATTTGCGTTTCACGGATTTGCCGTTTTTTGTTTTCAACGGCAATTTCCGTGTTCAATTCGTTTTCCTTGATGCCTCGCTCTTGTTCCACCGCCGAATTGCGGCGCGCATAAATGGCTTCATCGGCTGTTTTAAGCAACTCCTCGCGGGTTTCCGCCTCAAGTGCGCGGGCGGTTTCCGGCGTCGGCTTGATTGCCAGAATGTTCAAGCCCAAAATTTCCAAACCGAGTTGTGACATTTCTCCCGATTCCGCGAGCTTTTTGCGGACGGTTTGCACCAATGAATCGGAAGCGCGAATCGCTTCGCGCAACGGCAGAGTTTGCAATTCAGCCCGCGCCAGCACATTGACGACGTTGATCACCCGTTGCGGCAGTTTCTGCGGGTCATCCGAAACATATTTTTGTCCGCGCGCATCCAATGTGAAATTCATTAACGTTGCCAATTTTTTCGCGTCGGCCACGCGATATGTCACCTGGCCTTGAATGGAAACGGTTTGAAAATCCGCCGTGACTTCCTGAAAGATAAACGGCGATTCCGTGCTGACTATCGGCACGGCGACAAGCGATGTTGTCGGCGCATAATAGAAAAATGCCAAGCCTACGCCTTCGCGGACAACACGGCCTTTGGCGTATTGCAGCAAGTAGATGTTGGGTTGAGCCTTGATGAATTTAATGCCGATCATGGTGGTTCCTTTTTGGTTAGAATTTTCAATACGGGGGAAGCAATCGCCGGAAACCGTGCAACAATACCACGGTCAAAAAAACGAGATTCCGAAAAATGAGTCCCGGCCAAAAATAGTGAATCGGGCCAACGGAATTTTGTTGTGAGACTTGCCGTTCCAGCCGCGCGGCCTCATCGCGCATTACAGACATTGAGCGAGGCCATTCCCAAATACCGTTCCGCCATTCATTCGGAATGCCATCCTCTCCGTTGCTGGCACCGGCCAATGCGCCGACAATGGCGCCCACGGTGTCCGTGTCTCCGCCGCAATCGAGTGTTTGCGAGAGTGCCATTTTGAAGTCGTCAGAATGCCGCAACCAGCCGTAGAGCGCAACTGGAACAGTGTGAAAGGCGTAACCACTCACGCCTCGCTCGCATTCCAGTGAGCGACAAAAATCGGCAATACTCTCGTTTGCTGCATAAGCGTCTGACAGACGGCGGCACAGATTTAACCATTCTTGATTTTGTCCGCAATCAGGCAGGCGCAGGAGAAATTCTTCCGCCTTGCCGCCGCCATTAACCGTCCAAGCCGATGCTTCGGATACCGCTAACGCCGCAATCTCTGCTCTTGGGTCGGTATGCGTAATGCGTGTGGCTGCGACGACAAATTCTCGTCTCTGCTTTGGGTCATTCGCAAAAAACGCTCCAATGATTGCGCTTCGCATGGCAGGACCATTGCCAGCCGAATAAACTCCGCTTCGCTTTGCGGGCCAGCCCATCCAAAGTTTCAGTATTGCTCGCGCCGTTGCGAGGCCAACGCCAGCGGGCAATCCCACCAACCACCATTTTAATTTCCATGCAAGGCATCGTTGAAAGCGGTCTGCGTCGAATGGTTCTGTCAGCAATGCTTGTGCAACCATGAAAATATGTTCGGTATCGTCGCTGCACATTCCACGGCCAAAAATGAATCGTTGCTTCCATTTCCCATTCCAGCGCCGGAGAATTTGATCTCGTCGCAGCCCCTCGGAGGGTAGCCCCAATGAATCCCCCACTGCACTTCCAATGAGAACACCAGCCAAACGGGCGCGATAATTGACATTTGGAGTCACGGTGCAGCGCCTGGTTGGGCACTTCTCTTGCCCAAGCATTCGAGCACTGTCCGAATTCGGTGTAACGGAACAGCGTCGAGCAAATCCCTTGGGAGATTTCGCCACTCATTAAGTGTATCAAGGGTGTGCAGAGCTTTCTGCCTGTCTTCAGTCATAGACTGATGGAGCCATCCCTCAAGCTGCATCATAAGGTCGTGCTCGGCGTGTGACCCGAATTCCAGTTGTTTGTCGTTTGCAAAGATTGGTCGCGGCTCGCCCAGGAAGGGCGTTTGGAGGCGATAGCATCCAGCATTGCGCGTTCCTGAAAGCGTGAATAGGATTGTTCCACCATCACGAAGGATTTGGATGTCACTGATCGTCATGCCCAACAATGTCCAAAGTTCCATTAACGGTCAATTCCACAAGAATGAGTTAAAGAATACGACGACGGATGCCACAGGATAGGGGCGGCAAGAACAACCCGTTTTCAATTGAGAGATGATTCTGGTTGAAGGCTGACAGCCTTGGCCTCTGCTACCACAATTTCCCGAATCCTGGGCTGGTTTTCGGCAACCAGCGCGTGATATTTTTCCGGCAATTTCATGAGGCCCGATAATTCCAGCCGGTGTATGGCCGTTTCAATCCGCTGCAAAACGTGGCCTGAAATCAGAATTTCATGTGTGGCAAAAACCAGCTTCAATTTTTGCTCTTTGCCATCGCTGTCCAGATCAGCATAAACGAACTGATCCAGCGGCAGCACGAGCCAGCGGGTTGCCGTCATTTGAACGCGCAGGCAGCGCGCCTGTTGGTCAGTGGTGTAACATTCGGGCGTTTTGGTGTTCATGTTTTTGTCCTGGTTGAGAATGACGCCGGGATTGTTTCAACCGGCAAAACGTATCGGCGGCGCGCTGGCCAAACCGCAGGAGACGGCCATGCAGCCGGTCCCAAAGCGGATTGTGATTGGGCGAGCGCAGGCCACCGGCAAATTCCAACGCCAACGGCCTGTGGCCGGAACGCGCCAGATTCTCGCGCAACTGCTCTTTGTCGGGCGTGAAAATGCGGACGCCCCGCTTACCGCGTGAAATGGTGACATACCATTGTTGTGCATTCGTCGCGGCCTTGATGGTGGAATCAGAAAAAAGGACGTATTCCACGTTCTTGCCCTGTGAACCGTAGGATGTGACGGCATAGCCGGGCAAAAATTCGCGGAAACTTTTGTCCAGAACCCGGCCGTCGGTTAATTCAATGTTCCCATTGGCGCGAACCGATTTGACGACGACCAATTCGCCGTTGGTGACGCGAGCGCCGGAGGCCAGCTTGCGATTGGCCTTCAGGTGCAGTTTGTCGCCTTCAGCGATTGGAATTTCGCGCGGCTGGCAAATGGTGATTTTATCCAGCACCTTGTTTGATACCAAAACATCCTTTCCGTTAATCTCGACAAAGATGCCGCATTCACGGATTGCAGTCAGTTTTCCGCGCATCCCCGGCTCGGTTTGCCGCACCTTCTGATTGAACACGATCACCGCGTCTCGCGGATAAAACCTTTTATCACGCTTTTGCGCGTTGGTTAAATCCATTTTGTCCAATGCTTGAACGGTGACATCATTGGCACCGAGCAACCCTTTTCCTTTAAGCGCGTCCCGCACCTTTGAATTGACGCGATGCACTTCCCCCCAGGTCTGCGATACCACCACGGCGGTAGCGTTTTCTTCCGTGAGCCGGACATACTCATCGGCCAGCTTGTCCGCCTGTTCACCCAACCCGCAGGAAACCACCGCACCCATTTTATCCAGCCGGTCAAACGATTCGGCCAGTTTGCCCGCTGCCGCCACTTCCACCGCCTTGCGATACAGCATAATTTCAGAACTTTCCTTTTTGCTGCGGCCAAGTGCAGGGTCTTGGCGGCGAATCGTGTGAAGTTCAACCGGCTTGACGCCGGAATGCCGTTCAATGGCCAGCAACGCATCTGATGCTTCAACCGCTCCGTGCTGGCGCGTGTCGCCTG
This sequence comes from bacterium, assembly GCA_021780905.1. Taxonomy (GTDB): domain Bacteria; phylum Verrucomicrobiota; class Verrucomicrobiia; order Limisphaerales; family UBA11358; genus UBA11358. The sequence goes on from JAJXXW010000061.1 coordinate 15,644, forward strand.
ACAAAATCACTCGCACATTTCGCTCCCGCGCCAGCCGGAGCAACTCAACCATCTGGCGACCGCCAATCTGCCCGGCCTCGTCCACCACGACCACCGCACCCTCGACCAACTCACGCTTGAGCAAAAAACTTGTCACCGTCGTCGGCGACGGAAAGCCGTCCCGCTCCATGCTGACAACCTGCTGGCGTTGCGGCGCAAGCGCAACCACGCTTTTACCGGATTGCCGGACTTGCTCGGCCAGCTCGCCCAGGACAAAACTTTTGCCCGTGCCCGCGCCACCACGGAACAATGAAACTGCGTTAGTAGAACGCAGCAGCGAATCCAAGGCCAGACGTTGCTCGTCATCCAGTTTTGGATCTGCCGTGTAGGAATGTTCCACCAGTGGCCGGCAATTGCCCGCGCCGTCCTTGACGGTCTGGACAATTTCCATTTCCCGCAACAGCACTTCGCGCAACGTCACTTCGGCAGGACGTTCTGAATTGCGAATATACGGACGCCGGCGCGTGAATTCCTTGAGTTCAGCCACGGTGAAATTTTCACCCCGTCCCCGTTCCAACGCCTGTTGCCACAGTTGACATTCCAGCGCGACCGAATTGCGGTCAAACAAATGATCCTCTGCCCACTGGACGGCTTCGCCTGCGCTCATTGGGCTGCCAGTGGCTTTTTCCGAATGGTTTGGGAACTGCCGCAAGGCGGCGCGCTCGCCTTCATTCAATTGCGAGTCCCACAGTTGCCGCAATTCCGCCTGACTCAAGTCCTTTTGCTTTTTGGCGCGCGTCTCGACCGCCAGTTGAGCGCGCAATGCCTTGAAGTTTTTGCTCGCCAATTCCGGCTTTTCGGCGAGCAGCTTCGCCAGCGCCCTGTCAATTTCCGCGTCCCGTTTGGAAAAACGTTCGCAAACTTCTTCCGATATGCCCTCAATATGAAAATCGCCGCGCGTCAGATTGCAAATTTCGTAGCCAAATCCGCGCAGTTTGTGGGCAAGTTCATGGTAATAGACATTCTCCGCGAATTTTCGGGCGCACAGCAGTTCATAATTTTGCAACGCCTTCCAGCGGTTTTCAACGGCATCAAATGTGGCGTTGAAGATAACGCAGTGAGTATGCAAATGCGGGTCCAGCGCGCGGGACGTGTCGTGCGTGAACGCGGCGGCGACAAAATTGCCGGTGGAGCGGTCATAGTCTGCCTTGCCGATCCGCACGCGCGTCGTGGCAAACGCCTCAAATTCTTTCATCGCCAACCGGACAGCCTGGGCATGGGCTTCCAAAATCCGTTTGTCCGCGCCGACCAGTGCAGCGACCGAAACCGACTTGGGCGGCGAGATGGTGAAGTCGTAAAAAATCCGGCGATTGGCTGATTTGTCGCTGGCTTCATCCTTGCGGCTGGTGTTCAACCGTTGAGTCAGGGTTTCGCCGGATGCCGGATGCCGGTTTTCACACAGGCGCAAAAATGCCTCCGCCCGGACATTGCTGGTCAAACCTAATCGTTCCGCACCAAGACCGAACCATTCGCCCGTCACCCGCTGCCCTTCATCATAGTATTCCCCCACACAAAGATGCTCCTCAAAGTATTCCTTTGCGTTCTTCAAATTGTATTGCGTCTTGACCGTGACCACAAAGGACAGTGTGCCAGAACCCGGTTTTCATCTTGTGCGATTTCCGCACAGGATGATCGGAAAAAGCTGGTTCAATTGGCGGCATGAATATGAACCAGTCCACGTTGCCGACGCCGAAGCCGGATGACCAACTGTGGGGCATTTACTTCACTGACCGGGAGTATGCCCGCGAAATGGGTGATCCGGTGCGCGCAGTTGTCGCAGCGCCAACCAAAACTGCCGCCGAGGAAGCGGCCACCCGGCTCGGCCTGGATTCTCCCTGGGCACATCCCCTCACAGCCGAACAAATCAAATCCATCCGGGAGACTGCCACGCGGCCCCCGGAACAGCCCCGCATCACCATGCAACCCACCACCGCCGAATTACGCACCGCCATCGAAGTTTTGAAGGTGCTCGACCAGCGCCTCAACGACCACGCCGCGCACTCCGTCATGCAACTGCCGGAAACCGAATTAGGCGACCGATACGCCGCGCACATCGAAGCTCAAACCATCGAGCAAACCAGCCACATAGAAAAGGTCTCCACGCAGCTCCAAAACTGGCGTGAAGAATTGTTGCAACAGCAAAAGCAGCGAGTGGCGCAATCAGTATGAGAATGAACTTTTTTACAAAACAAGCCTTACCCCTTGTCGGGACAAGGATTCTGCGCTTCGCGCGCTGCCACGGCTATGCGCTGTCAGTCACAAGCAAATCCGCGCACATTCGTGCTTCGCATCATGCCAACATGGTTGCTTCGTCAAGTGCCTCGCCAACTGCTTCGCTTGCTGCCAACTCTGTCGCCTCGCACATGCTTCGTTGGCTATGAACAAGAATGCCATCCCACCAGAAGCGTTGAATCGCTTCCGCGCTGCCGCGTCTCAATACACGCATACCGCCAAGTCGCGTGCTTCGCGTCTATTGACGCTCAAGGATGACATTGCCGCGCTTCGCAAACGCGGCATCTCCTATCGCGCCATCGGTGAACTGCTCACCCAAAGCGGCATCCCCGCCTCGGACACCTGCGTCACCAACTTCTGTCATCGCGTTTTGAAAGAAAGACTCGTTCACAAGTCATCCGCCAAGAGGCGTGCTTCGCGTCATGCCAACCATCCTGCTTCGCCAAAAGCCACGCCGAATGCTTCGATCAAAACCAAGTTGCCGCCCGCGCCGGCCACAACCCCCAAACCCACACCCATGCCAGCCGAAACTTCGGCGTTCGCGTCGCGCGGGCCGCGCATCGCCAAAGTTGAAATGCTGCCACCCGGAGAAGAAATATGATTAAACGCCTCGATTTGATTTTTAACGGCAAGGGCGGTGTCGGCAAAAGTTTCTTTGCCGTCAATTTCGTCCAATACCTCAAGGACAAGAATATCAAATTTGCCGCCTGCGACTGCGACAACGAAAATTCCACGCTGAAACGCTTTCACGGCGACGACGTGCAGTTTTTGGATCTGTCCCATCCGCGCGGCCTGGACGCCATGATTCGCGCGCTGGAAAAAACCGATCTCGTCGTCGTGGACTGCCGCGCCGCGTCCACCGAGGTGTTTTTCAATTATTTCGACGAGATTGCCTTGCAGCCAACGCTCAAAGACCTGTCCACCGCGCTCACGCTCGTCATGCCCGTCAATCAGGAGTCCGACAGCATTGACCAGCTTAATCGAATCACTGACAAACTCAAAAATGTGTGTTCCTACGTTGTGCTACGGAACATGGTTCACAGCAACGATTTTCCCATTTTTGACCGTTCGGTCATTCGCAAACGGTTGAAGGAACTCGGCGCAAAGGAAATCACCATGAGCAAATTGCAGCCCTGGCTCGTGGAGGAGTTGAGCCATAACAATCTCACCATCACGCCCGCCGTGGCCGACGGCAATTTGCATTTGCTGGACCGCCAGCGGCTGCAAACCTGGCAGCGCAAATTTTATGCGGAAATTGAATCCGTCGCCGAATTATTGCTCCCGGCAAAATCATGAGCGCGCCCGACCAGACACCGCCGCCTGATTTTGACGAGGATTTTTTGCAGGCCATCGCCAAATGGAAGGGACAGCACAAAGTCAGGGACGATGACACCATTTGGCTTTTAATGGATTTGTTTCGGATTCATCAAAACCATTGGGATGAAATCCGTCACCGGCAAATGCCCTCGCTTGATGAATTTGAAAAAGACATCGTGGCTTTGACCGAAGCCACAAAGATTTTGAAGGAACGGGCGACCAAAGAAATTCGGGCGGTGGAATTACCAATCGCCATTTGCGCCGTCATCGCCGCCGCCATTGCCGGTTTTCTCATCGCAAAATTCCTATGAAACTCGATTTTTTTCCTTTTCCTGTATTTCACCTTCCCGCCTTGTCCAAATCGTTGCGCGCTTTTGGAATCGGATATGCCATTTTGCTGCTCATCATTGCCATGCGGCTTTTGCTGTTAAGCAATCGCCATGTCGCCCGGCTTGGCGGCCTGACGTGGAAGCGCAATCAATTCTGCCGCGGCTGGCTCATCACCGGCGACACCGGCTCCGGCAAGACCACTTCCGGCATCAATCAACTGGCGCATCAGGTTTTTCAAAACGAGGATAAATGGGGCGGCCTGTGTATTGATGAAAAAGGCGTCTATTGGGAAACGCTTTCGGCGATGGCACGGCACTACGAACGCGAAAATGATTTGATTCACTTGCAAATTCAGGCCGACGGCCAGGCCGGACAATCGTTGCATCGGTTTAATCTCACCGGCGACCGCAGCATCCCATTCACGACCTATGCGAAATTCGTGGTGGACACGGCCACCAGTCTCGGCCAGGGCGGGGACAAGGGGTTTTTCAAAAATCAGGCGCAAACGCACATCGCCTATGCGTTGGAACTGCTCGCCGAATTATCACGGCCAGTGACGCTATCCGGCGCACTGGACGTGCTTTCCAGCAAGCCGAAGCTGGACGAAGAATTGGAATTCCTGAACAAACTCCCTTTGCAGACACCGCGCCGCTATGCCCTGAATTTCCATTTCAAGCACCGTTTCCTCGACCAGCCGGCGGAACAGCTTGGCGGCGTCCGCGAAACCATCGGCAATTATCTGCAATACTTCCTGACGCCCGAAGTGGCCGACATTTTTTGTGTTGAGGAAAGCACATTCGATTTTTCGGAGATTGATAAGGGCAAAATCATCCTCGTTACCATGCCGCAGAAATTTCAGACCGAGCGGCGGTATGTGAACACCTTTTTGAAATTGCTCTTTTACCATCATGCGTTGCGCCGGTTTGACCAGGCCAAAACCCAGCGCGGCAAAAATAATCTGCTCATCCTGTGGGCGGACGAGGCCCAACGGTTTATGACGGCCAGCGAGGACGGCACCAGCGATTACAATTGCGTGGACGTGATCCGCGAGGCGGGCGCCACCATCGTTGCCGCCGCGCAGTCCACGACATCGCTGATTCCGCCCCTCGGCCAAGACAAATCTAAAGTGCTGACATTGAACCTCCGCAACCGGATGATTTTCCGTTCCGCCGATGAAGCCGACGCGGTTCAGGCTGCCGATTTTCTCGGCAAAAAGCGCGTTATGAAACGCTCCTGGGGTTCGAGCGCCGGCAGGCGCAATGTGAATTATTCCGAAGCCGAAGAACATAAAATCAAGCCGTATCAACTTCGCAATCTCCGCGATCATGAATGTGTGCTGGTGCATTGCGAAAAGGGATTTCGACGGATGACGCTGCCACCGCTTGAACCCGACGGGCAGGTTGCTCGCTGGTTCCCGTTGTGGCGAAAATTATTTTGAACTCTTTTTGGCATTATGAAACCACACTTAACGCAAACCGCCCTTCGCCTTCGGGCGTTACGGAAGTCTCGCCATCAAACTCAAGAATCGCTGGCCGCCAGGTGTCGGCATTATGGATTTCCCGTCTCGCGCAGTGCGCTGGCAAAATACGAAATCGGTTTGCTGAATATACCAGCGCAATTCATTCCCATTGCTGCGCACGCTCTCAATGTTGACATCACTGAATTGCTTCCACCTATCGGCGGCCAATCTAAACCACAACCCGCACCGGCACAGGCGAAAATTAGAAATTTGACTGGCCAACAGATTCAAGCATTCCAAAAAAGGCGAAAGCAGAGTCGAAGCAAGGCGCAAAGCTCGTCAGTGGAATTTACCCAATGTCGCATCTTGATCCGTATTCAAAATTCGCGCTCCAAAGCGGCAAAGAATCCAGAAATCGCCACAGCCGTTTGCGCCCTTGATAAAAAAGTTAAACTATTTTTCACCTTGAAAACATTGAACGAAAATGGCGTCGAAGCGGAGAACCAACCGGGTCGCCCCGCGTAAAATCAACGTGCTTTTGTGTCAAGCAGCGGCGGCGGCGGGGGTTTTGCTCAATGTTTGCAGGGCATCGGTAGCTAAATTCGCAGTCCAGCAAAAATGCGCCTGATAAAATAGTGGTGTCGTTGAATGAATCAACGACGCAACCAAAAAGCAAATTATGGAAACTGAAATGACGGATACGCTCAAAAGTATCAACACCACGCCGCACCTTTGCCGGAGCAAGGTGAAACAAACCGCGCTGGAAATTGCCGCCGCAATCCGGCCAGCCAATAAATTCAGCCGGGTTGGCATGAGCTTCGTTGAACGCATCGAAGCGAAAGTCCGCGCCGCCATCCGCGAGGAAGTCAGGATTCATCCAAGCAAAGGCAAGACGCTTTTGTGATTCGTCCAACCTACTTGATGTCGCGTTGACGTGGCGCGCGCCGGCGAGCCAGCGCCTTCTTAATGCGCGCCGTTCTCTCTTGGTCAGGAGGTTTAAGGCCGTCCAGCAAACGGTTTGGGCTGCTTTCAAGAAATTGAGAAAGCCGTGCAAATGTCGTCACGGCGAATGGGAAACCGCCATGTTCAATCGCGCCCACCGTTTGCACGTGGACGCCCGCCAGTTCCGCAAGACATTCCTGGGTCAAGCCGGCCTTGAGCCGGGCTTGACGAATGTTTCGCCCAAGCACCCGTAGAATTTCTCGGTTGTTCACGCCCCATAAGTGAGCGCAAACGCTTCCTTAGTTGACACCGGATAACCACTAGATTAAAATTCGTTCCTGTTATGCCGCATGGGAATTCAATCAAGTTCATTTCCGCCTGGTTCAAAAGGCCGATGGAGCAAATGACGGTTGCATCCCGTAGAATAAAAAGAGTGCTCGCCCAGGCACTTCAAATCGTTGGATCAAAAAAACGACAGTCACAGCCCTATTTGTCTTCCGTATTGAAAACGTCATTGACGTTGCACTTGAGCCGCTTCAAGAGATGTTCCAGTGTTTTGAGCGTCACATTTTGCTCGCCCATTTCCATCCGATGCAAAGACGAGGAAGAAATGCCAAGTTTGCGGGCGAAGGCGGGCAAGCTCAGTTGTCCGCGCCGGTTTCTCAGAAATCGGCCAAGACGTGTTTGCATTGATGCTGCCATGTCATCAGTGTGCATCGTTGTATTTCCCACATGTGGGAAATCGTGCTTGACACATATTCTTGAGTTGATATTTGTTGGCGGTCGAAATCACTTGTTTTCCGGCAGGAACAGCAGTTGAAACTTTGCCAGAGCATTTTTCGATTTCGGCGGGGAATCAGCGGTTTATGATAAACAAAGCAAAAATTCTGATAGTGGACGATGAAATGCCCGTGGCTACGATGATGGCATTTCTATTGATACGGGCGGATTGTGATGCGAAGACGGCTTTGAATGCCGAGAAAGCCCTACGGCTGGCTCAAACTGAAAAGTTCGATTTGATCACCCTCGACTTGGACATGCCCATCAATGGTTTTGAACTGTTCCGACGCCTGAAACAAATTCCCCACCTGACAGAAACGCCGATGGTTTTCGTTTCCGGGCGCGCCACGATTGAAAATCAACAATACGCCTTGGACGAGCTTGGCGCGGCGGATTTCATTGAAAAGCCATTCGGCGTGGAATTTGCGCCGCGAATTCTTTCACACATCAATCCAAAGGCATCAGCCGTTTGTATGGACAATGGAGAGCCAGTTGAATCCGAAACGCCGTCGTGACCAAAATGTTTATTTCCCCTGCTTCAATTTTTTGCAGATTGCGTGTGGCGATTTCGGCACGCTCGGCTAGTTCATCCTGCGTCAATTTCTTACGCACCCGCTCGCGGCGCACATTGGCACCGAAGACCTTGATTCGCTTCCATTCTTTCTTGGAAATGGCCACGACATATTACATCGCTATCCAATGCAAAAAATGAACGATACATATATCGTGAAAACCTTTTTGAATTCGCTTGCAATCGCCGTCGGGCAGCGATGTAATCAGGCCGTCATCGCGTCCGACGACGAAATGACTTGCAAAGTATTTCAGCCCTTGGAAAATGAATTCGCGCCAAAGAAAGCATTAGCCGTTCGCCTTTTTAACATGAAATTCCCTCAAGGGAACATTTCAATCTTATCGGGAGCGCCCTTTGGACACCGGCAGCAATGCCGCCGGCTCCACCTTGAGTGCCTTTGCCAAAATCACCAATTCGGCATCCGTGACACAGCGCAGTTGCGCTTCAATTTTGGAGAGCGTGCCGCGACTCAAATCCCAACCGAGAAGCGAGCAACGGGCGGCAAACATTCCCTGCGTCATCTCCTGTTGATAACGCAGCTTGCGAACTTGCGGGCCGACAATGTTTTGCGGTTTGGCCATGCTCCAAAAATGGAGCTTGACACTACTTGGAGACGGGGACTGAATTGCTCCGTTTTTGGAGCCATCTGTCCAACTGAGACGGCGACACCAACAAAATCGTGCAAGATCATCACCCGGCAAAAACGAACGGCGGAGAAGACTGTCGCCAAGCAAATCTCTTTGGAAACTGCTCCAAACGACTTTCACCCAATTGTCACTGGCGCGCCATGCGCTCGCCTGGAAAACAAATCACACTGAACAAAAATCCCATGAAAATCCTCAAAACATATTGGCTTCCCTCGCTTGGAATTTTCACCGGCGTTGCGGTCTGCATTGTGACCGCCCTGAACGCATGGTCGCAGAGCGCCCCGCCATTGAGCATCACTTCCCTGGGCACGAACCAGTATTCCATCACCTTCACCAACAGTCCGCCGAGCACCTATGATTTGCAGTGGACGCCGGTGCTGGCCAATCCCGATTATCCGTGGACGTGGGCGGCCATCGGGACAAACGGGCAGTCCTCATTCCAAATCAACGGGGGAGTTTACCAAACGGGATTTTTTAGGACAGTTCTGGACACGAACAGCGTTCCCCTTTGGGAAGCAGCCGACCCGAATAATCCGAGCGCAGGGATATTGACCATATTCATAGACAGTCCGGCCAACGGCTCGCTAATCCAATAAGGTTTTATATGAAACAAATCCGAAGCAGGCAAACGACAGGTTGGTTATCAACCTTGGCGGGCAGCGCGGCCATTTTGCTGTCCATCCTTTTGCTACCATTCTCCGGGTATTCATCCGGCACGGTGACGAACCTGAACTGGCTGGACTTGGATGCCGCGCTTGCTGGCGGCGGCACAGTGACGATTGCCTGTGACGGCGTAATCTACAAGCCCTATACCACGCCAGACACAATTTCCACAAACACGGTCATTGATGCGACTGGACACCATATCGTCCTTGACGGCTGGGGCGGCTGGGGCGGGCAGATGTTTAACGTGTCCACTGGCGCAACCTTGACGTTAAACAATGTGACTATCGCCGACAGCATCTTGAATTTTACCGTCAATAGTTTGCTTATTGCCCCCGGTGTGACCAACGGCGGCGGCGGCGCGGTTTTCAATCAGGGCAATCTGGTCATTAACAATTGCATATTCACCAACGATGTTGCCCAGGGACTCAACGGCACCAATGGAGCCAATGGCATCAACGTGACCAGCGGGACTGCCGGAAGCGGCACGGCAGGGACGGCGGGAGGCAACATATCCGGCGGAGCCATCTACAATCAGGGAACATTGACCGTCAATAACACCGTCTTCAATTTCTGTGCCGCCATTGGTGGAAACGGCGGTTCGGGTGGAAATGGCGGCAATGCCACCACCGGCACACCGGGAACCGGCGCGAATGGTGCAATCGGCGGGTTGGCTTTCGGCGGAGCCGTTTTCAGCGTCAACACCACCAATGTCAGTATGGCAATCACCAATTGCACTTTTTACGACAACCAAGCGGTTGGCGGCGTGGGCGGAAATGGAGGAAACGGCGGTGTGGCCAACAGTTCTGCGGGTGCCAACGGAGTTGGCGGAGCCGGAACGAATGGTTACGGCGGTGCATTATACATCTATCGAAACGCCATCGTTTGGAATTCAGCGTTTGGCTATGGAGCCGCGTTCGGCGGCAGTGGCGGTAACAATGGACAAACCACAGGGACAAGCGGAAATACCGCCGGCCCCAATGGCGCGAATGGCTACGGTGGTGCCATCTACAACGCCGGAACGAACGCCATTATTAACTGCTCCTTTTTCGAGAATGAGGCACTCGGTGGTTACGGCGGTGACGGTAGTGGCGGCACTATCGGCGGCACCGGCGGTGCTGGCGGGAATGCTTATGGCGGCGGAATTTACAGCACAAATCAAATTGGGCTGACCAACTGCACTCTTGAATTGGATGCCGCATTTATCGGAGGGGGCGGTTTTGGCGGGCCTCCATCTGGAGCAACCGGAGCCAACGGCACGGTGGCAGCCGGGGCCAATGTGGTTAGAACCAACGGCGCGTTTACACTGAAGAATTCGATCCTTGCCGGCGGCACAGGTTACGGTGGCAATGGCTCCGGCACATTCGTGGATGCCGGTGAAAATATCAGCGACGACAGCAGCATCACCTTGAATGGGACAGGCAGCCACAGTTCAACCAATCCGAACCTTGCGTCTTTCCTGGAGTTTAGCGGAGGCCCCACGCCGGTCATAGCGTTGCTGGCCGGGAGTCCGGCCATTAACGCGGCAGACAGCACCGCCGCGCCGAAATACGACCAACGCGGATTCCCAAGGGTTGGCGCACCCGATATAGGAGCATTTGAATATGGGAGTGTGGGCGTGAATGTTTTTGCCGACGGTCAAACCGCTTCTTTAGACGGCGATGTCGGACTTTTTCTGGTGGGCAGACTTCCGTCAACACTGACTCCGTTCACGGTGAATTACACCGTCAGCGGCACGGCCAGCAACGGGGTGGATTATGTTCAAATCACCAATTCCGTCACCGTCCCCACTGTCGCTGCCACCAATGGCGCCAATTATGCGCGAATTTCCATTCGCGGAATTCTTGGCGCGTTCTCGGTGACTAATAAATCGGTCACGGTGACTCTCAATTCGAGCACCAATTATCAGATAGACCCCACTGATCCACTAAACCCAAGCACGGCCACCATCCTGCTTTCCCCGCAAAGCACCTTTGCTTCGAGCAAAGATTATGCCCGAGGCTCGTCCACGGCGGCGGATTTTCATTCCTTTGTCGTTCCTTTGAATTTCCAAACCGGCGTGCCGCTGGCGGCAACGGGCGGCAATGCGACCAACCTGTTTCCGGGCAATCAATGGACCAACACCCTCTATCATTTTGATGCAACCAACGCCGCATTGCAGACCAACATCACGGGCCGCATCGCCTTTCAAAATCCCATCGTGGCCTTCGGCAGTCCGGTGGGCGGCAGCCCGTTGTATTTGAATCAGGGCTACGGTTTCGGCTTTTTTGCCGGTGACAATTCAGCCAATTACACCAATTCACTCCGCATCCAGGTCTATTACCGCTCCAATTCGGCGCTGGCGGGCACCATCAGCCTGCCGGTTCCCAACCCCGCTAACAGCAACCAACTGGCGAATCTTGTTACCAACGGTTTCTCGCAGACCTTTAACCAATTCGGATTGCAGACGGTGTTGCTGGACACGCCGAATCAGAGTTGGGGTGTGCAATTGTTCCGCACCTATTCACTGACCCACACGGCCATCTCGCCGGTTGCCACCAATTATTACTACGTGGTCGAGGCGCAGGGAAACACGGCGACCTACCAACCGATGGTGCTCAACCAGTCCGGGACGCAGGATTGGTCGAGACTTTACGCGATGGAATTCAGTTCAATGCCAGCCAACCTTTCCACGTTTATTGACCAGCCCCATTTTGACGGGAAGCCGCTGCCACCGGCTTACGAAGGAATGTCCTTGGCGGAGTTGACGAACGTGGTGCCAGTGCTGCCCAATCTATCCTCCTTAAATCCGTCGAACTACCTGACGATTGACGGCAGCCCCGAATTGCGGCGGCATCCCATTCTCGACCAATTTGTCAAAAACATGGGCAACGACCCGCTGGCGCTGGCGAACTACGTCGTCAATGAGATTGACCTTGTGGACGCCATTGACTACGACACCAATTACAACAGCCTGCCCGCCATCAATCTCGGCGGCGTCAACCGCAGCGCGCTGGCCACGTTCCAAGAGGGACAGGGTTCGCCGATGGAGCAATGCGCGCTTCTGGTGTATTTACTCCGGCAAGCGGGGGTTCCGGCGACGTATGTCTTCCCCACCAATGGCAGCTTGCAGATGCTCAATTCGCAGGTGAGCAAGCTGCTGCGGATGCAATTGAATGGGGCGGTAAATTCACTTGGCCAGACCAATGTGCCGCAGTTGATTTCACTCAATTATCCGTGGGTTGCCGCCTACATCGGAACCAACTGGGTGCAGATATTTCCGTGGATCAAGGACACGGAAATCACCGAGGGCTTCAATTTCTACGATTATATGCCGACCAATTACAACAGCGGCTTCAAATGGCTGACGGCCTTCATAAACAATGACACCAACATCTTTTCGTTGAGCAGTTCCGACCAGCCATTGAATTTGTTGCCCGCGTTCGTTCAGCATAATCTCGACCTGAACCATTATGGCCTGTCGGTTGACGATATGGGCGTCCAGTGCGTCAACCGCCGCCATCTGTATTCACAATGGAACCAATTCCCCGAACCGTTCGCGTTGTCGGGCACGCCGCTGGTGATTGAAAGCCTGAAGACCAACATGAGCCTGTTCAACACCCTTGAGATTCAAGTGTATAGTCAGGCCAATCCCACCCGGTTGATTGACACGACCGCCATCCCCGTCGCCGAACTGCATAATCGCAAACTCCTGCTCAAATTCCAGCAGATCGGCACCAACAATCTGCATAACATGATTCTGTCACTGGAAGCCTATTCCCCGAATGTGACCAACACCTGGTCCTTCAGCACGCGGGCCGACCCGACTTGGAAACTGGTTTCCAGCAACCGGCTTGACACCACCGACGACAACATCATCTTCCAGATCACGCACACGCGCGAGCATTTCCTGCCCGGTAATTATACCGCTCCGGGGGAAGCGACTGTCTCCAACCTCTGGGACTACGCCTATTTCGAGGAGGGCAGCCAGAACGGACAGACGTATGTGTTTAGCGACACCTTCCGCAAAGGCGATTTGGTGGCCTTCTGCTTTGACCTTGGAAAGGTCTCGTCCAAGATGCTCAACGTCTATGCCCAGGAACTCTGGCAGTTTAACCAGACGGCCAACACCAACCAGCCTTCCACGATTGACCCGGACATTTACGAAGGCACACCGGCATATCTATTGGGCATGTCTTATTTCAATTATGTTGACCGCTTTGAAGACCTCAACAGCCGCCTGCACAAGGTGCAGTTGGTGTCCCAATACGAGCAGGGCTATGGATTGCTCCGACCACAACGCGATTCGTCCGGCAACCTGATCAACGGCGGCCAAATTAACCTGATTACGCCGGCGGTTCACATCCCCAACAATGGTTTGGCCGCAATCTTCAACGCGAGCTTGCACCCGGATTCAAGTCAGGATTTTGATTCGGCGCATCTGAACTGGTGGATGCAACGCGGAGTGCAAGGCTCCGCTGCCGAGCATGGCACGTTGCGTAGTTTTTATCAGACCAACGCCATTTCGACCGTCAAGCTGCTGCAACAAGTGCATACGAACATGGTCATGCTGAATGCCGACAATTACGTCGCAGCGGGCCAAGTGACCTATAATGGTGTTCAACTTCAGAACGCTGATGCAAACACTTGGAGTTCAATTGTGAATTTCTTCCAGAACAGTGATTATGACGCCGTGGCCTACGTCACACCCGGAATTGTGACCAATGACACTTATGTGGGCGTGGGCGCGTTGTGTTTAAGCTACAGTCAAATTGCCGCGCTGGTCAGCGGCTTAAACGGCGGTTATGCCGATAATTACCCAACCACAACCTTCACCTACGCGAATTCACCCAACATCACAGTTGATCCGGCCCCGGCAGATTCCACCACGCCCTTCCAATTGCTGACTACATCAACTGCGGACAGTTCTGGCAATTTGGGCAATCTGGTGGATGGTGCCACCGCTACTTGGACGCAATCCGCCACGGCCACCAGCCTTGGCAATGGGCAGACACAATTAGACCCGTCATTGCTCCAAGCTGAAGCGCAGATAAGCGCAACCTATGGCAGCCAACAAAACGCGCCCGCTGCGTATAACCAGCTTTACAATGTAGGCACGGCCAGCACCACAACCCCGGTTTATAGCGGCGTGATGCAGACGATAGCTGATCCGGTCAACATGATGACCGGCGAGTTTTACATTGATGCTCCCGACATCACCTTACCCGGCCCGATGCCGCTCCAAATCCGCCGCAATTACGGCAGCCAGAATCTGGCCGAAAATGAATTCGGTTTCGGCTGGAAAATGAGCTGCGTGCCGTTCCTGAGCGTCGGCACCAATTCAATACTCATCTACGCCGCCGAAATGGACGGCTCCATTGTGGCCTACCGGCAGACCGCCACCAATGCCAACGTCTGGCTGCCGCAGCCGCAAGACAATCCGTCCCTGAATAATGACAGTAAAATCGGCATCGGCTCGGTCGGCAACCTGTTCAACAATCGCCTCCAACTTTCAACGCCGGGCGGCACCAACACCTATTTGCTAACGGGGGCCGATGGCAGCACGCGCACTTTCACTGTGGCGTCTTATCCGGTTGGCACATTCACACGTCAACGGCCCTATTTGAACCAGTGGCAGGACAGTCGCGGCAATTTTTACACGTTCCAATATGGCACCAACTCGACGCAACCCGATTACGGCGAAGTCAACCGTATCCAGAGCAGCAACGGCAATTTCGCGTGGTTTGAATATGACGTTTACGGCCACATCATCGTCGCCCACACCGGCGATGGCCGTATCCTCAATTACACTTATGACCAATACGGGGACCTAATTTCCGTGGTGCTGCCTGACCAGATGGAGATTGATTACGTTTATCAACACTCCAATTTCGTCACCAACAGCGTCACTAATGTTTATTCCACACACCTGATTGTCGAGGAAGACAAACCCGATGGCCGTGTGCTCCAAAACATTTATGATTCACAGCGGCGCGTGACCAATCAGTTGTTCACGGCGGGGGTTGACCTCAATCCCATTCGCACGGCCACGTTTGCCTACACGAACAATTTCAGCCTGACATCGCCGACCAATCTGCTTACCGGCGTCACCGTTGTTTCTGATTACTTCAATCACGCCACGACCTATTATTATACCAACAGTCTTTTGGGAAAAATCGTTGACCCGTTGAACCAGACTGTTCTGCAGGCATGGTATCAAACCAACGGCCCCGGTGGTTTCCAACGCAGCTTGCAATCCGTCACTGACAAGCGTGGTTTGCAAACGGTCTATTTGTATGATTCGTTCGGAAACTTGACCAACACCGTTGTCACCGGCGACATCACCGGCGATGGCATCATCACGCAGGCCGCCACCAATTCGGCGAGTTACAACACCAACAATCTGCCGGTGCAAATTACCGATCCCGTGGGCAACAGCACAGTGCTGGTTTATGATCCAGTGTTTAATTTCCTGCCGCAGCAGAGCATCCGCTACGCCGGAGTCACACCCGTTAGCACTAATTTCAATGTGTATGGTGATGCCACGAACGTCGTGACTTTGGGGAGCGTCACCCAAACCAACATCGCCTTTGGTGTCGCCACGCGGAAAATCCGCGCTTACGGCTCGCCGGACGCCTCCACCAATGATTTGGCCTATAACGGACAAGGGTTCCCAACCAACAGCGTTCAATATACTGGCACCGGCGACCCGAACATCGTCAACCAGCTTTTCTACGATGAACGCGGAGAACTGATTCAGCGCACCGATGCGGTTGGTGCCAGTTACGCCTTTGCCTTCGACCCGATGGGCAGGCCCACGGCGCAGGAGACATTTGACACCGGCCAGACAACGCCGATGGACTGGAATTTCAAATATTACAACGAGAACGGTGAACTCAACTGGATTGATGGCCCGCGCTACAATCCCGAAGACTACATTTTCTACGATTACGACGGAGCCGGTCGCGTCACGACCGAAATTCACTGGCGCTCGGAGGCCAATGCAAGCGGCACCGGCGTTGAAGCGCCCGCCGGTTACAATCTTTACGCCCAAACCTTCAACCAGTTTGATCCGCTCGGAAATCTTCTGTCCAAAATTGATCCGCGCGGGGCGGTGACAACCAACACTTGGGACGCGCTTTGCCGGTTGACGCAAAGCACACGCTTCGACACCAATGGCGTCACGGTTTTGAGCGCCGATAGATTCAGTTATGAACCCGGCGGACAGGTGCAGTCTCATACCAACGCGCTCGGTGGAGTCACCACCACATTCTACACGACCACCGGCCAGCCGGAATCCCGGCTTAACGCCGACGGTTCGACCAACGCCTGGCGGTATTATTCCGATGGCCGCATCAAACGCGAAATCCAATCCAACGGCGCGTATTGGCAGACGACGTATGATGACGTGAACAGAATCACCACGCGCGTTTTCTGCTCGGCAGCGGGCGTGCCGGAGGCAACCAACTCGGTTCAACTGGACCGGCGCGGCAATGTCATCCAGCGCGTGGATGCGGGCAACAACATCTTCACCACCACCTTTGATGGAATTGACCGCGCCAAAGTAACCGCTGGCCCGGCCATTGTTACCGTCCAAAGCCAGGAAAATCCGTTCACGTTCGTGGTTACTTATGTGACAAATGTGCTGCAACAAGTTGTCACAAATTTCTACGACGCTGCCGGGAGAAGCATGACGAACATCAACGTTCTTGACGAAAAGAACATCACAACAATGGATGCCATCGGTCGTCCCACCAGCACCCTCATCTACAATGCTTCCGGTTCGCTGGCGAACGAGAAGTATTTCACTTATTCCGCCGACCACAACAGTGTCACTGCCACCAGCGGTTCAGGTGCCAATGCCATCGTCAACACAACTTGGACCGACAACGACGGGCATACCGTTTTGTCCATTGCCTATCCTTCGGCTAACAACACCGAATTCACATTGAATCAATTTGACCTCGCCGGGAATCAAATTTCACAACAGCACGACTCGTCTGCAAGTGGAACGGTCACAACTTGGACGACGGGAAGTTATTCTTTTGACGGCCTCAACCGCATGACCAGCAAGGTTGACCGGGACAATGCGCTCACAACTTACAGCTTTGACCCGATGAACGACTTGACCAACCGCACCATGCCGGGCGGTTTGCAGTGGCAGGCCATCTTCAATAATGCCGGCCAGATGACGCAGGAGCAGAATTTCGGCGGCGGCAATCCGACCCGCACCACGACGTATTCCTATTATCCAAGCGGTAACGTTTTTGCCGGATTGCTCGAAACCAAGACGGACGGACGCGGAACCAGTTGCACCTATTCTTACGATGATTGGTTGCGGCAGGCGACCATGACTTACAGCGGTTCATTGCCGGAACAAAATTTGACGACGACGTGGCAGTATGAACCCCGTGGCTTCGTCACCAGCATCACCGAGCAATTTGCCAGCACCAACACCGGCCCGAACACGACCATTCTTCGCTCGTATGATCCTTATGGGCAGATGTCCTCGGAATCGGTCAGCGCAGGCTCGTTCTCGTATGGTGCGAACCAAGGTTTTGACGCTGCCGGGCGCCGTTCGGTTTTGGGCATCGGCGGCGGCAACTATGCCTTTAGTTGGCGTGCTGACGGTAATCTGATTGGAGCCAGCGACCCAACTGGCGCAGGCGCTTACAATTTTGATACCGCCGGATTACTCACCAATCGCACTACCGGCGTGCGCTCGACTGCCATCACTTCGCGCGACGGTGAAGGCCGGCCTTTGTCCATCGCCACCACAGTCAACATGGCATCGGAACTGAACGAATCGCTTACATGGTCGGGCGACGGTCTGCTGGCCACGCACACGCTGGCGCGGGCGGATTTCACCGATCCGCACGTTTATACCTACGCCAATTCGAGCCGCCGTTTGGTTCAGGAACAGGTCAACCTCAATGCTTCCACCACGTTCACCAACACGATGGTTTACGACAACGGTGTTGGCGGCGGGCCGGGTGTGCTCACCCAAATGGGGCAGGCTACCGGCTCGGCCAATCAATGGAGCGGCGCAGCCGACGCCTTCTCGCGCGTGGCTGTCGAAACTAACAGCACGTTCCCGTATCCAGCCTATGGTCACATCAACGGCCAGTCTGTCCTCGTGAGCGGCTGGCTGGATAACCAGCCGGTTTCCATCTCGGTTGTCGGCACCAACGCCATGCAGTGGCGGGCGATGATGGATTTGTCACCCGGCGCGCATCAATTGAAAGTCAGCGCCCTCCATCCTAGCGGTTTCTACACCGCATGGGCGACCAACTCTTTCACCAACAACCTTGCCTATCAAACCACGGCGGACAGTTACGACCCGGCAGGGAATATCACCAATCGCGTCTGGAAAAATCCCAGCGGCACGGTCGAACGCACGCAAACGCTCTCTTGGGATGCGCGTGGACGGCTCCATGCCGCCGCTGAGAGGGATGGGAACAACAACGGCTACAACTGGAACGCCGTTTATGACGGACTCAACCGGCGGCTTTCGACAACCACCGTTCTCGTGACAAACGGCGTCGCCTCAACCGCGCCGCCGCAGACCATCTATTCCTATTTCGATCCCCAAGTCGAATTCTTGGAGCTTGGCGTTTCTTATGCCGACAGCACAGTTTGGAAACTTTTCGGCCCGGACTTGAACGGTAGATACGGTGGACTCAACGGCGCGGGCGGTCTCGATGGTGTGTCACCGTATTTGAATTTGTTCTACCAGACCATCAGCGATTTCCGTGGCAACGTTTTGGCAGAAGTGACTAACGGCGTTGTGTCGTGGAATCCTGCTCGGCCTACGGGCTACGGCGCGGTGCCGGGCTATCGGCCTGTGGCCTTCGCCAATGGCGCGGACATGGCGCAATCCTCCTCATGGCGCGGGCGTGAAGTGGACATCACTGGCTACATTCAACTTGGCTTGAGGCCGTATGACCCTCTTTCAGGACGCTGGCTCACTTACGATTCAGTCTGGAACGCGCGCGATCCAAATTATTATTCTTTCGCAGGTGGCGAGCCGATTATGGGATTCGACCCCGATGGGCGAATTGCGCAAAGCTTCTATAACAATGATGTTAAACCGGAATTACAAAGTGGATATAACTGGCTCGTTGATGCGAATGGCACACCGGGACCATATAATGTTCTAGCACAATATATCATCGGTGGAACTCCTTCCTTGATTGGCCTAAATCCAGCGCCTCAAGACATCTATTATTCTGGATCGGATGCACCCACCTTAAATCTTATTGGTGCAAACGATTTTCAGAATGGCAGTGGAGCATTGCCACAAGTAATTAACGATGTCTCTCAAGGACAACAAAGTGGGAACTTCAATGTAAGTATGCAAGGCACACCTTGGTATCGTCCGGTTCAAGACATTTCTGGAATGGCGTCTGGTGGTTTGATTGGCAACAATCCAACCGTGGCTTATACGGGATCGTGGTCAGGCACGTGGACTACTTCAGGGCAAAACGCAAACGGCACAACAACAGTTAACTTTTCAGGCAGCAATCCAACAACTGCTGAATCAATGACAAGAGTTCCGCCCGTTCTTAACAATTGGGGATATAACCAGAGTAATCCTACACTGATTCAGAACGTGGAAAATGGAAATGTATTCCAGAATCCCGTCCAGAACTTCCAGTGGAATGGGTGGACACAGTTGCCGACAATTTCATTCCAGTCGCCTGTTGTTCCATTTCGTAGTATAGTTGGTGATAATCCGTTTGGTCAGAATGGACCGTTCCGCAATGTGACTGAACACTATAATTTTCAGGCTACCGTTCCAAACCATTAACAGAATCATCAATAAATCGTGAAAGCGTTTTTCAAACTTACATTTCTGTTTCTGATAACCGGGCTAGTGGGTTGTTCGGCTGACAACCCGCCACCTTCAACGTCAGAAATTGCCGGAACATATTGGGGACGCTACGGAGACGGTGATGAGACTTTTGAAATTCGGACAAACGGGACGTTTTCCCAAACTTTTCAAATCGGAACTAATGTTATCTATGCTATGGATGGAAAGTGGCAGTTTGAAGCAGAAATGAACATTGATGGGAAATGGCAATTGAAAACAAACTTGAGTGGAGAATTGCAGGAAGAAAAAATCTCAAATGTAAAGCGGACGGTTAAGATAAATCGCGTCAAATTTGAACCCTTTATGATTCCTAACGGCGTTTTGGGCAGTAACTCAAGCCGTAAAGTAGATGTTGGAAGCGGAAGCTGGTCGCGCAATCCAATTCGTATTGAATTTGGTGCTTGGCCATATTTGGTGGACAAAGTTGCCGGTCAAGGTGCGACAATTAAAGTTAATGGTGGAAAAAGCACATCACCTTAAAAAGGTAAAACGAATCCAGCTATGTCAACTAACCCTCTTCAGCGCATACGGCTGTTGATTCTGATCTTCATGGCTGGCTTACTTGTTAGTGGCGCAACAGCTATTCCGCTGGATACGGAACTAAAATTCTTGGCTTATGTCGGGGCTGTGGACAACAGCACAGGCACAGAGCAATCAGGCGTGAAAAGATGGATAAGCACTGTTCGTGATGGAATTGTTGAAACCAATGCGAAATACCCCTTTATTGCCTACGGCACGGATTGGCTTGCATTTGCACATTTTGTTATTGCGATTGCATTTATTGGGCCGCTACGCGACCCCATAAAAAATATTTGGATAATTGAGTTTGGTATAATTGCTTGCATTTTGGTTGTGCCGTTCGCGTTAATTATGGGTAACATTCGGGGAATCCCATTGGGCTGGCGACTAATTGATTGTTCTTTTGGGGTTTTGGGTCTTATTCCATTGATTATTTGCCAACGCCAAATAAGTCGTTTAGCGAACTCACAAAACGTTTAATGATATGAGAATCTTTTTTTCCTTCGTTTTGATTTGCGTCACCACTGCGCAGGCACAGCTTATCGTCACGGTCGCGCCGCCCAAAGTCACTGACCAAAAAGCCGTCGTTGAGTTAAAAATGAAGAACGGCCTCGCCGAGAAGATTGAATCGGCCCGCGCCATCTGTTTCCTGATTGACGACCAGGGCAAAATGGTCGGCGAATCGTCCAAATGGGTCATCGGCGGCTCGAAGAATCGGCCAGACTTGGAACCAAAAAAAGAAACCTCTTTCAACTTCGTCATCACAGGCAGCCAGCCCTTCACGACCACCAACCTCACAGCCAAAGTGAGTTTCAGCCGCGTAGTGCTGGCCGGCGAGAAAGTGGCTGATCCGAAAACGGATGTGCAAATCCAAAACGCCAAATAATTTTATGAATCAAACCAGCAACTCCATTGCCATTATGAAATCCCCAAGGCTATCCGCAAGAATCAACCGCGTCACTGTGCTGTTCGCAGCCGTTATTGGCGGCGTTTTTCTACAAACCAGCGTCATCACCGCCCAAACGTCGGCTGATCTGGCCATTTCAATCTATAACACGCCACTGGACGTTTACACCAACGACTACATGCCCTACACGATGTATGTGACCAACTTTGGTCCCGGCACCGTGGCCAGCGTGGTTGTGACCAACACCCTGCCCAGCGGCTTTTCTCTGATTGGTGCTTCGCCCGCTTACACGCTTTCCGGCAACTCTCTTTCTTTCAGTCTTGGATCACTAACCAATCTTCAGGTGGTGAAATTGAGTGTCAGAGTGGCAACGGCTAATGCGGGCAGTTACACATTTTCGACAAAAGTCAGTTCAACGAGCAATACCGACCCAAACCCCGTCAACAACTCCGCGAGTTTTGGCGTCAATGTGGGAAGTTATCCCTCCAGTTCTCTCACGGCCAGCCTGGTTTCCTCGGAGCAGTTGGATTTGCAATCCGGCTTGGAGGCGCAGTTCATCCAAATATCCAACACCGGTTCATCTTCAATTTCTTCCGCGCGCGTCGTTGTGACGGGACTGACGAACCAATTATGGATGGCCGCAGGCACAAACAATGGGAATCCTTTTGTAATCTATGGTTCCCCGCTCGCGCCTGGACAGAGCGCGAATTTGCTGTTGGAATTTGCACCGAGAGGTTCCTTTACATTTTCCAGTTCGCAGTTACAGCCATTCGCAACAACACTGGCTACCTTGGCTCCACCGGCGAACTTGAGCACGCCCATGTCTCCCCTTTCAGAAGGGCGTGAATCCGCCAGTGCCGTAGCTCCCGGCGCGGTAGTCATTTTTTGGTCGAGCGTTACCAATCAGTCTTACACTGTCCTTTACAGCGACAATCCTGAATTTGCCAATCCATTACTGTCTCCGCAAATCGTGCCGCCAACAGGGCCGGGCTTTAACCAATCTGAATGGATTGACTACGGCCCGCCCGCGACCGTCAGTTTTCCGACCAATACAACGCCTCGTTATTATCGCATATTTTCAAACCCGTAGCAGCGAATGACCAGACAACCACGCGGCTTGTTCACATGGAGCGAGCCGCCAATATTTTTCCCAGCCAACATAAATTCGGCGACGGAGAAATTTTACGGCTACTGACAGCGGCCATTTCGTGACGCCTTGAAATTTGTGAAAAACAAATCGCATTATGCTTGGAATTGAATAACCTTATGTTCAGTTCAAACGATGGCTTGCCCATTCGGGCATGTGCGGTTTTCTGACTGCTCAACTGTGAACAATTTGGGATAAAGCGCCCGTCAATTCGAACGTTAAAAGGGCAGCCACACTGACAACACTGTTGATTTGCAAACATGCCGAAACGTCGTATAGAGCGGTATTATTACCGCAACGGACAAATCCGCATGGAAAACAGGGAAGTGGGAGGGGAGCTTCACGGCCTTTGCCGCACCTGGCATTACAACGGCCAACTGGCCGGGGAACAGCGTTACCACCACGGCAAATTGCATGGTATCAGCCAGCAATGGGATGAACACGGACATCCGCTCGGTTCCTTCACCATGAACCACGGCACGGGCCGACCACGGTATTGGCACAACAATGGCCGGTTGAGATTGGAAATCAATTCCCTCAATGGCAAATTTTTCGGACGGATGCGGATTTGGCTGCGGGACGGCACAGTGGTTCAAGAGACCTACTACATCAGCAACGTGGACGTAACCCGCGCTGCCTATCTGAAAGCCGCCCGCAAATATCCTGACTGGCCTCAACACGAAGGAGAACCGGCAGGAAAAGTGGCGCGTGACAATCCAGCCCTGAAGCTCAAGGAGCATGAATTGTTCATGGAATCCCTTTTGGCGAAAAACTGTGCCGAAGCCCGGCAATGGTTGGGCGCAGCCAAAAATCCCGATCTCCGTTCGCTGGCAAGATTTCGCACGGCAAAAACGGCGCTTCAATTTGTCGAAACGCTATACGCTGCCGGCGCGGAAACCGTCATTGCCGCCGTCATTTATTCAGGCAGGCGCGGAAAACAATTCGCCGACCGGCTGTTGGTCAAACTGCCGAAGGTGTCGGCAAAGCGAAAGGCGCTGCGAAAGATTTGTCAGGATTTATGCGCCAAGCGCGGCGGCGCATTCTTGCCGGACCAGAAGGACATGGGCGAAAGCCACCTCTTTATCAATCTTGAATGAAAGAACGAATCCCCAACCGAGGCAGTTGGCCGCCTGCCAAAATATATTGCAAAGAAACAAATTCATCCTCACATTCTTCCGCATGAGAATGAAACCGAATGCCGCAACAATCGCCTTGGCATTCGTATTTATTGCGAGTGTCCTTTCAGCGCGGGCGGATGAAAAACTTTCAAGCCTTCAAACCGCGCTATCCTCGGCAACGATCAGCGGGTATGTATCAACCGAACGGTTCATCCCAACGATCAACCCCGCGCTCGCCACATTCCAGCCAGAACAGCCAATTTCTCGAAGCCAGGCATGGCAGACCGAATTTTCCCAACGACTGCCAAGAAATGACAGATCATCCCTGTCGCCGCTTCCGCTCCTGAATCCATCCGAAGTTGCAATCACCGTGCCAACACTCAGTTTGATTGATGTGAGCGTTCAAAATCCTTCACTCAATCTGCAAATTTTTCAGCCAACAGTTGAGGGCTTGAATCCCAATGCAGGCGTGACCTACGCGGGAGATTCGTCGGGGGCAGTAATGATGGAAGCAATCCGCCAAACGGCGGTAGCGGCGCAACTCCCGTCCATGCTGCCGCCACCGGATTTGCAAATTCAATTTAACCAGGCAGGGATTCAACCAGCACCCGAACCATCCACGATTGCCCTCGGCGGTCTGGTTTTTGGATTGATCGCCTTAACGCGATTGAACAGACGCCAGAGAAATATGCGTTGATGGTGGAAGCCGCCGGGACCAACGGGCGGGAACTGACACGGCGGCCTCGCTAATATCGCTCCGGCCCGCCTTCCGTCATTTCCCGCCCGCTCGTCCCTTGTGCGGACTGCTGAAAACGCAAAAGCGTTCGCTTCCGTCAACGGTTGGCGGCGGCGTTGCGTTCCAGCTCCGTTCCTAAAATCGTCTCTGCGCCTCCACTTCACTTGCTCCGCCCGCCAACCGTTGACCGAAGCGGGTTCAATCTTCCATCGTTGAGCAGTCGCTCCCTGGGCAATTCATAATTCCACCCCATGCAGCGGGATGCCGCCCGCTTTCGCAGCGATGAAAAGGCGGGGCGATTATATGGCGTTGGCGGAAACGTCAAGGATACTTCGGGTCGGCTCAAACAGGACTCGCCGCTTCCGATCCTCCTTGACCTTTCCGCCACCGCCAAAGCCCTGCCTTTAGGTTTTCATCGCGCACACCTGTCGCTGCGCGTGCAAAACGAATGAACATTATGAATACAACATCATCGGACAAAATCAATCCGGCGTTGCCGCGCGTCGTTACCCATTGGCGGCGGTTTGCCGACGGCCTTTGGCGCGTGCCTGAAGGTGACATTTCCGCCGCCTACTGCGCGGACACCTTTCCCAAAATCAAGGTGTTCACGCACGAAGGCCGTTTGTTCACCAACTGCGGCTGCAATTATTCCAACGCCTTTGAAACAGAGGCGAATTGTTACCCGCTCATTCCCGCCGACGAATATCGCGGCGCGGAGAACATTCCGTATTCGTATGAAGGACGTGAAGCCGCCTATCGCGGCCAAGTCTTCCGGCTTGGGGCGAAAGTCATATTCGCCGCATCCGACCCGACCGTTGAGGAGTGGCGGCACTTGCTCCGTGTTTTCTACGCCGACGGCGGTTACTTCGCATCGAATTGCAGCTATGGCGGATTTCTCGCCAACCGTTTCGCTCCCAAATCGGAAAATGGACGCAAGGCTTGGTTCGAGGAACTGGCCGAATGTGGCGGACGCATCATGCCGCGCACGCAAGAAGAAATGCGCCGGTTGCTGGTAAAGGAATCTGCTCTTGAAAACCAACCCCAACAAATTGACTTCGCACTATGACACCGATTACCAAAACCATCCGGCGCGTGACCATCGAAACCTACGGCTATGGCAGACGCGCCCGCAAGTTGGTTGCCGCTTTTGAGCGAGGCGACCTTGTGACAATCCGCGAGCATCGCCGTCGCGCGAAATTCAGTGCGAGGATTTACGACATCTATTGTTGGATGCTGCGCTGTCAGGCCGACAAAATTCGCATGGAAAAACTACGCGAACGCAAGGCGATGAAGGCGGCGCGACTGGCCGCGCGACGGCAACGCGCCACCACCAAGCGGCTGTTCAACGAACAATGAGGCAGTCGCGCGACTCGTCCACCTGCAATCTGCCGCCGGAATTTTTCCCGGCGAGCAGATGCCCGGCCAGCGCGTCGCCCACCAGTTTTTCCACCGCGTCGCGCATCGGGCGCGCGCCGAGTTTCGGGTGAAAACCCTTGCGCACGAGGAACGGCAAAACCGTTTTTTCCAGTTCCAGCTTGTGGCCGCGCGCGGCAAAAAATTCAATTTCGCGGGACAAAAACTTTTCGGCAATCTCCAACTGGTGTTCGTAGCTCAAGCGGTTGAACACCAGCTTTTCAGTGATGCGGGCGAAAATTTCCGGGCGCAGGGCTTGTTGCGCACGGGAAAGGACGTGCCGCTCCAGTGTCGCATCATTGGAATGTTGCAGGGTCATCAATTCCGCCGAGCCGATGTTGGAAGTCAGCCAAACATAGAATCCGCTGAAATCCAACGTCTGCCCCGTGGCAATGGTAATGCGGGCCGCGTCGAGCAGTTGCAACAGGATGTCCAGCACTCGCGGATGCGCTTTCTCGGCCTCGTCGAACAGCAGCGATCCTTCCGCCGCGCGTTCGCGCACCGCGCCCAAATAACCTTTTTCACCGAGCTTCGCCCCCAATAGCAAGCCGAGAGATTCCTGGGTTTGGAACTCCGACATATCAAACCGGAAAAGTTTTTCCGCCCCGAAAATCTGGTTGGTCAGCACCACCACAGTTTCCGTTTTGCCAACGCCGGTTGGTCCGAGCAAAAGGAAACTGCCGCGCGGACGCGCGGGCTTGGTGAGGCTCAATTCGCCGCGTTGCACCACCGAGACCACGCGCGGCAAAACCTGATTCTGGCCGCGAATTTCCGTGCGCAACACGCCGTCCACTTGGCGGAGGCGGTCGAGTTTTTGAACATCCAAAGTTGTTGCATTCATGGCTTCCATCCTGCCCTAAAACAAATTTCATCTTGTGCGATTCCCGCACAAGACGTTTTCGGAAACATGAGAAGATGGCCGCGTGTTCGGTGGAACCGTCCGCCGCGAAAACAAAAAACTGAAACTATGAAAAAACAATTCGTTCCGAAAAACATCCGGGCGCGTCTGCGCTCATCACTCACCGTCGCGGCCTTGCTCGCGCTCAACGTCCTGCCTGCCTTCGCGCAAAGCACGACCTTCAATTCCACCGACCTGAAAACCGGCATCAGCAACAGTCTGGCCGTGATTATGATGTTCGGCTTTGTGCTCGGCATCTCCGCCGTCATCTATGGCGGCTTTGCCATCCGGCGCGGTGACGTTGACCAGGGCAAAATGTCCATCATCGGCGGGGCCATCATCGCGGCGGCACCGGCGGCGGTTTATGCCTTCTACAAGATATTCGGGCTGGACAGCAACAGCGCGGTTGGCGTCGGCAACTTTTAAGCGGGCAAATCCACACCCAATTATCCATCGAACATGAAAGCCGAACTTCGATTGACCGACACCAATGCCGCATCCGACTCCAAAGGCCGCACCTGGGGTTTGGAAGGCGGTTTGTTTTGGTGGCTCATTGGCGGTATCGGTGCGGGCATCACCTTGTTCTTCGTGTTGCTCGTCGTCGTGGGTTCGTCGTTGGGCGTGTCTTTCTTTGTGGCGCTCGTGCCGGTGTTGGTTTGCCTCGCTTACATCTTCGGATTGCGGCAGGGCAAGCCGCCCGGTTACGACCGCGACATTTTTGAATATGCCGTCAACGGCCGCGGCTTCAGTCCCGAAATTCACCGTTCCTGCAACCATCCACTTTTATGAAATCCGAAAAATCACGTCCCGAATCCGGCAAACCACAATTCGCCGGCTGCGTTGAAGTCGTTCCGCCCCTCCCGACGTTCGTTGAATTTATCACCGCCCGCCATCTTTGGGGAATCCCCCTCCGGCAGTTGGAATTTTTCGTCCTGGCCAGCAATCCCGAATCGGACGGCAAGAAAACGTCGCCGACGGATATGCTTGTTTTGGTCTTTGAAACGCGCCTGGCTTTCCTGTTTGGCTGGCGGCTGGAACAGATGCTCGACCCGCTGATGCAGGGGCGGGTCAAGCGCGTCCACGCCGAAAAATTCCTCGGCACGCTGATGATCGGCGAGCCGTGGGTTTCAGAAATCGTCATCGTCCCCCGATTCGCAACCCTTCCCCTGTGATGAACGCCGACGACATCAAAGTCATTGAAAGCCAGCGGCAGGCATTGCTAGGCCAGCTCCGCGCCGCCGAAGCCGCCTTGCGCGGCGGCCTGCACACGCACGGCTTCGGCAGCACCGCCCGCGCGCACATGGAACGGGCAATGGCGCACATTCAGGAAGCCTACATCGCCATCAATGAAATGCGGGCCGTGCGCAGCGTGCCGCAACTGACCGAAGACCTGAACCGGATTGAACAGGCGTGCAATGAACTGCGGCAGCAACCGCCGCCCGGTGTCACCGTCAAATCCATTCGTCCCTGACCTATGTTTGAACGCGCTCCCAACGGATTTTTCGTGAACGATTTGATTTTGTTCAATTCGCTCCGGCGCGGCGGCTACGTCGCCAAGGGCTTTGTCTTTGAAGCGCCAGACCTCACCAACAGTCCGATTGCCGACTTGAACGAATTTCAAGACCAACTCAGCCACCTGCTGGCATCGCTCCACGAAAATCAACGGCTGCAAATCCAATACTTTTCCGATTCCGATTACAAAGCCGAGTTGCTGCGGTTCCAGCAGGAGACCGAGAAATTTGAAAACGTCTGGACAAAGCGTTCGCGCAACGAGCGGTTCGTGCGTTACTGGCAGGCAATGGTGGAACGCAAGCTGCGGCGGCAGCGCGTCATCATTTACATTTCACGGTCTTTGGAAAACACCCCCCGGCTGACCAGCAGCGATGCCGCGTTGCGCGAGTATTACCGGACGATCCTCGACCAGTTGCGGGGCGAGTTTGAACACGTTCACGGCCAAATCATGGATATTTTTGCCAGCACCGGCACGCGCATCCTGCCGATGAGCGACGCCGATCATTTCAAGCATTACAAACAATTTTTGAATCCGTCGCTGGCCGACCGCTTCGATTTCGACGCCGCTCAGGATTTTGCGCCCGAACTTTCAATTCAGGAAAATTGCTGGCACAGCGAGGGCAACGGCCAGAGCGATTTCGGTTTCTATCTGGACGGCCATTATCATTCCGTCATCGCGCTGACCCGCTGGCCGCGCACGACCTATCCGGGAATTATTCAGCGGCTCACCAATCTTCGGCTTTTGGATTTCACCATCACCGTCAACATTGACCCGCTGCCCATCACGCAGGAAATCCACAAGGAGGAAAAAGAGCATGACCGCATCGCGGGCGATTATGCCAGCGAAAAGAAAGTTTCGCTGCTGACCGTGATGCAGAAAAAGGAGAAGAAAATTCACGCGCTCATGCAGGGACAGACCATCCCGTTCAATGCGCTCTTTGTCATCCGGGTTTGGGACAAATCCAAAGACGGGCTGACTGCCAAGACTGGCGCCATCAAAAACGCCATCAACGCCATGAACTCGGCGCAGTATTTTGAAAGCAACCTGCCAAGCACGTCCAAGAATTTGTTTTTCCAGACATGGCCGGGCTGGACTTGGGGACGGTATGAACATCGCAAACTGTATTCGGAACACCGCTACCTGGCCGACATGCTGCCCGTCACCAGCACGTTCACCGGCCATTTGAAAACCGCCGAGGCGATTTACGACGGCCCCAACAATAATTTGGTGGGCGTCGAGACGTTTTCCGGCTCGAAGGATAATCAGTCACCACAGCACGCCGTCTTGTTGGGAATGTCCGGCGCGGGCAAGTCCGTGACCGTCTGCGACCTGCTTTCGCAGACCGAAGGCTATTTCGCCTATACCGTCATCATCGAGGAGGGTTTGAGTTACGGCATCTACACGCAGACCGTCGAAGACGGCGCGCGCCCCATCATCATCCATCCCGACGGCGATTTGACCATCAATTATCTCGACACGAAGGGATTGCCGCTCACGCCCGACCACCTTTCCGCCGCGACCGCGTTGGTGGCGCGGATGATTGGCACATCCAGTCAGGAGGACAAACAAATGCTCCGGCAGGCGCAGATCGCCAAATACCTGAACCTGCTTTACGAGGATGCGTTTCAGGATTGGCAAAAGAAACGGCACGACCAGTTGCTTGACATCGCGCGGCACGCGCTCGCGTTGCAGAAATTCCGGCTGGAGCGGATGCCGCCCGGCACGACCACCCTCGAAACCTTTGCGGACTTCCGGGACTGGAAGGCCAGCCACCTCAACGAGGCAACAGAGTATCTCGCTTCGTTCAACGAAGCCGACGTGCTCCGGTTCTTGAAAGAACCCAAGACCAGCAGGGAAGTCCGCAACCTCGCCTTCGCCTATTTCACGCCGGATGAATTTCCCACGCACCGGATGTTGCAGGAGTTGATGATGCTCGATCCCGTCGGCTCGGAGCGTGACCAAATCATTGAAATCGCCACGCTAATCCTGCCGTGGTGTCGGGATGGCAACTACGGCTGTTTGTTCGACGGCGTGACAAACATTTCGCTGACCGGCAGGATTGCCCACTTTGAACTCGGCTACATTCCCGAATCGGCCAAGGAGTTGAAGGCGGCGGCGGGCTTCCTCATCACCAACCACGCGCGCAAGCACATTATGACGCTGCCGCGCGCGCTGCGGAAACGGAACGTGTATGAGGAAGTCGCCCGCTTTCTCGATATTCCTGGCGGGCAGGAAATCGTTCAGGAAAGTTACGCACAGCTTCGGAAGTTTAATTGCTGGAATATCAGCATTGTCCAGCAATACGCCCGCTTCAAACAATCGCGCATCCGCTCCGCCGTGTTTGGCAACAGCCGCCAGTTTTTCATCATGCGCCAGAATGACCGGGCGGATTTAGAGGACATGGCGCAGGACATCGCACTGCCGGAGGTAACGAAACACGCGATTATGAATTATCCGTTGCCTGACCACCAGAGCGGGCAGAAGTATTCGCCGTTCACCTATTTCCATACCGACTCCGGCAGGAACCTTTGCGGCACCGTTCACAACATTTCTTCGCGCGAAATGCTCTATTGCAGTTCGTCCAGTGGCGAGCATTTCGACAAACGCGCCCGCGAACTGCGCCAAAGTCCCAATATCGTCGAAGGCATTATCGCCCACGCGAACCCACAAAAGGAGGAAGCATGAAAGAGTATCACATCCTCAATCTCGGCGCGGGCGTCCAGTCCACAACCCTTTACCTGATGTTCCTGCGCGGCGACCTGACGCCGCAGATTGATTACGCGATCTTCGCCGACACCGGCGAGGAACCGACGCCGGTTTATCGGCATTTGGAATGGCTGCAATCGCTCAACGGCCCGCGCATCATCGTGCGTTCCATTGGCAGGCTTGGCGAACATTTGAAATTCGGGCGTAATTCCACCGGCCAGCGGTTTGCCAGCATCCCCGCTTACACGACCGACGAACCCGGTTGCCCCAAAGGGATGCTTCGTCGCCAATGCACGAAGGAATACAAGCTGGATGTCATTGAGCATGTCATCCGTCACGAAATCGTTGGCCTGAAACTGCGTCAATGGTTTCCGCGCGATGAAATCCACGTCCATCAATACCTCGGCATCAGCCATGACGAGGCCGGACGCGCGGCGCGCGTGCGCCTGCGCTTCGCTGACGTTCCTTGGGCGACGCCGGTATTCCCGCTGGTTGAGCGCCAGATCACCCGGTCCATGTGTCAGCAGCGGTTGAAAGCCTACGGCGTTCCCCATGAAGTGCCGCGTTCGGCGTGCGTGTTCTGTCCCTACCGTTCCAACGATGAATGGCGCTGGTTGCGGGACAACGATCCCGCCGGTTTTCAACGCGCCGTTGAAATTGACACCGCGTTGCGGACGCCCGGCCACGTCGTCAATCGCAATTTCGACCAGAAACTTTATGTGCATCGCTCATGCGTGCCGCTGGCCGAAGCCTTTCTTGAGAAACACGAATCATTTCGAGACCAGACGTTCATGGGCTTCTACCAGGAATGTAATGGTCTGTGCGGAAACTAAAGCAACCAAAATGAACATCATACGCAAAATCGAACATCATAGTGACGGCGTAATGGCTGTCGCTTTGACACCAGAAGAACAAGCTAAATGGGACGACCTCTTCGCTCGGCTTGAACAAAATGATGTCGCTTTGGCTGAAGCTAAACGCATCGCAAGACAGGCACGCAAAAAAGTGGGTTTTTATTTGAAATACCGCAAATCCATCATTGCCCAGATTCGTCCGCTTCACCAAATCCAACTCCCTGAATATTACCTCAAATAATCACCATGAAAAAATCATTCTTCATCATTCCCCTTGCTTGCGCCGTCTGCCTGTTCACCGGCTGCGCCGCCGTGACTCGAACCGCCACGGATGTCGGCTTGGGCGCGGGCGGCGCAGCCCTCGGCGGGGAGCTGACCCACAACAATCCCTATGCCATTGTCGGCGGCGCGGCGGGCGGCGCTCTGCTTGGCGAAGGACTCCACGCCGCCAACGACAAACTAAACGGCCAGTCCTATCAGACCGGCTACGACAAAGGCCGGAGCGATGCCGTCAAGCAACAGTATTGGCTTTACGTCTCCTTGCAGCAGGCCAAAGCCGGGGACGATGGCCGGGTCCGGCTCTACGAAGTGCATCTGCCGGAACAGGTCATTGACGGCGTGATTTTCCAGCCGACGACGCAATTCCTTCGCATTGAGGAGTAACTGCGTTACGGCCACCAATTTCTACAAACAAAATCAAACAACCAAAGAAAGGATAACAAACATGAAAAAGTTAATCACAATAATCGCAGTCGCCCTGCCGCTGGCGTTCTCCGCCCGCGCACAGTGGATCGTTTATGACCCGACCATGAACGTGCAACAAATTTTGGACGAGGCCGAGAGCATCGCCAAATACGTCACCATGATTGACAACCAGGTGCAGCAAATTGACACGCTGACCAGCCAGTTGAGCGAGTTCAAGAATTATGAATCCCTGTTTGGCAATCCGTCCCAGGTGGTGCTGTCAATGGTTCCCACTCTGGACTCCGACTTGCAGAGCCTTGAACCGGGGCTGAACCTCGAAAACCTGGTTGCCGCCGCCGATGGCAGCGCGGCGATGACTTACAATGACGGAGGCATCTACGCCACGGTCGGCGTCAGCTTCCAGACGCCGGGCGGCCAGACCATCCAACGGCCCGCCGACCCATACAAGCCGTTTGCGGCCGTCATCAATTCCGCCAGCAACTATGTTGCCGTCGCCGACAACGCGGCGAAGCGGCGTGCGGCCATCAAGGACCAAATTGCGCAGACCACGCAGCAACTTCAGAACGCGACCACGGACGCCCAAGTCCAGAAGTTGCAGGGCGTCCTCACCAGTTTGAACGGCGACCTGGCCAGCACGGACGACGAACTGAATCAAGCGGCTTCATCAGCAATGGTGCAGGACATCCAGAACCGGAACGACCAGCAGAAGCAGATTCAGGCGTTGACCGAGCAGCAGAACGCCGAGTTCACCGAGGCCGTCAGCAATTACGCGACCAAGTTCCAGTTGCTTAACCAGCCGGTCGCGTTTCCCACACAATAATCTTCCCCTCGGCGCATCATCGTTATGACCACGTTCAACAGCATCTTCCCAACCTTCCTGGCAAAGTGCGCTGAACTCCACACCTTGTTGTTGAGCGTGGCCTACGCCCTGTTTATCACGGGCATCATCGTCACCGTGCATCAGCGGTTCACGCGCAAGACCCTCCTGCATTTGATGGTGCGGCTCATGGTGCTCACTTCCTTGCTGGCTTTCTTGCCCGCTTGGGGCAATCAAATCCAGCAGTTGTTGCAGGATTCCATCCTGTCCGGCCTGGGTGTTGACCCGTCCCAGGTTTATCAGCAGTTTCTCCAGTTGCTCGTCATCAAGCGCGATACCGTCACGCAAACGTCATGGTGGAACGTCCTCTCGCAACTCCACAATTTCACCACTGACCTTATCATCACGGCGATTCTCTGGCTGGTCGGCTGGATTGCCGCGCTCCTGATGTTTTGGGGTTACATCATCCAGAGCGTCATCCTCAACATCGGCTACGCGCTTTCGCCGCTGCTCATCGGTTTCATGGCGATCCCCGCGCTCAAGCACACGGGCACACGCTATCTCACGAATCTCGCCGGTGTTTTGCTCTGGCCGCTGGGCTGGGCCGTGGCCGCGCTGGTCACGCAGGGCATTCTCGATTTCATGACCGACCCCAGCTTTGAATTCGTTGACCCGTCTTCAACGCTGCCTGATTTTCAAAAAACCATCGGCGTCGCCGCCGTCGGCTTCTGGATTATTTTCAGCACCATCGCCGCGCCCGTCATCATCCAGAAGGTGATTGCCGCCGGCGCGTTGGCGGGCGGCGAACTGCTTTCAGGCGGCGCACAGGCCGCCATGCAGACGGCGACTTCCGCCGTCGGCAGCGCCGTGACCGCCGCGCCGCTCGGACCCGGCGCGGCCATTGTCGCCGGTGGAGCGGCGGGCGCTTCAACTTTGCTTTCGACTTCCGGCGGCGTCGGCAACGCCGGTTCAATGGTGAACAGCCTTGCCGGATGGGCGGTGCAGAAAAGCGATCCAACCGGCAACAAGGCCGTTCAGCAGTTGCTCTCACAATTGCTCCAGCGTTTCGACCAATTACTGCCTCCCATTACTCCGGCCAGCCTGCCTCCCAAATTATGAAAACAGATAACTCCAATTCACAATCAATGACGCCGGGCATGGTGGCCGTGCGCAAACCCCATTTTGATCTCACGCGCCTGCTGGTGCTGCGCGACCGGCTGCCGTGGTTCTGGTTTGCGTTCACCGTCGCCGTGCTGGTGCTGTCGGCGATTGACCGCTACCACATCATTTCGCAATTCAAGCAGCGCGAGCGCGTCGTCATCATTGATCCCGCCGGAACTTACTATTTAAGCCCGTTGCTGCAATTCCAAGAGGCGAAGCAGTTGCACGTCCAGCAAGCGGAACTGGCAACATTGTGTTTTCTCGAACGCAACCCGAAGGATTTCGACAATCCCGACCTGCTTAAATTGTTGTTTCTCAAAAATGCGTTCAACAAGGCCCAGGACGAACGCATCAGCGAGGCGGTCGAATTTCGTGCCAAACAGCTTCACCAAAAAGCCGAAATTGGCCGGATAGATATTTTGGCGACGCGCGACAACGAAGTGCTCGCCGCCGTCACCGGCCAGGTCATTCGCAGCGGCATCTTTCAAGACAAGGCGTTCACCGAGGCGTTTCCGTTCACGCTCCGGCTGCGCCTCATTCGCAACCCCAACATGGCCTTAAACGGACGTTTCCCCACCGCCGTGGGCGACTTCAAATATGAAATCAATCGTTAGCCTCTTATCGGCCACCGTCACGGTGCTATCCGCTATCACCACGCTGGCGCAGCCCATTCAACAAGTCTGGTTGGACGACCGCGTAGCCGTCTCCGTGTCGGTGGCGACCAACCGCGTCACCACCATCAGTTTCCCAAGTCCGATTGACGCCATTGAAGGCGCGGGCATGACCGTGGACGGAAAAACGCCAGGACTGTTTCAACTGGCCCACGCCAAAGGCTCGGCGTTTCTTTCCGTGCGCGCCATTTTTCCCAAGGCATCCGCCAATCTCAACATCCGGTGGAACGACCGCACCTATGTTTTCGAGTTGATCGAAAGCAACGCACCCATTCTTTCGCTCAACATGGCGGCCTTGCCAACGCCGGAAGAAACCGGAGCGGGCCGTGCGCCCGATGTCAGTCCGTTGAAATTGCTGTCATTGCTCGACAAGGCCAAAGCCTTTCCGTTGCTCAAAGCGCAGCAGCCCGAAAGCGTCGCCGATGTTGGTTTCACCACCTACGACGGCAAACCGCTTGTCAGCGATTTCAACGATTATCAAATCCAGATTGAAGCCGCCTTTCGGTTTAATGCCGAGGACACGCTGATTTTCCGTGTTGCAATTACAAATGAGACGGATACGCCCCTGATTTATCAGCCGGACAGTTTCAGCCTTTGCGCTGGCAACCGGATTTATCCGCAGTCCATCAGCGATGCCACCGGCACGGTTCCGCCCAAAGGCAAGAGCATCGTTTATTTCGCCGTCACCGGCACGCCGGACGGCGGGCGAAATAATCTTTCGTTGAAGAATCAATTCACCGTGCTGGTGAACCGGCTGTCGCCGCCACCACCACCGCCGCCCGTTGTCACGACCACCAATGCCCCGGTTCATCCCATCCGTTCACCAAGACACCAACCATGAAACCACGAGACTTTCTCAATTTTCTCAAAACCAAGAGCGGCAAGCTCGTTGTCTTCGGCGTGCTGTTCGCCGGGGGATTGATGATTTTCAGCGCCCTGCGCCAGCATCACACGCCTTCCGAAATTGCCGCCACGCCCCTGGCCACCAACAGTGTCAGCGGCCAGCCCGAAGTCGTGCAAACCGTTCTGCGTTCCTTGCAGCCGTTTAATCCGCCGCAGCCCAAATCATCCTCAACGCCGCCAACATCGGCGGCCAGCATGACCAATCCGGCTGTTGCCAGCCCGTCGCCCCAACCGTTGCCAAATGTTCCGCCGCATCAAACCGAATCGCTCGCCCCCATCAGCCTTTTTGCCGACAGCGCGGCGGGCGCTGCCCGGCCAAAAAAATTGAGCGCGGTTTATGCGCCGTTCGGACGGTTGATCCCCTGTGAGACCGTCATCACGGTGGATTCGGCTTCGATGGAAACACCCATCGTCGGTCTCGTCACCGAGAACATTTATTATGGCGGCAGGCTGATTATCCCGGCGGGAACGGAGGTTCACGGCATGGCGCAGACCGACCGGCAGCGCGACCGCATCTCCACCAGCACCAGTTGGAAATTCGTCTGGCAGGACGGCGAGGAATTGAACCTTAAAGCCGTTGCGCTGGACCGCGAGTTTGACAACAACACCAATCAGAGCGGTTGGGCCATCACGGATGGCAGCGCCGGTCTGCGCGGTGAAGTCATCAAGTCGGACAATTACGCCGACATCAAACTTTTTGCAGCCACCTTCTTATCCGGCGCAGCCGGCGCGTTAACCGAACAGCAGCAAACGCTGTTGGGTTCCATGCCCGCTCCGACTCTTGGCAATGCGCCGCTTCAAGGCGCGCAGGCAGTGCTGCAAACTTACGCGCAACAAATCTACGATTCGATTCAGAAAAACGGATTCTACGTTCGCGTGCCAAGCGGCAAACAGTTTTACCTCTACGTCCTGCAAACCATTGACCGCACCGACGCCTCATTCGGCGGTGTTGGTCTGGTTGAAGAAACGGACACACAACCCGCAACCACTCCCAAACGATGAAAGCATACCATCTAATTCCACTGATGTTTCTGTCGGCGTGTTCCACCACGCCCAAGCTCGCGTTGCAACCGCAATCGCCATCATCATTGGCGGCGGACACTGTGCGTTATCCTGAAGTCGTCCGCGCCTATCACGTCGGACGCTATGCCGATCCCAATGACGACCTCGTGATGCACGAGGAGCACGTTGTTTATCGTGTCGAGGAAAACACCCGCTGGGATTTGCGGCCTTCGCGGGCGGCTACCATCAACGGCACTGTCGCTTTCCCCACGGAATCCGCGCCGCGTGATGCAGCATTCAGTCCGTTGCCGGTCAATGACGCGGTGCTGGCCGAGGTCAACGCCCAAAAACTGGCGACCGTTCAAATCATGATGGAAGCCCGAACTCTGTCATCGGCGCTGGCGCAGTTTCAAACCGCGTTGCAACAGACCAGAACCAATTTGCAGGAAACGGCGGTGTTGCGATCCGCAGTGATTCAAATGAAAAAACGGCTGGACACGCTCGAAACCGCGCACGAGCAGGCACCGCAGTCGTTGCCGCAGCCCAATTCCACAACCAATGAAATGCCAGATTCATTGAGTCCCTAAAGACACTTTGCCGGTGTTGTCGCATCGGCAATTCAACAAAACAACATAAACAAATAACCATCAAATATATGAGCACAACAAAAACCAGAAATCCTCCGTCCAATGGCGCTGCCGCCGATACGCCCGCGCCCGGCGAAAATCGCTATCAGCGGATTAACCCCGAAACCGAAACCAAAATCAACGATTGGATCAAGAACAATCCCAAGAATTGGGACTACATCAAGGCCATGCCGCGCGACCGGCTGGAGCGCACCGTCGTCTTGAACGAAGTCCGGCACGTGGAGCGGCGGCAATATGTTGACACCGGCGTGCTGCAAAACATCAAAAACAACCCCGACCTGAAGGCGGCTTATGACGTTCTCTTGAAGGATGTCCCCGAAGACAAGCGCGATGAAGTCATCCTCAACATGGAGCGCGAAAAATGGCTGAACAAGAAAACGCAGTCGCAGCCGCAGACTCAAACCCAAACCAGAAGGGAAGGCGTCAGGGTTTGACGGTCCCTTCCAAGCCGGTCTGACTTCAATATGGAGGTTCAGGCCGGCTTGGGGCAGACGACTCTGTATAAGTTTCGTTGGCGATGAACCGC
Source organism: bacterium (assembly GCA_021780905.1). Taxonomy (GTDB): domain Bacteria; phylum Verrucomicrobiota; class Verrucomicrobiia; order Limisphaerales; family UBA11358; genus UBA11358. Next base: position 53,719 of record JAJXXW010000061.1, read on the forward strand.
ACACAACTCTTTGGCATTGAACGTGCTTATAGTCCATTGTTGCCCGCCGCGCGGGGTTTTTATGCAACCGCCCGTCCAACTTGGCGTTTGCCGTGTCAGGTTTCTGGACGTTTGCATTCAGGAACAGAACCATCATCTTTGCCTTCATCGCCCCGTTTCATTCGTAGGAAAAAAAACTTCCAATTGCCCCCGTTTTGGGGTTCGCCGACGCCAAGAGGCACACGGAGGTTGAGGAGGTTGAAATGGGCAGCGGCATACCTCCCCGGAATCCGATTGGCCGGAATGTTTCCCGGTTGCGCTCCGAACAGGACTGGTCACAGGAGTATCTGGCAACGCAGATGCAACTCAAGGGCGTGGACGCCAGCCGCGACATGCTCGCCCGCGTGGAGTTGTGCATCACCAGGGTCAACCTCGAATTCCTGTTGGGTCTGCAACGGGTGTTCTGTCTTCCCATCGTCCGTTTTTTCTCAAAACACGTTCAAGACCTGGACGCCTTTTATACCCAACACCCCGGCGTGCCATTGCCCGAACCTGACCCGCCAAAGAGGCCAAAGAAACGGCGGCGCAAATGCCAAAAGTTGACAAAACGGCGAAAACCGCGTTAGACAATCAGTTGGAACTATTCAGTCTCAACCGACGTTATGAACACATTGACTCAATACGGACGAATGGCCGAGAAACACTGGCGCGAACACTGCCCCAAAATGGTGAGCGCGTTGGAGGCGAAGGGACAGTTGCACGCGATGTTGCTGGAAGCCGAGGAGAAAACGAAGGACGAGATGCTCGAATTGACGCAGCAGTTCAGGAAGCAGGGCTTGACACCGCAGCAGGCCCACGACCGCGCCTGGGAAATGGTGCGAGAGGAATACATCCTTCTGCCGCCCGAAGCGGAATAGAGGATCATTCTCCCAAGAATCTCAACTGTTACCGCATCACTGACGGGGACCGGCTGGGGGAAGGCGGTCTCAAGCAGAAGTTCCAGCAAAACATCAAGGCGGTTGAAATCCTGCGGTTGCTGGATGCCGAGGAACGTCCCGCGTCGTCCGATGAAAAGGCGGCGCTGGTCAAATACGTCGGCTGGGGCGCGATGCCCCAGGTGTTTGACGTGGACAGCGCCAACTGGCGCAAGGAGCAAGTCCAGCTTTCCGAAATACTCTCCGACGAAGAACATCGCTCCGCCCGCGCCACAACCCTAAACGCCCATTACACTTCGCCGACGGTCATTCGCGCCATGTATCAGGCGGCGCAGCGGTTCGGTTTTCAGGGCGGGCAGATTCTTGAACCGGCCTGCGGCATCGGCCATTTCATCGGCCTCGTGCCGGAGGAAATGCTCCGGCAATCCACCATTACCGGCGTCGAAATTGATCCATTGACGGCGCGCATCGCCAAAGCGTTGTATCCCGATGCCGACATCCGCGCCGAACCGTTTGAAAAAGGCAAACTCGCGGACGAATCATTTGACCTGGCCATCTCCAATGTTCCCTTCGGTGATTACGCCGTCCATGACCCGCGCTGGAACGATTACAAATTTCCCATTCACGATTATTTCTTCGCCGCCGCGCTCGACAAGGTGCGGCCCGGCGGCCTGCTCATGTTCATCACGTCGCATCACACGCTGGACAAAATGGATTCAACGCTGCGTGAACTGCTCGGTGCCAAGTCGGAATTCCTCGGCGCGATCCGTCTGCCGAACACAGCGTTCAAGAAAAACGCCGGCACGGAAGTGACCACCGACATCGTGATGCTCCGCAAACTGCGCGCGGGCGAACCGCCGCATGGCCCGGCGTGGAAGGCCACCGTGGATTTCGCCAACGAGCGTGGTGAAAAATTTCTCATCAATGAATACTTCGCCACGCATCCCCACATGATGCTGGGCACGATGCGGCTGGCACGCGGCATGTATCGGCAGGGAGAGCCGGTGCTGGTGCCGGACGACCGGGACTTGGGCGACGCCTTAACTCAAACGGTTGCCCGGCTGCCTCAAAACATTTATCAAATCGAGACGGCGGCGGTTGCGAAAAAAACTTTCGATCCCGCCATCCCCGCGCCGGAGGACATCAAGCCCAATGCCTATTGCGTTCACGAAGACGGGCGGCTCTGCCTCAATGAAGACGGCGTTTTGCGGCCGTTGGATGATTTGCCGGTCGAAACGCGCTCGCGCATCCGGCGGTTGATTGACGTGCGCAACGCCGTGCGCGTCTGCCTGCGCTCGCAGCTTGACGGCAGTGACGAGGAACAGGTTGCCGACGCGCGCTTTCAACTGAATCTGGTCTATGACCGTTTCGTCGCCCGTTTTGGCGCGGTCAACGCGCCGGTCAACCAGCGGGCGTTTTTCGGCGACCCGGATTTGCCGCTGTTGTTGTCGCTGGAAAATTACAACGACGAGACGAAGATGGCGACCAAGGCCGCCATTTTCCGCGAGCGCACCATCCACCACAAGCAACCCGTCGAATCCGCCGGCACACCAAAGGAAGCCTTGCTTGTCACGCTGAATGAAAAAGGACGGGTTGACCTTGACCACATGGCTGGCTTGTTGGCCCGTCCTGCCGAGGAATTCCTTTCCGATTTGAAGGGAATGATTTTTCTGAACCCGCAGACCAAACAATGGGAAACCGAAGACCAATACCTGTCGGGCAATGTCCGCGAAAAGTTGGTTGCCGCCGATACTGCAAGCGTCAACGACCACCGTTTTCACGAAAATGTCGAGGCGTTGAAATCGGTGTTGCCGCAGGATTTGCCCGCCACTGAAATTGACGTGCGACTGGGCGCATCCTGGCTGCCGCCGTCCGACGTGCAGCAATTCGCCCATGAATTGCTCGGCATTCCGTCGGGCGTTGAAGTCGGCCACATCCACGCGCTCGGCTCGTGGCATCTCACCGCCAATTGGGAGGCGAAGGGCGCGACGGCGAACACGACCGATTGGGGAACGAACCGCTATACCGGCCTCGAACTCATCGAGGAAACGCTCAATCTCAAAACGCCCACCGTTTATGATTATGTGGACAAGAAGCCCGTCGTCAACGCGCAGGCGACCGAGGCGGCGCGCGAAAAGCAGGAACGCATCAAGGAACGGTTTGCAAAATGGATCTGGTCGGATGACGGACGGCGGGAACGGCTTGTGCGACTCTACAATGACACGTTCAATCATTCACGGGTCCGCACGTTCAATGGCGGGCATTTGACGCTGCCGGGCGCGAGTGCGGCCATTGAGTTGCAGTTGCACCAAAAAGCCGGTGTCTGGCGCATCCTGCAAACGGATAATACGTTGCTCGGCCATGTCGTCGGCGCGGGCAAGACGTTCACAATGGTTGCTTCCGCGATGGAATTGAAACGGTTAAAGCTGGCCAGCAAGCCGATGTTCACCGTCCCCAATCACATGCTCGGCCAGTTCTCTACCGAATTGCTCATGTTGTATCCCGGCGCAAACATCCTCGTGGCAGGCAAGGAGGATTTTGAGTCAAAGAACCGGAAGAAATTGTTCAGTCGCATCGCCACCGGAAATTGGGATGCGGTGATCGTCACGCATTCCGGCTTCGAGCGCATCCCGCTGGCGCAGGAGACCCAGGAGCGGTTCTTCAAGGAGCAGTTGGAGGAACTGGAAAAAATCAAACGCGAACACGCCGACCCTGATAACCGGCGCTTGGTAAAGGAACTGGAAAAGGCAAAGAAACGGCTCGAAGCCAAACTTGAAGACTTGGCCGCCGGGCATAAAAAGGACAACACGCTGACCTTTGAAGAGCTTGGCGTGGACCGACTATTCGTGGACGAGGCGCATTATTTCAAAAACCTGTTCTACGTTTCCAAAATGACGCGCATCGCCGGTCTGCCGCAGACGGCGAGCGAACGGGCGTTTGATATGTTTCTCAAAGTCCGGCATATTCAGTCCGTCAACGGAGGTGGGGGTGTGGTTTTCGCCACGGGCACGCCCATTGCCAACAGCATGGCCGAGATGTTCACCATGCAGCGGTATCTTCAGCCGCAGGCATTGCAAAAACATAATCTACATCATTTTGACGGCTGGGCGGCCACGTTCGGCGAGCCGGTGACGGCAATGGAGCTTTCCCCGGACGGCGCGGGCTACCGGCTCAATACGCGCTTTGCCCGGTTCGTGAATGTGCCGGAGCTGATGCAGATTTTCCGGCAGACGGCGGACGTGCAGACCGCGCAGATGCTCAATCTCAAGCGCCCGAAGCTGGAAGGAGAAAAGCCGGCCATCCGTAATGCTCCCGCCTCCCCGGAATTAAAAGAATTTGTCGAGGGACTGGCCAGACGCGCCGAGGCGTTGAAACACGGACGGGTTGACCCGCGTGAAGACAACATGCTCAAAATCACGACGGAGGGCCGCAAAGCGGCGCTGGATTTGCGCCTGATGAAACCGGGCCTGCCGGACGACCCGCAGAGCAAGGTCAATCTCGCGGTGGAAAACATTCATCGCATTTGGGAATCAACCAAGGAAGGCCGTCTTGCCCAATTGGTATTCTGCGATTTGTCCACGCCGCAAGACCGGGGATTTTCCGTTTATCGGGACATGGCCGACAAATTGAAACGCCTGGGTGTCCCCGAAAACGAAATCGCCTTCATTCAGGATTACGATGCGGACAATGCAAAGCTCGCGCTGTTCCGCTCCGTGCGCGAGGGGAAAGTCCGCGTGCTTTTCGGCAGCACGCAGAAAATGGGTTCAGGAACGAACGTGCAGGAACGGCTGATTGCGTTGCATCATCTTGACGCACCTTGGCGGCCCGCCGACGTGGAGCAGCGCGAGGGACGCATCTTGCGGCAGGGCAACCGGAATGCCAGCGTGCAGATTTATCGCTACGTCACCGAAGGCAGCTTCGATGCCTATATGTGGCAGACGTTGGAAACCAAGGCCAAATTCATCGCGCAGGTGATGAGCGGTGACATGACGGTGCGCCGCCTCGAAGACATGGATTCCGCCGCACTGACCTACGCCGAGGTCAAAGCCATTGCTTCCGGCAATCCGCTCGTCATCGAAAAAGCCCAGGTGGACGCTGAATTGATCCGGCTCAACCGGCTGCGTTCCGCCCACGCCGAGGAGCAATACCGCATCCGCAGCAATCTGCGGCACGCGCGCGAGGAGGTCGAGAAGTGGACGGAGCGGCTGGCGAATTTACGGCAGGATTTGAAACTCCGGCAGGATACGTCCGGCGACCAGTTCTGCATCAAGGTGGACGGACAGGTCTTGGATAATCGCGGCGTGGCCGGGGAGTTGCTTCTGCGCCGGGCCGAGAAAATCAAATTCCGCCTCGGCGAGGACATCCGCATTGGCACATTTGCCGGATTTGATTTGTTCATCCGCGCCGGTTTCAACAATACCGCCGAACTCGTCCTGCGCGGCCAGAACAGTTACAGCACCCGCGTCACCGACACGGCGCTGGGCACGATTCGTTCCCTCGAATCCACCGCGCAGGGCTTCGAGGAACGCGCCGCGCGGCTGGAGGCTGACATCAAGGATTCGCAAAAGCGCGGGGTCGAACTGGAAGCCAAGGTGGGCGCGCCCTTTGAGAAGGAGGAACGGTATCACCACCTGGTCAAACGCCAGTCTGAAATTGAGGAAAAACTTGATCTCACCAAGAACCAGGCACCCGCCCAAGCGGAGTCCGCTGCCGACGACGAGGTTGCAGAGGAAAATTCACAGCAACAAACCCAAACGAAAACAGCCGGGCAAAACCGAAGGGCTGCGGTCCATGTATGAACGGTTTTAATCACAATTTGCCGGAATGCCAGACGCTTGATGTAAAAAGTAGTGCCATTGAATTGGGTGTCTGCGAAGAAACCGTGCGACGGCTGGTGCGGCGAAAGGTCTTGCCAAAGCTGCCGGGGTTGCGCCGAATTTTAATTCCGAAAGCCGAGCTTCAGCGATATTTAGCTGCTCAAGGAAAATTTCAATGAATCAGTTTTTTAGTTCTGCTATTGAAAATCTCCGTTGCTTCTGAAATTCTATTTCCCCTAGTGGGCCTGTAGCTCAATGGTTAGAGCAGAGCACTCATAATGCTTCGGCTCCCGGTTCGAGTCCGGGCAGGCCCACCATTCCAAAAATTTTCACACGGGTTGACGGAGAAGAAAAATTCTGCTTTAATCTCTTGGGCGCGCGCCTTGTCGCCGCTCTGGACGATGACTGCTTCAAAACTCATAAAAAGTGGCCAAGAAGTGGCCAAGAATTTTTGCCACTTCCAGAAGTGCCTGTAAATACGGAACGGAACGGGGCTTGACCAAAACATTATGAGTGCTCTGCTCTAACCATTGAGCTACAGGCCCGAGCTTTGTTATCAAAATGATTCTTCTGTTAAAATGATTCCAGTTTGACTTTGTGCCACTGTGAGGGTTTGCAACTCCATGAAACGGGTTGCAACGTTAGTCGAGTCAAATTTGAATCTTTTTACCTTGCGAGCAGCAACCTACTCGAAGGTCTTTGATGAACGCAAGCGAAGAATTCGCGACTTATGGTAGCGCAACGACTGGTTCTACGCACGCGAGAACGTCGTGGATGCCAACACAGTCCACAAGTCGACCCGGCGTGTAAGGTTGCTGGCGCTAGTCAGCACGGCGCTGATCGGGAAATCGCCGCCCACGGCGTCCGAATGCAGTTTGTAACCGATCCAGCTTTCCTGATATCCTTGGCTGTTGCGCTTGAACCCCTCGTCACAATGGACGGGCAAGTCCGCCAGATTTCCACCAGGTGCGCGTCGGCTGAAGTTCCAGACGTTTGGGCGGCGTGGGCGGGCGGACTTCGCCGCGTTTGGGGCGGCCGCGTTGACGCGGGGCGGCCGGAGCGGCCGGCGCCGGTTTTGCAAAGCCCCAATGCCAACAAAATCAACCGCAGCACGCCTGGAATCAATCCCCCCTTGAGGAGTTTTCCCTTCGACTGCGCCTCAACCCAAAGCCATTGGTGGCCAGACCCCAACTTCCCGGAAGAACCCTAAATTTAAACCATTCTAACCAGTTCGCCGGTCTCGTAACGCACCTTGGCCAGGCCGGCGTATTTGTCTCCCGCGGCGCGATAGCCGAGCGCGCAGGCCACGGCGGTTTTGTATCCCGTGCCGTCGAGCTTCAAGATCCGATCGTATTCCGCCGGTGCCAGACCCTCCATCGGGCAGGCATCCACGCCCAGCAGCGCGGCGGCGGTCATCAAATTGCCGAGGGCGATGTAACACTGCCGCGCCGCCCATTCGTGGGCGATTTTGCCGCGCGGACCATTCACCACATCGCCGAGCATCATGTCGCGATAAAAATTCAGCGATTCCGCCGGCACACCGCGCACCGCGCTGATGCGGGCGATCAATTTCGTGACATCCGCCGCCTGCATTTCCGTCCGGGCTGTGAACACGACGTAGTGCGAGCAGTCCACGACCTGCTTCTGGTTCCACGAATGCGGCAGCAGCGCCGCGCGCGAGGCCGGATCCTGCACGATGAGGAACCGATACGGCTGCAGGCCGTAGCTTGTCGGCGTGAGCACGAGGGTTTGTTCCAGCGCGGCCCAGAGGCCGGCGGGGATTTTTTTGGTGGCGTCAAAAACCTTGGTGGCGTAGCGCCAATGCAGGGCGTCGAGAAGTTCTTTGGCTTGGCTCATCATTTTAATGTCCGCGTAAAATTACACAGTCCTCCGCAAATGCAAATATTTCTTCGCGCCAAGTTTTCGTGCAGGCCAAAGAGCTTTCAATTTTCGCCCGGTTTTATAATTGCTTCGGCGATTCAGCGGATTTAGGCTGCGCCCCAGACTTATGAAAAAATTTGCCATCGGATGCGGAGTGCTCGTCGTGCTGGCCATTGCCGGGTTGCTGGTCATCGCCATCGCCGGCGGCAGCTACAACCATCTGGTCAAACTGCAGCAGGGCGTCAACAGCCAGTGGGCGCAGGTGCAAAACGTCTATCAGCGCCGCGCTGATTTGATTCCCAATCTCGTCGCCACGGTTTCCGGCGCCGCGAACTTTGAAAAATCCACGCTCACGGAAATCACCGCCGCCCGCGCCTCGGTCGGCCAGATGAAAATTGACGCGAACAACGCGCCTGCCACCGCCGACCAGATTGCGGCCTTTGAGAAGGCGCAGGGGTCCCTGTCCTCCGCGCTATCGCGGCTCTTGGTTGTGTCGGAACGTTATCCCGACCTGAAGGCCAGCGCGAACTTCCGCGATTTGCAGGCGCAGTTGGAAGGCACGGAAAACCGCATCAGCGTCGAACGCGGCAATTTCAACAGCGCCGTCCAAAACTACAACACCGCCATCAAATCGTTTCCCGCCGTATTTTACGCCGCCATGTTTGGCTTTGTTGAAAAACCCTATTTCACGGCCACAACCGGCGCGGACAAGCCGCCGCAGGTGCAGTTCGATTTCAACAAAAAATGAACTCCACCCGCGTGAAAAAATTCTTCCTCGCCATTGTCTGCGGTCTGTTTTGCCTGACCGCGTTGGCCGCGGAGGTGATGCCGCCCGCACCGGCACAATATTTCAACGACTACGCCCACGTGGTTTCCGCCGCGACCGCCGCGAAGCTCAACCAGCAACTGGAACAGTTTGAACGCGATTCGTCGTGCCAGGTGGTCGTCGCCGTCTTTCCGAAAATGCCGAGCGATTCCTCGATTGAGGATTACACCGTGCGCCTTTTCAATTCGTGGAAGATCGGCCAGAAGGACAAGAACAACGGCGCGGTGCTGTTTGTCTTCGTCCAGGATCACAAAATGTTCCTAAACACGGGCTACGGTCTCGAAGGCGCACTGCCGGACGCGCTCTGCAAACGCATCATCGCCGATGAAATCACGCCGTCGTTCAAGGCCGGAAATTTTGACGCCGGCCTGACCGCCGGTGTGAATGCGATTCTCGCCGCCACCAAAGGCGAATACAAGGGCAGTGGGCAAACTGTCACAGAATCCAACAACTCGCCTCAAACCGGAAATAGACCCTATGCGGATCTGGCACCGGCCATTATCTTCATGGCAATCTTCTTTATTATTACGTTACTCGGAGTTTTTGGCCGGCGCGGCGGTTTTGTTTACACTGGTGTCGGTAGTTTTAACAGTGGCAATAGTTGGTCTGGCGGCGGATTTTCCGGCGGTGGCGGCAGCAGCGGCGGCGGCGGGGCCGGGGGAAGCTGGTGATATGAAACATCGCGATTTTCTCAAGCAACTTCAGCATGACGACATCGTTGCCGCCATCCAAAGCGCCGAGCAGAAAACCTCCGGCGAAATCCGCGTCTTCATCAGCCGCAAAAACCTGGACGACGCCGTCGCCACGGCGCAAACGCAGTTTGACCGGTTGGGCATGACGAAAACCAAACACCGCAACGGCGTCTTGATTTTTGTCGCGCCGCGCGCCCGCCAGTTTGCCGTCATCGGCGACGTGGCTGTGCATCAGAAATGCGGCGATGTCTTCTGGCAAGCGCTCGCCACCGAAATGACCGGCCACTTCAAAAACGGCGAATTCACGGCCGGCATCATCCACGGCATTGCCAAAGCCGGCGAACTGCTCGCCGCGCATTTTCCGCCCCAGGCGGGCGCGGGCAACGAACTGCCCGACCAGGTCGAGCACGACTGATTTTTTTCGCCCCCTTCAAATGCGGTTTTCATAATTCCGGCCACAGTGGCGCGCGGCGGCGGGGCGGGCATCGTCGGCGCGGCCCACGATGGTGCGGTGTTGTGCCACACCCTAGCCGGCAAGCGGCTCTGGCTGGCTGAAACTGGCGGCAATTTCCTTTTCGATCTGTGCGTGGCAGATTTCCATGGCGACGGGCGAACGAGACGCTGTTCGCCGCCGCCGTTAAAAAGCACTCATTTCCACACGGCAACTATTTCCCATTTCTTGCATTTGCCATTGGCCCTCTGCCGGCGCAAACTGCGGGGATGAATCCAAGGTCGGGACTTCGCGTTCGCCGGGCCACGGTGGACGACCTGCCCGCGCTGAAAGCGCTCTGGGTCGCCGCGCGCCTGCCGGCGGATGAACTCGAAGCCCGGCTCACGGAATTTCAGGTCGTCGAGGTGGACGACCGTTTCGCCGGGGCGCTGGGCCTGCAAATCGCCGGCCAGCACGCACGGCTGCACAGCGAGGATTACGCGGATTTTTCCGTGGCCGATGCCGCGCGGGAATTATTCTGGGATCGCCTCCAAAAACTTGCCGCCAACCACGGCGTTTTCCGCCTGTGGACCCAGGAAACCTCGCCGTTCTGGACGCGCTGGGGCTTGCAGCCGGCCAGTGCGGAAAATCTTGAACGGCTGCCGGACGCGTGGAAAAACCTGGAAGGCCGGTGGCTCACGCTGGAATTGAAAAACGCGGATGTCATCAACGCCGCGCTGAAAAACCAGTTCGCCGGCTTCAGGGACGCCGAGCGCAAACAAACCGCGCAGGTTCACGCGCAGGCGCGAAAAATACGGATTTTTTTTACCGCCATGTTTTTCGGGCTGGCCATCGTCGGCTTTGCCGTGGCGTTTTACCTGCTCCTGCGCCAGCCGCTAAACCGGCACTGACGGCGCGTTGAACTCGTCGGCGTGATACGAACTGCGCACCAGCGGGCCGCTGGCGACGTGGATAAATCCCATGGCCTCCGCATGCGTCTGGTATTCGGCAAATTTCGCCGGCGGCACAAACTCCACCATCGGCAGATGTTTCAGCGTCGGCTGCAAATACTGGCCGAGCGTGAGGATGTCGCAGCCCGCCGCGCGCAAATCCTGCATGGCTTCCAAAACTTCCGCCTCGCGTTCGCCGAGGCCGAGCATCAGGCCGGACTTGGTGAAAAACGAGTTTTGGGTTTTGCGTTTTGCGTTTTGCGTTTGCTTCGCCTTACGCAACACGCTCAACGACCGGTCGTAAGTCGCGCGATGGCGCACTTCGGGCGTCAGGCGGCGGACGGTTTCCAGATTGTGATTGAAGATTTGCGGATTCGCGGCCAGCACCATTTCGATGGAAGCGGCGCTGTCCTGAAAATCAGGCACCAAAATCTCGATGACGGTTTTCGGATTCAGTTCGCGGACTTTTTCAATCGTCTGGCGAAAATGTTCCGCACCGCCATCCGCGACATCATCGCGCGCCACGGCCGTGATGACGACGTGCTTCAATTTCATCCGGCGCGTCGCCTCGGCCACGCGCAGCGGTTCGTCGGCTTCCAGCGGCAGCGGCTTGGCGGTGGCCACGGCGCAAAAACCGCAGGCGCGCGTGCAGCGGTCGCCGGCGATCATGAACGTCGCCGTGCCTTTGCTCCAGCATTCCCAATGGTTCGGGCACTTGGCGCTCTCGCAGACGGTGTGCAGCTTGAGTTCGCCGAGCAAATTGCGCGTCTGCGAAAACGTGTCGGAGGTGGGCAGCTGGATGCGCAGCCATTCCGGCAGGCGCGGGCGTTTGGATTCGGTCACGGTCATCGAAGAAAGATTATGCAGGAAAACATTCAACAGCCAAGAGTCAACATTCAACACTGAATCAAATTGTGCGAGGCCGGCGAACCTTCGCAGTTGGACGTGGAATGTTCATGGCGGAAGGTTGCTTCACTTCTATTTCAACTTCTCCCAGAATTCCGCCAGTTCGTCCGGGCCGAAGTCAGCAAGGATTTTTCCGTCCACGTCAATGACCGGCGCGAGCCGCTGGCCCGAAAGATTGATCATTTCCGTGAGCGCGCGGCGGTCGGCAATCACATCCAGCGTCTCATGTTGAACGCCGCGCGCGTCGAGCCAGGCGGCCGCCTGGTGGCACCAAGGACAATGCGGTTTGACGAAGAGGCGGATTCTCACGTTAGATGGGCGGTTCATGCGTCGGGACTATACCAATTTGCCCGGCCGGTAAAAATAAAATGTGGTTGCCGGCTTTTTGCCACGCCAAAACCGGATTGGGCTTGGACAAGACCGGCATTGATATCCGGTGCGGCGTCCCTATAATTTCCGAATTGAATTGAAGACGCCATGAGCACCGAAACCATCAACGCCAATGCCTGCAACGCCAACGTCATCGGACGCGAGCAAATCCATCCCGAATTGATTGTGCTGCGCGTGCGGCCGGACAGCAAACTGTTTGACTTCAAGCCCGGCCAGTTCGCCGTGCTCGGCCTGCCCGGCTCCGCGCCGCGTGTGCCGGGTGCCGAACCGGAAAATCCCGCACCGGAACCGGACAAGCTGATCCGCCGCGCCTACAGCATCGCGTCCGCCAGCCTGGAACGCCGCTATGTGGAATTTTACATCACCCTGATCACCAGCGGCGGGCTGACTCCACGGCTGTTTGCCTTGAAGCACGGCGGCAAAGTTTTTCTCGGCCCGAAAGCCAGCGGCACGTTCACGCTCGACCGGACGCCGCCGGGCAAAACCGCCGTGCTCATCGCGACCGGCACCGGCCTCGCGCCCTACGTCTCCATGCTGCGGACGATTCTGGCGCACGAGACCCGGCGGAAATTCGTCGTCCTCCACGGCGCCCGCTACAGTTGGGATCTTGGCTACCGTGGCGAACTGGAAACCCTCGCCCGGCTGCGCCCGAACTTCACCTATATTCCGAGCATCACGCGGCCCGATCAGGACCAGCATTTCCTCGGGCGCATCGGCCGGATTCAGGCGATTCTCGAACAGGGCGCGCTGGAAAAGGACGCCGGCGTGGAGTTGGACCCGGAACACGCCGACGTTTTCCTTTGCGGCAATCCCGAAATGATCAAAGTCGTGAGCGAGATGCTGGCAAAAAAGGGCTTCCAGCGCGGCGACAGCAAGACCCCTGGCAATATCCACGTCGAAGAATACTGGTGAGCCGTTTCACGGCGGCGGGTATTTTCATCCCGGCCGCCGAAAATTTGCCGGCTACCCGGTGCGCCCGGCGGATGATTGAATTTGCTTGTGAGCGGAATCAACGTTGGCTAAAAGCAATCCATTCAACCCGGAAGCCGAAAGGCCAGCAGCGGAATGCCATGAAAAAAACCCGGCGTATTTTTAATCGGTGGACGCTCGTGCTGCTGGCGCTCGCCGCCCTCCTCATCCATCCACCAGCAACGGGTCGCGCCCAGGGCACGGCCTTCACGTATCAGGGCCGGTTGAACGACGGGGCGAATCCGGCCAGCGGATTTTTCGATCTGCGCTTCCTCGTCTGGGATGCGGCCACAAACGGCAACCTGATTGCCGGGCCGCTGACCAATTCCGCCACGGCGGTGACGAACGGATTGTTCGCAGTGACGCTCGATTTCGGCAGCGGCGTTTTCACCGGGCCGCCGCGCTGGCTGGAGTTGGACGTGCGAACCAACGGCGCGACCGCATTCACCGCGCTGTTCCCGTTGCAACCCATCCGACCGGTGCCCTACGCCATCATGGCCGGCAGCGCGAGCAACCTGCTGGGCACCCTGCCGGCAACCAACCTGACCGGCACGATTGCCGTGGCCCAGTTGTCCGCGAGCGTCCTCACCAATGCGGAAAACACTGTGACCTTGAACGGCAACTTCAGCGGTTCCGGATCGGGACTGACCAATCTCTACGCCACGAACCTGACCGGCACACTGCCCGATGCGCGACTATCCTCCAACGTCGCCCTGTTGAACGGAAACCAGTCGTTCACCGGCACGAATTTTTTCAGCGGCAGCAACGCCTTTACCAACCGCGGGAACAGTTTCATCGGCAACTTTTTCGGCAACGGCCTGGTCGGGTGGATCGTCGTCCCCGGCACGGCGACGCAGGCGATGTCGGACGCCGGCTATCTGCTGACCAATTCGCTGCTGACGACCGTGACGCTGCCGGCCGCGCCCATCATCGGTGACATCGTGCGAATTTCCGGCGCGGGCGCAGGCGGCTGGCAGGTGGCGTTGAATGCCGGGCAGTCCGTGATCGGGAATTTCTCCGGCTACACGCAGACCTATTGGACGTTGACCGGCGCGGGCCAGAATCATCATTATTGGTATGCCATCGCCTCATCCCTCTACGGCAACAAACTCGTGGCGGCATCGGCCACCACCAGCGGCGGCATCCTGACTTCACCCGATGCGGGCGTGACGTGGAACCTGACTTCCGCCCCCGGGAATGTGCAATGGCGCTCCGTGGCCTCGTCGGCGGACGGCACCAAACTGGTCGCCGTCGTCAATGCCGGCAGCGTTAACACCTCCACCAATTCCGGCAGCAGCTGGACCGTGCAATCCAGCGGCCTGCCCAGCAACCCCAACTGGTCGTCCGTCGCGTCCTCGGCGGACGGCTCGAAACTCGTAGCGGTGGCCAGCGGTGGCGGGCTTTACACCTCCACTGATTCCGGGGCCACATGGACGCACCAAATTAGCGGCCTGCCGAGCAATCCTGCCTGGTCCGCCGTCGCCTCCTCGGCCGACGGAACGCGGCTGGCGGCGACGGTGAACGGCGGCGGCATGTATGTCTCTTCCAATTCTGGCGTTTCCTGGTCAGCGCCCGGCGCAACGAGCGGCGCGTGGACGGCCATCGCGTCTTCGGCGGACGGCATCCGGCTGGTGGCGGTGCAAAACCCCGGCGGCATCTACACATCCGGCAATGCCGGCAGCACCTGGACCCTGCAGTCCGGCGCGCCGACCAGCGCCGCGTGGACTGCCGTGGCCGCGTCGGCCGACGGCGAAAAACTGGCGGCGTGCGTGAGCGGCGGCAACCTTTACCTGTCCAGCAACGGCGGGGTGACCTGGCAGTCGCAGAACCGCAGCCTGACCAGCCAGGCTTGGGGCGCGGTGGCCATTTCCGGCGACGGCTCGCGAATCGTGGCGGCTGTCAATTCCATTGACGGCGGGATTTACACGGCGCAGGCGGCGGCGCTGACCACCAGCACGGTCGGCGTCACGGGTTTTATTTGCGGCGGACAGGGCACGGCCGTGGAGTTGCAATATGTCGGCAACGGCCAGTGGATGCCCGTCGGCGTTTCGGGGACGATCTGGGCCAATTAAAATGGACTCCATGAAAAAAATCCTTTTAATTTTGACCCTCCTTTTTCCCGCCGCCGTTTTCGGCCAACCTTGCTCGATTGACTGGTCTAAAATTTCCGGCGGCGGCACCAGCACGGGCGCGACGCATCGAGTCACCGGCACCATCGGCCAGCCCGATACGGGCATAACCATGGGCGGCAGCCATTATGACGTCACCGGCGGCTTCTGGTCGCTCATCAGCGTGGCGCAACCCCCCGGCGCACCGGCGCTATACCTCAGCCTGGGCGGGAACACGGTAAAGGTTTATTGGCAGGATGTCGCCGGCTGGAGCTTGCATCAGAGCGGCGACTTGACCGTGCCCGTGGCCAGTTGGGACGCCAGCACCGGTGTGACCAACAGCCAGGGGACGAATTATTGGAGCAGCGGTCTGGCCACGGGAAAACTTTTGTTCCGGTTGAATCACCCGTAAACGCCGGCGGGGGACGGGCACAGTGTTTGCCGGGCGCGCCATTGGCGGCGAAAACTGCGCTTCCAATCACTGGCCCGGCTACTCCGGTATTTTCATCAACTGATCAGCGCTCATCGGCTGCGGGTTCTGGCCCACTGCGGCGCGGATTTTTTTGATGTCGTCGCCCGTGATGGTCCCGGCTTGGTTGCCCCAGGAATTGCGGATGTAGCTCAACACGGCGGCCAGGTCGTCGTCCGGCAGCGCCGCACCCATCGCCGCCATGTTGAGGTTCCAATCCTTGCCGGCGACTGTGATCGGTCCGGCAATGCCCATGAGCGGAATGTGGGCGAGGCGGTTGGCGCCTTTGGTCAGAACCCACTCGGAGCCGGCCAGCGCCGGGGCTTGACCGGGCTTGCCCAGGCCATCCGGACCATGGCAGATCCCGCATACACTTTCGTAAACCGCCTTGCCGCGCGCCCGGGCGGCGGCCTCGCCGGACTTGGGCTGGTAGTCTTCCAGGGTCACTGCGCTGGCATAGGGCGCATATACCTTCGCGTCGAACCAGCCGCTGTGCTGGTCAAAATAATAACCGCCCACGAACAGCAAAATGAGCGTCACGACGATGATCCACATCGGCGCGGTAGAACGCGTGGCGGTCGGTTCGCCAGTTGGCGGCATGGTTTTTTTATCTTCGCTCATTTATTTGGCGGCGGGGATCGGGGTGAACGGCGCCTCGTAAAGCGGCACATTGTTCTTCAGGCTCACGAGATACGCCGCGAGTTGCTTGGCATCCGCCGTCGGCACGACCTCGTAGCCGTCCGCCGGGGCAAATTCCTTGGGCAACACCAGCGCGTCGGGCGCAGCCGGCGCGCCGATTTTGCGCACGGTGAACAAAAACCGGAACGCCGGCATGGTGGAATTGTTCACCAGCGAACGCGGCGCGTAAAGGTGCTGCAACTGCCAGCTCAGGTCCGGCGAGCGCACGCCGATGTTGGACAAATCAGGACCGGCGCGCAGGCCGCCCAGTTGGACTGGCTGGTCGTAAAGATAATCCGCCGCGACGCTCTGGCGCTGACCCCAGCCGCGCGTGATGTCCGCTCCGGTGGCCACAATGCGCGTTTCGGACCTCACCCCGACGGCCTTCAGCCGGTCCGCCATTTCGGCGACGACGTCCTTGTCGCTGCTGGTCAACAGTGTTTTCGGCAATCCGCCGTTCCAACCGTCGAGACTGGCGGCGATGGCATTGGTATAACTCGCTAGTTCCGGCAGCACGAACAACGCTTTTGTGAAAGCGATGAAATCCGCCGGCTTCTGCACGCCCAATCCGGTCAAGGTGAGTTCGCAGGCCACGCCGGTCTGGCGAACCTGTTCGGTGTGGCAAGCCGCGCAACCCACCGAGCGATAGACCTGCAAGCCGAGCGTCGCGTCGCCGGTGCGCTGCTGCGGCCACTTGGCGTCCGACTGGAGCACGACGGTTTCCTTCGCGCCGCCGAGTTGTTTCAACGGGCCATAGACAAGGCCGAACCAGGACGCGCCAAGCGCCACCAACGAGGCAAGAAAGACAGAAAAACCGTTTTTCATGGCTTGGCCTCCTTGTTGCACGGCAACGGCTTATACGCCGAACCATCCACGAGCGAATCCTTGACCACCCCGACGACCGTTTTCAACAGGCCGAGTTTCCATTGCAGCGTCATGACAAAAATGTTCAGCAGCAGGCACAGCGCGCCGAGCAGGACAAGCAACTGGCCGGTCGTGCTGATGCGGAGAAATTTCAGAGCCACCGCGCTGGCGTCGGCAAACGGAATCGCCGCGTTGGCCAAGGCCTTCCCTTGCGCCATCCCGCCGATAAGCAGCGGAATCACGAACAGCAAAGTGCCGGCGGCGAACAAAAAGAAATTCAGTTTCGCGAGCTTGGCGAACGGCAATTCCTTGCCCATCACGCGCGGCAATATTTCGTAAATCGCGCCGGTGAGAATCATGGCGGCGAAACCGAGTAATTGCCATTGCGTGACGCCGACGTTGAACCAGGTGAAGTCGAGCACGCGGCTGTAGCGCGGACAAAATTCGGCGATGTAAAGCAGGCTGGCAGCGATGAAACTCCACATGCCGAAGCGGATGAAACAGAACGGCCCGCCGAAGCACGAAACCTTGGAACCCCAGACAGTTTTCCTGGTGACGATACCGAGGGCGACCACCGGAATAACGCTTAACAGCGCGGCGAACGCGCTGACCGTCGGCAGCCATGCCGGAACCGGCGCACTTTGCGGAATGCCGACCCACGTTCCGAAAAACACCAGCGTCAGGAAACTAAACATCGCGTAGCCGGAACTGGCGAGCGGTTTGCCGGCGAGTTTGGGCAGGAAATAAAACGCGATGCCGATGCACGCGAGCGCGAGCCAGACAAAGAGCAGATTGTTCGTCAGCCACCAGTCAATAATCGCCTGCACCACGCCGCGCGGCGCGTGATTGGAAACCAAAAATAAATTCGCGGCGGCGTAGCTCCACGCAAACCAAAGCAACGCCGCAAACAAAAACCAGTGGGACGGATACAACTCGCGGTTCGCGCGGAAACCCATCGTCGCCACCGCGCAGACGGCGATGAGCATGAATCCAGCAAAAAGCAAAACCGCCGCCGCGCGCGGATATTCCAGCCACGGATGACCGGTGCTGCCACCGCCAAGAATCGTCGCCGTGCCAATAAGCACGCCGACATGCCAGAGATGAGCCGCGACGACCGGAACGATTGGCAGTGCGAGCGGTGCCTGACTCAACCGCGCAAAAATCCAGAGCATCACGCCGAGCGCGGCGGGAATGGCAAAGCCGTAGAGCAGCAGGTCGTTCGCCGCCGCCTGCGCGCGGCCGAAGGTCAGAAACGAGCAATCGGCAAACATGTCCGGCTGGTGGAAAGTCATCACCGCCGCGAGGCCGAGCGCGAGGCCGAGCACCAGCCAGAGTGCCGCGCCGCCAAACAGCGCCAGCAGCGGCACGCGACACGAGACGTCAATCTCGCTGGAGCAAATCGTTTTGTTCTCGGTCGGGTTCATTCAAAAGCACTGGGTTTTTCCGGAGCCTTGGGCAATTCTGCGGCAGCCTTTTCGGCGCGCGCGTTCAGGTCAGCGCGGGCAGCGGACGGATTCTGCCATTTCTGCGCGGCGAGTTGCAGCGCCACATCAATCGGCAGGCGCACCGTGCCATGTCCCGCATCAATCACGGCGGCGCTGTCCAAAGATTTATCCTCGGCGACACGGATTTCCGCGAGCGCCTTGCTGCGTTCGGCGGCGCGGTCGGCGTCAACCGCCGGCGCGTTCAAACTCATTTTTGCGCCGATGGCCAGCGCGGCAAAAATTCCGCTGACGAGCAGGAAACCGACGGCGGCGGCAGAGCCACGATTGATACGGTCGAGAATCATTTCGCACCTCCAGCGTTCGCATCAATGAGATCATTGACAACATTGTAGCTCATGCCCATCGCTTCGAGCAGTCGCGGGTCGCGCGGCGGATACGGCGGATGGGCGTTGAACTTGGCGATGAAAATTTTCGCAAGCACGCCGCCCATGAACAGCACGGTGCCGAGGTGCAGCAGCAGCCATTTGGTGTGGCCCTGGCCGGGATGCCACGCGGGCAAAATGTTGAACGCGAGGTCGGCGTAGTGCATCACGGCGATGAGCAGGCAGACCGGAATCAGCACCTTGAAGTTCGTCTTGGTGTGGATCGGCAGCAGCGCGAAGAACGGAATAAAACATTTGCCAAGAATCAACACCATGCTCACCGTCCACCAACCGCCCTGCTCGCGGATGAGATACCAAAAGGTCTCCGTCGGCATATTGGCGTTCCAGACGACGAAGTATTGCGCAAACTCGGCGTAGGACGACAACAGCGTGAACGCGAGCAGCAGCACACCGATGAAGTAGAAATAATTTTGCTTGAGCACCGGCGTCAAAATCCCCTGCCGTAGCATCGCGACGGCGATGACATAAATTACCGCGAGCGCCGCCCACACGCTGCTGGCGAAGAAATAAACGCCATACATCGCGGAGAACCATTGGTAGGAAGTCGCCTGCATCCAGAACACGCCGGAGAACGTCAACGTCAACGCGAACGCCACGATGCCCCAGCCGGAATGGAAACGCATCTTGCGCGTGCATTCGACGGAGCCGGTTTCGTCCTGTTGCAGCGACAGCGAACAGAGGCGCGACGACAGCAACCACCAGATCGCGAAGAAAATGGCCGAGGTGATCCAGAAGCCCGGCAAGGTGAACACGGGATATTTGGCGGCGATCAAATTATTGGTCGCGGCAGTTCCGGTTTGCGGCCAGAGCCACTCATAGATTTTCGGCGCGAGCAGCCCGACCGGCAGGAACATCAAAATCAGCGGGCCGCGCAGCAACGACGCGAGGTGTTCGCAGAAGCGGCGGATGCCGACCGACCAGCCGGCGTCGGTGAGATGATGCACGATCACCATGAACAGCGCGCCGAGCGCGATGCTGTAATAAAACATGAAGGCCAGCAGCCACGAGAAACCGAATTCGGTTCCGTGGTTGCGGATCAAGCTCGCGATCAGACCGGCGAGCGTGAGCGCGCCGCCGA
Organism: bacterium; assembly: GCA_021780905.1. Lineage (GTDB taxonomy): Bacteria > Verrucomicrobiota > Verrucomicrobiia > Limisphaerales > UBA11358 > UBA11358. The sequence goes on from JAJXXW010000061.1 coordinate 73,579, forward strand.
AGAAAATCATCGCGCCGGGCAGCGAGCTTTTCAGCGCGGCCTTCGGTGGGTTGGATGACGGCAAACTCATAAAATCATTTCAGCGCGGCCTGTTGCGCCGGCGGCAGATCGTCCTTCGCGCCGAGCCAGCTCAATTGTAGCGCGCGCAGATACGCGACCACGGCCCAGCGATCTTGCGTCGGCAGCAGCGGGCCGACCGCGCCCATCGTGCTCTTGCCGTAAGTGATCGTGTTGAAAATTTCGCCGTCGGTCAGTTCGACAATGCGCTTGTCGTGGAGATTTGCCACGGCAGCCATCACGCCAATTTTCTTGGTGATGCCGTTGCCGTCGCCGAGGCGGCCGTGGCACGGCGCGCAATAAATATCAAAGCGGTCGCGACCGCGCGCGAGCAGCGCTTCGTTCACCGGCAGCGGATTGGTTTCGACAAAATTCGTCGTGCCGGAAACTTTGCCGGTGTTCACGGGCGAATCTTCAAACGCGTAAACTTCGCCGTTCACGGTTTGAATCGGCTGGCTGCGCGCGACAGTGCCGGCGGGCGGCAATTGCGAGCTGACGCCGTTCGCGAAAAAGTGGTTCGGCTCCTGCGGACGCAGTTTCGCCTGGCGATCCATGTCGGGAAACAATTCAAACGGCGGCTTGCGCATCGTGCTGCCTTGGAAACCAAGGATGCCGACGGTCGCCGCGCCGATGGCCGCGCCGATCAACGCGATGGAAATCAGGATGCGGATCATTCTTGGTCCTCCACGATTTCGATGTTCGCGCCGCCCAGCGAGGCGAGCAGGTTTTTGGTTTCCGAGGCGCAGAATTTTTTGTCGTTCGCGCCGATGACGATGACGAATTTGTCGCGCGAGACGCTTTCAAAACGCTTTTTGAACAGCAGCGGATGATGCAGGCGCGGCAGCTGGTTGAGGCCGACCATGCCGAGGAGCGCGCCGCCTGCGCCGCCCATGATCATCATGATGTAAGCCGGCACAAAGGTCATCGGCACGCTGAACATCGGCTTGCCGCCAACAATAAGCGGATAGTCGAACGCGTTGCTGAACCAGATCAGAAAAACGATGTTCAAAAACATGAACACGCCGCCCGCGAGCGCCACCCAGCCGACGAGCGAGTTGCGGTAGCCCATGATTTTGTCGAGGCCGTGGATCGGGAACGGCGTGAACGCCTCCCATTTTTGGTAGCCTTCAGCACGGAGTTTTTCGCCCGCGCGCAGCAGGTCGCCGGGCGTGGAAAATTCCGCCATGAGGCCGTAGATTTTTTCGCTCATCAGTGGCCTCCTTTCTGGTGGAACAGGCAACTTGCCTGTTGCGGCAGGCTACCAGCCTGCCGCAGTTGGGCGGCAAGTTGCCACCCAAAACGGGCTGGTAGCCCGTTCCACCCAAACAAAGTGTTAGCCGTTCCGTTCATTTCTAATCTGTTTTTTCTTTTGCGCCGCCAAGCGGATGATGCGGGTCGCCGTGCGGCACCGCGCCTTTGACTTCGGAAATCGCGATGACCGGCAGGAATTTCACGAACAGCAGATACATCATGAAAAACGCGCCGAGCGTGCCGACATAAAGACCGATGTCCCAAATCGTCGGATGATACAAGCCCCAGTTCGCCGGCAGAAAATCCTGATTCGTCGAACCGACGACGATGACCATGCGCTCGCTCCACATGCCGAAGTTGATGAACAGGCCGATGAAAAACAGCGCGACCATGCTTGAACGGATTTTTTTGATCCAGAGCAATTGCGTCAGGCAGACATTGATGCCGATGAGCATCCAGCCGAAGAAGGCGTAGTTGTGGCCGAAGAAACGGTGACCGAACACCCAGCGCTCATACGGATCGCCCGAATACCACGCAATGAAAATTTCCATCAGGTAGATGTAATTGATGATGAGGCCGCTCACGAGGCAAAGCTTGGCGACCTTGTCAATGTGGCTCTTGGTGATGATGGCTTCGAGCTTGCAGAGTTTGCGCAGCGTGGTGAGCAGCACGAGCATCATGCCGAAGCCGCAGAACACCGCGCCGATGACGAAGTAGAGCGGGAAAATCGTCGCGTGCCAGCCCGCCAGCTGCGAGGTGCAAAAATCCAGACCGACAATGGAGCTCACCGTGAACACCAGCAGCGTGCAGAGGCCGCACAACACGACATAAGCCTTTTCGTAGTTGTGCCATTGCCACGCGGAACCGGTCCAGCCCATTGCGAGGAAACTGAAAATCGCCTTGCGCACGCGCGTCGTGGCGCGGTCGCGCAGCACGGCGAAATCGGGAATCATGCCCATGAAGAAGAACAGCGACGACACCATCAAATAGGTGTTCACCGCGAACACGTCCCACATCAGCGGCGATTTGAACTGCGGCCAGTTGCCGTTGGAATTCGGAATCGGAAACATGAACCAGTCAAACCAGGCGCGGCCGACGTGAATTGCCGGATACAAACCGGCCATCATCACCGAGAAAACCGTCATCGCTTCCGCCATGCGGCCGATGGTCGTGCGCCAGTGCTGACGCGTCAAAAAGAGCATTGCCGAAATCAGCGTGCCGGCGTGCGCGACGCCGACCCACCAGATGAAATTCACGATGTCCCAGCCCCACATGTTCGGGTGGTTGTTGCCCCAAACGCCGACACCGGTGAACACTTGATAAAACAAACAGATCGGGAAAATAACCGTGGCCGCAAACGCCGCCGGCGCGAACGCGATCTTCCACCACAGCGGCACCTTGGCTTCGGCGAACGCGGACAATTTGTCCGTGAGCCAGCCGAGACCCTGATTGCCCTCGACGACCGGCGGGCGGCGCAACTCGGCGGGCGGTGCCAGCTTCTTCAATTCTTCGATGTTCGCGATTTCAGACATTCAAATTATTCTTGGTGGAACAGGCCACTGGCCGGTTGCAACCGGCTACCAGCCGGTTGCTGCTTTCGGCGGCAAGTTGCCGCCTGAAACGGGCTGGTAGCCCGTTCCACCCAAACCCTAAATTTGCTTTCTTGTTTCACTCCGCGTCTTTGCGTTAAATCTTTTTTTCCGTCAGCAGCGTGCTGTCGTATTCCTCGGTGCTGAACGGATCGTGATAATCCGGCATCGCGGGATTCGGATTGCGGACGCGCGCCAGATACGTTGTGCGCGGCTTGGTCAGCAAATCGCCGAGCACGGAATAATTCAGCGGCGACAATTTCTGCTTCGACACGGAACTGTTGGCGTCGCTCACGTCACCGAACACGATGGCGCCCGCCGGACACGCCTGCTGGCAGGCCGTCTTCGGAATGTTGCCCGCGACTTCCGTGAGGCGCACATCGCCGCTCGCGCCGGCTTTCGCCTTTTGCGCGATCTTCGCGTGCTCGATGCGCTGCGTGCAATACGTGCATTTCTCCATCACGCCGCGCATCCGGACCGTCACGTCGGGATTCTTCGAGAGCTTGATCAAATCCCATTCGTCTTCCGTCCTCATGCCGGAATTCGGATCCTTCCACCAGCGCAGCAAATCCCATTCGCCGTCCGTCTTGTGCGTGAGCGTCGTGGAATACAGCGTGCCTTTCAGCTCGGTCAACGGGCGCTTGTTGTAATCGAGGAAATTGAACCGGCGGACTTTGTAAGGGCAGTTGTTCGAGCAATAGCGCGTGCCGATGCAACGATTGTAAGCCATCACGTTCAGACCTTCCTGGTCGTGAACGGTCGCGGCCACGGGGCAGACGTTTTCGCACGGCGCACTCTCGCACTGCTGGCAAAGCATCGGCTGGTTTACCGCCTGCACGTCGTCAATCCACGTCTCGAACTGCTGCGCGTCGTCGCGCTGGTTCATGTCCGCGTTCCAGTCGAACCGGCTCTTGTTATTTTTGCGCTTCGGATCGGTCGTGAAATAGCGGTCAATGCGAATCCAGTGCATCTCGCGACCGCGCAGCACCTGATCTTTGCCGACAATCGGAATATTGTTCTCGCTCTGGCACGCCACCACGCAGGTGCCGCAGCCGACGCACGCGTTCAAATCCACGGTCATGCCCCACTGGTGCAATGCGGTCTTTTTCGCTTCATCGAGCGGATTTGGATAAAGGGATTTGACGATGGGCGGCTCGACGCCATGGAATTTTTCCTCGGCGATGTTCTCGTTCTTCTCCGCCGCCTCGACTGCATCCGACAAATTAAATTCGCGCACCGCCGGCCGGCCTTCCATGCTCCAATGATGCTGCGTGCAAGCGAGAATATGCGTGGCGCCGGTCTTCTTAACCGTCGCGCCGGTCTCGATATATTTACCGGAGAAAATCTTGTAGGCGTTGAAGCCGACGCCGGTGCCGACGCGGCCGGCCTTTTCACGACCGTAACCGAGCGCGAGACCGAGCGAATAATCCGCCATGCCCGGCTGCACCCAAATCGGACCTTGCACGCTTTTGCCGTTCAGCGAAATCTCCACAATGTCGCCGTTCGCCACGCCGAGTTCGCGCGCCGTCTTGCGGCTGACGAGCACGGCGTTGTCCCAAGTCATCTTGGTGATGGGATCGGGCAACTCCTGCATCCAACCGTTGTTCGCGTAACGGCCATCGTCCACCTTCGCGTCGCGGAAGAAGATGACTTCGAGATTGAAAGCGGACAGCGTAGCAGCGCCGGCAATTTGCGGAATGGAGAGCGAAAAATTTGAAAGACCAATCGCCGCCGGAGCCGAGTCGGCAACAAAGCCATTAAACAAAGCTTTCTTCCAAGCTTCATCGGAACCACCAAAAGTTTCGCGCACAATTTCGTGCGGACTGCTTTGCGATTCGCCGGCGATGCGGGCGAGAAATTCTAATTCCGTCAAGCCACCAAAAAGCGGCTGAATTAGCGGTTGCACCGGAACCGTAGTTCCGTCGCTGGTAACTGCGTCGCCCCAAGCTTCGAGATAGTGCGTCGCCGGAAAATTCCAGCCGGCCTTTTCCGCCGTTTCATCTTCGTAATAGCCCAGACGAACCACCGACTTGGCTTTAGCCAGCAAGTCAGAATTGTAAGCGGGATTTCCACCCAAGACCACAAGCGTGTCCGCCGACAAGCCTTTGATGTCAGAATTGACTGATTCGGCGACCGGTAAAAGTGAGATCGGGCCGGTGAACGCGCCGAGCGAGGCGTTGATTTGTTGGGCCAACAAATGGACTTCTAGCGGTTGCCGCTGACCGACAACGACCATCGCCTTGCGGCGATTGTTCATCAAATCTTTGGCGCATTCCGCAATCCAAGCCGCGTCAACACCGGCGGGAACGGAAACCGTCGAATGAGAAATCGTTGAGGAAATCACCTTTGCGATTTGCGCAATCAAGCTCGCATTCACGCGCAGCCGATGATCCGCATTCGCACCAGTCAGCGTGAAGAGCGATTCCACCGCATACAAGCGGTTCATCCCCTGCTCTGCCTTACGGCCGGCGGCAAATTTGCGGATGTGCTCGTGCGCGCCATCTTCGCCGCCGAGAAAATCGCAGTCGAGCGACAGGATGACTTTCGCCTTGTCGAAATGGAACACCGGCTTCACCGGCTGGCCGAACGCCTGCGTGGCTGCGCGCTGGTGGATGCCGGAATCAATCGCGTCGCAGGTGAACCACTGTGATTTCGGGAATTTCTGCGCGATGATTTTTTGCAGCCGCGCGCGGGACGGCGACGTGCTGCTTTCGGCAAGGAACGCCAGACCTTCGCCCTGGTTCGCGGAAAATTTCTGCGACAGTTCGTCGAGCGCTTTCAGCGCCTCGTCCCGCGAAACCACTTGGCCCTCTTTCTTGAAGTGCCGCGCGCGGTCCACGTCGTAAAGATCGAGGATGGACGCCTGCGCATAGCGGTCGGTGCCGCCGTTGCCGCCGGGAAACAGTGCGTTGCCCTCAATCTTGACCGGCCGGCCTTCGTAAGATTTGACGACCAATGGAATCGCGCCGGTGCGCGTGGGCATGGCGGTCGCAAAATACTGCGCCTCGCCATAGGTGTAATTTTCCGGCTGCTGGCCGTAGGGAACCAGCTTCTCTTCCGGACGGCGGCAACCCGCGCCGAGCGTCGCCACGCCGGCAAAGGCAAACGACGCGGACATGATTTTCAGGAACTGCCGGCGCGTGGAACCGTCCTCCACCATTTCGCTCGCGCCCGCCGGAAATTCCCGGTGCAGCCAGTCCTTGAACTCCGGCGTGTCGGCCAGTTCATCCAGGCTGCGCCAGTAACGGCGGCCATTCGCGGGCGTTGAATGGGTCGGTGTTGAATTCATTTAACGGTGACAGGCCGAGCAGCTTTGCAACGATTCCACCTTCATGTCCTTGACCATTTGCGCGCCGTGCAACTGCTGCAATCGGTTGTTCTCGGCGGCATCCGGGCTCCACTGCCAGTCGAGCTTGGTGACCTTGTCGGCCGGCCGGATGTTCGCCGCCGGATTGCGATGGCAGTCGAGACAGAAACTCATGCTCAAGGATTTGTCATGCCGCACTTCATCCATCTGATCCACGCGGCCGTGGCATTTCACGCAACTGATGCCGCGATCCACATGGACCTCGTGGTTGAAATAAACGTAGTCGGGAACTTTGTGCACCTGCACCCAGGGCACCGGCGTGTTGTTCGCCGCGCTGTCGCGGACGATCTGCAGGCGCGGGTCATCCTTGAGGACGACGTTGTGGCAATTCATGCACGTCGAGGCACCGGGAAGATTGGCGAACCAGGAACGTTCCACCCCGTTGTGGCAAAAACGGCAGTCCAGGCCGAGCTGGCCGGCGTGGACGCTGTGCGAGAACGGCACCGGCTGCACCGGCGTGTAGCCCGCGCGGGTATATTTGGGCGTGAGATAGATCGTCACGCCCGCCGCCACGCCGACGCCGGCCAGCGCGGCAACCGCGCCCAGCACCAACGGCAAACTGTTTGTCCACTTCGGAAAAATCACTGCGTTCTAAAAAATTAAATCCGCTACCAATTAAAATTGACCCGCCTACTCAAAATTGAGCGCATTATTTACCAACCACGCGGCGCGTCCGCAAGAAAGTTTGTGAAAAATTTCACTTGGCTGATCACCAACGGGCAATCCAAGAGTCCCAACAAGCAGGCGTTCAAACGCAAAGACCGCGTCAGGGATGGAGCCGGCGGCGCAGGGCGAAGGTCAGCGTCTTGACGATGATCTCCGCAGTCAGAAATGGCTTGGAAACCAGATCGCTGCCGCCAGTCTGGTTTATGCGGGCGGCCGCCTGGAGATCGGCTTGGCCGGTGACAAAGACCACGGGAGTTTCCCGGTTGGGGGCGGTCTCGCGAATTTTCGCGCAAGTCTCGTATCCATCCATGCCCGGCATGATGACGTCCAGAAAAATCACGTCGTAGGTATTGGCGAGCGTCATGGCAATGGCCGCTTCGCCATTCTCCGCCCGCTCCGGTTTTTCAAAAACCGTTTGCAACGCGCCAGCCAGCGCCTGGCGCGACACCATGTCGTCGTCCACCACCAGCAGACGCACCGGGGGATGGGTGGCGAGGTCGGTTTTCACACCCGCCACGGACAGTTCATTCAGCAACTCCACGGCCGCCGCCACGGTTGCCAACGCGGACGGTGTGAAATTCCCGGTTTTCTCCAACAGCTTGCGCAACAGGCCGTCCAGGGCGATGCACAAACGACAAGCCGGATGCTCCAATTCATTCGCCGGCTTGGACGCCAGCGAATTTATCCGCAAGAATCCGTCCGCCACCAGCGCCTGCCGGCTTTCGAAGTCTGCAGTCTCCAGCATCTTCTTGCAAAGTTCGCGGAGCGGTGGAAGTTGCTGGGCGGCGCGAGTCAGGAAAGCCGCCGTGGCGCCTTCGGTCTGGGCCGTCGCTTTCGCCACCGCCGGCTGACGCTGACTTCGCACCGGGCTGGCCACCGGAGCCTGGCCATTCCCGGACATCGGTGCCGGTTGACGCCGTTCCCAATCCGGTTTCGCCGGGGATGGTTTAATCCGGGCCGGCAGCCGGCCGCGCAGTGCCAGGGTGAACGCCTTCACCGCAATTTCAAAGGTGAGAAACGGTTTGCCCATGAGTTCATTGCCGCCGCTCAAGGTGGATTGGATGCGCGCGTTGAAGTCGCTTTGGCCGGTGACGAAGACCACGGGCGTGGTCCGGTTCAAATTCGCACCGCGAATTTTGGTGCACAGTTCAAAGCCATCCATGCCCGGCATCTGCACATCCAGGAAAATGACATCATAAGCCTGCTCGTTGGTTTGCCGCAGGGCGGTCTCCACCTCCGCCGCGAGATCCGGCTGGCCGAATGCCTTCTTGAGCGAATTCGACAGGGCCATCCGGCTGATCAAATCGTCGTCCACCACCAGGAACTTCAACGGCCGTTCCGCCAAATCCTGCGCGGGCAGTCCGGGCACGCACAACTGATCCAGCAAATCCACACCGCCGGCGACAGTGCGCAGGGCGGAAGGGGTCACGTTGCCCATTTTATCGGTGAGCTGGTTGAGCAGCCCCTCCATCGCGGAAGCCGCCTGCCAGACCGGCAGCGCCGCCGGAAAACCCGCCGCTTCCTTGAGGGCCAGCATCTCCGCGCGCAAGCTGGCGAGCATTTTTTGCCGGGCCGGGGCGCTCGTTTCGCGGTCAATTTTCCGGAGCAAATTCCGTTGCGAGACAAGGTTGGTTCTGGCCTGCGCATCAAACTCGCTGGCCAGAGCGTCAGCCGTGGGGACGGCGGCCGTGGTTTGGGAACCGCCCGCTTTGGGGGCCAGGCTGACTCTGAACGATTCCATGAATTTGGCAAACGCTTCTTCTTCGGTGCGAATGACGGATGAAACGCGCGCTCCATCGGCCGCAGAAATCTTCCAAGGATCGTAGTGTTCGTTGAGCAGCTGAAAAATTCTGGGGCCGGCCAGCGCGGCGGCCAACAGACAGGTCACCAGCCAGAACAGGCCCTGATAATTTGCAACCGGAGGCGGCGGGGTGACTGGCGGCCCCACAGCCAGGGTGCGCGTTTGATCAATCATGGCGCGATCCAAGGCGGCGGCTGGTGCTTGTTCCGGGTTCGGGAGTTGGTCGTCCCCGGTGCCAATGGAGGGTTGGTTGGAGCCTTCGTCCTGGGTGGCAAAGTGCTGCTCCAGTGTCTCGTCATAAGGGTCGGCGGCGGGAGCGGCGGGAGCGAGTCCGAGCGCGCCGATCAGGAAAAGCAGCCGGAATAAATCAGACGCGGTGGCGAACCAATTCCGCCTCGCCGGAACAAAGGGGCTTAACGCCCCGGTTTTGGTCCGTTCATATTTCATTCAAGCGTCTTCCAAAGCGGTTTCGGTTTCCCGGCGCTGGATTATAATTCCGTCCAACTGACCACTTTCAGGCTGGGCGCTTGAGCCAGGGACTCATCGTAGTGAAAGTTGCCGGTGCCGTGGATGTTGGCTGAGGCACCGATGGCCGCGCCATAGAAGTCGGCCGTGCCGCCGATGTCCACGGCGGCGTTCGGGGCATTGACGGCTCCGTAAAAGGTCGAATTGCCGGAGACAGACACGCTGGTGCAGGTTGGCAACCCGACCAACGTGAAATTGGCCGGATCGCCGCTGGTATTAACCACGCCACCGCCGGCCAGCGCGGCGGACGAGCCGCCCACAATCAATGTCAAGCTGCCACCGGGGTTGATCAAGATCGTGCTTTGTCCGGCAAGACTGACATTTCCGGCCACATAAAGGATGGCTTCGCCGCTGACGACGAGCGCCGTGGAGTTGCCGCTGCCACTCAAGCTGCTGAGTCGGTAGCTGCCCGTGCCCAGCGTCAGAGGATTTCCGCTCGGCGTCACGAACGGCCCGCTGGGCGTCGGGTTCTGGACCAGCGGGGTGTCGTAATTGTCGTTGGTGCTACCCAGAATGCTGCCATTCGGGCCGACCGAAATACCCCCGCCCGGTCCGGTATTCACCGGGCCAAAAACGGTTGCATTGCCAATGCTGACCGCATTCGGGGCTTGCGAATAAGTAACCACCTGCGCGTTGGTGCGGTGATTGACTGGGTTGTAAGGAGGGTTCAGATAACTGTCCACCAGGGGGGGGCCATCCATCGAGACCAGCCCGCTGGCGAGAATCGCTTTCGAGAAAAGTCCGGCCACATTGGTGGTAGTCACCCGCACAAGGCGGGTGATGTAGGTGTTGGTTTTCAGCGGTTCGGGAATGTAGCCCGCCGAGTAAATGATGGGGCAATTGGTGCCGGCGATGAAGATGTAAGTATAAAAATAACTGCCATCGGCGAAGCTGCGCCGCTTGATATGGGCGGATTGCCCGGCGATGGTGCCGTCCGTCCAACCGTTGGCACTGGGGCTGTTGGTGTCCAGATACAGATGCGTCAAGGCCTCCTCCACGCCAGCTTCGGCCACCGGAATGGCCGCATTCCAGTTCTGGGAGCGCCAGCTCAAGTTGTTTTTTTGCACAATCAGAATCAAGAAACTGGACAGCACAATGCCCACGGCCAGGGCGGTGAAGAGCGAGAGCAGCAAGATGCTGCCCTGCTCCGGCGAAGAGGATGAGGGTTTCATGATCATCAATGGTTGCGGAGGGCGATTTGGGCGGACTGCCCGTTGTCCGTGATGGTGTCGTTCATGCTGGGGATGTAAATCGAGCAGGACCAGCTCACCTCCACTACCCGGGCACTGGCAACATTGGCCGGCTGGTAGCAGCCGTAGGTGTTGGAGACGACTGTGTGCTGGTAAATCCAAAAACTTAAAGTATCACAGTTGGTCAGATAGGTGTTGGTAATGCCGCCACCAATCCGCACCAGCGTTTTGGCAGCGGGATTGTAAGTGTAGGTGAGGGCGTTGTTGTTGACATCCAGAAAGGAAATCTTGTTGGTCGCATAGGCCGTCACGGCGTGCGCCTGCCGGATGTCCTTCGACATTTTATCCATCGCCATGTGGTTCTGCTGCGACAGATTCACATAATTGGAGATCACCACAAAACTGTTGTTGCTGTAGAAGCCGAGCATCATGATCGCCAGAATGACAATCGTGGACAACCCCACGGCCACCGTCATTTCGACCAAGGTAAACGCCTGCCGGCGGTTGAAATTAATAGACATAGTATTGCATCCCGTATTGGGAGACAAAAGTGGTCATCTGCCGCTGGCGAACCACCGAGCCGGATGTCCAGGTCAAACCAACCTGAATCATTCGCAAGCTGGACGCATAACTTTCCGAGACCGGGGCGTTGGTCACCAGCACCGTCCCCGTGTAAGTGAAGGCGTTGCTCCGTGGGTTGGCCGGGTTGGACGCATAGAACGGTGCCGTGAAACTGGCGGGGACGAAACCGGGCTGGTTGACCAGTTGATCCCAGTTCAGCAAACGGACCACTTCCATTTTCTCCTCCAAGATTTGCGTTGCCCGGATATTTTGCTGCACCAGGCTGATTTGCGAAAACGCATAGACAAATCCGCCATAAAGCGAGGCGACCACGACTCCCAGCACCCCGACGGCAATCATCACCTCAACCAGCGTGAAACCCGCGCGGCGCATCGTGGCCAGAGGCTCTTTGAAAGATGGTTGGGGCGGCTTCATTGAGTTGGGCTTCCGATTGATTTCCATCGTGTTTGCAGTCCAACTGGCGCCCACCCGACCGCATGGCGGAAAACATATCGGCGGCCGGGATTGGAATACCTCGTCTTCAAATAAGCCAAAACCACTGCCAACCAATAGGAAAAATGCGCAAAACCAATGATTTCATTGGCGATTTCCGAACGAACGGGCGCTTCCACCCACCGTATCTGACCCATAGCATGCACACGCCCGCAATAGCCTTTTTTCAGGGTTTTCATGAGATTTCTATGGGTTGGCTGTGAGTTGAAACCTTGATATCTCCGAGCATTTTTCAAGCCATTGAGCGTAAACTTGAGCCAAACAACCGCCGTTCCTTACGCAAGCTTATCTCGGCTTTAGTTTATGACAAACCACGAAGATGAGCAACAAATAAAGCCCTTAATCAGGACAACGTATGTCCACATATCTGCAAAAAAACGGAGCCGGTTGTGCCGCCAGATACATACAGGCAGGAATTGTCTGACGACGACCGCAGCCCAGCCGTCTCCGACAACGGAAGATTGAGTATTACCAACGCCGACCGCCGTTAAGGATAATTCTCCGCCAATTGAAAAGCCGCCCCGGAAAACCGGGGCGGCTTTGAACTTGTTCGGCTGGGTGGCGATGTTACACCGCCACCTGGCAGACCGGCAAGTCTGCCCACCGAGTCCAATCACTTTTTTTTCGCGGGTTTCGCCTTGCGCTTCTCCTCAATCGCGGCTTGCGCAGCGGCCAAGCGCGCGACGGGCACGCGATACGGCGAACAGGAAACGTAGGTCAGGCCGGCGCGATGGCAGAACTTCACGGAATCAGGATCGCCGCCGTGTTCGCCGCAGATGCCGAGCTTGATGCCGGGACGGGTCTTGCTGCCCTTCTCGACCGCGATTTGGATGAGCTGGCCGACGCCCGTCTGATCAATCGAGGCGAACGGGTTCTTCTTCATGATCTCGTTCTCGGTGTAGGCACCGAGAAAGGAACCGGAGTCGTCGCGCGACATGCCGAGGCAGGTCTGCGTCAGGTCGTTCGTGCCGAAGCTGAAGAACTCGGCCGTCTGCGCGATTTCGTCCGCCGTGAGCGCCCCGCGCGGGACTTCGATCATCGTGCCAACGCTGTAGGTGAATTTCACTTTCTTCTCCTTCATCACCAGCGCGGCGACTTCGTGAACGATGGCAACCTGCAAATCCAGTTCGCGCTTGAAGCCGACGAGCGGGATCATGATTTCGGGCTTGGGCTTGAAGCCTTGCTTTTGGGCATCCGCCGCAGCTTCAAAAACCGCGCGGGCCTGCATCCGGGTGATTTCCGGGAACTTGATGCCCAGCCGGCAGCCCCGGAAACCGAGCATCGGATTGAACTCGTGCAGTTCGTGGACGCGGTTGATGATCTTCTCGACGGGGATGTTCATCTTCCGCGCGAGATCCATCTGCGATTCCTTGGTGTTCGGCAGGAATTCGTGCAGCGGCGGATCGAGGAAACGGATCGTGGCCGGGAATCCTTTCAGCGCCTTGAAAATGCCGAAGAAGTCTTCGCGTTGATACGGCAGCAATTTCGCCAGCGCCTCTTCGCGGGCGGCCAGCGTGTCCGCCAGAATCATCTCGCGCATCGCGTCAATGCGGTTGCCTTCAAAGAACATATGTTCCGTGCGGGTGAGGCCGATGCCGGTCGCGCCGAACGCCACGGCGTTGCTGGTCTGCTCCGGCGTGTCGGCGTTCGTGCGCACTTGCAGGCGCGTGAACTGCGAGCACCACTTCATGAGCTGGTTGTAATTTTTGAACTTCTCCGTGGCCTGCGCGGCTTTGTCGCCGTGCAGCAGGCCGGAGATGATTTCCGACGGCGCGGTCTTCACTTCGCCCGCATAGACGGTGCCAGCGGTGCCGTCAATCGAAAGGTATTCACCCTCCTTGAACGTCTGGCCGCTGATGGTCACGGTCTGCTTGTCGTAATCCACATGCACGCCCGAGGCGCCGCAGACGCAGACTTTGCCCATCTGCCGGGCGACGAGCGCCGCGTGCGAACTGACGCCACCGCGAGCGGTCAAAATGCCTTCCGCCGCAATCATGCCGCGCAAATCTTCCGGCGAGGTTTCGACGCGGACGAGCAGCACTCTTTCACCCTTGCCGGCGGCGTGAACCGCGCGTTCGGCGTTGAGATAAATTTTACCCGAAGCCGCGCCGGGACCGGCGGGCAATCCGGTGGCGATGACTTTCGCTTTCTTCACTTCCGCGAGATCGAAAATGGGCGCGAGAAGCTGTTCGAGCTGGTCGGCCGGATTCCGCAGCACGGCGGTCTCGGCATCAATCAATTTTTCCTTCACCATGTCGGCGGCGAACTTGAGCGCGGCGGCGGCGGTGCGCTTGCCGTTGCGCGTCTGGAGCATGAACAGCTTGCCATCCTGGATCGTGAACTCCACGTCCTGCACGTCCTTGAAATGTTTTTCCAGCGTGGCGCGAACCTTGAGGAGTTCCGCGTAGGAGTTGGGCATCACGTTCTTGAGCTTGAGCACGGGTTCGGGCGTGCGCACGCCGGCGACGACGTCCTCGCCCTGGGCGTTGACGAGGAATTCACCGTAGAATTCATTGGTGCCGTTGGCCGGGTTGCGGGTGAACGCGACGCCGGAACCGGACTTGTCGCCGGTGTTGCCGAACACCATCGCCTGCACGTTGACGGCGGTGCCCCATTCCGTCGGGATGTTATACTTGCGGCGATAAACCATCGCGCGGTCGTTCATCCAGGAACCGAACACGGCACCGGCGGCACCGCGCAACTGATCCCACGGATCGTTGGGAAACACATGGCCGGTGCGTTCCTTGACGAGCGCCTTGAAACGCTTGACGAGTTCCGCCTGATCTTCGGCGGTCAAATCGGAGTCCACGATGTCCTTGTGATATTTCTCGTGCTTGAATTCGTGGATGACGGTTTCAAACGGCTCATGGTCCTCGCCTTCGCGTTTCTGCACGCCGAGCACCACGTCGCCATACATCTGGATGAACCGGCGGTAGCAGTCCCACGCGAAGCGCGGATTCTTCGTGGCGTCCGCCAGCGCGATGACCGACTGATCGTTGAGGCCGAGATTCAAAATCGTGTCCATCATGCCGGGCATGGAATCGCGCGCACCGGAGCGCACCGCGACGAGCAACGGCATTCCGCTGGTCGCGCCGAACTTTGTGCCCATGATCTTTTCCATGTTGGCCACGCCGGCCTCCATCTGCGCCTGGAGTTCCTTCGGATAGGTTTTCTTGTGCGCGTAGAAGTAGGTGCAGACTTCGGTGGTGATGGTGAAACCGGGAGGCACGGGCAGACCGATGCGGGTCATCTCCGCGAGGTTCGCGCCTTTGCCGCCGAGCAGCGGCTTCATCGAGCCGTCGCCGTCGGCTTTTTTGTTGCCCCAGGTATAGACGTATTTGTTGGATTTAGCTTTGGCCATAAATTCAGTGATGTCGGTTAAATGATTCGTGAAAACGAGCACCTAAAATAGCAAAGCTGATTTAGGAGTCAATGAATCAAGCGGTCTGGACGAACGGGGGGAGCGCACGCGCCCTCGCGTGTGGTTTCCAGCGCCCTCGCTGGAAACATCTGGCAAGGGGGGGGGCTCTCCGCAAGGAGTCCGACGAGGGCGTCGAACCCGGCAGCCGGGGGCGGCTGCGCTCCCGCCACGCAATGACAATAGCCCAGCCATTCATGGCTGGGTGAAGTGTCCCACAAACCGAACCAGTCCCGTTAGGGACGAAAGCAATGGTCTGCCGTCCCTGAAGGGACTTGGAAACATTCCCGAACCATGAACCCAGCCATGAATGGCTGGGCTTTTGTCAGGCCATGGGTTCCCGCGCCCAATGATTCACCGCCACACCGCCGATCATGCGCCACGCGATCTCCCCGTGCTCCAGCGTGGCGACCAGCCGCGAAACATCATCGCCGCCGCCCGCCGTCGGCCAGTCATAAAACTGACGCCGTGTCATGGGCACAGATTAAGCCCACCCGTTCTTCGCGCAAGGACGGGCCGAAGACTGAATCCAAAATCCATCCCGCGCTTGTCGCGCCCGCCCGCTTGTTGCAAACTGCGCGCCATGCCGACGACCATCACCGAACTGCTCGCCAAGGCGGGCAGCCAGTTTTCCACCGAAATTTTCGACACCAAGACCATCGCCGCCGTCGAGACCTCGCTCACCGAAAAGAACGGCAACGGTCCCGGCGTATGGGCGATGTCGCCCGGCGTCATGGCGGTGTAAGTCCCGGCGATGCCGTCCCCTCAACCAGCCTGCGGCCACCTTCTCCGCCGTGAGGGAGAAGGCAAGGAGAGGGGAAACAAAAAAGCCCGCTCGGTGGAGCGGGCTTTTTTATTCGATAAATTTCCCATTTTGCCACCCGCCCCCTGCCACCGTTTCGCCCGTGCCCAATAGCTAACATATCATCAAATCAAGATGCGTTGATTTTTAATTTGAAACATCAGCGGATTTGGCTATCTTGAACCCATGTCGAACCACGCCGAACTGCTCAAAAAGGCACTGCAAGAACGCATCGTCATCATTGACGGCGCGATGGGCACGACCATCCGCACCTACGGCTTGGGTGAGAAGGAGATTCGCGGCGAACGGTTTGCGGATTCCAAGAAAGACCTGAAGAACAACGGCGACCTCTACTCGCTGACGCAAGCGGCGACGATCTGCGACATCCATCGCCGCTTTCTGGAAGCCGGCGCGGACATCATCGAGACGAATACTTTTTCCGCCACCAGCATCGGCCAGAGCGAATTTTTCGTGGACGACCCGCGCGAGCATGGCGGCCGCAAAGACCCGGCGTTTTATCAAGGCATCATCGAGAACAAGTTTCTCAACGACCTTGCGTGGGAGATCAACGAACAATCAGCCAAGCAATGCCGTGAATGGGCTGACCGCATCGCGAACAAGACCGGTCGTCCGCGCTTCGTCGCCGGTGCGGTGGGGCCGCTGACGGTTTCGCTGTCGAACTCCCCGGATGCGGATGACGCGGGCTTTCGCGTCTGCACGTTTGATCAGGTGAAGACCGCCTACACACACCAGATTCGCGGGCTCATCGCGGGCGGCTCGGACATTCTGCTCGTTGAGACGATTTTTGATTCGCTCAACGCCAAGGCCGCGCTGGTGGCGATTCAGGAAGTCTTTGAGCAGGACAAAAAGATTCTGCCGATCATGATTTCCGCCGCCGTCGGCCGCGGCGGCGAGACGATGATTTCCGCGCAGACGGTCGAGGCGTATTGGAACGCGATGAAGCATGTGAATCCGATCGCCATCGGCCTCAACTGCTCGCTCGGCCCGGATTTGATGAGGCCGTTCCTCGCGGAACTCGCGGAGAAATCCGACACCGCCATCTCCTGCTATCCGAACGCGGGCTTGCCGAATCCGCTGTCGCCGACGGGCTTTGATTTGCAGCCGGCGGACATGGGTAATTTCCTCGGCGAGTTTGCGCAAAGTGGCTTGCTCAACATCGCCGGCGGCTGCTGCGGCAACACGCCGGAGCACATCGCGGCGATTGCGAAGGCGCTGGAAGGACGGCATCCGCGTGAGTTTGCGGAACGGAAGTCCGTCACCCAATGCTTGGGTGGAACGGGCTACCAGCCCGTTTCCGCTGGCAACTTGCCGACGGATTCAGCCCGGCAGGTTGCCGGGCCGAACGGCCAAGTTGGCCGTTCCACCCAGACCAAACCGCTCCGCCTGTCCGGTTCGCAGCCGTTCACGCAGCAGATCGGCCAGTTCATCATGATCGGCGAGCGCACGAACGTCGCGGGTTCGCCCAAGTTTGCCAAGCTCATCAAAGAGAACAAATATGAAGAAGCTGTGGCCGTGGCCCGCCAGCAGGTCGAGAACGGCGCGAACATCATTGATATCTGCATGGATGAAGGGATGATTGACGGCGTCGCGGCCATGACGCGCTTTCTGCATTTGCTCGGCAGCGAACCGGAAGTCGCCAAAGTGCCGTTCATGGTGGACTCGTCGAAATGGGAAGTCATCGAAGCCGGCCTGAAATGCGTCCAAGGCAAAGGCATCGTGAACTCCATTTCGATGAAGGAAGGCGAGGCCAAATTCCGCGAACATGCCCACAAAGTTTTGAAATATGGTGCGGCGGTGGTCGTGATGGCTTTTGACGAACAAGGCCAGGCCGCGACGCTCGCGGACAAAATCCGCATCTGCGAACGCGCCTATCGCATTCTCGTGGACGAGGTCGGCTTCCCGCCGGAGGACATCATTTTCGATCCGAACATTCTCACCGTCGGCACGGGCATCGAGGAGCACAACAACTACGCCGTGGACTTCATCGGAGCCACGCGCTGGATCAAACAGAATTTGCCGCACGCGAAAGTCAGCGGCGGTTTGTCGAACGTGTCGTTCAGTTTCCGCGGCAACAACCCCGTGCGCGAAGCGATGCACAGCGCGTTTCTGTTCCACGCGATCAAGGCCGGGATGGACATGGCCATCGTGAACGCCGGCATGTTGGAAGTTTACGAGGAGATCGAGCCGGAGTTGAAGGAACTTGTCGAAGATGTTTTGCTCAACCGCCGACCCGACGCGACCGAACGCCTCGTGACATTCGGCGAAAAACTCAAAGCCGCCAGTGCCGGCACGACGGCCAGCGACAAAAAAGTGGAGGAAGAATGGCGCAAAGGCACGGTCGAGGAACGCCTTTCGCACTCGCTCGTGAAGGGCATTGACGCCTACGTTGACACCGACACCGCAGAGGCGCTCGCCAAATACGGCAAGCCGCTCGCGGTCATCGAAGGGCCGCTGATGGCGGGCATGAGCGTGGTTGGCGATTTGTTCGGCGCGGGCAAAATGTTTCTGCCGCAGGTCGTGAAGTCGGCGCGCGTGATGAAGAAATCCGTCGCGTATCTCACGCCGTTCATGGAAGCCGAGAAAGCCGCGATGGCCGCGCGCGGTGAAGTTGTGAAGGCGCAGGGCAAAATCGTCCTCGCCACCGTGAAAGGTGACGTGCATGACATCGGCAAGAACATCGTCGGCGTCGTGCTGGCGTGCAATAACTACGAAGTCATTGACCTCGGCGTGATGGTGCCGTGCGAAAAAATTCTCGAACGCGCGAAGCTGGAAAAGGTCGACCTCATCGGCTTGAGCGGATTGATCACGCCATCGCTCGACGAAATGGTTCACGTCGCCCGCGAGATGGAACGCACGGGCTTCAAGATTCCCCTGCTCATCGGCGGCGCGACCACGAGCCGGGCGCACACCGCTGTCAAAGTGGCGCAGCATTATAGCGAACCTGTGGTTCACGTCCTCGACGCCTCGCGTGCCGTGCCGGTGACGAGCAGCCTGTTGAGCAAAGAGGGCAAAGCGCCGTTCGTGAAGAAGCTCCGTGAAGATTACGAAAAGCTCCGTTCGCAACACGCCGGGTCGCAGGTGAAACTGCTTTCGCTCGCAGCCGCCCGCGCCAACGCGCCAAAGCTGAAATACGACGACCTACCGAAGCCGGAGTTCACCGGCGTGCGCGTGCTGTCGTCCGCACCGTTCAATCCTGGCAAGTGCGACTGCGGTTCGTCCCACGGCCACGCCGGAGCGTTCGGCGTTTCGCTGGAGGAAGTCGTGCCGTTCATTGATTGGACGCCGTTTTTTCACACATGGGAACTGCGCGGCGTTTATCCGAAAATTCTCACTCACGAAAAGCACGGCGAGGAAGCCACCAAGCTGTTTGCCGACGCACAGAAGATGCTCGCGGAATTCGTCGCGAACAAATCGCTGAAACTGCAGGCGGTTTACGGACTGTTTCCAGCAAATGCCTTCGGCGACGACGTGGAGGTTTACACCAATGGTTCACGCAAACATCTGCGGGCGAAATTCCATTTCCTCCGCCAACAGATCGAGAAAGGCGACGGCACGCCGAATTGGTGCCTGGCGGATTTCGTCGCGCCGCGCGAATCTCAAATTTCAAATTTGAAATCGCAAATTCCGGCGGACCACCTCGGCGCGTTCGCGGTTACGGCGGGCATTGGCTTGAAAGAAATCGTCGAAAGTTACAAGGCGCAGCACGACGATTATAACGCTATCATGGCCGAAGCGATTGCCGATCGTCTGGCCGAAGCGTTCGCCGAGTATTTGCACAAACGGGTCCGCGACGAGTGGGGTTTTGGTAAAACCGAAAAGCTCACGACCGAAGATTTGATTGCCGAAAAATATCGCGGCATCCGTCCCGCTGCCGGTTATCCCGCGTGCCCCGACCACACCGAGAAAGCGATTCTCTGGGACTTGCTGGATGCCGAAAAACACACCGGCATCAAGCTCACCGAAAATTTCGCCATGTGGCCCGGCGCCAGCGTCAGCGGCCTTTATTTTGCGCATCCCAAATCAAAATACTTTGCCGTCGGCAAACTCGGCCAGGATCAGGTGGAAGATCTGGCCAAGCGCAAAGGCAAGTCCGTTTCCGAAATGGAACGCTGGCTGGGGCCGTGGTTGAATTACTTGCCGGTTTGACGCTGGACTTGTTTTTCAGGCGGCGTGGCGTAAATTTGCCGCATGAAACAAGATGTGGTGCCCGTTCAGATTCGCGGCATTCTGCCGGCCAATAGCGGCTGCGCGCTGTTTGTCGGCAATGACGAGAAAGTTTTTGTCATCAATGTCGAACCGCAGATGGGGCAAGTCATCGGGATGTTTCTGCGCGCCGCGCCGAAGGAACGACCGCTCACGCACGACCTCATCAACCGGATGTTCCAAGGGTTCGGCATCACCGTCGAGCGCGTCGTCATCACGGACTTGAAAAACTCCACCTACTTCGCGCGGCTGATTTTGCAACAGCAAAACGAGGTGGCGCGGAAAATCGTTGAACTCGACGCGCGGCCGAGCGATTGTCTGGCACTGGCGGCGGCGCAGAAAAAACCGATTTTCGTATCCGCGTCGTTATTCGCGCAGGTCGAGGACATGAGCGAAGTCCTCGACAAGATGAACGAATCGGGCAGCGAAGCGGAATCCGAATAGATGGCTGCGCCCACCCAACCGCTCGCCCTCGTCTGCGGCGATGACGATTTCGCCGTCAAACAGCGCGCTCGCCAAATCTTCGCCGACTGGTCGGCCGAACTCGGCGGCATGGATCACGAAATCATCGAGGCGACCGTCAGCAACGGCGGCGACGCACTGACCGCCATCGGCAAGCTTCGCGAAGCCCTCAATACCCTGCCCTTTTTCGGCGGCGGCAAAGCCGTCTGGCTGCGCGACTGCAATTTTCTCGGCGAGGAACGCACCGCTTCATCCGCCGCCGTGACGGAAACTTTGGCGTCGCTGGCGGAAGAACTGAAGAATTTTTCGTGGCAAAATGTCCGGCTGCTCATCAGCGCCGGCAAGGTGGACAAGCGGAAGGTTTTTTACAAGACGCTCGAAAAAATCGGGACGGTGGAGGCTTTTACGGCGTGGTCGGTGGATGACCGCGACTGGGCGGACAAGGCGCAGCTCGCCGCGCGCGCCGCGCTCAAGGCGCGGCAGAAGGAAATTTCGCGCGACGCGCTGATGGAGTTGATGCAGCGGGCCGGCGCGAACGCCCGGCAGTTGGAAAATGAAATTGAGAAACTGTGCGTGGCCGTTGGCGACCGGAACAAAATTGAACTGGCCGACGTGACGCGCGTTTGCCCGTTGAACAAGCAGGCGCGGGCGTTCGCGCTGGGCGACGCGCTGGGCGAACGCAATTTGCCGGCACTGTTGAAATGCCTGGACGAGGAGCTTTGGGAAATCCGCGCGAAGATTGACAAGGACAAGTCGGAAATCGGTTTGCTTTACGGCCTGACCGGCAAGATCCGCGCGCTGCTGTTTTTGAAGGAGATGATGCGCGAAGGCTGGCTCAAGGAGCCGCGCGATTACAATGCCTTCAAGGCGCAACTGGAGCGCGTGCCGGCGGACAAACTGCCGCAGGAAAAGAAATTCAACCCGCTGGCGATCAATCCTTATGTGCTTTACAAAGCCCTGCCCCAGGTCAAAAAATACACCACGGCGGAACTGGTGAACGCGCTGGAGGTGCTCCTGCGCTGCAACCAGCGGCTGGTGTCCAGCGGACTGGATGAGGCGCTCGTCCTGCAGCAGGCGCTGGTGCGAATCGTGTCGCCCGGCGCGCTGGCCGCCTGAATGCAAATCAATTCAAAAGTAAAAATGTCATCAGCCAATTTATCCGTTCTGGTCGGGAAAAACTTCGTCTGCATCAAAATCGCCGGGCGGGCCAACTTTGCTTCCAGCCCGGATTTCAAGACGCTGTTGAGCGAGCTGGCGCAAAAGGGATTCGGTCATTTCATCATTGATTTGAGCGAGTGCGTGCTCATGGACAGCACGTTTCTGGGCGTGCTGGCCGGATTCGGCATGAAGTTAAATCCGAAGGGCGCGCCGGCCGAGCGGGGGATCGAGTTGCACGGGGCCACCGCGCGCGTCAGCGAACTGCTCGAAAATCTCGGCGCGGCGCATCTGTTCAAACGGACCAGCGGGCCGCTGCAACTGCCGTCCAACCTGGAAACCTGCAACCCGGAATCCATCCACCCCTCGCACGAAATGATCGCACGCACCAGCCTGGAAGCCCACCAGACCCTGATGGCCATGAACCCGGAAAACGAGGCCCGCTTTAAGGACGTGGCCCAGTTTCTCGCGGAAGATTTGAAGAACCTCGAAAAGTCCCTCTGAAATCTATCCCCCATCCAGTCCCCGGACAACCCGTCTCCCGCCCGTCCAATTCCGAAGGTTTTTAAATGACGCGGAGGGAATTGTAAGCCAGAATGTCCCCCCGTGGTTTTGCATGACTGTCACGCTGTTCATCCCGTGTTTTATTGACGCGCTGTTTCCGCGCGCCGGCATCAGCATGGTCGAGATTCTCGAACGCCTCGGCCACACGGTCGTTTGCCCGGAGGAAATCGCCTGCTGTGGCCAGCCCCCGTTCAACTCCGGCTACTGGGACGAGGCCCGGGCCATTGCCGCGCCGGCGCTCGAAAAGTTGCGCGACGCCGAGGCCGTGGTCATCGGCTCCGGCTCCTGCGGCGCGATGATCAAAAACTTCTACCCGGAACTGTTCAAAGCCACGCGCCAGGCGGAACTGGCCAGCCAAGTCGCCGCGCGCACCTGGGAATTTTCAGATTTCCTGGTCGCCCGGCTCGGCGTGACCGACCTCGGCGCCAAGTTTCCGCACAAGGCCACCTTCCACGACGGCTGCCACGGCCTGCGCGAACTCGGCATCAAGTCCGCACCGCGCGCCCTGCTCGCCCGGGTCCGGGGACTGGAACTGGTCGAGATGAAGGAAGAATCGTGTTGCGGTTTCGGCGGCACCTTTAGCGCGAAGTTCCCGATGATTTCCACCGCGATGGGCGAGGTGAAGTGCGCCGCCGCCGCCGAGACCGGCGCGGAATACATCGTCTCTGGCGATTCGAGCTGCCTGATGCACATCCAAGGATTGTTGTCGCGTCAGGGCAGCCCGATAAAAACCATCCATCTTGCCGAAGTGTTGAACCAGCGATGAGCACTTTTGTTTCTGAATTCAAAACGCGCGCCGCTGAAAAAACCGGCGACCTGCGGCATCGCAATTTCATCCGCACGGCGTTGCGCGGCTATGAAATCAACCGCGACAAGCGCAAGGGCGCGTTTCAAAGCTGGGAATCCGCTCGTCAGGCCGCCGCCGAGACGAAATGGGAAGCCATCAACCATCTCGACACACACCTCGAATCGCTGGTTTCAAAACTGGAAGCGCGCGGCACGAAAGTCCATTGGGCCAGCACCGGCGCGCAGGCGCGGGAAATCATCGCGCAAATTCTCCGCGACAAAAACGCGCGCTCGATCATCAAATCCAAGGCGATGACGAGCGAAGAGATTCATTTGAACCACGCGCTCGAAGAAGCCGGCTTCAACGTCGTGGAATCCGACCTCGGCGAATTCATCTGCCAGCTCCGCCACGAAGCGCCGTATCACATCGTTTTTCCCTCGATGCACCTCAAGCGCGGCGAAATCCGCGAGCTGTTTCAAAAGGAACTCGGCGACGCGCCCTCGGATAATCCTGAAGCTTTGACCATGGTCGCGCGCCGCGTGATGCGGCAGAAATATATCCAGGCCGACGTCGGATTCACTGGCGCGAATTTTGCCGTCGCCGAGACCGGCATGATTTCCATCACCGAAAACGAGGGCAACGCGCGCCTTACCGCCGCGCTGCCCAAGACGATGATCACGCTGATGGGCATCGAAAAGATATTGCCGCGCTTCAGCGACCTCGCGCTGTTTCTGCCGATGCTGGCGACCGCCGGCGCCGGCCAGCCGATGACGGGTTACAACACGATGTATTCCGGTCCGCGCCAACCCGGCGAATGCGACGGCCCGGAGGAATGGCACGTCGTCCTGCTCGACAATCGTCGCACCGAACTCCTCGCCGACACCGAGCAGCGCGACGCGCTGCACTGCATCCGCTGCGGCGCGTGCCTGAACGTCTGTCCGATCTTCCGCAACGTCGGCGGCCACACCTACGGCACGACTTACAGCGGGCCGGTCGGTGCCGTCATCACGCCGCATCTGCGCGGCTTGCAAGATTGGAAACATCTTTCCAACGCCAGTTCGCTCTGCGGCGCCTGCACGGAAGCGTGTCCGGTGAAAATCGATTTGCATCATCACCTGCTGCAAAACCGGCGGAATGCCTCGCAAAGCAAACCGGCATTCTTCGAAAAGCTGGCGTATAAGATTTTCAGAATCGTCGCGAACGAACCCAAACTCTGGTGGCTCGCGAAGAAAATCGGCTGGCTCGCGCAGCCGTTGCAAAACGCGGTGAAAGGCTCGGTGCTCGACCCGACGAAGGCGTGGACAAAAACTCGCGACCTGGCGCCGGTGCAAAAAGAGACGTTCAAAGACTGGTGGGGGAATCGGAAATGAGCGAACGCGAAAAAATTCTCGGCCGCATCCGCGAGGCGTTGAAAGTCAGCGCTCCCCGGCCCGGCTCGCCTGGCGGCCAAGGCGGTTTGCCAGCTCACGCGCCGGCCGAAACGTCGGCCAGCCACGCGCGCGAATGGCTGCCCGCCGTCAGCGCGAACATCGAGGAACAGTTTGCCCTGTTCGCCCAAAACGCCGCCGATTTGAAGGCGGAATTTCAACGGCTTGCCAGCCGAGACGAATTAAAAGCTGCGCTCGTCAAAATTTCTGCCGCCGAAAAATGGTCGCGGATCGCGAGCCACGACGGCGTCCTGAGCAATTTCGCCAGCGGCTCGCTTGGCCTGCCGGTTTTGCTCACCGACAAGGGCTACGACGTTCAGGCCATGGAAAAATGCGACGCCGGCATCACCGAATGCGACGCGCTCATCGCGCAGACGGGCGGCGTGGTGGTGACGAGCCGGAACTCCGGCGGACGCGCGCTGACGATCCTGCCGCCGCATCACGTTGTGGTCGCGCGGCGCGACCAGTTGGTTGCCGATTTGCCGGCGGCGTTTGCGCTGCTGCAAAAAAAATACGCGCCGGACTATCCGAGTATGATTTCCTTCATCACCGGTCCCAGCCGGACGGGCGACATAGAGCGCATTCTCGTTCTCGGCGCCCACGGCCCGAAGAAGTTGACGATTTTTTGCGTCTGATGTTCTGTCGCCTGAAAGATTGCTTGAGCGCCAGCCGAAATAATAACCGACGGTGACATACAAAAGACCTCCTCCGACAACCGCCCCAACGAATAAAATAAAAGCCTGATTTGATCCTGCTCGTATCGAGGCCGCGCCATTTCCTCCGCCTTTTGACGCGCATCCACTGGAGCGCCTGACGACTTCGGCACATTTCCTGGTTTGAAACCCGCCTGGTTCACGTTAAGATTCCCATGATGAACGGCAACTTCCTGCTCCCGGCGATTTTCGTGGCGACCTTCGCGTTGTCGCGGATTCCCGGCCTGCTGCCGCCCGATTTCAGCGTGGCGTATGCGTTCGCCTTTTGCGCGGGCGTTTTTTTTCGCGGCGCGCTGGCGTGGTGGCTGCCGCTGGCCACACTGCTGCTGACGGATGCCGCGCTGAACCTTCTTTACTATCAGGTGCCGCCGTTTGCCGGCTATCTCCTGCTGAACTACCTGGTCTATGCGCTCCTTATCGGGCTGGGCAAACGGTTCGGGCGCAAGGCACCGGTCTTCCGGCTGGTCCTCGGCGGACTGGCGGGCGCGGTGGTTTTCTACCTCGTCACCAATACGCTGTCGTGGCTGCAGGATGCGGCCTACGCCAAAACCGTGGCCGGCTGGATTCAGGCGTTGACGGCCGGCCGGCCGGATTTTCACCCCACCACCTGGGAAATGTTCCGCAACACCCTGTTGAGCGGCGGACTGTTCACCGCGCTGTTTGTCGCGGCGGGAAAACTGACCGCCGAATCGCCCGCCGAGAAAAATGCCGGCCAGCGGGCGCCCGACAAAACGGGCGAGGCGGAATCCGAACCGGAGCCGGAGGAGGCACAAGCGTGAAATCCACCTTGCAGGGGAACACGCTCCACGAGGGCCAGATTTTTTATTTTCGGGGGCGCGTATAACCCGCCCCTTCGACATGAAAATAGGTGTTCTTTCCGATACCCACGGTTTTCTCGATCCGCGGATCGCCCGGATTTTCGCCGGAGTGGACCACATTCTCCACGCCGGCGACATCGGCGACGCAATGATTGAATTGGAATTGAAATTCATCGCACCAGTCACCGTGGCGCAGGGCAACGTGGACGCCGGCCTCCCGTTCAAGCTCACCGAGGTGGTGACATTGGCGCGGAAAAAATTCCTCGTCCATCACATCGTCAACCCCGGAGCGCTGTCCGAAACGGTTGCAGCCGAGATCGCGCGGCAAAAGCCGGACGCCGTGATTTTCGGCCACACGCACAAGGCGATGGCGCAGACCGTGGACGGCGTGTTCTTTTTCAATCCCGGTTACGCCGGCAAACCCCGGTTTGGCGCGGCGCGAAGCGTGGGTCTCCTGCACGTCGCCGGCAAAGACATCCGGCATGCGTTTGTTCCGCTGTAACGGTGAGTCACCGCCGGAAAAGCGGTTTGAGCCGGAGCCGGCGGACTGCTACCGTGTCCGCCCACGCCAGCAACCGGAACCGCCGGCGCAATTGCCACTATGAAATCCGCCCGCCCTTTCGCCCTCGTCCTCGTCACCGCGCCGGATTTGAAGACGGCGCGCGCGCTGGCCCGGTCGGCGCTGGCGGCCCGGCTCATCGCCTGCGCCAACCTCGTCCCCAAAATCGAGTCGCATTACCGGTGGCAGGGCAAACTCGAGTCGGGCGCGGAAACCCTGCTGATGTTCAAAACGCGAAAATCCAAGCTGGCCGCGCTGGAAAAGCTGGTTCTCGCCCGACATCCTTACGACACGCCGGAGTTTCTGGTGTTGCCGGTGAGTGCGGGCAATCAAAAGTATCTGGCTTGGCTGGCGGCGGACGGCGGTTGAAAGCTTGCGGGAAAGGTCGCGCCGGCGGCGAAAGATTGGCAAATCTTGCCTTCGTTATTTTCGAGGTCTCGCGCAACCGGCAAGAAACTTTGCCGGGTTGGCGAAAAGGATTTGCACCGGTTCACCGCCGGTTTAGATTGTCCGCGTGAGTCAGCATGATCTCATCACGCTGTTGTTGCTGGGGATGAACGGCCTGGCGCTGGGCATCGGGTTCATGGTGCTCGGCTGGATGCTCGCGGTGCAGCGGCGGAACCGGCTGGCGCAACTGCGCGCGCCCGCGCCCGCACAAAGTTTTTTCCCCTTTCAATCCGTGCCGGTTCGGCGTCCCGAGGTGTGGCTGGCGATCCGCGCCGTTTCGCCGGAGGCCGTCAAAACGGCGCTGGGACTGCACCGCGCGGAGCCGTGTTCGTGGGTGGACGGACTGGCGGGCAACCATGAATTCTTCATCAGTCCGCGCGTCCACGGCTGGGTCATCGTCACCGGCCGGGGCCTGCCGAATCCCACGGACGACGTGGACGCAACGTTCCTCTTTCTGGCGGCGTTGAGCCGGCAGCTCGGCCACGTGCAGTATTTTTACGCGAGCCGGCTGCTGCATCATCACGGCTGGGCGCGGCTGGACGACGGCTGCGTGACACGCGCGTATGCCTGGACGGGCGAAACGGTCTGGAGCCAGGGCGTTGAGACGATCCCAGAAATCGAGGTGGACGTGCGTTTGTTTGGCTACGGCGAACACGCGGCGACCATCTGGGACGCGGAAACGAATTTCAAAAAAGTCCCCGGCTTGGCCGCGCGCTGGAGCCTGGACCCGGCCGGGGTGAAATTAACCGGCCTCCCCTCGACCACCGGCATCGCGGGCCGGACGGCTTTCCTCTGAAAATTTTTATTGCAGAAACGAAGGGGGCGGCGCAGTCTGCGGGGAACGAAAGGAACATATGTCATTCAGCATCGAACTGGAACTGCAGAATTTTCCCAAGCCCATCGCGCTCAAGGACGGCAAGAAGGCGACCCTCCGCATGCTCAAGGCCGACGATGAAAAGGAGTTTCACCAGTTGTTTCTCGACATACCGGAACCGGAACGGATGTTCATCAAGCATCGCGTGCAGGACATCAAGGTCATCCGCGACTGGTGCCGGAACATTGACGTGGGCCGCAACCTGCCGCTGCTCGGCATCGTGGACCACAAGATCGTCGGCGTCGCCACGCTGCATCAGCGGCTCGGCGGCTGGAAACGGCACATCGGCCGCGTCAGCGTGCTGGTGCATCCCCGCTTTCGCGGACGCGGCCTCGCCACCCAGCTCGTGCAGGCGACCCTCGAAATCGCCCGCCGCGCCGGCCTCGAACGCGCCGAAGCGGCCTTCATCGCGGAACAGGCGGCGGCGATGAAGATGTTTGCCATGCTCGGCTTCAACCAGCTCGTGCGCCTGGAAGATTACGTCAAGGACATGCAGGCCATCACGCATGACTACGTCCTGATGGGCCTCGACCTGCGCACGGACGAGGAATACGCCGGCGTGGGCGGGTGAAATGCAAATGCTGAAGGAAGAAGGCAGAAATAAAAATTCGCGCGCCGGAAATATTCTGCATTCTGCCCTCTAAATTTTGCCTTCAAATCAAAAAGTGCCTCCCGAAGTTTGTCCCCACTGCGGCGCGGACTGGCCGCCCCACGCCAACGCCTGCCCCGGCTGCGGCGCGGACGAAACCACCGGCTGGTCCGAGGCCGCCCACGCCGACAATCCGGGCATTTCCGCTGACGATTTCGACTACGAAGAATTCGTGAAGGACGAATTTGGCGGGCGCGCCAAACCGCGCGGCCTGCGCTGGCTCTGGTGGCTCACCGCCCTGCTCCTCGTTTTGCTGCTCCTGTTCCTCTGGTTTCGCTGATCCCGCTGATTCCCGCGCGGCCTACAAGAAAAAAGGCCGTCCGCAGATGGCCTTGAATGCTGCCTGCGCCGGTTCAGGCCTTTTTCTTGGTGGCGACCTTGGCCTTGATGACGGCCTTTTTGCGTTTAATGTAGGCCTTGCGGCGTTTGCGGTGCTGTGTTTTGTTCGATTGTTGTCCCATATCGTCTTTACTTTTTTACGTTGGTTGCGATTTTGTGTCCGCCAATATGAAATTTTACACGCGCGGTATCAATCTTTATTTGCTGCTGCTGGCCGGCTCGCTGGCGGCGGTGTGCGGTTGCCAGTCGGACGACCACAAGGGCGACCAGCACCTGGCCGCATTGCGCATCCACCTGGAAAACCGCGCGCAACTGGCGGGTGCCGGCAAAACCGTGTCCATTCTCCGCGCCGATCCGGTCCTGGTGACCATCAACACCGAACCCGTCCTGACCGAGGCCAATGTCATGGTCGCCCGAGTGCTCAACTCGTCCGCCGGCTATGCCGTGGAGGTGAAGTTTGACGAGATGGGCGGCTATATGCTGGAACAATACACCTCGGCTTATCAGGGCAAACATTTCGTCATCTTCGGACAGTGGAGCGATAACAGCGCGGACAGCCGCTGGCTCGCGGCGCCGCTCATCACCCATCGCATCGCCAACGGCGTGTTCGCCTTCACCCCTGACGCCTCGCTGGAGGAGGCAAAGCAGCTCGTGCTCGGCCTCAACAACGTGGCTAAAAAAATCGCCAAGGGGAAAATGAAATGAAGCGCCCGTCGGTTCGCCGGCTGGCGCTGGCCGCAATCCTTTCCAGCGCGAATCTTTTATCCGCGCAGACACCGTTCCAGTTTCCCACGGCCAACCACGCGCTCTACGAGGTCGGCCACGAACTGAAATTCTTCGCGCCCACCGCGCCGGACAAGCCGTGGACCAGCGGCAGTTTCGGCTGTGTGCGCAGCGACGGCTGGCAGATGCACGAGGGCCTCGACATCCTCCACCAGCAAACCGACCGCGCCGGCGAACCGACTGATCCCGTGCTGGCCACCGCCGACGGCACCGTGATGTATGTCAACCGCAAGGCCGGTCTGTCCAATTACGGCCAATACATCGTCCTCCGCCACCTCATCGAAGGGTTGGAAATCTACTCGCTTTACGCGCATTTGAGCCGGGCGGACGTCGCCGCCGGCCAGACGGTGCGCGCCGGCCAGGTCATCGCCATGATGGGCCGCACCTCGAATACCAGCGAACGCATCGGCAAGGAACGCGCCCACGTCCACTTCGAACTGAATGTCTTCGTCAACGACCACTTCTCCGCCTGGTTCAGGAAGAATCTGCCCGGCGAGCGCAACGACCACGGCGTCTGGAACGGCCAGAATCTCGACGGGCTGGACCCGCGCGAAATCCTCCTTGCGGAGCGTAACCCGGTGAAGAAATTTAGCCTGCTGGAATTTCTCCGCAGCCAGACCGAACTGTGCCGCGTGCTCGTGCGGGCGACCAATTTTCCGTATCTCAGACGCTACGCGCCGCTCGTCCTGAAAAATCCCAGGGCGGATCAGGAAGGCGTCGCCGGTTACGAAATCGCGCTGAATTACAACGGTGTGCCCTTCGCGCTAATGCCCCGCGCCGCGTCGGAAATCAAAGGCAAAGGCACTGCCAAGTTTCAACTGCTCGCGGTCAACGCGGCGGAATACCGGGCGCATCCGTGCCGCCGGCTCGTGGTGCAACGCGGCAGCCAGTGGGTGCTGACCGAAAAGGGCCAGCGCGAACTGGCGATGATCACCTACTAATTTCAGTTGCGTCGGCGGCGGTTCGGCATAACTTCAATTGAAAGTGAATATGCGCCTGCGTCAGCCTGCCTCCGGACCGCCCGGCGGTCGTGCAGACGGTTTTACCCTGGTGGAGCTGCTGGTGGTCATTGCCATCATAGCCATTCTGGCGTCGCTGCTGCTGCCGGCTTTGAGCAAGGCCAAGCAGAAAGCTTACAGCATCGCCTGCCTGAACAACCTCAAACAGCTCGAACTGTGCTGCCACCTTTACAGCCTGGATTTCAACGATTTTCTGGTGCCCAACCAGGTCGGCGGCTTCGTGGCCGCGCCCAGTTCCACGAACGGCTTGAGCATGGTCGCCAATGTCAATTCTTGGTGCCCGGGCATCGCGCCGCAGGACACCACACCCGCCAATGT
This sequence comes from bacterium, assembly GCA_021780905.1. Lineage (GTDB taxonomy): Bacteria > Verrucomicrobiota > Verrucomicrobiia > Limisphaerales > UBA11358 > UBA11358. The sequence continues at coordinate 104,457 of JAJXXW010000061.1, forward strand.
CCAAAGCGGTTTGATTTTCGGCTACAATAAATCGCTGCCGCTTTACCATTGTCCGGCGGACGCTTCCACGGTGGACGATCATCCCGAACTGCTGCGCACGCGCAGCTACTGCATGGACATCAGCCTGAACTGCCCGGACGCCCGCAGTTCCTATCGAAAATTCACCGAAATCATCCAGCCCCCGCCCGGCAACCTGTTCGTGCTGATTGACACCCAGGAGCAGGACATCTATGACGCAACCTTCGGAATTTTTTCACCCGACAGCCCGTGGGCGGATTTCTGGCTGGATCTGGCGGCCGACCGGCACGCCCAGGGCGCCAACCTGTCGTTTGCCGACGGCCACGTTGAGCATTGGAAATGGCAGTCACCCAAGATTTTTGAAGGCGTCTGGTGGCCTGCGCTGGACGACGCCGATCTGGCCGACCTGCACCGGCTGCAACAATGCGTCAAACCCGGCGTCGAATAATCCCGCTGGATGCGTCCGCCATTGCCACAGGCGATGGTAAGGAATATTTGGGGACCGCGCGCAGACCACCAAGTCGGTCACCGCGCAAATCTGGCACGGCGATCGGGCTGGAGATGGATGAGTGGCCGGGCCGACACTGGGAAGCGTTTCCGCTATTGCGGGGGATTTTTGGGGAGCAGTGCCAGAGAACTTCACCGCCCCAGCCGCCATGGTCAACAGTCCGGCCGGCCAGTTTTTTCAAGTCCAGACGAAGGGCTTTTGACTGGGCGTTCGATGGTGTCAGACCCGGCGCGGCACCACGGCAAATCCAGCAATGCGAAGCATGGCAAGGTGGCGATCCCAAATGACCGGAGCCCCAATTCGCTCCTTGAGCTTTGCAGCTTCGCCGCTGGGTGGTTAATTTAATTGGAGATGAATCCGCCTCCCGCCCTCCTCATCGAAGCCGAACTCCTCGTCATCGGCTACGGCAACCGCCTGCGCCGTGATGACGGCGTTGGCCCGCGCGTGGCAGAGGCGATTGAGAACCTGCAACTGTCCGGCGTGCGCACAATCGTCTGCCCGCTGCTAACGCCGGAACTCGCCGACCCGATTGCCCGCGCTGAAAAGGTGATCTTCGTGGACGCCGAAATTGTTCACGGTTCCGTGTTCAAGGTTCCGGGGCCGGTGGCCCCCGAACACATCCGCTGGCGCAAGCTGAAACCCGGTGCGACGTCGCAGGTCATGGCGCACGCCGCCGATCCGCGCACCATGCTGGCGCTTGAAGGTGGTTTTGCCCGAACCGGGCGAGGAAACGACATTGAGCACGAGCAGTTTTTTGGCGCGGAACAAGCGGCGGTTCCACTCGGCCAGCCCGTCGTTTTTTTCCAGCAATGAGCGGTTCACATCCACCGTCAGCGCCGCCGGCGCGCGGCTGTGACCGTGCTGGTCATGGGCGTGTTCGTGGATGTGACCGGCGACTTTGGGGTCGCCGCTGCTGTGGCTGCATCCGCATTCCAGGCACATAAAATCAATGCAATTCCACCGAGGCGATTTCCAGTTCCCGTCCGCACCGCAACTCGCCGCTCAACTCGTGGCAGTGAGGACATTCGTTGAAAAAGTCTGCACATTCAAATTCCCGCCGGCACGTTGCGCACCAGCAGGCGGCGGGGATCGTCTCAATTTCGAGCCGCGCCGCTGCCGCGCGCGTTCCTTGCCGGACCACGTCCCAGGCGAACGCCAGCGCGTCTGGCACCGCGCCGCTCAACGCGCCCACCCGCAACCGGACGACAGTGACGCGGGCGGCCCCGGCGGTTTGCGCCGATGCCACCGCCAACCGCACCGCCTCGGTCATGAGGCCGACTTCATGCATAATGATCAACGGGACACGGGTTCAATTAGTTCACCTCCCGAAGTTCCCATATTTCCGATTCGCCGCCGCAACTTCTCTTGACAATTACTGGCCACAGATTGCCAATCTAGGATGAGCGGAATTATTCATCCGGGCGAGAATGAATCTGATGAGAAAAAGCAGTGCCAGACCGGGTGCGGGCAAACGCCGATTGCGGCTGGCGGTGCGCGGTGCCGTGCAGGGCGTCGGCTTCCGGCCCTTCGTCTTCCGGCTGGCGAACGATCTTGGCCTGGCCGGCTGGGTGAACAATTCGCCGCAGGGTGTCAGCATCGAAGTCGAAGGGCGGCGCGACCGGCTGGAACATTTCCGGCGGCGGCTCGAATCCGAAAAACCGGCACTTTGTTTTCTGGCCGGCATGGAAAGTTCCTGGCTCGCCGCCGCCGGTTACGCGGAATTTGAAATCCGCGCGAGCGCGCAGGCCGGCGTCAAATCCGCGCTGGTGCTGCCCGACCTCGCGACTTGTCCCGATTGCCGGCGCGAAATCTTTGATGTGGCGAACCGGCGCTTCCATTATCCGTTCACGAATTGCACGCACTGCGGTCCGCGTTTCAGCCTCATTGAGGCTTTGCCATACGATCGCGCGAACACCTCGATGCGCGGCTTCAAGATGTGCCCCGCCTGCCAGGCCGAATACGACAACCCGCGCGACCGGCGCTTTCACGCGCAGCCCAACGCCTGTCCCGTCTGCGGGCCACGGCTGGAATTGTGGACCGGCGCTGGTGCCGCCGTTTTTGGCGGCCACGACGCGATGCGGGCGGCGGCGCAGGCGATTCGCCGTGGCCAAATCGTCGCCGTGAAAGGCCTCGGCGGTTTTCATCTGATGGTGGATGCGCGGAATGAATCCGCCGTGCGTCGCCTGCGGGAACGGAAACAGCGGGAAGAAAAACCGTTGGCGTTAATGGTTCCGTCACTTGCGGACACAAGGGCCATTTGCCAGCTGTCGCCGCTGGAAGAAGAGTTGTTGGTTTCGCCCGCCGCGCCGATCGTGTTGCTGGAAAAAATCGGAAATCGGAAGTCGGAAATCGCAAATCCCGTGGCCCCCGGCAATCCGAATCTTGGCGTGATGCTGCCGTCAAATCCGCTGCACCATTTGCTGATGGCTGAATTAGATTTTCCGGTCGTGGCGACGAGCGGCAATTTGAGCGACGAGCCGATTTGCACCAACGAACACGAGGCGCTGGCACGGCTGCGCGGCATGGCGGATTGGTTGCTTGTCCACAACCGGCCCATCGTCCGGCCGGAGGATGATTCCATCGTGCGCGTGATGTTGGACCGGGAGATGATTTTGCGGCGCGCCCGCGGCTACGCTCCGTTGCCCGTCCAATTGCCATCCAAAGGCCAAAGGCCAAAAGCCAAAGCCATTCTCGCGATGGGGGCACAGCTCAAAAACTCGGTCGCTTTGGCCGCCGGTGAAAATGTTTTCATCAGCCAGCACTTGGGCGATCTGGAGACGGAACCGGCGCAGTCCGCCTTCCGCCGCACCTGCAAGGATCTGCCCGGACTTTACAGCGTCGAGCCGGAAATCATCGCTGCCGATTTGCATCCGGATTATCTCTCGACCCGGCATGCGCAACAAAGCGGGAAAAATATTTTCGGCGTTCAGCATCACGTCGCCCACGTCCTGTCTTGCATCGCGGAGAATGATCTCCGGTTGCCCGCGCTCGGTCTCGCGTGGGACGGCACCGGTTACGGAACCGACGGCAGCGTCTGGGGCGGAGAATTTTTTCTCGTCACGGAAAGCGGCGTGGAACGCGTGGCCCATTTGCGTCCGTTTCGGCTGCCCGGCGGCGACAAGGCCGTGAAGCAGCCGCGCCGCGTGGCGCTGGCCATGCTGTATGAATTGTATGGCGAGGCGGCGTTTGAAATGGAGCATCTGCCGCCCATCCGCGTCATGCTGCCAGTGGAGCGGATCACTTTCAAGGGCATGCTGCAACGCCGGATCAATTCGCCGTCCACCTCCAGCGTTGGCCGTTTGTTTGACGCCGTCGCCTCGCTGATCAACCTGCGCCAAAATCTGGCCTATGAAGGCCAGGCGGCAATGGAGTTGGAGTTCGCCCTCAACGGTTTCAGGGACGAAAAAGCCTATGCTTTGCCGCTGATCCGGCACGCCGGGATGCTGATGCTGGACTGGCAGGAAATGATCCATCAAATCCTCGTGGACGGGAACGCCGGTGTGGCGGCGGCGGAAATTTCCGCCAAGTTTCACAACGCGCTGGCCGAAGCCGCCGTCGCCGTGGCCAAAAAAATCGGCCAGCCGCGGGTCGCGCTAAGCGGCGGTTGTTTCCAAAATCGTTATTTGACGGAGCGCCTGGTCACGCGGTTGCGCGCGGAAAAATTTGAACCGTTCTGGCATCGGCAAGTGCCGCCCAACGACGGCGGGATCGCGCTCGGCCAGATTTTTGCGGCGCGAAACCATTTAACCTTGAAATAATTTATGTGCCTCGCCATTCCCGGCAAAGTGCGTGAGCATCAGCGGCGACGACCCGTTGACGCGGATGGGCATCATGGCCGTGCACGAAGGCCTGCAGTTCGAGACCACGATTGAAAGTGATTCCGCACCGGTGGTGGGGCCGGTGCTGGCCATGATCGCCGCCGGGATTGAAATCCATTGCCTGCGCGATTTGACGCGCGGTGGCCTGGGGAACGTGTTGAACGAAATCGCCGAGGCCGCCGGCGTCAAAATCGCCGTGGAACAGCCAGCCATTCCCGTGCGTGAAGACGTCCACGCCGCCTGCGAGATGCTGGGGTTGGATCCGCTGCACGTCGCAAACGAAGGCCGGTTTGTGGCGTTCGTCGCAGCAAAAGATCAACCTCGCGCGCTGGCCATTCTGCGTTCACACGAAGTAACGGCGGGTTCGCGCTCATCGGCAAGGTCATTAAAAAATCCGCTCCGCTGGTCACCCTTCGCAGCCCGATTGGCACGCGCCGGATACGGGAGATGCCGAGGGCGGGACGGGCGCGATGATAAATTTCGGGCGCGTGGAAGCACATCCTGGTTCATTATGCCGGCGAGACGGTTTTGAGTCATTGAAAACTGCGCTTGCATTCGGGACCGGCTTGTGAAAAATTTCACGAACCATTTTATGGCACACGTCAAACTGCACATTCCGGGACCGGTCGAAGTCAGCGAAAAAACCTTCCAGGCGTTTTGCTCGCCGATGATTGGTCATCGCGGCCAGGGGTTCAAAGACCTTTACGCGAAAATCCAGCCGCAGCTCCAGCAACTGCTTTACACCCGTCAGCTCGTTTATCTTTCCACCTCGTCCGCTTGGGGCGTGATGGAAGGTGCCGTGCGCAATCTGGTCCAAAAAAAAGTCCTGAACTGCATGTGCGGCGCGTTCTCCGACAAGTGGTTCGACGTGTCGAAGAAATGCGGCAAGCAGGCCGAGGCGCTGCAAGTGGATTGGGGTTCCCCGATCCGCGCCGAGGCGGTGGATAAAAAACTCGCGACCGGTGAATTTGACGCGCTGACGCTGATTCACAATGAAACCTCCACCGGCGTGATGTCGCCGCTCGCGGAAATCGCCGCGCTCAAGAAAAAATATCCCGACGTGATGTTCATCGTGGACGCCGTCAGCTCGCTGACCGCGCTGCCGATCAAGTTCGACGAACTGGGCATTGACGTGCTGCTCGCCGGCACGCAGAAGGCCTTTGCGCTGCCGCCGGGACTCGCGGTGTTCGCCGCATCGCCCGCCGCGCTCGCCAAGGCGGCCACGGCCAAGGATCGCGGTTATTACTTTGACTTCGTGGAGTTCCAGAAAAACGCCGAGCAAAGCATGACGCCGAGCACGCCCAGCATCGGCCACGTCTATGCGCTGTCGTCCAAGCTGGACGATTTCTTCGCGGAGGGTTTGGAAAACCGTTTTGCCCGCCATAAAAAAACCAATCAGCTCACGCGCGACTGGGCGGCCAAGCATGGATTTCTTTTATTCCCCGAAAAAGGCTACGAATCCGTCACACTCACCTGCGTCAGCAACGGCGCGCGGCCCGGCGGACGCACGGTGGACGTGGCCAAACTGCAAAAGCTCGTCAAGGACCAGGGCTTCCTGATTGACGGCGGCTACGGCAAGATCAAGGGCACCACGTTCCGCCTCTCCAACATGGGCGACGAGACCGAAGCCACGATGAACCAGCTTTACGCCGCGCTCGACCAGGCGATGGCGCAGCTTTAAGCCCGGCGGACAGCCACCATTCGAATCACCGACCGGCGATTGCACCAGCGGTCGCCGATTTTTTTCGTGGGTTGCGTGGGTTAATCAATTCCGCAACGACGCCGTTGGTGCCAGAGGTGGCTGCGACGCCGCTTTACTTTTCAACTGTCTGATTCCGGCTAAGAGTCCGCTGGCTGCAAATCCGCGAATGATCGTCAGCGCCAGTCTCAAAATTTTATTGCGATTTTGAGTCTTAGCATTCACTCTCGACTTCATGTGTTCAGGAAATAAACACTTGGCGGCGATCTGGGGCGTCACCGCATTTTTCCTGATTCAAATCGTTCATCCACTTCATGCCGAAAGCCTGCCGCCCGCCGTCACGGCATTTTCCAACTGGGCGGAGCGCTACACGGCGGAAACGAATCGGCTGGCCCGCCAGGCCTTGGTGGCCGAAGGCGTCACCGCCGCCCGCCAGCGCCACGCTTGGTTGAAAACCGTGATGTCGTCCGATCCGCGCACGGCCCTCGCGCTGAGTCGCTCGGTGACCAACGCGGCTGCTTTGCCTCCGGAAATCCGCCGCGAGTTGGAAACTTCTTTCGCCACCAACGGCGATTTCATCGTGCAAGGCGCTTTGGCCGCCAGGGGCGGGCCGCAGGTGGAACCGCTGCGCCGCTTTGTGCGGCTCGGCACGCAGACTTATCGTGCGCATGTCTACGGCCAGCGCCTTGGCGGCGTGAGCCAATACAATGTGCCGTTGAGTGGCTTCACGCTGGACAACGCCGCCGTTCTGGCGGAACCGGCGGCAACCTCCCAGACCCCGCAAGCGAATCCGCCCAGTGCGTGGACGACGGGCGGAAAGAATGTTTTGATCATCCGCGTTGATTTTTCCGACCTCACCGGCGCGCCCGAAGGCTACACTGCTGCCACGGTTCAGAACATCGCCGATTCCCAAATCGCGCCGTATTACAGCAAGAGTTCTTACGGCCTCACTTCGATGACGAACACCGTGACCACGCAGGTTTATCGCCTGCCGCAAACGGCGGCTTATTATGCCGTCAATGGCGTGAATGACACCTTGCATGCGGACGCCGAAAACGCCGCCGCCGCCGATTACACGATTGCCAATTACGACCGCATCATCGTGTTCTTTTCCAGCCTGGGCAGCATCGCCAATTCCCAGATCACTTACGGGGGCCTGGCCAACATCAGCGGCAAACAGGTCTGGTGCAATGGCGAATTTGATTTCCGGGTCATCGCCCATGAGCTGGGGCATACCTATGGCCTTTATCACGGCAACCTGTGGCAGGTGAGCGATGGCAATCCCATCAGCCCGTCCGGCGTGGACACTGAATACGGCGACGACTTTGACACGATGGGTGCCAACTATGCGAACAATCTCGGAACCGATTTTTGTCCCTGGTTCAAAAACATACTGGGCTGGGTTTCCGATTCACAGGTTGAAACCGTCACCACCAGCGGCACCTATCGCATCTATGCCTTTGACCAAAACAATTACACCTCCGCGCCCGGCGAGATGCTCGCGCTCAAAGTCGTCAAGGACAGCACCTACAACTATTGGGTCTCCTGCCGCACGGATTTCACCACCAACTACTCCATGACCAACGGCGTCTATGTGCAATGGGGCTACAACTACACGCGCCAAAGCGATTTGCTGGACATGAACACACCCGGCGTCAGCGACCAGGACGCGGGACTTTACGTCGGCGGAATTTTTACCGACGTTGCGGCTGCCAGCGGCCTGGGTGTGACTATTTATCCGGTGGCCCGGGGCGGCACACCGCCTAACGAATATCGGGATGTTCAGATTACCTTTGGCACTGCACCGCCCATTGCGCCAACCTTCACGCTTTCCCCCGGCAACCCGTCCGGCATTCTGGGGCAGACGGTAAACTTCGACGCCACCGCGAGCGGCAACCCCGCGCCGACGTATCAATGGCAGCGTCAGGCTGCCGGCAGCACGAATTGGACTCCTGTATTCAACAACAGCACCTTTGCCGGCGCCACCACTACCAATCTTGCCACGACCCTCACCGCGTTGAGCCTTTCCGGCGACCATTACCGCTGCGTGGCCTCAAACAGCCAGGGATCGGCCACGAGCAGTCCGCCAGCATTGTTGACCGTCAAAGCCGCGCTGGTCATTTCCACTTTGGCCGGACAGGTGGGAAACATTGGCAGCGGCAACGGCACCGGCACCAACGCCACCTTTGCCTACCCTTGGGGAATTGCGTGTGACCCGGCGGGCAACGTTTATGTGGCTGAATACTGGGACGGCACAATTCGGAAAATCACCCCTGCGGGCACCGTAAATAATTTTGTTCCCGCCTACTCCTTCTATAGTCCCAAGGGTCTCGCCATTGATGCCGGCACGAATTTGTATGTCTGTGATTCTGGAAATAATCAGATCGATCGTATCAGCCCAGGCGGCGCAATAACCATGCTTGCCGGCTCCGGTGCCGCGGGCTGGGCGGATGGCACCAACACCACCGCCGTGTTCTCCGCACCTTGGGGGATTGCTGTGGACAACCTCACAAACATTTTCGTGTCGGATTACAATAGTAACGTCATCCGCAAACTCACTCTCATCGGATCTACCGCCAACTGGACCGTTACTACCATCGCCGGGCTGCCCGGCCAATCGGGCAGCAGCGACGGCACCAACAGCCAAGCTCGATTCTTTCAACCGACTGGCATGACCTGCGATCCAGCAGGTAATGTTTATGTGGCGGATTCCGCCAATTATACCGTGCGCAAACTCGCCAAGGATTCCACCGGGACCAACTGGATTGTGACCACCATTGCCGGACAAGCCAACCTTTATGGCCGCAACGATGGCCAAGGCACCAATGCCCTGTTCAGCCAGACCTACGCCTTGGCCTCCGATTCGGTCGGCAACATTTATGTCACAGACGCCGGCAATGGATTGATCCGCATCATCTCCACCAATGGCGCTGTCACCACCCTCGCCGGCAGCAGCGGTTCTGCCGACGGATTCTACACCGCCGCCGGCTTTAATTTCCCCTACGGCATAGCGCTTGATAACTTTGGAAATATCTACATCGCCGACACCTTCAATTACACCATCCGCGTCGGTCACGTTGCGCAGGTCACTGTCCCGTCCCTGACCATCACCAGCACCGGCCAAAACCGGATTTTGAACTGGCTGGTGCCTACCAGCCCTTATCGCTTGCTCGCCACCACCAATCTCATCACCGCTAACTGGATTGCGGTCACGAACAGCCCATTGACCGTCGCCAATCATAACCAGGTGACGAACACGACCGGCAGCAGCACGATGTTTTATCGCCTGATCAATCCCTGAGAAAATTGTTTGAACACACTTGATCACGATAATCCACCGAAAATGTCCGGTGATTACCAACTCGTCCCGCTTGCCAACGGGGCGCAGACGTTGTTCTCCGCCCGCTACGGCGAGAAGATGCACCCCGGCCTCGGCCCGGCGGCGGAAGCCGAATTGCTTTACGTCCAGCAGCTGCAAATCAGCGAGCGGCTGGAAACCCACGCCGGCGAATTTGTCATTTGGGACGTCGGCCTCGGCGCGGCGGCGAACGCCCTCGCCGTCCTGCACGCGACGCGGGAAATTTCCGGCCAGTGCCGCCTCATCAGCTTCGACGACACGGGCGAGCCGCTGGAATTCGCGCTGAAAAATGGCGGCGCGCTCGGATATTTAAGCGGCTACCAGCAGCAGATTTCCGAATTGCTCCGCCAAAACCGCGTGGAATTTGAAAATGGAAAGCTCAAAGTGAAATGGGAATTTCTTCTCGGCGACTTCCCGGCTTTTCTTTCCAACCTGAAACTGACCACTGACAACTTGAAACCTCCCGCTCCGCACGCGATTTTCTACGACGCCTTTTCCCCGGCCAGAAATCCCGCGATGTGGACGCTGCCGGTGTTTGAAAATCTGTTCCGCGCGCTCGACCCCGCGCGTCCATGCGCCCTCACGACGTATTCGCGCAGCACCCTGCTCCGCACGACCTTGTTGCTGGCCGGGTTTTTTGTCGGCGTGGGTCAGGCGACCGGCATGAAGGAGGAAACCACCGTCGCCGCGAATGATTTGCGCCTGCTCGTCGAGCCGCTCAACGCCCGCTGGCTGGAACGCGCGCGGCGCTCCGACAGCGCGGAGCCGCTGTGCGAACCGGTTTACGCCCGCGCGCCGCTGTCGCCGGCGACGGCGGAAAAATTACGGCGGCATCCGCAGTTTGAGGTTTCAAGCTGAAACAATCTTGTTGACGACACTCCGGCCCCCCAAAAAAACCACCGCGAAAGGAACCCATAAAACTGGTTCTTAAAACCACCGCCAGATTTCGCGCCGCTGTCGCGCCGCCGGGCGCACGGCGATTTTTTCGTTTGAAGCTGAAGTCCCAATCCACACCTCAAGCTGGTGTTGCCGAGGTTCCCGGCATGGCAAAAACAGGCACCAGACGCAGCCTAAATTTTCACCTTGAACTGTTCACCCTTTTTCAGCGACTGCACAAACCCGGCCATCAACTGCGGAATCAACTCCAGATCCTTGAGGCTCACGACCTCCACCGGCGAGTGCATGTAGCGGTTCGGCAGGCTGATGAGCGCGCTGGCGATGCCGCCGCGCGTCCAGAAAATCACGTCCGTATCCGTGCCGCTCGTCGCGGACATCGCCTCGTGTTGCAGTGGAATTTTTTTCTTGGCGGCGACTTCCTCCAGCCGTTTCACCACTTCAGGATGATTGCAACCGCCGTGCGTCAAAGCCGGGCCGCTGCCCACCTTGATGTCGCCGTGCTGCGCTTTGCTGACCGTCGGATAATCCGTGGCGTGCGTCACATCCACGACCAGCGCGATGTCCGGCTTGAGCGAATACGCGATCTGCCGCGCGCCGAGCAAGCCGACTTCCTCCTGCACATTCGAGACGGCGCAGACTTCGCAGTTCAATTTCACGGTGGATTCCTTCAACAGCCGCAGCGCCTCGGCCACGGCGAACGTGCCGATGCGATTGTCAAACGCCCGCGCTACCGCGAGATCGCCGCGCAGAATATCGAATTCATCCGCCAACGTGATGGGATCGCCGACGCGGACGATTTTCTCCGCCTCTTTCCGGCTGCTCACGCCGATATCAATGAAGATGTCGTGAATCTTCGGCGGTTTGGCGTCGCCTTCTTTGCTCGTCAAATGCGGCGCGACGTTGCCGACGACGCCTTTGACGGCACCGTGGCGCGTGTGGATGATGATGCGTTGCGCCTTGGTGATGGCGGCGTCAATGCCGCCCATGCGCCGGACGTAAATAAAACCATTGTCGTCAATATAGTTGACCGCCATCGCGATTTCGTCCGCGTGCGCGGCGAGCATCACGCGCGGGCCGCCGCCCTTGTTCAGCACGGCGACGCAATTGCCGTAGGCGTCGGAGAAAGTTTCGTCGGCGAACTGGCCGGCGTAATCCAGCCAGACGCGCTGACCGCGCGTTTCGTGGCCGGTGGGGCTGGGCGTGTTGACGAGCGTGCGGAGAAATTCAAGCGACGTTTTTTGCATGGTGAAAAATCTATGCTGTGCAGATAAAAACTGAAAGATGATTTTGCAGACAGATACCCAGAAAAACTGACGGCATCCGCCCGGCGGCGCATTCCGCTTCCGCCGGGCGGGGCAAATAATTCCGGCTTTCCTCCGCGGCGGCGGTGTGATGAAATTTCGCGTGCGAACCGGACCGGGCATCCCATGGCGCATCCGCCGGAACTTCGCCGCTGCCTTTGGGCAATGGCGGCGACAACACCGCATTCCCCTGAAACAAATCGCCGTGGAACTCGGCTTCTCCGTGGCCACCGTCAGCAAGTGGGAACATGGCCGCTGCTTTCCCTCCGGGCAAAGTTTGGAACACATCGTGGCCTACACCGGCCAGCCGCTCTGCCATCTGCTTTGCGAACACGCCCGCCGCTGCCGTCACGACGGCTGTCTGATTCAAAAAAACGGGCGGCGTTGAACCTGCGCCCGCCCGGTTTTCCTCAAAGTAGAAAAACAGCCTTCGCCTGAAATCGTCCGACCGGTTAGCGTCGGGGTGAAATCTCTTTTGCCACCCCATGCCACACCGGACATTCACGCCAACGCCCCGGACAGTCCCGCCGGACACTTTTTCGGTGTGGGTGGCTCCGGTTTCGGCATCGTCCCGCCAGGTTTCGGTGGCGAAACTTTCCGTTACGGTGTCGCGCACACATTTTTATTCGCCGGAACCTCAAGCTGGCACACCAAAACTTGGGGGCGGCATACCGTCCCCGCATCTACCGGCGCCGAAACTTTCCGGCACCACGCCGAAAAATCATTTTTATACACCGCCGAATCATTTTTATACGCCGGAAAATTGTCCGGCGCTGTCACTTTGGCGCACAACCGCGCCAAAACCGGCCTAAACCGCGTGTTGAGCCGGTCTCACCACCAAAACCAAATCCCGCAGCACACCATGAAAGGAAACTACGTTCAAGCCAACGACAACGCCTTTGCGGCGCAACTCATCACCTTCAAAGGCGAAATCCCCAGCTACGCCGTCGTCCTCAAGCTGACCAATGACCAGGTGACCAGCCAGGCGGCGGATGCGGATTATTTTGACTATTGCCTCAAATGCCAGGGCATTTTGCAGAATGCCGCCACGCAGGCCACCGGCTGGAAAGACCTCATGCGCGATGGCGGTTCGCCGCCGGCCACCGGCGCGCCCGTGGCTCCGGTGCTGCCCGCCGCCGTGCCAGCGGTTGCACCCGGCATTGAGGCGCGGTTCCGTGCGCTGGTGAAAAGCATCAAGGCCAACGCCGCCTACAACGAGGCCATGGGCCAGGCGCTGGGCATCGAGGCCGCCCAACAGACGCCGCCCGATCTCACCACGATCCAGCCGGAGATTGACGCCTACCTCAACGGCGCGAACGTGCAGGTGGACTGGGGCTGGGGCGGCTACGCCAATTACCTGGACATGTGCCATCTTCAGGTGGATCGCGGCGACGGCAAGGGCTATGTGGATTTGTGTTACGACACCACGCCCGGTTACACCGACACCACGCCGCTGCCCGCCGCCCCGGTGAAATGGACCTACCGCGCCATTTACCGCGTGAACGACGCCAACGTCGGCCTCTGGAGCAAGCCCGTGAGCGTCACCGTCGGCGGCTAGGCCGTAAAACCTGGGCCAAAAGAATGAACTCCCCGGCGTGGCGGAAGTTGCGCCGGGGAGTTTTTTGCAGGGTTGATTTTGCGTTGTCATTTCAGCCGCCGGCCGGCGGTCTTTGCTTGAATTTTTTTTAATCCCCCCGACAATCACTCCCGCCAATTACCACAGTGAATCCCGACGAAATTTTAGCCGAACTCCGCCGCCTGGTTGAGCACCTTGAAATCAAGGTGTCGCCCATGTTCCCCGATTCGGATTTCAAATCTTCGTATCCACCGATCAACACCTATCTCGGCCAGTTGCAAAAAACGGCCAAGCCGGAAACCGCCGCCGAAGGGCTGTTCCGTCCGCTCGCGGAAATCTTTTTCAATGCGCCGGTCGTGCCACAGGTCGGGTTGGGTTCCGGCTTCGTGGATTTCAAGCTCGACGCCAAAGAAGAGTCTTCCATCGTCATCGAGCTCAAACCGCTGTTCACCGCCTACAGCGCGGAGCTGCTGAAAAGCCACAAGCTCGAACCGGCTTCCCACACGCAGCAGATTGAAAAGTATCTCAAGCACTCGGAATACGTTATCCTCACCGATTTGCGCGACGCCTATCTTTACAGCGCCCGCGATGTCTGGCAGAAGGTTACGCCCTTCGCCAAAATTTCCTTTGCCGATTTGCTGGAAAAAAGCCTGTCCCGCAGCAGTCTGCTCGATGTCATCCGCGACGCCGAAGACGGCGAAGTGCGTCCCGACCTTGACCGCGCCTTCTTCAAGGATTTGCAGGATTGGTTCCGCGCCTTTGAACCGGTGAAGTTCAAAGACCCCGCCAAGCATGACGAACTCGTCATCCAACTCCTCAACCAGCTCATCTTCGCCAAGACGATGGAGGATTACAGCCTGGTGCGCTATCGCCAGTTGCAGGATGACTGGGAAAACGCCAAGGAACGCTGGTCCGCCAAAGGCTCCCACCGCATCGTCTGGCAATTCCTCAAGGACTTCGGCGAATTTTTCGAGGATTACTACGACACCGAATTGTTCGAGCGCCCCATCTGGGAAGAACTCGATCTCGACGCGAAAAATCTCGACCGTTTTGCGCGCCTGCTGGAAGCCGTCCTCGGCGTGGACGAATGGAGCAAGACCTTTCAGCGCGGCATCGTCCATTACAACTACCGCCGCATTGATGAGGATATTTTCGGCAAGTCCTACGAAATGTTCCTCGCCGCCAACCGCAAGGACGAGGGCATCTTTTACACGCCCGCCGGCATCACCACCCCGATGGCCGACAGTCTGGTGGATGGATTATTTGCGCCGCTGACCACTGAAATTTGCGCCGCCGTCAGCGCCGGCCAGGCGGATTTTGCCACGGCCAATCAGTTGATGCCGCAGCTTGCCGCCCTCACCATTGCGGACACCGCGTCCGGCAGCGGCGGGTTTCTCATCAAAGTGCTGCGCGCCGTCTGGCGGCATTATTTGCAGATCGAAGCCGCGTGCGGCTGGGTGAAAAACTGGCAGAACGGCGGCGACCTGATGAACACCCCGCCGAACGTCCAGCAGGCGCGGGCGTTTCGCGAACAATGGAACTTCGACAACCGCCGCGTCCTTGTCGCCCAGATTTTGCTGCGGCACATCTTCGCCGTGGACAAGGACGCCGGCGCGATTGAAGTGGCCAAGACGAACCTCTGGAAGGAAGCCGTCAAGCTTTCCAGCGAGGATTACAATTTCCGCAAGCTCACCGGCGATATCAACCGCACGCTCCCAAGTCTGCGCCTCAATTTCGTCTGCGCCGATTCGTTGGTGGACACCGACCCCGCCAAACAGGTGGCCTATCTGGTCGAAATCTGTGGCGACGCGATGAAAAAACTCTGCGCCCTCCGGCAAAAATATATTTCCAATCCATCCGATCACACGCCGTTGGAAGAAGCCCTCAAGCTGGGCGCGAAGCTCCGGGAAAATCTCACGGAACATTTTCAAAACGAGCCGCTGCCTGCGCCCGCCATCTTTGCCGCGTTGAGTTTTTTTCCGGCGTGGTTCAAGGCGGACGGCACGCCCAAAGGTAGGGCGGGCAGTCCTCTGCCCGCCGCCGCCGATAACGAAAGCGTTCGGGTTGACGACGAGCGGCGCGCACGGAGTGACGCGCCCTACCAAATTGGTGGCCGTGCGCCAGCACCCGGCTTCGACGGCATCATCGGCAATCCGCCGTGGGAAGGGTTCAAGCCGTTTCGTAAAGAATTCGCCGCCAATTTTTACCGCGGCAAACCGCAGTTTAGCAAAATGGGCATGGATGGTCCTGCGTTCAACAAGTGGTTTGAACAGGAATTAAAAAACAATGCTGAGTTTGCCGCTCGCTGGGATGAACACGAAGGCTATTACGAACGGCACAAGGAATATTTCGGCAGAGTTTACAAGAAACAGGGCACCGGCGATTGGAACCTTTTCAAGCTCTTCATCGAACGCGATCTTTCGCTCGTCCGGGAAGGCGGACAATTCTCGTTGCTCGTTCCATCCAGCATCCAGACAGACGAAGGTTGCGCCGATCTCCGCCGCTGGTTCATCACCGAGCATCGGATGGATGAATTAACCTCGTTTGAAAATCGCGGCTATACCGAAATCGTGGACGGGAAGAAACGCCCAAAACACATTTTCCCTGACGTGGATAATCGCTTCAAGTTTGGCTTCTTCAAAATCGTCAAAGGCGCATCCACGCCCAAAGACCACGCCTTTGATGCGCGGTTCTATCTACACGATCCGAAAGATGCTTGTTCCCCGCCGATTCGTTACGCGGTTGAAATGATACGCCGTTTTTCGCCGGAAAACGAATCGTTCATGGAATTTCGTTCGGCGGCGGATTATTTGCTGGCGACCAAAATTCGCGGCGATCACCGGCTGCTGGGAGAGTTTGATTACAAATTCCAGCGCGAACTGCACATGACGGATGACAACCATTTGTTCATCAAGCTGGGCGCAAAAAAGGCAGGCAAAGGACAGCTTCCGCTTTACGAAGGCAAGATGATCCACCAGTTTGACGCGCATTTCACCCCGGCGACATTGGTGGTCGAAGAAGCGGCGGTTCGCGAAGGATTGCTTCGCAAAGAAATTTTCAGGCTGTGCCAGTTTATCCGCGAGAATGACGTTGCGAAAGTCGGCGGCAAGAAAGTGCCGAAGAAGCGCGATGAATTGGAAGCGCTGTTACAGGCGCAATTCGAGACGGGCGAATTGAAACTTCATTACGAATTTGAGCGGTTGGGCGCGCGTGATGTGGGAAGCTCGACCAACGAACGAACGCTCATTGCCACGGTGATGCCGCCGCGCGTCTGCATCGGCAACACGATCAATTTTCTCCGGCCATTCCGCTACTCGGTGGATGCTAAAGGCAATCTTCAGCAAGCGGAAATGGATGGCGAAGAAGTGCGTTCGCTTCTCTGCCTGCTGGATTCGTTCGCGCTAAATTACTACATCCGCAACAAAGTCTCGGCACACGTCAACATTCATCAGCTTAACGAACTGCCGATTCCAAAACTTTCCGCCGCGCAGAAAAAGAAGCTGGCGGAGTTCGCCGGGAAGCTGTTGGCCGACCCGCGCGCCGTGGCGGAACGCGCCGCGCTGGAAGTTTTCATCGCCCGCGAGCTTTACGGCCTGTCGCTGGAAGATTGGAAACACCTCACCAGCACCTTCACCTTCGGCGGCGGCGATTCCAAGGCCGAGCTGGACGAAATCATCCGCCAGTCGCTCGCGCTCTGGTAAGCGGTCTGGTGGCCACTTGATGGGTGAATTATTTTTTCAGTTATGGCCGGATCATTGGTTTCGCTGAAACGTGAATTGACTTTCAGCCGCTGAATCCCTAGCTTTTACCGGCAAAGACCCCGCCGCTTTGCCCCGGATTTTCCGTCCGGGGATTTTTATTGTGGTGGGACAGGCGTCCCGCCTGTCAGTCCAAACGCAAACCCGACAGGCGAGCCGCCTGTCCCACTAAAACATTTATGGCAAACACGATTCTCGTCGGCGCCCAGTGGGGCGACGAAGGCAAAGGCAAAATCATTGACGTGCTCACGGAGACGGCCAGCGTTGTCGTCCGCTACGCCGGCGGCAACAACGCCGGTCACACCGTCATCGTCAAAGGCAAGAAGACGGTGCTGCACCTCATTCCCTCCGGCATTTTGCGCAAAAACAAACTGTGCGTCATCGGCAACGGCGTGGTGCTCGACCCCATCGGCCTCGTCAGCGAGATGGAGGGCTTGAAGAAAAACGGCGTCGCGGTCACGCCGAAGAATTTTGTGTTGAGCGAGACGGCGCACGTCGTGTTGCCGTATCACCGCGAACTCGACGGCGCGCGGGAAACGCTCAAGGGCAAAAACAAGATCGGCACCACCAAGCGCGGCATCGGCCCGTGCTACGGCGACAAGGCCGCCCGCGTCGGCTTGCGCGTGAATGACCTGATTGATCCCGCGAAGCTCAAGACCAAGCTCGAAGCGCGCATTAAGGAGAACAACATCGTTCTCAAATCGCTTGGCGCGAAACAACTTTCGTTCAAACAAGTTTTTTCAGAATACAACGCCGCTGGAAAATATTTGAAACCGTTCGTGCAAAACACAGTTGTCTTGCTGCACGAACAGATTCGCCACGGCGCTGAAGTTTTGTTCGAGGGCGCGCAAGGCACCTTTCTTGACATTGATCACGGCACGTATCCGTTCGTCACCTCCTCGAACACCACGGCGGGCGGCGCTTGCACCGGTTCCGGCGTGCCGCCGCACCGCATGGATCGTGTTGTCGGCGTGATGAAGGCTTACACCACGCGCGTCGGCGAAGGGCCGTTGCCGACGGAGAACCAGGAGATTTCCGATTTGCTGCACGGCATGGGCCGCGAATTCGGCGCGACGACCGGCCGCGCCCGCCGCTGCGGCTGGTTCGATTCCGTCGCCACGCGCCACGCCACGATGGTCAACGGCATTGACGATCTCGCCATCACGAATCTTGACGGCCTCGACACGGTAGAAAACATCAAGGTCTGTGTCGCGTATCGCCACGGTAAGCAGCAATACGATTATATGCCGAACGACGCGGAAGTGTTGGCGCAGTGCGTGCCGATTTACGTCGAGTTTGAAGGCTGGCTCACACCGACGGACAAGTGCAAAACGTTCAAGCAACTGCCGAAGAAGGCGCAGGCGTATTTGAAGGCGATTGCCGAACTGACGAATGCGAATTTGTATATCGCGTCCGTCGGGCCGGGTCGTGATCAGACGATTTTTGTTTGATGCTGGATGTGGACGCGAGAACATCTGAAAGATTTGCCTCGAAATTTCTAAAGCAGTCGGCAAAATTCGGTTATGGTGAAATACCGAACCGATCCCAGCGCGAAGTTACGAAAGCCGCTTTTAGCAGAATCATGAGCACGCAAACGGATTCAACCATTTTCGAGAACAGCGGTCACAAGCTCGTTTGGGGCGACGCGCTCCAAGTTTTGGATGGCGCAGTGGCGGATGCTTCGGTTGACCTGGTTTTCGCTGACCCGCCTTACAACATCGGCAAGAGTTTTAACGGTCGCCGGGACAAATGGCCGTCGGATGAAGCGTATTTGGAGTGGAGCTACCAGTGGATTGAGGTGTGCCTGCGCAAGCTCAAGCCAAACGGCAGTTTTTACTTCATGTGTTCGACGCAGTGCCTCCCGTTTTTTGACCTCTATCTGCGCAAAAAGCTGACCGTGCTTTCACGAATTGTCTGGTTCTACGACAGCTCGGGTGTGCAGGCGAAGCGGTATTTCGGTTCGCTTTACGAGCCGATTTTGTTCTGTGTTTGCGACCCGGAGGATTACACGTTCAACGCCGACGACATCAAGGTGGAGGCGCGCACGGGAGCGCAACGCAAGCTGATTGATTACCGCAAGCCAGTTCCGAGCGTTTACAGTTCGACCAAAGTGCCGGGCAATGTGTGGGAGATTCCGCGTGTCCGCTACCGGATGCCGGAATATGAGGAGCATCCCACGCAAAAGCCGGTTGCGCTGCTGGAGCGAATCATCAAGGCAAGCTCGAATCCCGGCGACCTGGTGCTCGACCCGTTCGCGGGCACGTTCACGACGGGTTATGTTGCGAAGGAGCTTGGCCGGCGGTTTGTCGGCATCGAAATCGAAGATGAATACGTGAAGGTCGGTTTGCGGCGGCTGAACATCGCCACGCATTTCAAAGGCGAACTGTTGGTGAAGCCGTTGAAATCGTATGACTCCGGCTACAGCGAAAAGGAAACGACCCCAATGCTGCTGGACAAGTGAATTATGGAGCATTCCTTCACGCAGACCATCAAGGCGGTTCTCCAGAAACATTTTGGTGCGCAAGCGGACGAGCTTTTCGAGCGGAGCTTGCTGCTCCAATATCTCAACCTAAAAACGCGCTCGGCGAATCGTGGCTCAAAGTCCCGGAGTAGTTTTGCCAACCTTTACGCGCTCTATGTGCTGGCTGAAGATTATTTGAAGGGCGGCTTTGACAAAGCAGGCGACTACTCCCAATACGAAGGCGCTGTGTTCAGCCGCCTCTTTCAACGGCAGCGCGAGTTACCTTTCGGCAGCAAGCTGCAAAACCACGCGCTCAACCATCGGCTAAACGAGGAGTTCAAGAAATTCTTCCCGACCTGCGAGTTCACGCCCATCGTCCGCGATGTCCAAACGAACCGCTACTGGCTCAATCACAACCTGCTCCGGCTGAAAATCGGACGGAAGGATTGTGACCTTGCAGCGAGCATCGTCGAAATCGTCAACGAATACATCACGACGAAATCAGCCGCCTTTGCCGCGTTCATTGAAACCTGCGTGAAGCTGAAGGATTTGACGGCTTCTGCTCCCAAGGAAGCTGAGGCGTTCATTCTAGACCTGCTCGCTCCAAACCGGGACGCACGGCTGTTTGAAATCGTCAGCTTTGCCGTTCTCAAGTTTTTCTACCATGACCAAACTGTCTATTTCGGCTTCGATTTGGAGAATCTCAACAAAGAGCCGCTGAAGCTGTTCAAGACGGGCCGAACGAATGCGAACGATGGCGGAATTGATTTCGTGATGAAACCGTTGGGGCGGTTCTTTCAAGTCACCGAGACGTTGGACGTTAAGAAATACTTTCTGGACATTGACAAGATTGAGCGTTTCCCGATTTCGTTCGTCATCAAATCCACCGAGCCGATTGACCTGTTGCGACAGAAGCTCAAGGACGGGGCGCAAAAACAATTTGGCGTTCAACGAGTCGTTGACACCTACATGGCCTGCATTGAGGAAATCATTAACATTCCCGTTTTGCAGGAGCGATTCACGCAGGCGGAAGGTCAGGGTTATTTGCCGCAGATTCTCGATGAAATCGTGAAGCAGAGCAAAGTTGAGTTCAATTATTCAGACGAAACCGAAGCGGAAGTTGAAGAAGACGAGGAAGCAGGTGCTTCCTCTGAAGCCGGTTAGAAATGAAAAATGGAACAGCAATCCAGTTTTCTGAAACAGAGCGGCATGAGCGCTTGAGAATTCTTCTCACGGGCGTGGATCGAATTCCAAACGCACTTCCTCTTTCCGTCGAAGACACGTTGAATGTTATTGGCATACATCTGGACTGCAAGCATGCGGAACGTCTCCCAGAGCTGGCTGTTATAGCGGTCTTCATGGTCGCTAAAACGCGACTCGGCGAGCGCGTGCTAAATCTCACTGCCCACAATGCCGCCGACGAACAAACAGGCGCGGTGGGCGATATTCAAATCACGGTGCTCGGTGAAGACAAAGTGGTGACGAGCTATGAAATGAAGAACAAGGCTGTGCAGCGCGGCGACATTGATCGCGCCCTCCAGAAAATCGTCGCCCAAGGGAAACACGTTCAAAACTACATCTTCATTTCGACCGAGCCAGTGGCAGATGACGTTCGTGAATATGGCCGCTCCAAGTATGATGAGACGGGCGGAGTTGAAATTGCCATTCTTGATTGCGTGGGTTTTATCCGGCATTTCCTGCACCTGTTTCATCGCCTGCGCAAAGACTTTCTCGACCAATACCAAGTCCTCGTTCTTCGCGAGGCGGACAGCGCAGTTAGCCAGGCCTTTAAAGAAGCATTTCTTGCATTACGCCGAGCGGCAGAAAGTGCGGATTAAATGAGTTCTACAAATTCACAATTAACCGCCGAAGCCGCCGCGAATCTCCCGCGCCACGTCGCGGTGATCATGGACGGCAACGGGCGTTGGGCAAAGTCGCGCCATCTGCCGCGCATCGAGGGACACCGGCGCGGCGCGGATTCGGCGCGCGAAATCATCCGCACCGCCGGCGAACTCGGCATCAAGTATCTCACCCTCTACGCGTTTTCGGCGGAGAATTGGAATCGTCCAAAAGATGAAGTGGATGCGCTGATGAAGTATCTCGTCCACTACCTCAAGACCGAGACGAAGGAGCTGAACAAAAACAACGTGCGGCTCGAAGTCATCGGCCAGATTCACCGACTGCCGGACAACGTGCAGGAGCATCTCGCCAAATCCATCGCGACGCTTTCCAAGAACAACGGTCTGACGCTCATCATGGCCTTGAGCTACGGCAGCCGCATCGAGATTGTGGACGCCGTCCGGCAAATCGCGGAAAAGGTGAAGCAGAAGAAATTGGAGCCAGGCGACATCACGGAGAAAGTCATTTCCGACCATCTCTGGACGCGCAACGTGCCCGATCCGGATCTACTCATCCGCACTAGCGGCGAGATGCGTGTGAGCAATTTTCTCCTCTGGCAGATTTCCTACGCGGAGCTGGTCATCACGCCGACGCTCTGGCCGGATTTCAAGAAGCCGCAATTTTTCGCCGCGCTGGAGGAATACGCCAAGCGCCACCGGCGGTTTGGCGGGATTTGATCTATTAGGAAACCACGAAACCAGGAAAATATTTTTTTTCTCTGCTTTCCTGCCTTCCTTATGAAATAATTCCAGCCCGCAACGCTCGTGACCGAACTTTTTCCCATCATCCACGAGGACGCTGACCTCCTCGTCGTCCACAAGCCCGCCGACCTCGTCTGTCATCCAACCAAGGGCGATGAATACTCCAGCCTCATCAGCCGCGCGCGGATATATCTCAAGACGGAATCGGAGCCGCGCTTGGTCAATCGTCTGGACCGCGAAACCTCCGGCCTCGTCGTCATTGCCAAGAATGCTATCGTCGCGCGGGAGCTTGGGAAAATCTGGGAGACGCGCGCCGTGCAAAAGGAATATCTCGCCATCGTCCACGGCCACGTCGCGGCGGAGCACGGCGTGATTGACGCGCCGCTGGGCAAAGACGAAACCAGCGCGGTCGTCATCAAAGATTGCGTGCGGCCCGGCGGCACGCCGGCGCAGACGGCATTTGGCGTGGAAAAAAGATTTTCCAAAGGGGTTTTGCGTGACGTTTCCCGACTAAAATCTAACATTCAACCGTTCACGTTGCTGCGGCTGCTGCCGCGCACGGGCCGCAAACACCAGATCCGCATCCATCTTCAGCACCTCGGCCATCCCATCGTCGGCGACAAGCTATATGGCGGCGATCCCGACTTGTATCTCGCGCTGGTCAAGCGGCGGTTGGCGGAGGAGCAACGGGCACGATTGATCCTGCCGACGCACGCACTGCATGCGGGGCGACTACAGTTTCACTGGCAAAAGAAGGAATGGGATTTTCAGGCGTCTCCGGAACCGTGGTTCACGGACTTTCTGAAGGCATAACCGGCGCGGATGGCTGCTTCGCCGGCCCGGGCGGCGTGGGAACATTCGCCGGTTTATTCAGGCGAAACGCTTTCAGCTCGGCGTAAATGGACTGCGCCAAACCGGATTTGGCGAAGCCGACGGCCTTGGCGCCTTTGACGTGGAAAAACTTCTCCAAGTCCGCCGCGGTGAAATGCTGCACCACCGGATAGTGCGAAAAATCCTTGAGCACTTCCTCCCGGCTGGCTTCGGCGATGTCGCTGGCGATCAGAACAAAATGCAGTTTGCTCTTGTTCGCGCGCAGGGTGTCGCGCCCCACCAGCAGACCGCGCGTTTTCATCACGAATGGGAACAGCCGCTCGACCGGTCGGTCCGGAAGGTTTGATGGGGTGTTTTCCTCCTCTCCGCCGTGAAAAGGGGGAGAGGGTTGGGGTGAAGTGGTGCTCATGCTGATAAAGAGAAACGGTCAAAAATTAAGTGCCCCTCACCCTGGCCCTCTCCCCGCTCTGCGGGGCGAGGGAATAAGATTGAGCGTTTCGTCGCTCATCACGCCAGCTTGACCTTGACCTTCTTGCCCTTGATTTCCGAGCGGTTCAGCTTGGCGATGATGCTGTTGGCGTGTTCGCTCGCCACGTCCACAAAGGCGTGGCGCTCGCGCACGTCCACCTTGCCGACCACCTTGCCGGGCAGGCCGGTTTCGCCCGCGACGGAGTTGACAAAATCAATTGGCGCCACGCCCTGCTCCGCGCCGAGGCTCATCCACAGGCGCGTCTGGCCGGCGGGTGTGGCGCGGCTTTCCTTCGGCTTCGCCGGAGCGGCGGGCGCGGGTTTGGGCTTGATGAATAATTTTGACTCCGGCTTCGGTTCCGGAGCTTTCACCGAGGCGAGGATTTCCTCGTCGGAATAAGTTTTGACCGGTTCGGCGTTAATTTCGTTGGTAGGGCGCGTCTCTCCGTGCGCACCGGCATCAGGTTTTTCCACGCCGGCGGGCAGGGGACTGCCCGCCCCACCTTCAGCAATGTTTGTCGGGACCTTGACCTCGTTTTTTTTAATTGGCGGCGGGATGATTATTTTCGGCGTTGGCGCGGCGATGGCTTTCCACGGCGCGACTTTGGATTTTTTGGGATCGGCGAACTTTGGATCGGGACGCGGCGCGCGGTCGTCAAACCGGCGCGGGCGCTCCTCGCGGCGTTCGGCGAAACGCGGACGGCGCTCGTCACGGAAGCCGCGTTCGCCGCGCTCCTCGAAACGGCCCGCACGTTCGTCGCGCGGCGGCCGCTCGTATTCCACAACCTTGGGCGCAGCCTTGGCCGCTTCGCCGCTTTGCAACAGATGGATCAGCGCGGAAACGATGTCGTTGGAAGCAAATCCCTCCTCCGCCAAACGCTCCACCAGGCGGTCCTGCCTGGCAAATTCCCCGCTGGTGAGCAGCGCCCGCAGCTTGTCGGTGAAGACATTTTCGCGCGCCTCGGCCACTTCGTTTTCCGTCGGAATTTTGCCGCGCGTAATCCGCACGTTGGCGAAGCGTTCGATGTTGCGGATCTGAAACAGCTCGCGGAACGGCACCAGCGAAATCGCCTTGCCGCTGCGACCGGCGCGGCCCGTGCGCCCGATGCGGTGGACGTAATCCTCCGGGTCGTAAGGCAAATCGTAGTTGAAAACGACCTCGACGTCATCCACGTCAATGCCGCGCGCCGCGACGTCGGTGGCCACCAGAAATTCCAGGCCGGACTTGCGGAACTTGTTCATCACCCGGTCGCGCATCGCCTGCGTCATGTCGCCGTGCAGCCGGTCGGCC
The DNA here is from genome assembly GCA_021780905.1 of bacterium. Classification (GTDB taxonomy): domain Bacteria; phylum Verrucomicrobiota; class Verrucomicrobiia; order Limisphaerales; family UBA11358; genus UBA11358. The sequence continues at coordinate 129,041 of JAJXXW010000061.1, forward strand.
TGATAACCGGCGGCTTCCAGATGCTCCACCAGATCATCCACCATGCGTTTGGTGTTGCAAAAAATGATGCCCAGCTTCAAGTCGTAAAGATCAATCAGCCGCGTGAGCAATTCCATCTTGTAGCGGCGGTCCACCTCGTAATAAACCTGCTCCACCGTCGGCACCGTCATCGCCTTCTGCTCGATCTTCACGTTCTGCGGCTCGCGCGAATATTTCTCGATCAGGTCGCGGATCGGTCGCGGCATCGTGGCGGAGAAAAACACCGTCTGCCGCTCCGGCGGCGCGTCCTTGAGAATCGTTTCGATGTCCTCGCGAAAACCCATGTTCAGCATCACGTCCGCCTCGTCGAGGATGACCATCTTTAGGGTTTCCAAGCGCAGCGTCCCGCGCCGCATATGGTCCATCACGCGGCCCGGCGTGCCGATGACGATTTGCGCGCCTTGTTTCAGGCCGAAGAATTGCCGCTCGTAGGATTGCCCGCCGTAAATCGGCAGGCAGTGGATACCGCGCTTGAAGAAAGCAAGCTTGTGAATTTCCTCCGAAACCTGGATGGCCAGTTCGCGCGTCGGGCAGAGAATCAAGACCTGCACGGCGCGCTGGTTGGGGTCCACCCGTTCCACGGCGGGGATGCCGAACGCGGCGGTCTTGCCGGAGCCGGTCTGCGACTGGCCAACGATGTCCTTGCCGGTCATCAGCACAGGGATGGCGGCCGCCTGAATGGGCGCGGCCTGCTCGTAGCCCAGCTTGTCAATGGCTTTCAGCAGGTCGGGCGAAAGACCGAGTTCGGAAAATAGTTTTGGCGTCATGAAATGTCTTTGCGACTGCGTGAATCATAGCAGGAACGCGCCTTGCGGCGAGCGTTAAATGGGAACGGGCGGGTGGCCGCCGCCGGCTGGTGCGCGATTACGAACCCACCACCGCCAGCGCCGAGGCCTGGATTTACATCACCATGATCCGCATCCAACTCCGCTGACTCGATTGAAACCAAGTCATTCATGATTTTTCGGACAGGCTCGAATGCGCTCGAACGTGTTGCTGGCGGCGGCCGCGGGCAAGGGATCGCTCACAATTTTTCAGGTTAATGGTTTGATGCCAACGCTGTGAGCGTGGCGTCTTTCCATCGGGCGGTCTGCAAGTCGCGAATGATGCGCAGTTTGCGTAAAATCTGCACGGAGAGTTTAAGCGCCAAATAAACTGTTCTGCTGCGGGCAAGTGAATCCAAGGGCAGAACATTTCAACATGGAATTGGTTTTGGAAATGAAGCCTCTCCGCTTGACTGGTGTCAGCGAAAACATAGAATCCCTAAAATGCCAGTTTAGCTCAGTTGGTAGAGCGCGATATTTGTAATATCGATGTCGCCGGTTCGAATCCGGCAACTGGCTCCATTTTTTCCCCCACTTTGATTCCTCAAAGAGTTTAGCCCGCCGCCGTTAAGCAGTTCTCAACGAAATTCGGCCTCCGAAAACTCATTTCCATCTTGATAATACGGCCTCGATTAAAGTCTAGCTTGGAGGGGGATCGTCCATCACCCAGCGCACATGGCAGAAGCGTTTGCCTTCCACCAGCGCGCCCAGCAGAATGGCAGGCGGAAAGGGGGCGGAAACCGGGAATCGGGGGCAAGGATTTTTGGAATCCGGGCAACTGGCTTCAAATGTGGGGCAGTCGTCCATAGAACCGGGGGAACGAGCAAACAATTCAAAAATCAGCCGAAGAAAAAACGGAATCGAGAGAGAAAAAATTCCGCCGCTTATTGCGCGGTCGCCACTGACATTCGCCGATGTCGCCATATTCCTTATGAAAGACGCGACGGATTCTTAAGAGGCCGCTGGCATTTGTTAGTTTTTATTTGGAAATATTTTTCAAGGCAAAGGATTTTTCCAAAAACCGCGTCAGCCGGTTCTCCTCGCGTTTCATTGTGCGACGCAGCTGTGGTTTTAAATCATCGTAGCCAAGTAGATGCAAAACGCCGTGAACAACGTAGCGCACCACTTCCGCCTGCCAGCTTGATTTGAATTCCTTCGCCTGCATTACCGCCACATCCACGCAGATGAATAACTCGCCGTGGATGGTGGGGCGCGTCATTCCGTGCGCGCCGCCGGCGGGCAGAGGACTGCCCGCCCTACCTTCGGAATGGTCAAACGTGATGACATCCGTCGGGCCTTCGTGTTGAAGAAAGTCCCAATTCACCTGCGCCATTTTCCGCCCGCCGACCAGATGGATGCCGAGTTCCGCCTCCTTCATGTTCAATTCGCTGTAGAGCGCTTGCACAATTTCTTTGAGCCGGCGTGCATTGATTTTCTTCGTCCGCTGGCGGTTGGCGATGACGACGTTCATTCCGTTTTACCCGTGCCACGATGATCTTCGTAGGCCTCGATGATGCGCTGCACCAGCGGATGCCGCACCACGTCCCGCTTAGAAAATTCAACGATGGCGATGCCCTCGGTGTTCTTCAAAGCGCGATGCGCTTCGGCCAGCCCGGAATGTTTATGCGGCGGCAAATCAATCTGCGTCTCGTCGCCGGTGATGACCGCTTTGGAACCGTGACCCAGCCGTGTGAGAAACATCAGCATCTGCTCCGTGGTGGAATTTTGCGCCTCGTCGAGGATGATGAACGCGCCATTCAGCGTGCGACCGCGCATGTAGGCGAGCGGAGCGATCTCAATGGTGGCGCGCTCCATGTGCTTTTGAATTTCCTCGGCGGGCAGCATGTCGTGCAGCGCGTCGTGCAGCGGTCGCAGATAGGGCGTGATTTTTTCCAATAGATCGCCCGGGAGAAATCCCAGCGCCTCGCCCGCCTCCACTGCCGGACGGGTCAAAATAATCCGGGAAACACTGCCTTCGCGCATCGCCGACAGCGCCATCGCCACCGCCAAAAAAGTTTTCCCCGTGCCCGCCGGCCCGATGCCGAACGTGATGTCGTGTTGGCGGATGGCTTCGAGATATTTCTTCTGGCCAACCGTTTTGGCCGTCACGCCAGCCTTGCGTTCGTGCGTGGTCACGCGGTCGCTCACCATGTCCTTGAGCATGGTTCCGCCCTCGTGCTTCACGACGTTCAGCGCGTGCAGAAACTCCCGGTTTTTTACCGGCGAACCGGCTTTCAACAGACTTTCCAGTGACGCGAACAGATGCCTGGCGCGCTCCAGATTTTCCGCCGTGCCGTCCAGTTTGATCCAGCCTTCGCGGGCCGTGGCCTTGACGCCCAGTTCGGTTTCGAGCAGCGCCAGATTGCGCGGCTCGTGATTGAACAGTTGTTGTGCAAACCGCGCGCTTTCGTAATGAAGGGTTTCAGTTGCCACAATTCAAAAATTATTTCGCCAGTTCCGCGCGCAGTTTGGCGGCCACGTCCAGCAACGCTTCCGGCACGACGCCCGTCTGCGCAATGACCGGCATGAAGTTCGTGTCGCCATTCCAGCGTGGCACGACGTGGATGTGGAGATGCTCCACGATGCCCGCGCCGGCGACTTTGCCGAGATTGATGCCCAGATTAAAACCGTCGGGCTTCATCACGGCCTTGAGTGCCGTGATGCAGCGGCGCGCGAGCTTCCACAGATCCGCCAGTTCGTCGTCCGTCAAGCCGTGCATATCGGCGACTTCCTTGTAGGGCACGACCATCAGATGGCCGCCGTTGTAGGGATAACGATTGAGCAGGGCATAGCACGAACGGTCGCGCACGATGACGAGGTTGGCCTCATCGTCGGTGGACTGTGCGATTTGCGTGAACAAGCTCGCGTCGAGCTTTGGTTTTGGCGCGAGGATGTATTCGATGCGCCACGGCGCGTGGAGTGAGTCCATGAGTCCAGTGTAGGAGTCGAGGTAACGAGACTCAAATTGAATTTGCTATTTCCGCCGTTGATTGAGCTTGATCCAAAACGGGTGTTCCAGATCTTTCATGGAAACAGGCTCAAGACTGCCGTCGCGGCGCGTCCGGCCGCGCCGGGTTCGCCGAGCGAGGCAATGATTCTGGCGAGCTGCGCCTTGATTTGTGTCCGGCGCGCTTTGTCTTGCAACAATTCCAGCGCGGCGCGCGACAAGTTTTCCGGCGTCGCCTGGTGCTGGATGAATTCGGGATAAACCGCTTCACCCGCCAGCAGGTTGGGCATCGTCAGCGATTTCACCGTCACGATGCGCCTGGCGATCTGGTAAGTGAGCCACGACGTTTTGTAGAGAGTCACCGCCGGCACGCCATAGAACGCGCATTCCATCGTCACCGTCCCCGTCGAGGCGAGGGCGACATCGGATTCCGCCAGCGCCCACGGCAATTCGCCAATCTGGATTTCCAAGTTCGAGCCGAGCGATTTGGCCAGCGCGACCAATGCCGGATTCGGTAAAACCATTTTTGCTTTTGCCGACGGAAGCTTATCCTGAATCAACTTCAGCGCGTCCAGCATCACTGGTAGATGGCGTTGCAACTCGCTTTTGCGACTGCCGGGCAGCAAGAGAACCGTCGGTGCGGCGGCGCAGCTTTTATTCTGCATTCTTAATTCTTCTTTCTGCATTCTTTCCACCAACGGATGCCCGACAAATTCCACGCGCAACTGCGGCACACGTTTCGCATACCAGTCCTTCTCGAAGGGGAAAATGCTCAGGAGCAGATCATAGTCGCGCGCCAGTTTGTCCGCGCGGCCCGGCCGCGACGCCCAGACCTGCGGCGAGACAAACTGGACGATTTTCGGATCCCACTTGGAAAATGGATTGTCGCGGACGTATCTTTTGACCGCCTGACCGAAGCGCAGGTTGAACCCGCCGTAATCCACGCCGATGACCACGTCCGGCTTGCGCTCGATGGCCAGCGCCAATAACTGATTAAACAGCCGGCGGAATTTCAAAAGGTTTTTCAGCACGTCCGTGATGCCGATGACCGAGTGCTGCGTCAGGTCGAACGCCAAGTCCACGCCGGCGGCAGCCATCTTCGTGCCGCCTGCGCCAAAGAAATGCGGATTGCGGAATTCGGATTGCGAATTGGCCACAAGTTTTTCCCGCAGCGCGGAAACGAGTTCCGCCGCGAGCAAATCGCCGCTCGCCTCACCGGCGATGAGCATGAATGTCTTCGGTTTCAATTTCAGATCTTGTAGGAGACGACGTGAGGAGTCTCTAACTTAAATTTTGTGTTCATCCAATCGGCGGTCGCCTGATGTCGCCCGCGTCAGGCTGCCGCAGTTTGGTGGAAATTCTCCAAAACTTCGACCAATAATCTTCCGCCAGCGGATTCAATTTCGGATAGCCGGGAATCACGCAGCCGGTGAACGGCCAGATTTCCTTTTCGCCAATCAATTCCGCCCGCGCCGGATTTGCCGCGATGTAAAAGCAAACTTTGGCGAACGTATCTCGCTTGCGTTGCTCTTCGCGCAAAACCTCATCTTGCGCCTGCGGCTGAAATTTCGCGGGCGAAAGTTCTGGTTCAAGATAAGTCCGCAAAAAAGCCATGCCGTTGATCTGGTCTGAATCCAGCCGCAGCCCCATCCAGACCAGATGAATGTGGTCTGGCATCAGGCAATAGATTGGACAAACCAAACCTTCGCGGGCGGCGGAGTGAAACATCAGTTCGCGGAAAAATTGGTGGAATGCGGGTGTCAGCCAGCCTTTAGCCTTGTCGAAAATCGCCAACGTCCAGAACACCACGGCGTCGGCTTGGTAATATTCGCGGGGCAGGCGCGGCAGGTAGAACGCCCGGTTCAGCGGGTCGCGCGGCGGTTTGACGGGGCGGTGGCAATTCACATTTAATTTGTAGTAGACGACGTGAGGAGTCTCACACCAATTTTTTAGGGAGTTGATAAAATTAGAGACTCGTCACCTCGTCTCCTACATGGGTTTGACGCCGCGAGCAAATCCCCGCCCGCCTCGCCGGCGATGAGCATGAAATATTTCGGTTTCACGGTTTACCAGGGAGATGGCTGTGATAAATCGTATGATTTGGTTTTCAGGAAATACAATACCAGCCAGTTTTTTTCATTAGCGAAGGGCTTTTTAGACAAAAGTGCGAAACCATCAAGGTGCTCACCAAATTTGTCAGTGTCTGGACCGTGATAGTATTCGCTGCTTCCCCCGTATGGGAACAACGTGAAATCATAACCTTCTTTTGTTGCGGCATCGTGGCTGAAATCAAATGCCAGTTTATTGGGGAAATAACCATCAGTGTGTTTATCCACAAAAGGCACTTCTACTGAATTGGTTAATATGGTCTGTGGGATTTGTCCCTTTTGAAATTCACTCCAACGAATCATCTTCTTGCCATAATTGTCTGCGGGGTCTTGTGCGCTCGTCAGGCGATCAATAGATGTTTTTGTAAAGCGGCCATTAATCTGGATGTAAAAATCCTTTGATGGTGAAACACATGCTTTTTCAACTCGAATAAAGTAGGGTCTTCTTGCAATAGACTGTTCGCTGGGGGCTTTCGTGTTAAATTTCTTCAACTGCCGCTCCTCACCACCCATGACCATGACAAGATCATCCCCAGTGGTTTTTATATCCACCGCCTGCTTTTCCTCCAGTTTGGTTCCTTCATTCAATTGTCCTTGTAACATGATTAGCTTGGCGGACTTTCCAGACTCTTTCCAGACACATGGCATGCCACCAACATCTGACCCAAAAACGCCAGTTCCGTCGGCGTATAGGGTTATGGACATGGAGCCAAAGCCCTCGTGCAGATCAGCCCAAGTGCCAGCGAATGGCGTGCCTTTGGATGGAGGCAGCTCCTGCTCAATTTTTGATAGTTCAGCCGAATACTTTTTGTCCTTATCTAGGAGTTTAAGGAGGCTCGAAGATTTTAAGGCAATCGCTACGCCCACCGGGGAAATGTGGTCAGGAGACATCTCGTATGGGTCAGACCCATGTTTGAGCAACAACGAAATGGACTCCATTCGCCTCATCTGCGTGGCCGCTAAAAGTGGCATGGGAGGCCTACGGTCGTTGGTGGGCTTTAAGCCTGATGACAGCAACCATTTTACCAATTCTGGATTATCAATCATTATCGCTCCGTCCAAAGTTTTGTTTGCGAAATTAGTTTTCAGGCCGGGAACCTGATCAAAAATAATCTTTGCGGCTTTAAGATCCATTTGTTTGCTACCAAACCAGCCTGAAAGCTTATTCGCATCCGAATCTTCCCCAGCACACCATTTGATGATTTCATATTGATGCCCAGCCAAGGCTTCGCCGATGAGATCGCTTGGAGAAGCTGGCAAGTTAGCTTTGCCATTTTTAATGTCGCCGAATGTTGCACGCAAAAAATCTATGTCCCCCGAATAAGCTGCGTCATACAGTTCTGCCTTTTGTTTTGGCATGTCCGCATAAGAAGCCTGCCTTGATCCTAAAAACGCCAAAACAATTGCCGATAGTAATGTCAGTGTTTTCATAACATTAATTTTCTGTTGGTTAATTTATTTAATCTGCTGAATTTGCCTTGTAATTTCAAATGCCAGATCCAGCGCACGTTTGCCGGCCTCGCCGCTGACCATCGGGGTTTGCTGCGCGCGGACGCATTCGACGAAATGTTGCAGTTCGAGTTTGAGCGGCTCGTCTTTGTTGATGGGCACCGGCTCACGCACGATTTTCTTGCCCGCAAATTCGCTGACGATGGCGGAGTCCTTGCCGATGCCGAGCTTGGCGGCCATGATTTTTTTCAGCAGCGAACTTTCCTCCTCGCCGTCGCGGGCGACGCGATAGATGAATCCTTCTTGGACGCGGTAATCCAGCGAGATGTAGCAAGGATTGGTCGGGCCGCTGAAGACGCGGATCTTGCGCATCCGCTCCGGGCTGACGCGGCTGGCGGTGAGGTTGGCCACGCACCCGTTGGCGAAACGCAGGCGCACATTGGCGATGTCCTCGCTCTTGCTCAACACGGGAATGCCCACGCCGTCCACGCTGGTCACGGGTGATTTCACGAAGGCGAGCACGATGTCGAGGTCGTGAATCATCAAGTCGAGCACCACGCCGATGTCCGTGGAGCGGGCGGGGAAGGGCGACAGACGATGGCATTCGATGAACTTCGGTTCGGTGGCGACGGTCTGGAGAAATGTGAAAACGGGATTGAACCGCTCGACGTGGCCGACTTGCAGAACGAGATTTTTTTCCTGCGCGAGTTCGCACAGCTCGGCGGCCTGCTCGGAACTGTCGGTCATCGGCTTTTCGACGAGGACGTGTTTGCCGGCGGCGAGCAATTGCTTGGCGATGTCAAAATGCGTGGTGGTCGGCGTGGCGATGTTCAGTGCGTCGCTGGCGGCGGTGGCTTCGGCGATGGAAGCGAAGACGTGCAACTTGTGCTTCTCCGCGATTTTGCGGGCGGTTTCCGCGTGCGCGTCGTAAATGCCGGTGAGTTCCACCTGGCCGGCGGCGTGAAGTTCAGAATAGATGCGGGCGTGATGCTGGCCGAGCGAGCCGGTGCCGAGGACGGCGACTTTGACTTTTGCCATGCGCGGAGTCTGCCACTGAAACCGACGGCGGAAAATGAAAATTGTAGGAGACAAGGTGACGAGTCTCTAAACTTAAAACTTAAAAAAGAAATTTGAGACTCCTTACGTCGTCTCCTACACTCGCCGCGTGCCAACTTTGGCTTACATCCTGACCGCGCTCGGCGCGTATCTGCTTGGCTCGATTCCGACCGGCTTCCTCGTGGCCAAGGCGAAGGGCATTGACATCCGCAGCGTCGGCAGCGGCAACATCGGCGCGACGAACGCCATGCGCGTGCTGGGCAAGCCGGCGGGAATTCTTGTGCTGCTGATGGATGCGGCGAAAGGATTTGCGGCCTGCGCTTTCCTTCCCACGCTGATTTGGAATTGGCTGGCACCACATTTCAGCTCCGAACCCTATCCTCAAATTAATTTCTTTTACGTTGCTTTTACTAGCGAGCCAGTTGATCTCCAAATCAGGCTTCATGTGCTGGCCGGTGTTTGTGCCGTGCTCGGCCACAACTACACCTGCTGGCTGAAATTCAAAGGCGGCAAGGGCATCGCCACGACGGCGGGCGTTTATCTTGCGCTTGCGCCGTGGGCGCTGCTGATTGCACTGGTCGTTTTCATTCTCGCAATTGTGCTGACACGCTATGTTTCCGTCGGCTCCATCGCGGGAGCGATTGCGCTGCCAGCGACGGTTTGGATCATGTCGCCCAATAATTTATTTCTCGGCATCGTCACGACGGCGCTCGGCGCGCTGGCCATTTACAAACACAAATCCAACATCCAACGGCTCATCGCCGGCACGGAAAACCGGCTCGGCCAAAAAAAGAAATCGAAATGAGAATCTGCGTTTTGGGCGCGGGCGCGTGGGGCGCGGCGCTGGCGAAAGTCCTGCACGAAAACGGCAATGCCGTAACGTTGTGGGACATCAACCCCGCGCTGCTGGCGGAATTGAAGTCGGGCCGCAGCGAAAAACTGCTGCCGGGCGTCGCGTTGCCGACGGACTGGAAAACGGAAGCCGATATTACCAAAGCAGTCGGCGGCAATGAGGTTTTGGTGCTGGCGGTTCCGTCGCAATTTTTCCGCGACGTGGCGGTGAAGCTGAAAGGTCATCCGGGCATTCTCGTCAGCGTCACCAAAGGCATCGAATTTGAAACCGGCGAGACGATGAGCCGGATTTTGCGCGAACAGGCGCCGGCAGACCGGGTGGTGGCGTTGTCCGGGCCGAGTTTTGCGCGGGAAGTGGCGCTGGGCATTCCGACGTCAGTTGTCTGTGCGTGCGATGGCGACGGCACGGCCAAGACGGTGCAGGGGCTTTTTCATCGCCCGGAATTTCGGATCTATCGCAATACCGACATCCTTGGTGTGGAATATGGCGGCGCGTTGAAGAACGTCATTGCGGTTGGCGCGGGTGTGGGCGACGGCCTCGGCTACGGCGACAACACGAAGGCCGGTTTGGTTTCCCGCGCGCTGTCCGAAATGCGCCGGCTGGGCGTGGCGTGCGGTGCCAAGCCGGAGACGTTCAACGGCTTGAGCGGCATGGGCGACTTGATGCTGACGTGTTTCTCTCAGCAAAGCCGCAACCGCGCTTTGGGCGAGCGCATCGGCAAAGGCGAGACCATTGAGCAAATCGTCGCGTCACATCCCAAGTTGGCGGAAGGCTATCCCACGGCGCGCTCGGCGCATCGGCTGGCGCGGCAAAAGAATGTGCCGACGCCGATCATGGACGAAGTTCACGCGATGCTTTACGAGGGGAAAAATCCGAAACAGGCGGTGCGCGATTTGATTTCGCGCGCGTTCAAGGCGGAAGACTGAAACAAATTTTTATCAGGAAAGCAGGAAGGCAGGAGTTTTTTCCTGTATTCCTGCTTTCCTGATTTAATTGTTTGGCGGTGGCGTCATCATCCATTCAGCAATCGGCCGCGAGGTTCCACAGTCGAGGCATTGTGTGACGTTGAAGTGGGTTCCACAGTGCGGGCAGATTCCTTGCGTCAGAAACATGTCAAACGCCTGGCCGCATTGGCCGCAGCGCCAGAGTGCGCCCAGCGGCGGGGTGCTGTGGCAGGAGGGGCACGCGAAACCGGCGCGGCGCGGAATTCTGGCAACCTTCGCCAGCGCCTGCGCTTGTCTCAATCCGCCCCAGCAGTTCATCAGGATGAAAACGGCCATGATGCCCAGCCAGACGGATTGCAGAAAAATGGCGATCAAGATCAAGCCGGCCACGCCGATGATGCCGATGACGCTCGCGGCGAGCAGGCTGTTCGCCCGGCCGAAGATGAACCACAGCAACGAGCGCAGGATCTGGCCGCCGTCGAGGGGATAAATGGGCATCAGGTTGAAGATGAGCAGCACAAAATTGATGATCCAAACATCATGGACCAATTCGCAAGCGTCGGGATAAAGGTCCGGCCAGTTCAGGCGCGTCGTCACCGCCAGGACGCCATAAAGCAGAGGAATCAAAGCCACATTCACCAGCGGCCCGGCGGCGATGCTCCACAATTGCGCGCCCGGACGCTGCGGCGGATTGACATAGGCCACGCCACCCAGCGGCCAGAGGATGATGTCATTGGTCTGCCCGCCGACCGACCGGCAGGCGAGCTGGTGGCCAAATTCATGCGTCAGCACGATGGCGAACAACGCGAGGATCTCCAGGGCGTTCCAGCCGTAGTTGGAAAACTGGTGGGGCCGGCTGGCGAGGTAAAGGAAGGCCAGAAACCAGGCCCAATGGACATAGACGGTGATCCCGGCCAGCCGGAACAGGCGAATGGAACCTTGGCGCGTGGGCATCAGAGCGCTCCTTGGATGAGCTGCAACAATTCGGCGTGGCTCTCCACGGCTTTGAACTGCGGAAATTCGCGTTTCACATTTTCCGGCGCGTGAATCAGGAAACCAATGTTCGCCTCGCCAAGCATCGCCGTGTCGTTGTAGGAATCGCCGGCGGAAATGACGTGGTAGTTCAGCGACTTCAGCGCGGCGACGGATTTCTGCTTCTGGTTCGGCTGGCGCAACTGGTAGCCGGTGATGCGGTCGTGGTCCACCATGAGCCGGTGGCAGAAGAGCGTGGGCCAATTTAGTTGCCGGAGAAACGGCTGCGCGAATTGCTCGAACGTGTCGGACAAAATGATGACCGGCACGAGGGTGCGGAGTTCGTCGAGAAACTCCTTGCCGCCGGGCAGTGGCTTGAGCGTGCCGATAACTTCCTGGATTTGCGAAAGCCTGATGCCGTGCCGGTCAAGGATGCCGAGGCGATAGTGCATCAGCTTGTCATAATCCGGCTCGTCGCGCGTGGTGCGGCGCAGCTCCGCGATGCCGGTCTGTTCCGCGACGGCGATCCAGATTTCCGGCGTCAGGACGCCTTCCATGTCCAGAGTGACGATGGCTTGTTTCATCGGCGCGGAGTTTTTCAAAATGCAGCGGGCAAGTCCAGCTTCACCCGATGCCTTTGTTTCGGCCGGCGGTGTGACGAGCGGTTGGAACAGGCACTGGCGGTTAGAGCCATCACCCGCGATGCCGTGGCGCAGTTCCTTCATCCCCGGGAATACTGGAGTGCCACGCTGTTCTCATTGGACGGCCATCCGCATCTACGCCACGTCCGCGTGGACGCGCCCAATCTGGCTTCATACACGGAACTGGTGGGAGCTAAAGGCTCGAAGCTCCCCCTCCTGCTGCTTCTACCTCGAAGCGGATGGGTCCAAGTTTCAGGTTCGGGGTTAGTTCGATAGGTAATGCGTGCGGAAGTAGCCCTGCCCCGCCGACGTGCTGAATGTGAAGCTCAACGCCCCGTTGCTCGCTGCCGTGTTCGTCTGCACCGGCGTCCAGGTGATCGGCAACGTCAGGCTCGGCGTCGTCTCCAACGCGTAGCTGTAACCCGGAATGCCCGCAAAATGGATCGTCGAGGTCCCGTTCCCGTTGTTCACCGGCCCGGAGATCAGGTTATAGCCGCCGCCGTTGGTCACCACGTTCACCGTGATCACCGCCGTGCTCGTGCCGCCATTGTTGTCGCTCACCGAGTAGGTGAACGTGTCCGCGCCGGTAAAGTTGCCCAATGCCGTGTAGGTCACGTTCGTTCCGTCGGTCGTCACCGTGCCGTTTTGGACGGACGGATTCTGCACCGCCGACACGATCAAGGGGTCCCCGTCCGCATCCGTCGGCGCATACTTGCCGCCGATGATCAGGATCGTGGCCGGCGTCCCGCTCAAGGCGCCCATCGTGATGGCACTCGCCACCGGCGGATGGTTCGTCACCGTCTGGATCAGGCTGTTGGTGTAGCCCAGGTAAATGCCGTCGCTCGCATAGCCGGCGATGATCAAGTTCGTCCCGCGCGGCAACTGGTTCGCGATCGGCACGCTGCTGGCCACACCCGCAACGCAGTTGTTGGTCCAGAACGCCACCGCCAGATTGGTGCCGTAGGTCGAATACGAGAAGACCACCGGCCCGGTCGCATTCGTCGCCGTCACCCCGTTCGTCTGCACCGTCGCCGTGAAGCTCACACTGGCGTTGTAGCCTACCGTGCTGCCGGGCACGGCGACGAGCGTCAGATTGTTGCTGACCGGACCGCCGCCAGTGGCCGTCAGCGCCAGATTGACCTGGCCAGCCGAGCTGTAGTCCAGCGAGGCCGAGTAGCTGCCACCCACCACCGTGACACTGCGAAACGGCCCCGTGATGACAGGGCTAATACCGGTGAGGGCAACAATCGCCGTGCTGGCGACATTGCCGCTTAACCCAGTCACATCAATGACGAGATCCATGCCGGAAATATTGAGCGTGGCGGCCGCCAAGGACACTTTGTCCATCGTGGACGAAGGCGCACGAATTTTGAGGATGCTGCCCGTGTTGAAGGTGGGGGCGGTGGTCTTGCTCAAGGTGAGCGTGCTCCCGCTCGAACCCGAAAGTGAGGGTTCAATAATGCCGCCGTTGTTGACCGTGACCGCGCCGCCGATGGTGCCTGAACCGCCCAGCGTGGCGCCGGCATAAACGGTGACCGTGCCGTTGGCGGAGTTATTGGTTCCGTTCACCAGCAGCGTGCCGGCATCAACATACGTCGCGCCAGTGTAGGTGCTGTTGCCGCCAAGCTTGACCGTGCCCGGACCAGTTTTGGTCAATATGTAGTTTGCGCCGGCAATGACCGAATTAATCACCAGATTACCGGCCGGGTTGTATTGATGGAGAATCAACTCCTTGGGGGTGGCTCCCGCGGTCAAAGTTCCACCAGTGATCGTTGAGTCATTAGCGCCGACGTTGGGCGTCACCAGGATGCCGCCGTAACTGAGGGTGGCCGTGCATCCGTTGAGATTCAGCGTCCGGGCTTGGGACTGATTGAAGCGCAGTGTGCGGGAGCCGGAATCATTGGCGACCAACGTGGTGTCCACCCCTGATGCCACATCCGCATAGTTGCCACCGCCGAGCGTGGTGGTCGTGGTTAAAGTATAGCTACCGCCGGCGGTCGGAAGGCTCATGATACCGGTGTTGGCGGCATTCTTGAAAGCCCAGTCGGTGCCGCTGACAGTCGCGTAGGCTTGGGAGCTGGAAGCGGCAAGTATCGAATTGGCCGTGCCGGTGCCGGTCAGCACGACGGCATGGTCGGGAACATCCAAAGTGCTGCCCGCACTGCGGGTAATCCCGCCAAGACTCAAGGTGGTGGTGCTGCCGCCGGACGTATTCACATCCGAGGCGGCACCGGTGTTCAGGGTGCAGCTCGCAACGGCCTCGGCATAGGAGCCACTGTTGAGGGTAATTGTTCCGCCACCCGGAGCCACAGCGTTGCCGGTGCCAAAACTCAAACTGTTAGTTGATTGCAGCTTGGCGTTGTTCTGGGTCGAGTAATCCAGCACCAGCTGGCCCCCGCTGCCGACCGTCGTCGCGCCGCCGTAGGTGTTCGCACCGGAAAACTCCCAGATGCTGCCGGCCACAATGATGGCCACATCATCGGGCGCGGTTGCGCCTCTGACAATTGCGCCCTGAATTTGATTCGTGCCACCCGTGTAGATGCCACCCAAGGTAACCGGGCGCGTGCCCTTTCCTCCGCCCGGATCTCCGTTGAATGGGTTGGCGGTAAAGATCAAAGCACCCGTGCCATTGTTTTTCAATGTTTCTCCGCTGCTGTTACCGCTGTAGCCGAACATGATTTGGCGGTCGGTGGTGTTGCCGGCACCGATGTAATTCAAGGTAGGAGAAGTGCTCCCGTTGCCGCCCACTTGAATTGCATTGAGGGCGTTGCCTTTGCCCACGGAACAGGACACCCCGTTGCTGGCAATTGAGCTGACAGCCAAAGTGCCCCCGCCAATGGCGACCTTACCGGTGAAAGAACTGTTTACATTGGTGAGCGCCCAAGTGCCGCTGCCACCTATGCTCACTGCGGTCGCACCACTTCCCGAATCGGGAATGGCACCGCCGAAAGTGTTAATTCCAGTATAGGAGCCGCCGAGCGACAAAGTCTTCGCGCCGTTGCTGCTCACGATCAGGTCGGTGTTTATGGTCAAGGGATTGCTGGAATTATTGTTGATGGTGCCGCCGCTGGTTGTGCCGGTGAGGTTGATGAAGCGGTTGGTAAAAGTCGTCGCCACACCGCCGGTCATAAGAGCAAAAGTGCCGTTGTTCAATTCAATGCTGGAGCCATCCTCCAAGCTGGCGACATTGAAAATGTCGCCGCCACCAATCACGAGCTTGCCTGTGAAGTCGTTCCCGGTTCCACTCAAGTCGTCGGTGGCGCCGGCACCGGTATTGCAAATAATAGTCCCGGTGCCGGTTACCTTGCCAGCCACGGCCAGATGGTAAGCGCTGCCGCCGCTGTTAATCGAGCAGTTGTAGCCGTTGATATTCAGAACATTGTTGACGGTAATTGTGCTTCCAGAAAATGACGAGCCAATGGTCGCATTTGCTCCCAAAGTGATTGTCCCCATGCCAAATGAATTATTAGCATTAGCCCACAGGCTGCCCGCATTGAGGTTGATACTGCCGCTCCAAGAACTGTTATTGCCGCTCAACGTCAGTCCGCTAGTCCCGGTCTTGGTAATATTGTAACTGTTGCCACTGATGGTGCCGGCGAAATTGAAACCGGTAAAGTGATAGTCCGGAGCGCCTCCGGCCCCGGCGGTGCCATTGCCGGTGACCGTCAGGTTCTGGTTGAGCGTGATATTGGGGTTGACCGTGATGAAGAGGTCTGCGCCGCCTTTCAGTCCAGCAAGGGTAATCGTCGGACTTGTTCCATCAAAGGTCCAAATAGAGGTGGCACTCCCAATGGAAGAGTAGGCTCCATGGGTTACAGTCGAACCGAGACCATTAAGTGTAAGCGTGTTCAAAGTCAAGGAAGCGGGGTCGTTGTTGAGGATGATGTTTGCGGTGCCACTGGCGGAACTGGCTGGCAACGCAGTGGTGGTATTTGGAAAAATGACCAGCCCTGCGGTGGTGCTGCCGGTTGGGACGCCGTTCGCATCCCAGTTGGTGGCTTGCGTCCAGTCATAGGTTCCTGTCGCCGTATTCGTGAACGTGTAAGTCGTCTGGGCTTGGGCCGGACCGGCAGCCGCGAGCAGGAGGCCGCTGGTGAGAATAATCGAGAGGAGGGATTTTGTTTTCATGGCTGATTTTGGTTTGGTCTTGTTGGCATTGGTGAGATTTCATTGCGCATTGTTCAAATGGTTGAGCAATGCCAAATCAAAGTCCGTTGACGCTGGGTGCCAATAAACCGGGAGGGTTCCCAAGACGGAATTATGGCTGCTTAAACCATACATTGTTCACATTAGATAACAACACGCCGCGCCATCGTCAAATGGATTCATAAGGATCATGTCCGGAGGCTCTGGGATAGTATGAAATTTTTTCAGTAAAGAATGAGTTTTGCCGGGTGCGGCTGAATGGGCTTGTTTGATGCCCATGATGCCAGCAAACGCACTCGCACCGTTGGGCGGCAAAATCAAGACGGCTGGAAAAAATTGCTTAAAGGTCTCGACCCCGTTAAAATTGAGAAACTTGCCATGCGCCATAAAAACTCAAGTCGCCATATTCAGAGGAATGTGATGAAAAGGTTCGCGATGGTGGGCTTTTGGTCGCTGCTTTCAACGGCCGCCTTCGCGCGGCAGCTCACCAACGACCTCGGCATCGCGCAGCAGGACGACGCGACGATGCAATGGTATAGGGATGCCAAGTTTGGAATGTTCCTCCACTGGGGACTTTACGCCGTGCCCGCCAAAGGCGAATGGTTCATGGAAAACAAACATATTTCGCCGGAGGAATACCGGAAGTTCGCCACCGACCAGGGCGATGGCGTCTTTTTCGACGCGAAAGATTTTGATCCGTCGGCGTGGGCCAGGATCGCCAAGGACTCGGGCATGAAATATATGTGCCTCACCGCGCGGCATCATGATGGGTTCGCGCTGTTCGACAGCAAATATGCCAATGCCTTCACGAGCGTGCAGACGATCCACCGCGATCTTTACGCCGAATATGTCAAAGCGGTTCGGGCCGCCGGACTGAAAGTCGGGTTGTATTACTCGCCGATTGACTGGCGCTATCCCGGTTACTACGACGTGTGGGGAACCAATTGCGCGCCGAACAAGTGGAACTACCAGACCGATCCGGCACACCGGGAAAACGCGCGCATCATGAAAGAAGAAGTTTATGAGCAGGTGCGGACGCTGTTCAAAAACTACGGCCCCTTCGACTACGTTTTCTGGGACGGCGGCTGGCTGGCGCAACAGGGAACCGATCGTGACGCGATGTTTTTCTGGGAACCGGGCAAGTTTCGCGACCCGAACAATCCCTGGCCCGTGGCCGATGCGTGGAGCGATTTTGATGAAACCGGACGACCGCTCGGCTTGATGGGGATCGCCCGCAAATGTTCGCCGAATGTCATTTGCAACCGCCGCTGCGGCTGGATTGGCGATATTGCCGACGAGGAAGGCTCCAAGCCCGTCACCGGCCCGGTTCGGCCTTTTTACTGGGAGAAATGCCTCAACTTGAACAAATCGTCCTGGGGCTACAACGACCATCAGAACCTCATGTCCTACGAGGAGATTGTCAGCTTCCTCGTGAACGTCGTCGTGCGCAACGGCAATATGCTTTTGAACTTCGGACCGGACCGGCACGGCGTCATCCCCGCGAGCCACGCGGCGTTGACCAGGCGCGTCGGCGACTGGCTCGCGATTGTCGGCGACAGCATTTACGGCACGCGCGGCGGTCCGTGGAATCCGGTGGACGGCCAATACGGCTTCACCAGCAAACCGGGAAATTATTTTGTCCACCTCCTGCCCGGCTACCCAGGCACGGAATTCACCACGCCGGAAATTCCGGGAAAAGTCACCAGCTGCCGTGATTTATTTACGGGCAAGAAATTAAAATACACGGTCGCGAAAGATGGCTCGCTGCACATCATCGGATTGAACCGCACTGCGCATCCGGCGGACACGGTGATTCAGGTCAAAGTGGAAAAGCCGATTCAAAACTAACCACGGATGAAACGCATTCAACTCTTAATCATCGCCTGCCTTGCCGGCGGACTGACTCCCTCGGCACCGGCGGCGCCGGCGTTTGTTCCGGGCGAAGTGTGGCGGGACACGGCGGGCGAGCCGATCAACGCGCACGGCGGCGGCATCCTGTTTCACGACGGGGTGTATTACTGGTATGGCGAATTGAAGGAAGGCCGCACCTACCTGCCCAAGGTCAACCAAGCCTGGGGCGGCACCCGCGTGCTGGCCGGAGGCGTTTCTTGTTATTCCTCCACCAACCTTTACGACTGGAAAAACGAAGGCGTGGTGCTTCCTTCCGATGCCAAAAATCCCGCCGCCGACCTGGCCTGTGAAAATGTCATCGAACGGCCCAAGGTGATTTACAACGCCAAAACCCGGAAGTTCGTGCTGTGGTTTCATCAGGACAGCCCGGATTACCAAGCCGCCCGCTCCGGCGTGGCGGTCAGCGACACGCCCACCGGCCCCTTCAAATACCTGGGCAGTTTCCGGCCCGACGCCGGCGTCTGGCCGATTAATGTCACGGCCAAAGACAAAAAGCCGGCCAAGACTAACTTTCTGGCCCGCGATTTCAATGGCGGTCAGATGGCGCGTGACATGACGCTGTTTGTGGACGACGACGGCAAGGCGTATCAATTTTATGCCTCGGAAGAAAACTCCACTATGCATGTCTCCCTATTGACCGATGATTATCTCAAGCCGGCGGGGAAGTATGCGCGGATTTTCATTGGTCGTTCGACCGAAGCACCGGCCGTGTTTAAGCGCGATGGAAAATATTATCTGATCGGCTCCGGTTGCACGGGCTGGGATCCGAATACGGCGCGTCTGGCGGTAGTGACAAATATTTTCGGGCCGTGGATCGAACTGGGCAATCCGTGCCAAGGGAAAGACGCGGCGAAAACTTATTTCTGCCAGAGTGCATTTGTGCTGCCGGTGGCGGAAAAATCGGGTCAGTTCATCGCCATGTTTGACCGCTGGAATGGATGGAATTTGCCCGATTCGCGTTATGTCTGGCTGCCGCTGGAATTTTCCGCAGAGGGAAATCCCTCGTTGCATTGGCAAAACCGATGGACTTTGAAAACGGACAAGCGTTGACGCCTCAAGCCTGGACAATATGACAATGAAGCAAATCTACAGGATATTATTATCTACGATGGTGTTTCCGCTTGCTTTACCGGCCAAGCCGGCCGTCGAATTGCCGCCCAAGCCCAACATCCTCTTCATCCTGGTTGACGATTACGGCATCAAGGACGTGGGCGTGGAAGGCAGCAAATTTTACGAGACGCCCAACATTGATTCGCTCGCCCGCAGCGGAATGCGTTTCACGCAAGGCTACGCGGCCTGCTCGGTGTGCAGCCCGTCGCGCGCGAGCATTTTGCTCGGCCAGTATCCGACGCGGCATGGCATCACGGATTGGATTGGAGAAGACGTCGGAGAAAAATTTGCCAGGGAACGGCATACCAAATTGCTGGTGCCCGATTATGTCCGCAATCTGCCGGCGACGGACACCACCTTGGCCGAGGCGTTCAAGCAGGCGGGTTATACGACCTTCTTTGCGGGCAAATGGCATCTCGGCAGCAAAGGTGCTTGGCCCGAAGATCGCGGTTTTGACATCAACAAAGGCGGCTGGGACGCCGGCGGCCCGGAAGGCGGCTACTACGCGCCGTGGATCAATCCCAACCTGCCCAGCGGTCCGCCCGGCCAATCGCTGACGCAGCGGCTCGCCGATGAAACCATTTCGTTCATCGAGCAAAACACCAACCGGCCGTTTCTCGCCTACCTCGCCTTTTACGCCGTGCATGGCCCGATTCAAACCACCCAGCCGCTCTGGGCGAAATATCGCGCGAAGGCCGCCGCCGGGCCGCCGAATAAGAAGCGGTTTGAAATCGACCGCACCCTGCCCGTCCGTATCGTGCAGGACAATCCGATCTACGCCGGACTGATTGACGAAATGGACAACGCCGTGGGCCGCGTCCTGAAAAAAATTGACGACCTCGGCCTGGCCACCAACACCGTCGTCGTTTTCACCAGCGACAACGGCGGCGTGGTTTCCGGCGACAGTTTCAGTTCTTCGCAATTGCCCTATCGCGGCGGCAAAGGCCGTCAATGGGAAGGCGGCACGCGCGTGCCGCTTTACATTCGCGCGCCGGGGCTCACGGCTGCCGGCAGCACTTGCGACACGCCGGTGAGCGGCATTGATTACTTTCCCACCCTGCTGGAACTCGCTGGCGTGACCGCCGCGCCGAAACAGACGGTTGACGGCGTGAGCCTCGTGCCGTTGCTCAAGGGCGGCCGCCTGCCGCCGCGGCCGCTTTTCTGGCATTATCCGCACTACGGCAACCAAGGCGGCGAACCTTCCTCCATCATCCGTTCGGGCGACTGGAAACTCATTCACTATTGGGAGGATGGCCACAACGAGCTTTACAACCTGGCGGCCGACATTGGTGAACGGCACGACCTGGCCGCAACGGAAACGAACCGTGCCGCCGCCCTTTGGTCACAGTTGCAGGCGTGGCTGAAAGAGACGGACGCAAAAATTCCGCAGCCGAATCCCGATTACAAACCGGCCTGGGCGGAGCAACAGCGCCAGGCGGCGTTGAAACAAAAAGAAAATCTTGAAAAACAAAACGCTGAATTTCTGAATCCGAGTTGGCGACCCAATCCAACTTGGTGGAAAAGCCAACAAACGCCGGACTGAAGCCGCCGCCCTTGTGAATTCCTCTGTTGTCATGTCGAATTGGGATGTTGTCCCGGTGAAGGTCAGCAACAATGGCAAGGCCGCTGAAATTAGTGAGGTTGTCGCGTCAGATTTCGCCACAGGCCAACCGCAGACTATTGACCGGCTCGAATTCACCATTGACCACCCCGGCCACCGGCGCGGTGCGGGGAGAAAATTCGGGCTGCAAACGCCACTGCCCGACGGCTTCTGGAAAACCGTCCATAGCAGCCTGTTAATGTATTTGCTGTGTTGGAAATTAAAACATCACGAGTTTTCGGGATGCCAATAGATTTTGAATCGCAAGACAGTTTCCCTACACTCGTAATTCACGCGTTGCTGAACCAGAGATTGTTTGTCTATGAATCGATTTGCCGTTGCCTACACGGTGCGAACTGCCGCCATATTTTTCGCCGTGCTCATTTCGGCAACGCTTCAGCTTTCAGCGGTAGAGCCAAGTGACTTTGAAAATCCGCCGGATTCGGCCAAGGCCACGGGTTACTGGTGGTGGTTCAATGGCCGGATGGACAAGGCCGGCATCACGCGTGATCTCGAAGAATTCAAAGCCAAGGGGCTGGGCGGTGTGATGATCGTCTGGTCATCTACCGGCAATTTTGGCGGCAATCCCGTGCCGGAAGGATCGGCCGCCTTTCTCTCGCCGGAATGGCGCGAGCTCTACCGCTTCGCCCTGGATGAGGCGCAGCGGCTGGGCTTGGAAGTGGGCGTCAATTTTTGCGGCGGCTGGTGCATGGGCGGGCCGTGGATCACGCCGGAAAACGCCGGGCGCTGGTTTTTGCAGTCGGAGTTGACGCTCAAAGGCCCGCAAAAGTTTTCCGGCGTGCTGCCGCTGCCCGGGCCAAAAGATGGCTACGACTCGCCGCCGCAATTGGGCGTGGCGAAAACAATCAAACTTCCGATGGACAAGGTGGATTACCGGGACACCGCCATTGTCGCTTTTCGCGAACCGATGACTGGCGGCCGGCTTGATGCGCAGCGAAAGAAAAATCTTCCAGCAAAAAGCAATCGGCTTGATGGGAGCTGTTTCATTCCGGCGCGGCAGGTGATGAACCAGACTTTGATCGAATGGACCAACCAACCCGATGATGTGCCGATTGATCCGGCGGCGGTGATTGATCTGACTTCAAAACTCCAACCCGATGGCCGGTTGGATTGGGAGGTGCCGGAAGGCACCTGGACAATCATTCGCACCGGACATCGGATCACGGGCGCGCGGGTCAGCCTGGCCATGCCGGCCAGCGATGGATTGGAGGTTGACTGGTTCAGCGCAGCGGCCGTGGATCAACAGTGGAATCATCTCGGAAAAATTCTGCTCCAGGATGCCGGGCCGCACGTCGGAAAAACGCTCCGCTACTTTGCCACCGACAGTTTTGAGGATGGCTATCCCAACTGGACGGCCGACATCATTGGCCAATTCAAAAAATATCGCGGCTACAACCCCGTGCCTTATCTGCCGGTCTTGCGGGGCTGGTTGGTGGGCAGCGCAGAAATTTCAGACCGTTTTCTTTATGACTACCGCAAAACCATCGCGGACTGCATGGCGGACAATAATTACGGCCATTTCGCCGAACTCGCGCACAAACAAGGCATGGAGATTGATTGCGAAGCGGGCGGGCCGAGCTGGTCGGGAACGATTTGCATGGACGCGCTGAAAAATCTCGGGCGCTGCGACCGTCCGCAAGGCGAGTTCTGGCGCAGTTCACATTTCGTGGTCGAAAATCAGAACCAGGTCACCAAACAGACGGCTTCGGCGGCGCACATTTACGGCCGGCGCACCGCTTCGGCGGAAGCGTTCACCGCCATCGGGCCGCAATGGGAAGAATCGCCAGCGACTTTGAAACCACTTGGCGACCGCGCTTTTTGCGAAGGCATCAACCGCTTCATGTTTCACACCCTCACCGGCACCCGGCCGGAAGACGGACTGCCGGGCTACGAATACGGCGCGGGCACGCATTTCAATCCCAACGTGACTTGGTGGCAGTTGGCCGCGAAGCCGTGGCTGAGTTATGTGTCCCGCTGTCAGACGATGTTGCAGGCCGGAAAATTTGTCGCCGACGTGCTTTATTACAACGGCGACTGGGCACCGAACCTGGTCGGGCCGAAACACACCGATCCCTCGCTCGGCAAAGGCTACGATTACGATGTCTGCAACGCGGAAGTGCTGCTGAAGCGTTTGTCGGTGAAGGCTGGAAAAATCGTGCTGCCCGACGGCATGAGCTACCGGCTCTTGGTTTTGCCGGACACAAAACGGATGCCCGTCGAGGTGGCCCGCAAGCTACGCGACCTTGTGGCCGCGGGCGCAACCGTGGTCGGGCCGAAGCCGGAATCCGATCCGGGCATGAAAAATTATCCCCAGTGCGATGCGGAAGTGAAAAAGATTGGCGATGAAGTTTGGGCAGATTGCGACGGGGTGAAGGTCACGGAACATAAGTTTCACAAAGGCCGGGTGATTTGCGGCAAGTCGTTGCGAGATGTTTTGCAAACGGAT
>JAJXXW010000028.1 GCA_021780905.1 bacterium
GCACGCATTGGTTGAGGTTGATCACTGTCAGAAAGTCCGGCTGGGCTTGGGGTTTTCCGCGCATGACTTACAGACAAACTTCAACTTCGCTGGTTCAAACGTTTTTCAACAAACTGCTAACATTATAGGCAGTCGCCGAAAAAGTTCGGGGTGAAAGTGAAGAAAAGATCAGATCGCCGGTAGCAAAGAATCTTCGGGACCCTAAAATGATAGTGGGCCTTAAGTGGCCTGACCTATGACAGACATAATAACCCTACTGCAACCGGCAGTGTTTTTGGGGTGGCCGCTTAAAACCAAAGGCTCGCTCCGGCGCTGGAAACATCTGAAACAATCCGACATGACCCCTGCCTATCTGAAACGGCTGGAAGAGGGCAATGTCGGCGTCGCGTTTGGCGCTGTATCCGCCGATCCCGGTGGACATGTGCTCGCCGGTATTGACCTCGACCGGGCCGATGTCGTCGAGGCATTCTTGGCCGCCAATCCCCAGTTGCAAGAAAATGGCTGGCTCTCGCGTGGCCGGCCGGATCGAATGTTGGTCATCATCCGCATCAATGGGAACTATCCCAAAAGTTGCAAGCTGTTGGACGGTGACAAGCGCCCCGTGGGTGAATGGCGCGTGGATGGTTGCCAAAGCATCATCCCGCCCAGCCTCCATCCCGATACCGACCAACCCTATGAACTGGTTTCCGCCAAGCCTCCGCTACTGCTCTTCTTTGCCGACATCCACTGGCCTGCTGGGGTCTCTCTGACTGCCCCTGATGGAACATCCAGTAACGATCCAAATACCCACTTACTGAGTAATACTGAGTATCTGAAAACCGTATCCGAAGAGCGTATCGAAAATCCGTATCCCAAATCCGTATCTGAAAAGCGTATTTCAAAACCGTATTCGGAAACCGTATTTGAAAACCGTAACATGGACATTGAATCGCTGGTATCGCCCTTCATCGTGCCGATGCGGGGCCACAGCAACCGGCTGCTTATGGGACTGGCCCGGCGGGTGAAGCAACTCACGCTGGCCGGGCAACCAGTGGATACGCGGGCGGTGTTTTTGACCTGGTGGGAGTCGTCGTCTGCCAATGTGGACCCGAAACAAACGGCGGATGAATTTCTGGAACGGTTCCGCTACGCGGTGGAAAAATCCACCGGCGGAACGGACCTCGTCAATCTCTGGCATCAAGCCAGCGAGGTGGCCGCTCCCGGTTCGGAAAAACTTCTGGATGACCGGCTCAAACGATTGGCCGGTCTATGCCACTTGCTGCATCAGGCCAACCTTGCCAAAGGGCACGATGGATTTCATCTGTCGTGCCGGACAGCGGCGGATTTGTTCGGGGTGAAACCGATGGACGCGTGGCGGTGGCTGGGGTGTCTGGTCAAACAAGGATTGCTGGAACAAGTGAAGAAGGGCGAGATATTTTCCACGAGCGGTGTCGCCAGCGAGTATCGCTATGCAGGGTGACAGGTGCGGGGTGATGGTCAGTGGTCATAGGTGGACGCGGGGTGGTTTGGGGGTTCTACCGCTCCGCGTCCAAATAAAATAAGGCAGTCAATGACGATTCTAAATCTGTATCAACTCGACCCAAAACTGGCGGCGAAGATTCGCGAGCTGATTGAAACGGCCATGCGTTCGAGCAAGCCGCCGTTGAAGAATAAACTCCATGGTATATTGGAAGAATTGGACGAAGCCTACCGCAATTGGGAGGAAATTGACGATTGGACCGAGCCGGAGAAACCTGAAGCCGTGGAGCCATTCGACCCGTTCGATTTGTGAAAAAAAAGCCAGCCCCCGGTGAAGGGGGCTGGCTCTGGTTCCGATAGAATTTTAATCGGTAGATTCGATTTCATCCAACGCGGCACTGGCAGGTGTCGCTGGCAGGGGCGTCGCCGGTTCGGTGGCCGGAGTTGCCGGCGAAGGGCCGGCGGCGGTAGAACCGAGTTCAAATACATAGACTTTCGATTTGAAACTCCCTCCCTTGCTGTCCTTGCGTTCAACCGACCGCTCGAAGCGACTCACCTTGTAAACGTCGGTGGTGATTGTCGCGTCATCGCCAAAGGCGCGTGCCATGGTCATGCCGATGGCTTTGGTGGCGGCTTCGTCGTCGCCTACCATTCGCAATCCAGGGATGGTGAGGCCGGCATCGAAGGCAATCTCGGCCAACTGACCGGCCTTCAAGGGCACCTTCAATTTATTTCGTGCGGCCACGGCAATCGCCAACTGGCGGAGGAATGTCATCGCCGGGCTGCTCACGCGCTTCTTTTCTTCCTCCATTTTTTCCAGAACCGGCGGCAGTTTGAAAATATTCTGCACAATCCAGTCAAGGTTCCGTGCCCAGGTCGTGTAGCTATTGTAAGACACGTTCGTCGTTGGGCACCCTGCGTTTATCCATTCCGATGCGATCGCATAGATTGCCGCCAGGTATTTCTTCGAGTTGGCACGGACGTGTTCCAGCAGGCTGCCTTCACTGTATTTCTGGAACGGGTAGCCATCTGGCTGTTTGCGCAACCGGATGAAAATTGTCCGGTTCGCCTGGTCGGGCGTCAATTCACATCCGTTGCTGGTCAGAGCCAGCGTGTAGTAGCGGGGATCTACTCCGCGAGGTTCCTGATATGGCAACCGGATGGGAACCATGCCACTCCGGGCGGTCATGAATGATTCCAATGCCGCCGAGTCCAGTTTGCCCCGCCAGTTATCAAACATCACCAACGGATTACCCCGCCCCAGAGCGGTATAGAAGCTTTCATCTTGACCCCCGACCCCGCGCCCTTCGTGTTTTGGAACATAGGATATTTCGAGGTTGAAAATGGCCGCCAAAATATCCACCAGATACCCCTTGCCGGTCGCAGACTTGTCAGCCTCGATGTAAAACATGGGCACCTCGGTCTGCATCACCCTGCCGGTCGTCAGAGCCATGGTCAAGAACATGGCCATTGCGCGGGATTTGTCCGAAGGTGCCTGAAAGCTGAAATCCTTGAACAATTCGTCGAGCGTGCTCACCGCGTCCGCCAACGGCGGCAATGCCGGCAAATCCTGACGCGGTTTGACCAGAATTTCGCTGTGAGTGTCGTAGCCTTCCAAATGGGGGTGGGCCTTGTTGTCCTTGACCGTGAGCACGGGAAACGAGACCAATCCGCGCACATTTGACAGCATTTCCTTTTCTGGTGCTTTAAGCAATACCTTCGCCTCGTCATGCTTCATGTTGGCAGGGAGTTGTTGAGTTCCACCCATCATCCCCCAATCTTCCCGCACTAATTTGGGGCCAAGCTTTTCGGCCAATGAGCGGAATTCATCCGGTTCAATGGGATGCAGTTCGTAGGTTGAATTCAGATTTTGGACGATACAGACACATGGGCCCTGCCGATAGTAATTGCCGTGGCTGAACATGGTCGGAAAGAGGTCTTTGGCTGTGTCTGCAAATTTGGTGAATGGCTCATTTGGCAACCGGATGACGTCCGGTAACTTCGGGATCGGTGACCTGCCGCTCGGCACCCCCACTCGGGGTTGGGTAGTTCTGGAATAGACCGGAGATTTTTTCTGGCTCATTTCATCCAGGACTTTGGTGCGGACAATCCGCACCGCCTTCTTGATGGCGGTCAGCTTGTGACCCAAACAACCTTGAATCAAATCCAACGCTTCACCTTGACGCAATGGGTCAGATTGAAGCATGGCTGCCATGGTGATCAGGTTTTTCTCGGCCTTGGCCCGGCTCTCGCCGGTTAATTCCTTCATGGCGCTGGCCTGCTTCTTCACCAGTTCAATAGCGAGGCTTCCTTTCGATTCATCTCCTGACATGGAATGGGCATTGCGGCTCAGGTTCCCGAAAAATGCCGGGAACTCGCTTCCGAGCTTGGCGCGGACATCATCCACACCTTTTTCAGGACTGTTTACCGGGATCAAGACAAGGTTAAGTTTCATATTTGTGTAGTGTATTTTGGTGTTGTTGGGTGTTATTTGGTTAGTTGTTAATCAGTTTGTGGAGTTTGATGGCGGCGTCAGAGTATTGATAATTGGTGCACATGTCGGAATCGCCGACGAAATGCACCTGCTCTGGTGCAAGGTGGCCAAGCACGGCCTTGATTTCTTCAAGTAGGACGGTGCTTTTCTGGCGGCCATAGCCATAGATGCCGCCGAGGCCGATGGCGCAAAACCCGGCTTCGACCAAGGCCAGCGCCTTGAACTCACCTTCGATGAGATACAGCGGCGTGCCCTTGGAAAAATCCGCCAAGCCCGGTGGCAGGTAGGCGCGCACGGGCGAGCCATATTCCTGATGGTATTTTTGCTTCTCGTTCGGGACATCCATGCGGATGCGGCCGAATGGCTTGCCGGCATGAACCATGTCCGTGCCGTCGAGGTTATTGTAGGGAATCCACAGGCCAGAATAAGGTTGGCCGGTGCGGTCGAACGCAGTCTTGGCGTCGATATGGCAGATACCCGCGCGCTGCAACATGGCATCGCTGATACCGGGCCGAATCGTCGAAATGTTCGGTGTGGGTGCGGGCGGGGTGGTGGAAAGTGCCGGCACGGGTGTCGGCGGTGTGGAGGTTGTATCGACCGGTTGCGTAGTGGGCGCGGCAGTTTCGTTTTTGATGTGCGGTGTGGTTTCGGTGGTGTTGTGTGTTTTCATTTGTGGCGTGGGGGGGGTGTTGTTGTGTGTTGTTTGTTTTGGGCACATCTGCCATCGAGCAATGTGCCTCCATAAGGAAATACGTCGCGATTTCACACGGGGGAAAAGCCCTCGTTTACATCCGACTTGAGCGCCTTGGCTCGTGCATTGACTTTTTTCATGAGCGCATCGTTAATTCGATGCGTGCCATACATCGCGAAGCAAAAGTTCTCGAAGGTGCGGAACTGGTTGCGGTAAAGCCGGCGCGAAAATATTTCATACAACGCGCCGAGCGCCTTCATCATGTCGCCCTGGGCCGAGCGGATTGCTTGGTCCGACAATTTCCTTGCCGCCAACTGGCCGTCAGTCATGGGCGTCAAGTCGTCGGCATCATGCTCGACATCTATCGGGGTAATCACCAACTGCCCATCCCGGCCACGACAAATCGCGACCACCATGAGCTTCTGGTCTTGCACTTGAGTCGCCCGCTGCAACAGGGCGTCACTGGTGCCAGGACGGATGCTGGAAGGAGCCGGCGCTGGCGGCACCGTTGGATTCGATTGCATCGGTGTGAGCGTCGGCGTTTGATGGTTCGCATCAGTGGTGATGGCGGTTGTTTTGGAGTTTCTAGCTGGTGTTTTGTTTTCCATAGGTGGTGTGTGTTGTTTGTTTTGGCGCATCTGCCATCGAGCAATGTGCCTCTATAAGAAAATACGTTGTGATTTCACACCGGGGGAAAAGCCCGTTAAAAAATACCGCAACATGTTTATATTGAGATTTCTATGCGGTTAAGGCTCTAAAGGTGTGAATCTGCATGTTTGCGGGGAATCACTGGAGTTTCAGCTCAAGTCGAAGTCTTGTTTTTGGACACTTGACGGACTGCTAATCTAAACGAAAAATTACTGTCGACCGGCAAATTTGGGCCGGAAATTCAATATTTCACTGAATTCATTGGGTGTTTTGTGCCGCCTTCTTCTGTCCGAATGGTTAATAATTTCACGGTTCATAAGGCGGAACAGTTTTTGCTGTAAATCGAGCGGTTTTAACTCCAAAAATAAAAATCTATGCTGCGAGATGTTCAATCGTTGTCAGAACCAACTGCAACCACCAGTCCAAAACGGCCAGGCATTGCTACGGAGCAATTCCTGGCGACAGGCCCAAAGAAAGGCGTTGCTCAAGGTTGTGAGTTCCATGTCCACGGCGCGGTTGCCCGTGCCACATTTGATATTTTTCTTCCGCCATTCGTGATACCGGTCGCAAGTTGCCAGCGTCACGGCATCGGTGGCGATGTGTTCCCAAAATTTCAGGAGCGTTTGGCAGTTCTTCGCCTCCATCGTCAGGGTGCGCCCCTGCCGCTTTTGTTTGTGCCGGTCGGGATAGCCGTGCTTTTCATAGCAACGAATCACCTGGCCGGTGGTGACGACGGTTGGTTTCGGAACATACGACGCCTCGCCTTTGACCCGTCGCTTGCGCAACTCCTCGCGGGCGAGCTTCAGGTTTTTGGTGCCCAGTGAACGCCAAGTTGGGCGGCGGTTGATGATGGGGCGTTCGTAAAGCGTGCCTGAAGAACGGCGATAAATCCCGTCGGCGACGCGAATCCAGTTTTGAGTAGGCATGATTTTTTGTTTCATGCCGATTTGCGCGTGTCACCCTACTGTATCAGAAACTGTATCTCTCACCAACGCGTCGAAAGTGAGAGCTGAGAAGCACCTTGATAAAGCCTTGCAGTCATTGGCTTTAAGTGGTGCACCCAAGAGGAGTTGAACCTCTAACCTGCTGATCCGTAGTCAGCCGCTCTATCCAATTGAGCTATGGGTGCGTAACCATTGATTTTATTGAAGATTAAACGCCTTTTAACCCTCACAAACTTGACATTTTTATACTTTTGTTTTAAGGACAAGCGCAATAGAACTTAAACAAGAATCGTAATGGCAAAAAACACCTGTCGCTAGTCTTGTCCGCAATACAGCGTCGAGGACTTATTATGCCAGAATCCGAATTAAGGGCAAGTTGATTTGGAAATCCTTGAAGGCCGACACCCTTTCAGTGGCAAAGCTGCGGCTGGGGGGAGGGCGGTTCATCCGAGAAGTGTGAGTCTGGAATGATGGAGTGCATACAGTTTGAGGGTGAAGATGCGTTCGTCGCGGAGGCCATAGGTTTGGCGGAGGAGGGTTTTGATTTTGTTGTTAATGCCATCCATGCTTCCGTTGCTGATCCAGTGTTGCCACCAGGCGGGAATGCCGGTCGCATGGCCCAGCAGGGTCTTGCCCAACTGTTGCATCTGACGCACGCCCGAGGCCATCGCCTAGGCGCACCAAAGGTGAAGATCGGATTTCATCTGCGCGTAGCTGGGCTGTTCCCAAAGCAGGTTCAGCGCCGCCTTCAACAGATAGCCGGTGTTCAACGGCTCGTTGTGGTTGAGCGCACACTTTTGCAAAGCACCGAGGAAAACTCCATCGCCACAACTTGGCTCAAGTATTCGTTGCGGTCGCACAACCGCCACCCAGCGGGTAAGAAATTCAGCCAAATCCGTGTCGGTGTAAAATCCACCACGGAGTTTCTGCGCTGACTCAAATTCAATAAAATCATGGCCGGTTAATTCTAGTTTTTGGACCTGGCGGTTCTGCTCTTGGCTTCTTTTTTCCGCCCGTTGCGGTATGCAACCAGTAATTCGGCCAAGGCTTGCGTGCGAAAAGCAGTGATTGATTACGCTCGCGAAGATTCTCGGTCGCCTTGCGGAGAAACCAGTCCTTGAGCGTCATACCGTTTTTGGTAACGGCGTTGTAAAGCTCCTCCGGCGCAAAGTTTGAAGTGGAAAATCGTGGTTCTCGTTCGAAACTGGGTTGGCCGCGTCCAGCGGCGGCGAAACAATCTTCCAAATCGCATGGTAAAACAGAGCAGGGATTTGGCAATAGAGGGTGAGCCGAACGGACGGGAAATTTCAGAGCATTGATAATAAATGAGTGAAGATTTGATTATCGGCATTGCCGGTTCCGGCGGCGACGGCGTGATTTCGGCGGGTGAATCGCTGATCACGGCGGCGGCGCTGGAAGGTTACCATGGCGTCATGACCAAGAGCTTCGGCTCGCAGATCCGCGGCGGCGAAGCCTCGTGCCGGCTGCGGCTGGCGACCCGGCCCGTGCTCAACCCCAACGGCCCGCTCGACGTGGCGGTGGCGCTCAACTGGGATGATTTCAAACGGTTCGGCGCGGAACTGCCCGTCGAGGCCGCGACCATTGTCATCTACGAGAGCAACACTGGCGTCGCGCCCGACAAGCTGCCGTTGCAGGGCGTGAAGCCGGCGGTCGTCTTCAGCGTGCCGATCACCGCGATGGCGGCGGAACATGCCGGCACCGACAAGGCCAAGAATATCGTCATTGCCGGCCTGCTCGCGGGCTGGTTCGGCATCGGCCGCGAGAGCATGCTGGCGGGCATCCGCAAAAAATTTGCGAAGAAAGGCACCACCGTGGTCGAAGGCAATGTCCGCGCGTTCCAGGCCGGACTTGATTTCACCACCGCCAATCCGCTGCCGCAAGATCGCAGGCTATCAACGCCGAAATCCGGTGGTCAGACCAAGCTCCTGACCGATGGCAATGATATGTGCGCGGCGGCGGCGATTTTTGCCGGCTGCACCTTTTTCGGCGGCTATCCCATCACGCCTTCGACGGAGATCATGCAATTTCTCGACCGCGAGATTTGGAAATACGGCGGCACCGTTTTGCAGGCGGAGGATGAAATCGCCGGCATCGGCGCCGTGGTCGGCGCGTCGTTCGCCGGCAAAAAAGCGATGACCGCCACCTCCGGTCCCGGCATGTCGCTGAAGACCGAGATGCTTGGTCTGGCGAGTCTGGCGGAACTGCCGCTGGTCTGCGTCAACGTCCAGCGCGGGGGGCCGTCCACGGGGATGCCGACGAAGGCGGAGCAATCGGATTTGTTTCAGGCGGCGTTTTCCGCGCACGGCGATTGTCTGCGGCCGGTGCTCGCGCCCACCAGCGTCGGCGACATATTCGGCGTCACGGTGGAAGCGTTCAATCTCGCGGAATATTACCAGACGCCGGTGATTGTGCTGTCCGACCAGGAAATTGCGCAACGCAAGGAGACGGTGGATCCGATAGACACCTCGAAATTCCAGATCATCGAGCGCCGGCGGCCGACCGGGCCGGAGTTGACGAATTACACGCGGTTCAAATTAACCGAATCGGGCATCAGCCCGATCAGCCATCCCGGTATGCTTGGCGGCAACTATCTCGCGGCCGGCATCGAGCATAATGAACAAGGCCGTCCGACCGCCAGCGGCGAAATGCACGCGCGCATGAACGAAAAGCGGTTCAACAAATTTAATCCGCTCAAAAACCGCCGCGATCTCTTCACCATCGAAGGCGATCCGGAAGCGCCCATTGGCATGGTGAGCTGGGGCAGTGTGGCCGGCGTGGCGCAGGAAGCGCTGCGGCTGGCGCAGGCGGAAGGCTTGCAGGTGAAACTCCTCGTGCCCCGGCTGCTGTATCCGGTGGCCGAAACGGTCTATCAGGACTTCTTCGCGTCCGTCCAGCGCGGTTTGTTCATCGAACAATCCCACCAAGCGCAGCTCTATCGCCTCGTGCGGATGTATGTGGATTTCCCGGCCGTGGTCAAACCCTTCGCCAAGAGCGGCTCCAATCCCATCCTGCCCTCGGAAGTGCTCAAGCGGCTGCGCGAAATGGTCGTGGCCATCCAAGGCAATCAGCAGCATCAACCCGAAGCCGTCCAAGATTGAGCCGGCGAAATTTTCAAGAAAGAGAAAAGAATATGACCACTCTCGAACCTCCTGTGAAACCGATGTCGCTGACCAAATTTCAGGCCGGCGATTTCAAGAGCGACCTCAAACCCATCTGGTGCCCCGGCTGCGGCGACTTTGGCGTCGTGACCGCCATCACCCGCGCCCTGGCGAACATCGGCCGGCCGCCGCATGAAATCGCCTTCGTCTCCGGCATCGGCTGCTCCAGCCGCATTCCCGGCTACACCACCGCTTACGGTTTCAACACCGTGCATGGACGTTCCCTGCCCATCGCCCAAGGCATCAAACTCGCCAACCCGGAACTCCTCGTGCTCGTGGCCAGCGGCGACGGCGACGGTTTTTCCATCGGCGGCGGCCACGTCGCCCACGTCATCCGGCGCAACATTGACCTCACCTACATCGTGATGGACAACCAGATTTACGGCCTCACCAAAGGCCAGCTTTCCCCCACCTCGCAACGCGGGCGCAAAACGGTCACCTCCACCTTCGGCAGCCTCGAGAGTCCGGTGAACCCGCTGCTCTACGTCATGGGCTATGGCGCATCCTATGTGGCGCAAGGCACGCCGGCGGACATGGTCGGCCTCGGCAAGATCATCGAGGAAGGCATCCGTTTCCCCGGCTTCGCGTTCATCAACGTCCAATCTCCGTGCGTGACTTACGGCCAGGAAGACCAGCAGCTCAAAGCCCACAAGACCCACATGCAGAGCCTGGAAGCGATGGGCCACGACACTTCCGACCGCGCGAAAGCCACCGAACTCGCCCGCGAATACGGCACCAAGCTTTACACCGGCGTGCTGTATCGCAATCCCAACCCGCCGCCGACTTACGGCCAGGGCGTGACCGAACGCCAGGAAGCGCTCCAGAAACAGACCATTCCGCGCCACGAGATCCTCAACCGTTTCAAGCCGGCCAATTGAATGGTGGCGGCGGCGCGGCAGAGCGCCACATATTTCCACGGAGATTTTCGGAGGCTATGCTTGTCCCCGTTTTCAAACCACTGGCCGACGAAAATAGGCGATAACTGTCTGGCGCTGACCGACGGTTTGGTTGATCGTCGTTGTTCTGTTCCCCGGGATACTTGGATAGGAGGAAGGCTGCCGTGGCACCGCTTTCTCCCTCCCGTTTTCTTGGGGGATTCTTTCCATCACCACCGGTGGTCTGACTGACGCAGTTCCCAGCCGTGCTCGTAGCCGCGTAGGGGGATGTCCTCATGCTTCGAGTTCCGCCACAACCGTTCCACAAACCGGTTGTCCAGCCACCGTCCGCGCCCGGCCATGCTCATGTTTTTTTTCGGCATCCGAAAAATCAGCCGTGTCCGCGCGACGCTTCAATCCCGGCGTGGCTGCGGCTTTTTTTCTTCCGCCTCCATCCACGAACTAGACACGGGGGGAGCAGTTTTGTCTTGAAGAGGTTCATCGGGCCTGAACGGGCGAAATGGGGGGGCGCTTGAAAATCGCGGATTTACCGCATCAAACCAAGGAAATTTGGGCAATTGGAAAATCTGAAAGGATTGTCCGTCTGGCCGTCGCTCTGGCAAGCGAATTGCATAGAGCAGGGCTGTGGTTATTCTGACTTTATTAATCCGGGTCAAGCGACGGGCTCTGAACTGGCTGCTCCCGCTGACGCTGCTCATTTTGTCATCCCCGGTCGCCAAAGCATCGGTGGGTTCCACCCTAGTATGGAGCCCCAGTTTGGATCCGGCGGTGACCGGCTACAACATTTATTTCGGGACGGCGAGCCGCAATTACACGGGAAAAATCAACGTGGGCGACGCCACCACCGCTTACGTCGGCAATCTGCTGCCGAACACGACGTATTATTTTGCCGCCACCACCTATGACGCGGCAGGCAATGAAAGCGCCTTTTCGCCAGAGGTGATTCAGGGCAACTATCAATTCAATCCACAGAACGGACTGGCACTGGCCACCTGCCCGCCGGCTTTGACCAACGATCAGGTGGTTTTCAGCCTCGCCGCCGGCGCCCCGGCTGGGGTCGCAATCAACCCGACTAACGGAATCCTCTCCTGGATGCCCGGCGTTTTGGCTCCCAGCCAGACCAGTGCCATTGCGATCAATGTCACCGACCTGAACAATCCTGGCGCCAGCACACAAATCAGCCTGCAGGTGACGGTGGGTGATTACCTCGGGCTGGCGTTGCCCGCCGCGCCCGTCGTGGCTGCCGCCACCGGCCAGACGGGTATGCTGCCGATCACACTCACGGCCAACAGCGGCGTCACGAACTGCACCTTCAGCGTGGGCTGGGACGGCAACCGCCTGCTCAATCCGACCCTGGCCTGCTACCCGCCCGTGGCCGGCGGCACGCTGCTGAATCAAGGATCCAATCTCGTCATCCAGATTTGGACAGCCAATGGTCAATCGCTCATCGGGACCAATCTGGTGGGGCAAATCCAATTTACAGCCAACCAGAACTTGCAAAACTCGGCGTTCTTGAATCTACCGTTCACCGCCGTCGCCGGGGCCAAAACGGATGGCACCAGCTTTGCCAACACGAACGGTCAATCTGGCGAGGTCGTTTTCGTCGGCACGCAACCTTTGCTGCGACCGACCTGCGCCGGCGGGACCAGAACCCTGACCTGTTTTGCGAATCCGGGATTTTCCTATGAATTGCAATGCGCCACCAATTTCGCGTCGCCGTCGCCCTGGCAGCCGGTGGCCACCTGCCAGCAGACGAACGTCGCGCAGGATTTGACCTTTGAAAGCGCGCCGCCGATGGCCTTTTACCGGCTCAAGCAATTGTGAGCCGCCGGATGGATTTTTCAAAAATGTGTTGACACCCGGCCGCCCAATCAGCAAGTAAAGACCAAAACACTCGCTATGGCCGCCAAAACCAAACTCCCGCCGGTGAAATCCAAGCCGGCCAAGTCGCGCATCGTGGTTGTGGAGGACCACCCGGTTTTCGCCGAGGGACTGGTTCGGCTGATTGACGGCGAAGCCGACATGCAAGTGTTGGAGAAAGTGGCGGACGGCGCGAAGGCACTCGGGGTCATCCGGAGATTAAAGCCGGACCTCGCGCTGGTGGATCTGGGTTTGCCCAACAAAAGCGGACTGGAAGTCATCAAGCAAGTCCGCGCCGCCAAACTGCCCGTCAAGCTGCTGGTCGTGTCCATGTATGACGAGGCGTTGTATGCACAGCGCGTGCTGCAGGCCGGCGGCGATGGTTACATCATGAAACAGGAGGACCCGCCGGAGATCATCAACGCCATCCGCGACGTGCTGGCCGGCCGCAT
The DNA here is from genome assembly GCA_021780905.1 of bacterium. Classification (GTDB taxonomy): domain Bacteria; phylum Verrucomicrobiota; class Verrucomicrobiia; order Limisphaerales; family UBA11358; genus UBA11358. Next base: position 12,623 of record JAJXXW010000028.1, read on the forward strand.
CTATGTCAGCGAAGAAGTCCTGGCCAACGGCGCCACCCCGGCCGCACCCGCCGCCGCGCCGGTCAGCGAGCTGGACAAGTTGTCGGACACGGAACTGGAAATCCTCGAATGGCTCGGCAAGGGCCGCAGTAACGAGGAAATCGCCGGTTACGTCCGCCTGAAGGATGCCCGCGAGGTGGCCGCAAAATTAAGTCAGATTCAAGGCAAGTTGAATCTCAACGGCTTGAATGCCCTGATTCGCTACGCGGTGTGCTGGGTTGAAAGTCCGGCCAATTAAAAGTCCAGCTTCCCCCGCCGCTTACCTTGCCTTTTCGTCGGCTTCGGGTTGGTCGGCCAGCACCAGCGGCACGGTGACGGTGATGGTCGTCCCCTTTTTTGATCCGGGCAGGATTTTGCAGGTGCCACCCAGCACCTTCGCCCGTTCTTGAATATTGGTCAGGCCGAACCCGTGTCCGCGCTTCTTGGGCGGGCCGGCTTTCTTGAGGTCAAACCCGCGACCGTCATCGGCGATTTTCAGAGTGACGGACTGGCCTTTCACCACGAACTCCACCTTGATGTTCCGGGCCTGCGCGTGTTTCTCGATGTTGTTGAGGACCTCCTGCAAAATGCGGAACAAGTTTAATTCGGTGATGCTGGCCAGCCGGTGCTTCGTCTCGGGAATCCGGCATTGCACCGCAAGGTCGGTGCGCAACTGGAATTCGCTGCAGAAATTCCGGCACGCGGCGAACAGTCCGAAATGGTCCAGGTCGCTGGGCCGCAGGTCGTGCGAGATGCGCCGGTTTTCCTGCAGCGCCTTGACGAGCAACTGGTCGCAGCGCGACAGGATCACCCGCGCCGCCGGCGAGAGGCCCTCCAAATTTTGCTCCACTTTTTTCAGCCGCATTTTGACGGAGGCGAGAATCTGATTGATGCCGTCGTGCAGTTCCCGCGCTATGGCCTGGCGCTCGGCCTCCTGAATTTCAATGATCCGCCGGGGGAATTGCAGCAACTCCTCCTCCGCGCGTTTGCGCTGCGTGATGTCGCGGACATACAGCGTGAAGTTCGGCTGCCCCTTCAGGCGGATGCGGGTGATGGTCAGTTCGGCCGGAAAGCGGCTGCCGTCGCTGCGCAAAATCGGCATCTCGATGCGGCTGCCGGCCGCCGGACCTTTTTCGCCGGTGAAACTGCGGGCCAGGCCGTCCTCAAACCACGGCTGCAGGGAGGGCGGAATGAGCTCCAGAATATTCCGGCCGACCAGCTTGGCGCTGCGGTGGGTGAAGATTTTTTCCGCCGCCGCGTTCAGCTCGACGATTTTCCCGGCATGGTCAATCGTCACGATGCCGTCCAGCGCCACCCGCATGATGGCGCCCTTGCGGGCCTCGCTTTCCGAGAGCGCGTCCCAAAGCTCCTTGCGCTTGGTGATGTCATCCGCGATGCCGGCGATGCGATACACTTTGCCGACTTCGTTGCGGATGGGAAAGGCGCGGTCTTGAATCCATCGGATGGAGCCGTCCGGCCGGAAGATGCGATAAACCTCGTCATAAGTGCCCTGGGCTTGTTTGGTGCGGATGGCTTCCTTGATCCGGGGCCGGTCTTCGGGATGGATGGCTTCAATCCGATCCGCCGGCGAGGCGTAAAGGCTCTGGCAGGAGCGGCCCCAGATTTCCTCGTAGCCGCGGCTGACGTAAATCAGTTCCTGCTGGAGCGGATCGGTCATCCAGAACACCTGCTGGATGTGGTCGGAGAATTGCCGGAACTTTTCCTCGCTGGCGCGCAACAGGTTTTCCGCGCGGAGGCGGTCGGTGTTGTCGCGCAGAAACAACAGGATTTGGTTTTCCCGCTGCTTGAGGATGGTGGCGACGACCTCCACATCCAGCCGGCTGCCGTCCTGGCGGCGGAGCTGGGTGTCGAACCGCGCGCCGCCGGATTTCAGCGACTGGTGCAGGTGGTGGAGCGTCAGGTCCGGAAACGGATTGTTCCGGTGTTCCTGGACGCCCAGGCTCATGCCCAGCAAAACCTCGCGGGGGCAGCCGATCATCCGGCAGCAGGCTTCATTGGCGTCCAGAAACTGACCGGCTTGATTCAGGCGGCAGAACCCCTCCAGCGTGGTGCTGAGGATTCGCTGGCTCAAGGCTTCCTGCTCGTGCAATTTCTCCTCGGCCAGCTTGCGCTGGGTGATGTCGGTTAGGATGCAAACCACCAGGTGCGCGTCGGCCCCTGCGGCACCGACCAGCGTCCAGTGGCACTGAAAAATCATCGGCTTCTGCGCCTTGCTGAAGCCGATCAATTCCCCATGCCATTTGCCGGTGCGCAGCAAAATGTCCTGCGCCGCCTTGGAACGCTTGGGATCTTCGTAGAGCAACTCGTTCATGTTGCGTCCCTGGACTTCGGCCGCCGTCCAGCCCAGCGCGCGCTCCGCACCCTTGTTGAAATATTGAATCCGGCCGCCGAGGTCGCGGACAATGATCACATCGTGCGCTTGGTCGAGCAGGCTGAGGAGCTGGTGGATTTTTTCCTGTGCCGCCTTGCGCTCGGTGATGTCGCGCACCACGCACACCCAGCCGGCCGACTGTGCACCGGGGCCGTTGATGTGGGTGGCGCTCAACTCCACCCGCACGGGCTCGCCGTTTTTTTTCAGCAGGGTGTATTCGGCCTCGCGAAGGACGCCGGAATTTCTGGCGGCCCGGATGTCGGCCTGGATCTTTTCATATTCCGCCGCCGCGGCCAGCTCGGAAATTTTTTTGCCGATCAACTCCGCCGGCCCGCCGTAACCCATCAGCGCGACGGCGCGCGCGTTGACGTTCGTGATCCGGTCGCCCTGAAACATGCAGAAGGCGTCTGGCAGGATGTCAATCAGCCGGCGGTGATGCTCCTCGCTCGCCCGCAGCGCCCGCACGGTTTCCCGCAGCCGCATCAGCGTTCGGATTCGCGCCCGCAACTCCTCCAGATCCACCGGCTTGGTCAGGTATTCATCCGCCCCCGTCACCAGCCCCTGCACCTTGTCGGCGCTGCTGATGGCTTCGCCCGAGCAGAGCACCACCAGCATGTCGCGCAGTTCAGCGTCGCCTTTGATTTGCCGGCAAACCTCCCGGCCGCCCAAGTCCGGCAGCCGCACATCGAGCAGCACGAGATCGGGCCGGCGGGTGCGTGCCATTTCCAAACCTTGCCGGCCCGTGGCCGCCTCCAGCACTGCATAGCCGTCCTCACGCAGAAATTCCGCATGCAGCCTTGAAACATCACTGTTGTCGTCCACCACCAGAATGGAGCCTTTGTCTTTCATGTCGCGCGGCAAAACCCACTTATACTCCGGGGCCTCGGAGGCTGAAAGTAAAAACCATGCCTCATTCATCACACCGGCTGATTGGCTGCAAATCCATGTGCGGTCCCCGCTTATCGGGGGGACAAATCGGTTCCATCGTCGGATCGGGATTATCTTGCCCGCCGATTGAAATTCCTGGTGGAATTCGCCGGACAAGTGTGCGACAAGTGGAGCCTATTTTTATGAGCCACAAAACCGCCATCATCACCGGAGGATCACGCGGCATCGGCCGGGCCATCGCCCTGCGCCTGGCCAGATCGGGGGTTGATTCCATCATCACCTACAAAACGTCACAAGTCGAGGCCGGCGAGATTGTGAAACAAATCGAGGCGTTCGGCGCCCGCGCCGTGGCCGTGCCCTTGGATGTGGCCGCGCGCGATTCCTACTTGAATTTTGCCGCCGTCGCCAAGGGCGCGCTCGGAAAACTCGGCGCGACGAAATTTGATTTCCTCGTCAACAACGCCGGCATCGGCCTCTCGCAGCCGTTCGCCGAAACCACCGAGGCGCAATTCGACGAGATGACCAACATCCACTTCAAATCCGTCTTCTTCCTCTCGCAGACCTTACTGCCGCTCATCAACGACGGCGGGCAGATCGTCAACATCTCCACCGGCACCAGCCGGTTCGTGCTGCCGGGCTACTCGATTTACGCGTCACTGAAAACGGCTGTGGAAGGACTGACGCGCTACATGGCCAAGGAACTCGGCCCGCGACGAATCCGCGTCAACGTCGTGGCGCCGGGCGCGACGGAAACGGATTTTCGCGGCGGCTTCATCCGGAACAATCCGCAGTTCAAGAAAATGATGGAGGCGAACATCGCGCTGGGCCGCGTGGGGCAGGCGGACGACATCGCCGGCGTGGTCAACGCGCTGCTGTCCGACGATTGCTACTGGATCAACGGCCAGCGCATCGAAGCCTCCGGCGGCCAGGTGCTATAACCGGGTTTAGGCCGGTCCGCGTGGCCCTTCCAGCCGCCACCAACAAAAAAATCCCCAGGCCGATTCCGGTCTGGGGATGTTGTTTGAGTTTATTTCAGTCGAAGGCGTGGCCCGCGCAGCAGAGCACATCCTTGACCTTGTGCCGAACGAGATCCTTGACCATCTGACGCGCGGGACCGAGATACTTGCGCGGATCGAATTCGCCCGGCTTTTCCATGAACACCTTGCGAATGCCGGCGGTCATGGCCATGCGCAGGTCAGTGTCAATGTTGACCTTCGTGCAGCCCACGCGGCGCGCGACTTCGATATCGGCTTCTGGCACGCCCTGCGAGTCGGGCATATTGCCGCCGTATTTGTTGATCTGGTCGGCCAGGTATTTCGGCACGCTGGACGCGCCGTGCAGCACGAGCGGATAATCGCCGAGGTTCGCCTCCATCAGGGCTTTCTTGATCAATTTCAGGCGCTCCAAATCCAGATGTTGTTCGCCTTTGAACTTGTAGGCGCCGTGGCTGTTGCCGATGGCGACGGCGAGCGAATCGCAGCCGGATTCCTTGACGAATTTCACCGCCTCATCCGGCACGGTGTAGTGGCCGCTCATTGAGTGCGCGCCGCCTTCCTCGCCTTCGTCGAACTGTGCGCCGACGAGATGGCCGAGTTCGGATTCGACGGAGCAGTTGTATTTGTGCGCGTATTCGACGACTTTTTTGGTGATTTCGACGTTTTTGTCGAACGGCTCGTGGCTCGCGTCAATCATCACGCTGGTAAAACCCTCGTCAATGCACTCCTTGCACAGCTCAAACGTGTCGCCGTGGTCCAAATGCACTGCGATCGGCACGTTGGACAGGCTGACGGCGGCCTCGATAAGCTTCTTGAGATAAACCGGGTTGGCATATTGGCGTGCGCCTTTGGAAATCTGGAGGATGAGCGGGGCTTTCTCTTCCTCGCAGGCCTCGACGATGGCTTGGATGAGTTCCATGTTGTTCACGTTGAACGCGCCGAGGGCGTATTTGCCTTTGAGCGCCTTGGCGAACAGGTCTTTGGTGTGTGTCAGTGGCATAAATTTAGATTTTTGGTTTGAGGGCGGCCCGCCCTGATTGCTCCAACAGCCCGGAAGTATAAAAAACTTCCGCCGAAAGAAAATACAAATTTATTAACAATGTTTGCGGAAAGCCGGCGTAAAATTGCTGCGCCTTAACGCCGGAAAAATTCCCTCACCACCGCCGCCACGCGCCCAATCTGCGCGTCCGTCAGTTCGGGGAACATCGGCAGGCTCAGGACTTCGCCCGATGCCTTTTCGGCCACCGGAAAATCGCCGGACTTGTAACCCAGCGACGCGTAGGCTTTTTGCAGGTGCAACGGCAGGGGATAATGCACCGCGTTGCCGATTTTGTTTTCGTCCAAAAACTTTTTCAACTCGTCGCGGCGCGGCGAGCGGACCGTGTAAAGATGCCACGCGCTCTCATTGCCCGGCGTCACCGTCGGCAGTTGCAGCGGCGTGTCGGCCAGCAGCTCCGCGTAACGCGCGGCGATACGCTGGCGTTCGCGCGTCCACGCGGCCAGATGCTTGAGCTTCACGCCGAGCACCGCGCCTTGGATGCCTTCGAGCCGGTAATTGTAGCCGATCTCGTCGTGGTGATAGCGCACCGTGGAACCGTGTTCGCGCAGCGATTTCGCGCGGGCGGCCAGCGCCGAGTCGTTTGTCACCAGCGCGCCGCCTTCGCCGCACGCGCCGAGATTTTTCGCCGGATAAAAACTGAAGCACGACACCGCGCCGAACGTGCCGACCGGCCGGCCTTTGTATTTCGCGCCGTGCGCCTGCGCCGCGTCCTCGACGAACGGCAGATTGTGCTTTTGGCAAACCGCCGCCACCGCGTCCACGTCGAACGGTTGGCCGTAAAGATGCACGGGCAAAACGGCTTTTGTGCGTGGCGTAATAGCCTTTTCGATCAGCGCCGGATTCAAGTTGAATGTCGCCTCGTCAATGTCCACATACACCGGCTTCGCGCCGCAATAGGAAATCGCCCAGCTCGTGGCGATGAAGGTGTAGGGCGTGGTGATGACCTCGTCGCCGGGGCCGACATCCAGCAAGCGCATGGCGACGTGCAGCGCGGAGGTGCCGCTATTGAAGCCGAGTGCGTGCGGCGCGCCGCAAAACGCGGCGAAATCCATTTCAAACTGCGCCACATCCGGGCCGAGACAGAACGAGCAGTGGTCCAGTGTGCGGGCGATGACGGCATCAAGTTCCGCGCGCAAAGGTTTGAGCTGGGCGCGCAGGTCGAGGTAAGGAACCGGTCCGAACATCCGGCGAATCTATCGGCAACCGGCGGGTTTGTGAACTGTAAATATGGGATTGCTGATGGATTTACGACTGGCCTTCAAACAGGCTCGGTGCCGTCTCGCGGGCGAATTTGACGCAGCGGGCAAAAATCTCCGCGGACGATTCACTGGCCAGGGCGAAGGTGGCGAGCTCGCGGGCCTCGCTCAATTTGACGCGGCGGATGATGTATTTCACCTGGTCCAGCACGGCGGGCGCGGCGCTCAATTCATCCACGCCGAGGCCGAGCAGCAGCGGCGTCAGCACCGGGTCGCCGGCGATTTCGCCGCAGACGCCGGCCCAGATGCCGTGCGCGTGTGCGGCGTCCACGGTCATCTTGATGAGCCGCAAAATCGCCGGATGTGTCGGCTCGTAAAGGTGCGAAACCTTTTCGTTCGTGCGGTCGGCCGCGAGCGTGTATTGGATCAAGTCGTTCGAGCCAATGCTGAAAAAGCTGACTTTTTTTGCCAGCGCGTCGGCGATCAGCGCGGCGGACGGGATTTCAATCATCGCGCCGATTTTCATCGCTTCATTGAACGGGATTTGGTCCGCGCGCAGCTCGGCCTTGCATTTTTCAACCAGCGCGTTGGCCTGGTTCAATTCATCCAGTCCGGAAATCATCGGATACATCATCTTCACCCTGCCCTCGGGGCTGGCGCGCAGAATGGCGCGGATCTGGGCGCGGAACATTTCCGGCTGCGCGAGGCAGAAGCGAATGGCGCGCCAGCCGAGAAAGGGATTCATCTCCCGGGCCAGTTGCAGGTGCGAGGCGAATTTGTCGCCGCCCAAATCCAAAGTGCGGATGATGACCGGATGCGGTTTCAGGGCGGCCGCCACCTGACGATAGACTTGGTATTGTTCCTCCTCGGTCGGCAACTGGTCGCGGTTGATGAATAAAAATTCCGTCCGGAACAAACCGACGCCTTCCGCCCCGTGCGCGAGGACGGATTCAATGTCGTGCTGGTCCTCAATGTTCGCCGAAAGATGGATGGTTTTGCCGTCGAGCGTGACGGCGGGCTGGTTTTGTATTTCGCGCAGTTTCTCGTTGAGCGACGCCTGGATTTGGGCGAGCTGGCCGTATTCAAACAGCGTCTGGTCGGTGGGATTGACGATGACCGTGCCGTTGTAGCCGTCCAACAGCGCATAGTCGCCGGTTTCCAGTTCCTCGCTGAGGGTTTGTGCGCCGACGATCGCCGGGATGTCGAGCGAACGCGCCAGGATGGCCGTGTGCGACGTCTTGCCGCCGATATCCGTGGCAAAACCGAGGACATATTTCCGGTCCAGTTGCGCGGTCATGGAGGGGCTTAAATCGTGGCCGACCAGGATGCAAGGCTCGTTCAGGCGCTTGAGGTCAAAACTGTCTTTGACCTCCAGCAGATTGTCTAGCACGCGGCCGGACGTGTCGCGCAAAACATCCACCCGCTCCCGGAAAAACTCGTCCTCTTCCCGGGCCATCGCCGCGATGTAGCGGTCGGTCACGGTGTGAAAGGCAAAATCGGCGTTGCTCTTCTGCTCCTGGATCATGCGGATGACTTCGTCAATCACCACTCGGTCTTCGAGCATCAGCATGTGCGCGTCAAAAATGTCGCCTTCGGACGCCCCCGTGTTTTGGATGACACGCCGCTGGATTTCAACCATCTGCTGGCGGGTGCGGACGAGCGCCTGCTCAAAGCGCTTGATCTCACCGGCCAGTTCCGTGTCGGCGATTCTTCGCCGCGCGATGACATGGCGGGCCTGGTGCAGAACCAAAACCTTGCCCCGGCACACCCCCGCCGAGACGGGAATGCCGCGATAAATCTTTTCGCCTTTGATCTGCCCGGACATGAGATTTTAACCACGAATAACCGAACCGATTGAAATTGAAAAGCCTTTCCGCTCGAAATCGGGAGAAATGCAGACAATAAAAAAGCCCGCGCGTGGCGGGCTGGGGTTCGGCACTCGAAATTTGCAATTCGCAATTTCCGTCAGGCGCGTTCCATGTATTTGCCGGTGCGCGTGTCAATCCGGATTTTTTCGCCGGTTTTGATGAACAGCGGCGCCTGCATGGTGATGCCGGTCTCGACGGTGATCGCCTTCTGCACGTTGTTGGCGGAATCGCCGCGCACACCCTCCGGCGCGTCGGTCACGGTCAGGATGACGCTGGCGGGAATTTCCACGCTCACCGCCTTTTCCTCGACGAAGGTCACGGTCACCTCGCCGTTCTCCACGAGGTAATTTTTGGCGTCGCCAACCAGTTCGGCGGAAAGCGTGACCGTTTCGTAGGTGGTCGGGTCGGTGAAGACATAATCTTCGCCGTCCTTGTAGCTGAATTCCATCTTGGTGGTGATCATCGGCACCGGCTCGATTTTCTCGGTGGAACTGAGGCGGATGTCCGACGACTTGCCGGTGCGGATGCTGCGGAGCGAGGCCTGGACAAAGGCGCGCAGGTTGCCGGGCGTGCGGTGCTGAAAATCCAGCACCACGCAGATGTCGCCGTTGTAATTGATCGCCATGCCGCGGCGGAGGTCGTTTGCTGTTGCCATAAAAATTGTCTTTGCGTTGGTGTCTCTAAAAATGAGCCGGCAAGCATACCCGCAAAAAGGACGAATGCAAGGGGCATTTTGCGGGTTTCCCGGGAACCCGTCGCGCACGCGGGGCGGCAGCCATTCCGAAATCGCCGGGAGGACGCCCAATCACACGGGATGGAACTTTTGCCTTGATTTGGAACTTTCTAAATTCTCAATCCGCTTTGCGAGGACACTCTGAATGTCTCCAAGATGGCACAACGTGTCCTAAAATTAGATAGATAAAACCCCTGACTGGTTGGATAGTGTAGCTAATTATCAACCATGACCTTAACCAAACCGGCTTGAACGAGTATGAAAAAGGCAGCGACGGCAAGAGTTTATCCCTTTCAACCCTATTTTCTCTGGCTGGATGAGCGGGTGCGCCGGTCGGGTTCTTTGCTGCTGGATCTGTTATACAGTTTCGCCATCATAGCCATCTTGGGTGTCTTGAGCTTTTGGCTGATTAGCCGGTTTGTTTTCCAGTCCGTGATTGTCAGCGGAAACAGCATGAACCCGACGCTCCTGGCCAACAGCAACTGCTGGTTGATCCACACCGCTTACTGGCTTCACGAACCGCGCCGGACGGACATCGTGGCCGTCAAAGATCCGGACGACGGCTGCCTGATGGTCAAACGCATTATCGGCCTGCCCGGAGACCTGATTTACCTCAATCATGGCAAGGTTTTTGTCAATGGTCGCCCGCTGAAAGAAGCCTATTTGCCGGGCAACACCTACACTTTTGCCACCCGAAAAAACGGCACCGAATTTCTCACCATGAGGAAGGGACAATACTTCGTCCTCGGCGACAACCGGGGCAACAGTTGCGACAGCCGCATCTTCGGTCCCGTGTCCCGTGGGGAAATTCTCGGAAAAGTAACCGACTAAATTCATCCTGCATTCGCCGGGCACCGGAGGATGTTGCAAACGCATTCGGAGAAGATGCGTTACGACCCACCTAAAAAACGGCCAGCCTGAAAACCATAACAGGCTGGCCGGAACCCAATCCATTTATGAAGATCGGCATTGCGCCGACCGCCTCAATTAAGCAACTCCCTTGCCAAGCTGACGACCTGGATCAAAACCGACGCATAAACACCCCAAGATATTCTCTGGGTTGCAAGTGGTGATTTCATAAAAGTTATTCACACGGTTTTGCAGACGGCAGTGGGCTCCAGTTTGAGCACCCAAGAGCCGTGTTTCTGCTGGTTGCGCGCGTGTAGATCCGCGTCATAAGGCGTCTTCGTTGGCCACATCTTCCAGAGGATTTTGAGCCAGCGTTGAGCCAGACACCGCAACGCACACGCGTGACTTTTCCCTTTGACTCGATGCGCTTGATAATAGGCTTGCGCCCAAGGACACGCGTGGCGACTCGAGTTGGACCAAAGATGCACCGCCGCTCGCAAGCCCCGATGACAAGCCCGTCGCATCATCCGTTTGGTGATCTGGCCGGACTGGATGGTCACGGGCGCAGTGCCGGCGAAGCATTGCAGGGATTGCGCGCTGTCGAAACGGTTGCGATCACTGCCCAACTCGGCCAACAGGCGCGGCCCTAGTTTCGGGCCGATGCCCGGCAGCGAGCCGAACACATCGTGGTCGGGATGCTGCGCGAAGAGCGCTTCGATACGTTCGCGATACACGGCCAGTTGTTGGTTCAAGGTCCGCAGCATCACCGCCAGCGTGCTGGCCAGCAAACTGCGGGCGGCAATCACTCCCGGGGTGCTCGTGAACTGGTCTGCGCGCGCAAAGATCTCCAGTCGGCGCTGGTGCGTTGCGGGGCGGTAAAGCTTCTGCGTGTGCAAAAACTTTTCCCAGGTCCGCTTGCCGGCCTTGACCAGCGCTTGCGGGGTGGAGACCCGTTGCCACGGCTGGTGGGCCAACCAGTTCCGGCTGCTGCTGTCGAGCTTCGCCTAGGTGCTGCTGGAACGGTTACGCGCACTCGGTCTGGCGGGGACGGAACTGGCGCGGGCGCAGGCCGGGACCATTCGGCTGAAGTTGCTGAAGATTGGCGCGTGGTCCTGCGCAACACGCGGCGCATTCAACTGCGGTTGAGCAGCAGCTATCCCGATCAGCGGCTCTTCGGGCAGGTGGTCCAAGCGCTGGGCAGCAGTTGACGCGCGGTGAGTGCTGCCCCGGCATGTGGAAAAACAATGGGGATTGGGAGCACTCTGTCCACGACGGGAAAAACCACGCGCTTTCACCCCTGACCCGCCTCAAAATCCCGCCGCCGTGACAAAAAATCCCGGCCCCTCCCCTGGGTGAAATGATCGGGCTAAGCGAGTGTGAGCCAGGCGTGTGAACGGATGGGCATGGGCGGGGACGCGGCGCATGAGATCATGAAGCGCGCCGTGGCGCGCAGATTGGAGCGGCGGCAAATGGATCAGCTGACCGAAGTTTTCCCGGCGGCCGCGTCGTCAAGGCCTGCAATCGGGAAATCGCAGTCACCCATGATTTCGGTGCCAACGCTGGGCGTTCGGTCAATTGACGGCGATGACCGAAACCGGATTATTATCGTTGTCACGGATGCTGCCCAAGGCTTGCGGATCAAGCATCGGCTGGCCATCCACCAGAAAATGATATTGGTGGGGGCCATGGGTCAGCACCACTTGAACAAACCACCAGCCATCGTCCCGCGGGTGCATCCGCATGGTTTGCCAATGATTGAAATTGCCGGTTAGGTGAACCGCTTTGGCGCGCGGTGCCGCGCAATAAAAATTGACCGGCTTGCGAGAATGCCCGGCTGGATAAAGTTCGCCGCTGGGTCGGTCATGGACGGTGTTCATATAGGCTTCCTTGGCAGTTTGATTTTTAGGACAGTGTCTAAAGCTCGGTGTCAGCGGACGTGATACGGGGACGACCCGGCCGGCGCCGGCCGGTAATGAAAGGTCGCTTCCCGTCCGACCAGTCGGCGGAGCCGGACTTCGCTCGATTCCGCGAGCAGCCGGCGAAGGGTTGCGAGCAGATGCGGAATGTCCAGCGGCTTCTCCAACAACGACCCCACGCCCGCGCCCACCGCCGTGAACAGTTGGTTCGGCCGGCCCGTGATGAGGATGACGGGCACCAACGGATGTTTTGCGCTGAGGCGTTCGAATGTTTCCCAGCCGTTCTTGCGCGGCATGTTGAGGTCGAGCAGCACAAGGTCAAAGGCCGTGGCGGCGATTAGTTCCAAGGCGTGCTGGCCGTCATGGGCGGGAATCACCTGGTAGCCTTCCTCAACCAGCACGTCTTGAAGCGAGGCGCGCACGCTGATGTCATCATCGGCCAGCAGGATGCGTGGGCCCACGGCGCACGGCAACGGCTTCGCCAGCGGCTCCCGGGGCCGGCGAAGGGATTTGGCGGCGGCTTTCATGTCAGGAATGGTTTGCGCCATGGCCATGGAGCAGCCGCGTGACGAAGCCCCGGCTGGTAATTCGCTCGGTGTGCCGCTTTTCCGGTTCGTGCGTTAATTTGCGGATGGAGCGCAGCAGCACCGGAAAATCGAGCGGTTTTTCCATGAAGGCATCCACGCCCAGCCGCACCGCTTCCGGGTATTGATGCGGCCGCGCCGTGATGATGATGACCGGCAGCAGGGGGCAGACATGGTCAAGCTGCGTGAACGCCAGCCAGCCGTCCACATGGGGCATGTTCAAGTCCAGCAGCACGAGATCCGGAGGATGCGTGGTGGCGTGGGCGACCGCTTGGCGGCCATCCGCCGCCATGTCCACCTCGTAACCTTCGGAGGCCAGGACGGCGGCCAGCGCGTCGCGCACCACGGTGTCGTCGTCGGCAATCAGAACCCGCTTGCAATTCGCGGTGGCGAATAAACGGTCGGAATCAGGTGCCGGCAGGCACAGCGCGATCTCAGAGGCTTTCAAAAATTCATTGGTTGATTTCATGTTTTTTTGGTTTTTGGTTATACCGCCCTTCGAATCGGGCGTTCGGACGAGTTCAATGTAAGCCGCCGGGATGCCAACTGGCGCGCGTGTTGATTTGCAGGGATTTAGTTCAAGAACGCATCTGTCGCGCCATTTTTTTGGTTAAGAAGTTACCGCCGTCTGGTAAGCTGCTGACCATTGATATGAATTCCGCCGCCCGCCTGCGCATGACGATGTTGATCGGCGCCATCGCTTTGATGGCCGGCCTGACGCTTTGGGGTATGCAGGATTCCTGGCGGCGCATCGCGCAGCTTGAACGCAAGCTGACCGCCTCGCAGCTTGGCAGCTTCCGGCTCGCCGAAGAATTCCAGCAGCGACTGCACACCCAAGGCGAACTCCTACTGCGCTACACCGCCCGGCGCAGTCCGGCAACGTGGACTCAATTTCAAGCGGCGAGCAGCCAACTCGACCAATGGATCGGCGAGCAAATCGCGAAGCACCCAAACCCGCGCGAGCTGGACCTCTTCCACCAACTCAACACCGCCTATGCCGACTACCTGGCCGCCGCCGCCCAGGTGCAGACCAACGGCCAGCCCGCCGGCATCACGGCGGAGGCGTTTACCCAGCTGGAACACGTCGAACGCACCGAAGACCAGTTGCACCAACTCGGCCTCCAGCTCGCCGGGATGCATCGCGAGGCGGAGGCGCTTTTCCTGGCCGACGCGAACCACACGCTCGCGAACCTGCGCGTCTTTCTGTTTATCGGCGTCGTGCTGCTGCTCGCGCTGGTTGCGGTGCTCGGCGTCATTCTCTACCGCGACCTCATTGCCCCGCTGCGCCGGAAGCTCGTGCAAAGCGAGGTCCTGCTCGAAAAACAGGAGAAGCTCGCCACGCTCGGCACGCTGGCTGCCGGCATCGCCCACGAAATCCGCAACCCGCTCACGTCCATCAAGGCCCGGCTTTACCTGCTCGGCAAACGGGTTGCCACCGACGCGGCCAGCACGGCGGACACCGGCGTCATCAGTTCCGAAATCGGCCGGCTCGAACGCATTGTGCAGGACGTGCTCCATTTCGCCCGCCCCTCCGAACCGCAACTCAAGGTCGTCCGCGCCGATGCGCCTTTGCGCGATGTGTTCACCTTGATGGGCCGCACCCTCGAATCGGGCCGCGTGCAGCTCGCGATCGAAGCCGGACCGGAGTTGCACGTTTCGATAGATGCGGCGCTCATTGAACAAGTCCTCATCAATCTGGTGCGCAACGCCGCCGAAGCCATCGAAGGGCAGGGCCGCGTCACGCTGCGGGTGCGGGCGAGCCATGCCGAGATTCACGGCAGATCCAGCAGCGTAGCTGTCCTCGAAGTCACCGACACCGGCAAGGGGATTCCCCCCGAAGTCGAGAAACGCCTGTTCGACCCGTTCTTTACGACGAAGGACGCGGGCACGGGGCTTGGCCTTTCCATTGCGGCGCGCATCGTCGAGAAACACGGCGGCGCGCTGGAATATCAGACCCAGCCGGGTCACGGCACGACTTTTGGCATCGTGTTGCCGGTCGTGCCCGCGCCGGCGACCGGTTCAGCCATTCCGCCCGCATGAGTTCTTCACCCCGCATCCTCCTCATCGAAGACGACACCCCACTCGCCGTCAACTTGCGGCAAGTGTTGGAGCATGGAGGTTTCGCCGTCACCCACTCGGCGCGAGGCGACGATGGCTTGCGCCGCGCCGGGAACGCCGCGTTTGACGCCGTGCTCACCGATTTGCGCCTGCCTGGACTCGGCGGCCTTGATCTGGTGCGCCAGCTCCACGAGAGCCAGCCGCATCTGCCGGTCGTCCTGATGACCGCGCATGGCACCATCGAGACCGCCATCGAAGCCACCAAGCTCGGCGCTTACGATTACCTGCAAAAACCGTTCGAAATGGAAGAACTGCTCGCGCTGCTCCACAAGGCCGTGGAGGCCGGCCGTCTCATGCGCGAAACCGTGGCGCTGACCGACGCACCGTCCGCCCGCACCGCGCTCGTGGGTGTCAGCCGGGCCATGCGGGAGGTGTGCAAGGAAATCGGACGTGTCGCCGCCAAGCCGGTCACCGTGCTCATTCGTGGCGAGACCGGCACGGGCAAGGAACTCATTGCCCGCGCCATTTACCAGCACAGCGCCCGCGCCAAATCGTCGTTCATCGCCATCAACTGCGCCGCCGTCCCGGAGAACCTGCTGGAAAGCGAACTCTTCGGCCACGAACGCGGCGCGTTCACCGGCGCGGACCAGCGGCGCATCGGACGGTTCGAGCAGGCGAACCAGGGCACCTTGTTCCTCGATGAAATCGGCGACCTGCCGGCGAACACGCAGGTCAAATTGCTCCGCGTCCTCCAACAGCAAACCTTCCAGCGCGTCGGCGGCAGCGAGACCATTTCCGTGGACGTGCGCATCATGGCCGCCACGCACCGCGACCTCGAAGCGATGATTCGCGAAGGAAAATTCCGCGAAGATTTGTTCCATCGCCTGAATGTCGTCGCCCTCCAACTGCCGCCGCTGCGCGAGCGCCGCGAGGACATTCCCGCGCTCGTCCAGCATTTCCTCCGCAAATACGCCGCTGACTTCGGCCTTGCCGCGCCCGCCATCACGCCCGACGCCATTGCCGCCCTGCAAGCCGACCCGTGGCCCGGCAACATTCGCGAACTGGAAAATGTCACGCGCCGCCTGCTGCTGGAAGCGCGCGGCCTTTCCATCTCCGCCGAGGCCGTGTGCGCCATTCTCGCCGCCCGCGCATCGGTCAGCGGGCAGGCCGCGAACTCACTTCCATCACTCGCCGCGACGTTGCTGGCCCGTGCTCAACGCGGTGAAATCAGCGACGCGCACGCCCAAATCCTCGCCGAAGCGGAACGCGAAATTCTCACCCAGGCCATCGCGCTTGCGGAAGGCAATCAGACCCAAGCCGCCCGCTGGCTGGGCCTTTCGCGCCTGACGCTGCGCGAAAAGCTCAAACAGCTCAGCCTGCATCCGGGCGCAATCCGCGACTCCGCCGCTGTGGAGTGAACGGATCGCGCGCCCGCCGTTGCCATTGGTAAGGGGTTTATCCCTCCCTGATAAACGTCTGACCGCCGGCGCGGCGCATTTTTCTCTCGCTTCGTTCGTAAATCATTGAGCCTGCGCACACCGCCTTCGGAATCGCTCTGAAAAGGGGCTGGCATACGCGCCGCTATAGCGTAGTGTCCGGGCGACGGCGCAACCGGCGCGAACGAACGTCACCAGACCAACATGAAAGCTGCGCATCAAAATAATGACCACCGCTGAAAACCCGCCGCCGAATGCCCCTGGAGTGGAGCCAGACGGGCTGACCACCGCCGCCGCCCAGGCACGGCTCGCCCAGTTCGGTCCCAATGCCGTCCGCGAGGAAACCCCGCATCCGTGGCGCCAGTTCGCCCGCCGGTTTTGGGCACCCATTCCCTGGCTGCTCGAAGCCGCCGTCATCCTTCAATTGTTCCTAGGCGAGCGCGTCGAGGCGGAAGTGATTGCCGCACTCCTGGTGGCGAACGCCCTGCTCGGCTTTTTGCAGGAAGGTAAGGCCCAGAAGGCGCTCGCCTTGCTGCGGCAGCAATTGCGCATCGAGGCCCGCGTCCGGCGCGACGGCCAGTGGCAGACCATCGGTGCGGAGGCCTTGGTGCCGGACGACCTGATTCATCTGCGCCAGGGCGGCATCGTGCCCGCCGATGTCAAACTGTGCGACGGTTCGCTCCTGGTGGACCAATCGGCGCTCACGGGCGAATCCGCCGCCGTGTCCGTCGCCCCCGGCAACACCGCCTACGCCGGCGCGCTGGTGCGGGGCGGCGAAGCCAACGGCGTCGTCACCGCCACCGGCGAGCGCACGTTTTTCGGCAAGACGGCGGAACTCGTGCGCACCGCGCACGCCGCCAACCGGCAGGAACTGGAAATTGTGCGCATCGTGCGCGACCTGTTCGTGCTGAACGCCTGCCTGATCATCGTCGTTTTTGGGGCGGCGCATCTCCGGGGGTTGTCGCTGGAATACACGCTGCCGCTGGCGCTGACCATTCTGCTGGCGTCCATCCCCGTCGCGCTGCCGGCCACGTTCACGCTCGCCGCCGCGCTCGGCTCGGTGGAGCTGTCCAAGTTCGGCGTGCTGGTGACCCGCCTGAGCGCGCTGCACGACATCGCCGCGATGACCGTGCTGTGCAGTGACAAGACCGGGACGCTCACGCGCAACGAAGCCACCGTCCGCACGCTGCGGCCGGCGGCCGGTTTCAGCGAGGAACAATTGCAGCGCGCCGCCTGGCTCGCCAGCGACCCGGCGGGACAGGATCCGGTGGACGGCGCGATGGTGCGCGCGGCCACGGCGCGCGGTTTGGCGGGCGAGAACCTTGCCCGCATCGAATTCAAACCATTTGATCCGGCAACCAAACGCGCCGAGGCTGCTTATCACGAGGCGGACGGCGTGTGCCGCTACACGAAAGGCGCGCCCGCCGTCATCGCCCAACTCTGCGGTGTGCCGGAATCCGCGTGGCAGCCGGGATCGGCGGAACTGGCCGCGCGCGGCCAGCGCGTGCTCGGCGTGGCGGCGGGCGTCGCTGATTCCATGCGCTTCGCGGGCTTGATTGGTCTGGAAGACGCCGTCCGCGACGATTCCCGCGCCGTGGTGAAAGCCATTCAGGACGCCGGCGTGCGCGTGGTGATGATCACCGGCGACAACGCGCTCACCGCCTCCGCCGTGGCGGCGCAGGTGGGCATTCCGCCCCAAGTCTGTCCGCCGGAGCAACTGCACGGCGATTTCAGCGATGGCACGCTGGACCACAGCGTGTTTGCCGGCGTGTTTCCGGAGGACAAGTTCAAGCTGGTCCGCGCCTTCCAGCGGCGGGGCGCGGTGGTGGGCATGAGCGGCGACGGCGTGAACGACGCGCCCGCGTTGCGGCAGGCCGAGGCGGGCATCGCCGTGGACAACGCGACGGACGTGGCCAAGGCCGCCGCCGCGATCGTGCTGACCCAGCCGGGCCTGGCCAACGTGGTGCCGGCCATCGAGGCGAGCCGGCGCGTGTTCCAGCGCGTGCTGACCTACACGCTCAACATGCTCTCGAAAAAAATCGAACTGATGCTTTTGCTCGTCGCCGGCTTTCTGCTCACCGGCCACAAGCCGCTGACGCCGCTGCTGATGGTGCTGGTCATTTTCCTCAACGACTTTCTGACGATGGCGCTGACGACCGACCGCATGAGCGTCTCGCGGCGGCCGAATCTCTGGCGCACGCGGCCCATCGCCCTGGTGGGCGTCACCCTGGGGCTGCTGCGGCTGGGGTTCACTTTCGGCGTTTTTTTACTCGGCCATTTCGTGCTGCACTTCGACATGGCGCACCTGCAAACGCTGACCTTCGCGACGGTGATCATCAGTTCGCAGGCAGGCGTGTATCTGCTGCGCGAACGCGGCCACTGCTGGGCGTCGCGGCCGAGCCGGGCGATGCTGGGCAGCACGGCGCTGGGGCTGGGCGTGACGGCGTTCATGGCGCTGTCGGGCTGGCATGTGCCGGCCATTGACCTGCGGTTGCTGCTGGCCGTCGCCGGCGCGGCGGTGGTTTATTTTCTCGCCCTGGATTGGGTCAAAGTCTGGCTGTTCGTGCGCTGGTCGTTGCGCTGAAACGCTGCGCCCGGGCGACGTGGTGGTGATGGACAATCTGTCCCCCACAAAAGCGATCCCACTTTGGCTCTGATCCTGCAAGCGGGAGCCTAAGTGCGGTTTTGCCGGCCTACTCGCCCGATCTCAATCCCATCGAAAAGATGGGGAGCAAAGTCAAATCCCTGCTGCGGTCCGCCGAGGCTCGAACGCCTGCTGATTTGGTCCAAGCCATCGGCCAAGCGCTGGCCCAAGTAACGCCTCAAGATGCACTCGGTTGGTTTGCCTCCTGCGGCTACATTTTATGTTGATACTTTCTGGCGCGGTGATGTTGGACTGGTTCATGATTTAGAACTGGAAAGGCATCACATGAAAAATCGGTTCACCCTGTTCCAACGCTCCGGCGTGTTTTATTGCGAAGACACGACCACCCGGCAGTCGTCGGATTCGATCTGCAAATTAGAAACTACCTTCTGCAAGTCGCAAATGACCACTGCCGGTCGCCAAATGGCTGCGTGCTGTTGTTTTATTCTAAAATCCGCAGTGAAGCTTCAACCGGTCGAGGTTGGGGTGGGTTGCGCGAGCCATTCGAGGGGGCATCAGTGGTTTGGCGGGCAAGCCGGCGCAGAAATTTGCCTTGGGTTACCTACTGCGGCACAGTGGCCGCCCACCACGTCCGCAACTATTCGTAGCAGCCTTCAAACACCGTCATCGTCCGAACAACCCGCCGTTGCCTCCGCCGGTTCACCGATGTCACCGAAAAGAGGTCACATCAAGATGTGATGCTGAAAACGGGCTGAACGGATACATTAGACTGAACGTATGAATCCGCACCTGATCCGGCCGGACTCCCGCCAGGCGGGCGTCCGGCGTTGAGGCGGCATGGCATTTGACTTTATGAATCGGAGAAAATTCATCCATCTCGGAGTGGCGGCGGCGGCGGCGGGAACACTGTTCCCGGGTTGCGCCACCGGGGCGTTAAAGCCATCCACCCGGGTCCATCCCAAACGCGGACTGGGCATCACCACCCAGCCGGGCAGCCCGTGGCGCGAACAACTGCAATTGTGCGGGGCCCACTGGTTTTATTCCTGGGGCAGCACGCCGCCGGAAAGGCTGCCCGCCGGGATAGAGTTTGTGCCGATGGTCTGGCGCGGCAACCCCGGCGACTCATTCGCCAAACTGGGCAAGCAATTGCGCAGGGCGGGCTGCCAGCAACTGCTGGGTTTCAATGAGCCGGATCAGAAGGATCAGTCCAACATGACAGTGGAAGCCGCCCTCGCCCTGTGGCCCAAACTCATGGACACCGGACTACGTCTGGGCAGTCCGGGCTGTGTGCATCCGGATCGGGAATGGATGAAAGCGTTCATGCAGGGGGTGAAGGATCGGCAGTTGCGGGTGGATTTTGTCACGGTGCATTCCTACGGCGGATTGAATGTGGACGCCTTGATGAAACAGTTGGCGGCGGTGCATCAGCAATTTCAGCGCCCGCTTTGGATCACGGAATTCGCGGTGGGCGACTGGCAGGCCAAGACCCGCGCCGAAAACCGCTACCAGCCGGAGCAAATTGTGAAATTCGTGGAACAAGTGCTGCCGCGCCTGGATCAGTGCGGGTTTGTGGAACGTTACGCGTGGTTCCCGGCCCGGCCGGACAATCACGCGCTCGGGCCATGCGCCCTGTTCAACGAGGACGGCTCGTTGACGCCAGTGGGGCACGCTTATCGCATGGCCGAAGACCGCGACCTTGAACTCATCAACGAAGCCATGCCGGACTAATCACTGTGATTTTTTCCGCTTGGACTTGGCTTGCGCTTTCTTGGCCCGGTCAAGTATCGCCCGCCCCTTCGGACTCAGAGGCGAGCTTCGTGATACCTGTTCCAACATTTCAGCGAGCGTGAGTTGGCGGCGGGGCATCCTTCCTGCCAATGTCGGCAAGAGTTTTTCGTATGGATTTGGAGGAGTCTCGTCCGCCATGCGTCCCAGCCAGAGAATTCTCTGTCCTGTGTCAAAAAATGCCATTGGCACGAATCAGAAATCGGGGCTTCACGCCTGCCCAGATGGCCGTTGATGAACCGACAGCGGACACCAGTCGCCTGGAATTGTCTCCATTGCACGGACAATTCCTGCCGGATCAGGTCACGGGCCTTGGGTGAACAGGTGGCGGTGAGTTGTTCCACGGCCAGCGTTCGCGGGTCAATGGCCTAGAATCGCACGCGTGAAAATGCCAGCCGATCTGTAGTTCTGGGTTGCGGCGGAAGATCTCCAGTGCGTGACCCGTGCCCGGTTGAGGCAGTCCGGCATTATTATCGGTGGCATCAGACAGTCCGCTGGTGTCGTCCGTCAGGTTACGTGGCGATGGTTTTACTGCTGCCAATATTGGGTTGGGCCGGACTGGCGATATTCACGCGCGATCAATTTTTACCTCAGCGGACTGACCGGCATTTTTCTGGCTGAAATCATGGTTGCCGCCCTCGCCTGCTGGTTGGTGGGCTGTCGTTGCCCGTAACGACGTGGCTTGGAATAATCCTCTGGCCGTTTGCCCGCCCGCTGGTCTGGCTGCCGATTCCGGTGAGCTGGTCGGGGCAAAAGAAAACCTGTTCCGCGCCGCGACAAACATGATCGCGACTTGCTCTTCAAAGGTTGGTCGGGATGGTTGCGGCACCCTGTTCTATTGCGTAAGCTTTGACGCGGTTTTGTGAGCGTTATGAACACAAACGATTTTGACGTCATCATCATCGGCGGCGGGCCGGGCGGCAGCAGTGCGGCGACCTATCTGGCCCGCGCCGGCAAACGGGTGCTCATCCTGGAAAAGGAAATCTTTCCGCGCTTTCATATCGGAGAATCCTTGTTGCCCTACAACCAGAAAATCTTCCGCGAATTGGGCGTGCTACCCGCCATCCAAGCCGCCGGATTTCCGCGCAAGGTCGGCGCTCAGTTTTTCCTCGGCAACGGTTCCATGTCCACCCGCTTCGTCTTTCGCAAAGGCAAGTTCACGCGCGAGCCGGAGGTCGTGCAGGTGGAACGCGCCAAGTTCGATCACATCCTTCTGAAGCATGCGCGTTCCAGCGGCGCCGACGCGCGTGAAGGCTGGACGGCGCTGAAGACTATTTCCGATGCGGATGGCGTGAATGTCGAGGCCCGGGACGGTGAGGGAAAAACCTATTCTTTGCGAGCCAGATTCGTGATCGATGCCAGCGGCCGCGCCAATCTGACTGGCAATCAGGAGGGCTTGCGAGTCGTGCATCCGCGTTTGAAAAAGCTCGCCGTCTTCGGCCATTTCACAGGCGTAGCGCTGGATGCCGGGGAAGCGGGCGGCGACACGGTCATCACGCGGTTGGAGAACAAATGGTTCTGGATCATCCCTGTCTCCCAGGAGAAAACCAGTGTCGGCCTCGTGCTGGACAAGGATGAGTTCGCCGCGAGCAAGCTCACACCGGCGGAAGTTTTCAACCAGTGGAAGGAATTTTCGCCAGTGATGCAGCAACGCATGTGCAATGCGCAGCTCTCCGGAGAAATTAAGACCACCACGGATTTCAGTTACTTCAACCGCCGGCTCATCGGCGGGCGCGTGCTGCGCATCGGTGACGCAGCCGGTTTCATGGACCCGATCTTTTCGGCCGGAGTTTACCTGGCTATGTGGTCTGGCAAGCTGGCTGCGGAAGTCGTGACCAAGTCGTTGGCAAAGGGCGACGACGGCTCGCGACGTTTCCTGAAATTTGAAAAGCGCGTAAAGGCCGGCATGCACTTCTACTGGCAGATGGTGGAGCATTATTATACCAAGCCTTTCATGGAACTGTTCCTCCAGCCGCGCAACCATGCGAGCCTACCCGACGCGGTGAACGCCGTGCTCGCTGGTGAACTGGAAGGCGGCTGGAATCTCCGCTGGCGGCTGCGCTACTTCTTTTTCCTCGTCAAATTCCACACTCGCCGGCCACTCGTGCCGCGCCTGAACTTTGCGCCGTTGCGCCGTCAGGAAACATCCGACGTCTTATCCACGGAGAAAGTTTGAGTGGCCGATGAAAATTTTCCCAGCCGCACCCTTCTGGCTGCTGGCGCTCGCCGGCGTCTCCTGTCGGACCTTGCCGCCGCTGCCGCCGGCCAACCTCTCGACGCCCGGCTGGCGCCTCCAGCAGGGCCAGGCGGTCTGGCAACCACCCGGCCACCAGCCCGAGATGACCGGCGACTTGCTGCTCGCCACGAATGTGAACGGAAGTTTCTTCCTGCAGTTCACCAAGGATCCATTCCCGCTCGTCACGGCGGAATCGCGCGCCGGCCGCTGGCAGATCAGCTTTGGTGCGGATGAACATGTCTGGCGTGGGCCGGGCAAACCGCCCGCGCGCTTTGTCTGGTTTCAATTGCCGTCGGCCTTATTGTCGGGAAAAACCGCCGGCACCTGGCGCTTCACCTCTGCGGAGACCAACCGCTGGCGACTCGAAAACCTGCGCACGGGCGAAACCCTGGAGGGCGGATTTTTCCCATGAAATGGTTCCGTTGGTGGTGGCTGTTGTTTCTGGTTCCGGTCGCGATCGGACTTGCCCGCCTGCGCTTTGACGGCGACGTGCTTGACCTGTTGCCGGGAAAAGTTCCCGCCGTCGCCGGCCTGAAAATCTACCAGCAGCACTTCACCAATTCGCGCGAACTGATCGTCACGGTGCAAGCCGGTGACGCTGATGCGGCAAAACACGCCGCCCAAGCCATCGCGGAAAAATTACGCGCCGCCACCAACCTGGTTTCCGAAGTTACCTGGCAGCCGCCGTGGCTGGAACACCCGGAACAGACCGCTGAATTTGTCGCATATCTGTGGCTGAACCAGCCGCCGGAAGTGTTCGAAAAATTTGCCGGCCGACTGACGGAAACCAACTTGCCCAGTTTGCTGGCCGACACGCGTGAACAACTGGCCAGCACACTGTCGCCCGGCGACATCGCGCAGTTGAGCTACGATCCGTATGGCTTCTCAAGACTGCCGGAAAAACTCACCGGCATGGCGGCAAACTTTGGGCAGGGAGAGGAAATGTTTGCCTCGCCTGATGGAAGCTTCCGAATCCTCTTCGTGAAAGCGCGCGCAGAACTGCCCGGCTACCGCGAATGCACGGACTGGCTCGACGCCGTGGTTGCGTCTCTCGGCGACGCTGTGCCACAAGACGTGAAAATTGGTTTCACGGGCCGGCCGGCCTTCGAGGCGGAAATCTCCGCCAGCATGAAGCACGACATCATTTTGTCTGTCGGCGGCACATCGGTCATCATCGCGATCTTGTTCTGGCTCGCGCATCGCCGGTTCAAGCCCATGCTCTGGCTGCTGCTGCTGCTGGCTTTAATTCTGGCGGCGACGCTCGCGCTTGGCGGACTGATCATCGGCACGGTCAACGTCATCAGCATGGGCTTCGCCGCCATCCTGCTCGGCCTCGCGGTGGACTACGCCGTGGTGCATTACCAGGAGGCGCTCGCGCAACCGCATCTTTCCATCCCGCAAATCCGCCTCGCCATCGCCCCCGCGATCTTCTGGGCGGCGGTCACCACCATCAGCGCGTTTCTGGTGCTCAACTTCGGCGGCCTGCCCGGACTCGCCCAGCTCGGCTCGCTCGTGGGCATCGGCGTCGCGCTCTCGGCATTCGTGATGATCTTCGCCTTTTTGCCGCCGCTATTTCCGGAGCGCATGCGTATTGCCGCTGAAAAAATTAGTAGAGAGGAAGACGCGCTTATTCCCACAACGCTCAGCCCAACTCGAGCCAGAGTAATTCTGGTCATTACTGCAGTTTTGATCCTGCTGGCGTTTTTCATTCTGCGTTCCGGCCTGCCGAAATTGGACAACAGTGCGGATGCCTTGCAACCACGTGGCAGCCAGGCCTACGCAGCGCTGGCCGCCGTCCAAAAAAGTCTCAGCCGAAACAGCGATCCGCTCTGGCTGGTCGTGGCCGGCGTGGACGAAAGTCAGGTGGCGCGAAAGTTGGATGCCATTCATCCGGTGTTGGAGAACGCCGTCCGCAACCAGATTTTGAGCGGTTATTCCTCGCCGGATACTTTCTGGCCGCAACCCGATAACCAATCCCGCAATCGGATCACCGCCCAAAAAATAGTGTCTGAACAATCCGCCCTGCACGCGGCGGCGGCGGCCGGCGGGTTTGCTGAAGGCGCCTTGGGCCTGACCGATTCAATCCTCGTAACGTGGCAACGTGCGGCGGCAACAACGGATGTTTTCTGGCCGACCAATCCGCTTTGCGCCTGGATCTTTGAAAAACTGACCGTGCGCGAGAAGAACCAATTTTACGCCGTCGCCTTTCTCTTCCCCGGCACCAACTCCGCCGCGCTCGCGCGCATGGAAGCATGGTTGCCGCGCGATGGTGTCTGGCTTTCGAGCTGGAAACTTCTCGGTGAAACTGTGCTGGCCGAGGTGGAAAAAAATCTCTGGAAGCTGGTGGCGGGGATGGGCGGGCTAATCCTGTTTGCACTGTGGCTGGCCTTCCGTCGTCCGCTGGAGATCGGCCTGAGCCTGGGCGTGCTGTTGTTGAGCGGCCTCGTGCTGTTGGCAGCGATGAAACTTTCCGGCTGGTCGTGGAATCTGCTCAATCTTATGGCGCTGCCGCTCATCCTCGGCACTGGCGTGGATTACAGTATTTTCATGCAACTCGCGTTGCGACGGCACGGCGGCGATCGGCGACTCGCGCATCGTTCTGTCGGTCGCGCTCTGTTGCTCTGCGGCGGCACGGCCATCGCGGGCTTTGGGATGCTCGGTCTTTCCAGCAATGCCGGCATGGCCAGCCTTGGCCGGGTGTGCGCAGTGGGCATCGCCGGCAACATGCTTCTGTCTATCTTCCTGCTGCCGGTCTGGTGGAAATGGCTGGGCGGTGAAAAAGGTTCATCCGTGCGAAAAGTTTCCGGGCCTTCGCAACTTTATCAGGCGCGACTCTGGCAGGCAGGTCTGTTGCTGGTGCGCCTGTTGCCGCAATGGTTTTGCACCGGACTGGCGAGGATCGCTGCTGCCATCTACTGGCATTTCGCTCCGCACCGCCGCACGATCGTAATCCAGAATCTGGTGCCGGTTTTTCAGAATGATCGCAAAGCCGCCCGGCGCGCCGCCCGGGAATTGTTCACGGAATTCCTGCTCAAGCTGCTCGACCTCTGGCGCTATGAAAGCGGCGTAATCGACAGCCAATGGTTTCTGGACTGGAAAGGCTGGGAGACATTCAAGGCTGCAGAATCACGCGGGCGCGGTGTGCTGCTAGTCACGCCGCATCTCGGCAATTGGGAACTCGGCGGGCCGTTCATGGTGCGGCACGACATCAAGTTGCTGGCGTTGACGCAGGATGAACCTGACCCGCGCATGACGGCGATGCGCCAGGCCTCGCGCGCCCGCTGGGGCGTGGAGACGGTGGTTGTGGGCAAGGACGCTTTTGCCATCGTGGAAATTATTAAGCGCTTGCAGGTCGGGGCGACCGTGGCCTTACTCGTGGATCGTCCGCCCGCGCCGACGGCGGTAACTGTGAAATTGTTCGGTCAAGACTTTGCCGCATCCATCGCCGCCGCCGAGCTCGCGCGCGCCTCCGGTTGCGCCATTATTCCCACCATGATCGTGCGCGAGGCGAACGGTTATCGCGCCCAGATCCTGCAGGAAATCTCATACGACCGCGCTCACATCAACAACCGGCCCGAGCGCATCCGGCTTACCCAGGAAATCCTGCGTGCGTTCGAACCAGCCATCCGGCAATATGCCGCGCAATGGTATCACTTCGTTCCCATCTGGCCGTCAGAGAAAAAATGAGCCGCTTCCGTCTCATCATTCTGGCCATGATGCTGGTGTTGTCGGGAAAAAATCTTCGCGCCGGCGATACGAACACTGTGCTCGACGGCTGGTTCGCTGCACAGACAAAAGTGCAGTCTTGGTCGGCAGATTTCATCCAGACGCGTTCGCTGAAAACTCTCACCCAACCGCTGGTCGCCACCGGCCGCGTGGATTTTGCCATGCCGGGCAATTTTCGTTGGGAGATCGGTCGCACGGCCCGCACCGTAGCCGTTGGCGACGGCTCCGTGATGTTCGTGATCTATCCGCTGCTAAAGCGCGCGGAAAAATACCCGCTCGGTGCCAGCGCCCCGAAGCAATGGCGCGACATGCTTTCATTGTTGCAGGTCGGATTCCCCCATAGCCGCAAGGAATTCGATGCGCAGTTCGCGATGCGTTCGTTGACGGAAGCGAATGGCGTCTGGCAATTGTCGCTCGCGCCGCAAAGCGACCTCGCCCGGCAGATGATGCCTGAGTTGCGGCTGGGCCTGGCGACGAATGACTTTTCGTTGCGCAGCACGGAGATGATCTTTGTGGACGGTTCGAGGATGCGGAGCGATTACACCAACGCGGTGCTGAATCAGCCGTTGGAACCGGAGCGGTTTCACTGGACACCCCCGGCTGATTTCAAAGTCACCACGCCGTTCAACAAATGAGCGCTGATTTTCAAAAGGCTTTGGACGCTTTGCCGCACGGCGCGGAGTTCCGGTTCGTGGACCGGCTCACGCGGCTTGAACCCGGCAAATCCGGCGCGGGCGAATACACCGTGCGCGGCAACGAACCGTTTCTGCGCGGTCATTTTCCAGGCGAACCGATCTTTCCCGGCGTTTTATTGGCCGAGGCGGCAGCGCAATTGGCCGGGATCGTGGCGCAAAGCGATCCGCAAATTCCGCCGTTGAAAAATCTGAGGCTCACCGCCCTTCGTAATGTGAAAATCCTCGGCACAGCACGTCCCGGTGAAACCATTCAAATCGAAGCAACGATTGCCGGACGACTGGGTGGCCTCGTTCAGGCACAGGTGACAGGCCAAGTGAATGGCGAGGTTGTTCTGCGGGCGGAGTTGACTTTAAGTGGTGATTTGTGAGAAAAAGCTGCAGGTTTTTATGGGTATGCCACAAAAATAATTAGCCGTTCTATGTTGTATAACACTACTTACAACAGGCTGCGGTAGCCTATCAAAGTTTACGTAGCTATCGATTCCGACCCTCAAGGTGCCAGAGTTGAAGTCAACAACGACTATGCCGGAACAACGCCAAACTTATACAATCCAAGGAAATGCAGACCGGTCATTCAATGGAAACTGGGTTGAAGGGTCTATGATTGAATTTGTTGCTACGCCTCCTCCAGAACAAACAAATCTGTATGTGATTAAAAAATCGTTTCGTCCCAGCGCTTTCTTCCAGCAGGGAGACCACATTCCTGAAAAAATGTTTTCCGATCTACGACGCAAACCAGAAGGTTTTCATCTAAACGTCTCTCCTGATTCTAAACCATAACGAATTTGACCGGCTCAACCTCAACCAAATTAATCCATAAATTTTCCGAAGCTTTTTTATGTTGCCTCTTTAATTTTAATGCTTAGCTTAATTATTCTCGTAAAAGCCGCCGATGCAACATCGACACAAGTGCAAAAACTTGAATATGTGTCAATCCATTGGGATGGCCGCGATAACACGCATATCATATTACCCAATGGTGTTGTGAAGTGCTTGGGGCCTCAGCTGACGGTGATTTCAAAACCAAGCCGCACCGATGAAAGAGCGTTCTATATGAACATCGCCATCAACAGTCTGGCCAAGGAAGGTTATGAATTTGTCGGCATTCGGGATAACGACGTTATCATGAAGCGGATCGCTACTCCTTAAAGCATTCTAGATTCAATCCGGCACCAGTTTCCTCAAATCCTTCGGCAGCCAGCGGCGCAGCAACGGCCCGGTCATGGCCGTGGTCAGCAGCGCCATGATGACCAGCATGGTGAACAGCGCCGGGGTGAGCAGCTTCAGGTCGAGTCCCACATTGATGGCGATGAGCGCCATGAGTGCGCGGGTGTTCATGAGCACGGCAATGGACGCGGCCTCGCGCGTTGGCTGCCCGGTGACTTTTGCGCCGACAAAACAGCCGCCGAGTTTTCCCGCCACCGCCGCAACCAGCACCAGCGCACAGGCCAGCCAGGCTTCGGGGGTTTGCAGCGAGCCGATGTGAGTATTGAGTCCGGTGTTCGTGAAAAATACCGGCACGAATGCCACCAGCACCACGTCCGAGAACCGGTCGCGCCACGCCTTGACGATGCCCGGTTCCTGGTGCAGGCAGACGCCAAACAGAAACGCGCCAAAGATGACGAAGATGCCGAGGTAATGCGTGATGAGGCAACTGGCAAACAGACAGACCAGCAGCAGGGCGAGAAAGGAATTGGGCATGCCCTTTTCATGGGCGTCGCGAACGTGATTTTTCCAAAAAGTGCGCAGCCATGGCCCGACTACCCTTTGCAATAGGCCGAAAAAAACCACGATCAAGGCGATCTGACCGAGCAGATGCCAGATCTGAAAATGGCTGGTGACCAGGGCCGTCGCCACGCCGAGCAGCACCCAGCCGATGACGTCGTCAATCGCCGCCGTGCTGATCGCAATGGCACCGATAGCGGTGCGTTCCAGTCGCATTTCCAGCAGAATGCGCCCCATGATTGGCAGCGCGGAAATGCTCAGCGCGATGCAGATGAACAGCAGGAAGCCGAACTGGGGAATATCCGGTGCGAAGGTGGAATGCAGCCAGGGGCCGATGGCCAGTCCGCACAAGAACGGCATCACCATGCCCATGATGGAAACGATGGTGATGGTGCGCGAGCGTGAGCGCACATGGCTGTAATCAAATTCCATCCCTACCTGAAACAGTAGGAAGATCAGGCCGAGCTTGCCGAGCAGTTGCATGGAAGTCTGGGTCTCCTTGGGGAACAACACGGGCCAGTCCGCCGGCCAGATGAGACCGAGCGCCGAGGGGCCGAGCAGGATGCCCGCCGCGATCTCGCCGACCGCGAGCGGCTGGCCAAACTTTTTCCCAAGCCGGCCAAAGACCCACGCGGCGGCGATGATGATCATCCATTGGATCAGGACGAGCGTAAGATGGCCCTCGATGGCGCTTGGATTCATAAAAACCTGCCTGCGAATAGTCGGGATGCGACGGCAAGGCAAGCCAAATAACCTCAGCTCACGGATCCCATTAGCCAGCGCCGCCGCCATTCCGCGCGGGAAATTTTGCCGCGAGCATTGGCCGGGAGCGCGGTCACAAACTGCCAGCGTCGCGGGACCTGCCACGCGGGGAGCGTTTCGAGCAGAAAATGTTTCAGCCCGGCTTCTGTGGCGGAAGCGACGACCACGGCGACGATGATTTCCGAACGTTCCGCTTCGTCGCTCGGCACGCCGAACACCAGGCATTCCCGGACCTGCGGGTGGGCCAGCAGCGCCCCCTCGATGGACTCCGGCGAGATCTTACGTCCGGCGACATTGATCAGGTCGCTCAACCGTCCGCGCAGAAACACCTGCCCGTTTTTCAACTCGGCCAGATCACTGGTGCGAAATATTTTGCTACCCAGAGCCGTGGAAGAATCCGGCCAATACGTTTCCGCCACCGCGACGCTTTGGACGATGAGGCAATTGTTTTCATCCAGTGACAACGAAACGCTCCGCACGGAATGCCCGATGAATGATGCATCTGTGCGCGGCGTTTCGCTGGTGTCGTAGGCGATGCCACCGCATTCAGATGAGCCGAGGAAGTTGTGGATCTTCAGGCCGCTCGCATGAAAGATTTCCTCTTCCAAAGGCAGGGCGAGCGGTGCGCCGGCGGAGATGGCCAGCCGGGTGTTTGGCGGAATCGCATCGGCCTGATGCCAGGCACGCCACATTGCGGGAACGGCGGGAAGCGTGATGGTGTCGGCCTGAGCCGCCGCGTGACGGATCGTTTCCGGCAACGGTGCCGGGGCGAGAATCAATGGGATGCCGTGCAACAGCAGCGGCAACACGAGATTGGAGAAACCATATGAGTGCGCCAGCGAGATGACACCGAGGTTCGGCCAATCCGGTCGCAGGCCCATGGTGGCGACGATATTTTCCGCGTCTGCGGCAAGTTGTTCCGCGGTGAAGGCCACCAGTTTTGCAGCGCCAGAGGTGGCGGAGGTGGACTTGAAATGAATGATCCTTTCCGACGGCGCGGGAATCAGCGGCGGCATCTGGCCGGGCTCCAGCGGACAGGCGATGGTTTTCGTGCGCCAGGCCGCAAGCAGGGCGAGGATAAAATCCGGCGACTGGCCTTGGGGAAAGGCGCCGCCGGATGAATCAACTTGCCGGCATTCACCGTCGGCAAATAATTCTCCGAACGTCCACCGGCGGCCGGTGGCAAAATCCAGCAGCGCCAGTTCGTCGCGGCGCGTCGCCGCTATGTCCCGCCACCGTTCGTAAAGCATTGTTAGTTTGGTAGCGCACGCGTAACTTGTTGCCAAGCTGATTTGCATGGATAACGAGACACGCCCGCGCCGCTTTGATTTTGACCGCGACCGGTTTGCCTTCGCCAACGAACTCGTCTGGGAATACCAGTTCGATGCGACCACGGGCAAAATGAACTTCCGTCCCCACGACCCGAAGCCGGAATACACGCATCGCTGTTTTGTGCTCGCGCGCGTCGCCCGGCAGTTCCTTTATCATGCACGGTTTGATGCGCAACAGAAGCTGGCGGATGAAAGCACGTATCGCCGGCTCATCCACCGGGTGCTGGCGCGCAGTCCGCGCGTTCCCAGTGCGGCCAACGATCAGGTGGTCATTCCCGGCTTCGCGAACCTGCGCGAATTCAGCACGATGCAGGAAAAATTGCTGAAGGCCGAGTGCGGCGGCGCATGGCGTTCCTATGTTTTGCGCAGCCATTGGCGGATGGTCTTCCCGATTTCGCGGGAACATCAGGAGCGCACGGCGGAAGGGTTGCTCGTGGCGCTGGCCGGAAATGTTTTACCCATCATCCACCTCGTAAATTTTCCCTCGCTGACGATCAACCACGGCATGATGATTTTTGCCGCATTGGAAACGGCGCGCGGGCACGAGTTTCTGGCGTTGGATCCGAACGACCATGAACAGCCGGCGCGGTTGTCCTATAATCGGGCGAGCCGGACGTTTTCGCTGCCGGCGAACCGTTACTGGGCGGGCGGCGATTTGAACATCATCCAGATTTACCAGAGCTGGTGGATGTGACCGGGCGCGGCCGCCAGAACAATGGGCCAATGAAGACGAGGCCGCAGATGTTCACGCCGCAGATGTAGCCGATTTTGTAAATCCGCCCGACGTTGTGATCGTCGTAGATTTGAACGTCGTGGCCGGTGACCAGGCTGGGCAGCGAGAGCGGCATCATGGCGCCGTGCAACATGCCGTAGCCGAAACCGGCGGTCCGATCTTTTGCAAAGGCCCAGGGCGAGGCCCAGCTGTAAAGCCAGCCGAATACCAATGTGACGATGATGATCGTCACCGCCTTACGGATGATCAACTTGACGAGCCGCTTGACCTTGGTGTCCGGGGCTGGTGTTGTATCCGGGTTTGATTTAATCGAGAGCATGTTTTTGCGCGAACGTTCAACGCAGACAGAGTATTTCGACACGCCGGGGCTTTCTCAAGCCCAGCGTGATCTCGCCTATCGTGAACTCGACCGTTTGAACCGGTTTTTTCATTTCAGCCACACATTTGTCAGCCGCATCCCACGCTGGCTCGGCCGGAAACGGTGCGAGCGATTGCAGATTCTGGACGTAGGGGCGGGCACTGGTCTGTTGGGAAAACGGATGTCAGAGTGGGCAGCACGACGGGGTTGGAACTGGAGCTTTACAAACCTGGATCTCAATCCCCGCCCGCTGGGAAATGAATTGTCCGCAAAATTTGTTGCAGGCTCGGCACTGCAACTGCCGTTCGCCGAGGCCAGCTTCGATCTCGTCATCGCCTCACAGATGACCCATCACCTGACGGACAAGGAAATCGTTCAGCACTGGCGGGAGGCGTGGCGCGTGACGCGCGACGGGATTTTTATCTGTGACTTACATCGCAATGCCGGCTTTTACGGAATGTTGCGGTTGATGATGCGGTTGATCCGCACGGATGAACAGGTGCGGAAAGATGGTTTGATTTCTATCGAGCGCGGCTTTCGTTGTCCGGAATGGCGCGAACTGGCCGCGCACGCGGGGATTCCCAGGGCAGAGGTCTCGCTGTATTACGGCACGCGGATTGTGCTGCAGGCGCGCAAGGCCGCGCGTTGAGTCAGCCGCCAGCGCAGCCAGCGGAATGTGTCTGTGAGCGGGTTGATCTTGCTGGCCTCGCGCTCATAAATGCAACGGACGGGAACGAATTCCACTTTTTCCCCCGCCGCCAGGAAGGACGTGAGCATCGCGGATTCGATCTCGAAACGATTTCCGTGCAACGACAGGGCCAGCAAGGTATCGAGCCGGGCCAGCCGGAAGCCGCACTGTGAATCCGGCAGCTCCGCGCCGGTCAGATGGGAGATGCGCCGGGACATCCAACGATTCACCCAGCGCCGAATGACCGGCATGGCTTCCGGGTTTTGCATTCGGTTGCCAACGATTAGCGCGGCTCCGCTTTGTTCCGCCTGTTTGAAAAAGTTCGGAATTTCCTGCGCATCATGCTGGCCATCGCCATCCAGCATCAAGGCCCAGTTGCAACCCAGCTGGCGGGCCTGTTGCCAGCCATGGCGCAGAGCGATGCCCTTGCCGGAATTTTTGGGAAGCGACAACACCATTGCACCGGATCGCCGGGCCGTTTCAACGGTCGCATCGGTGGAACCGTCGTCCACCACGATGACGGTGGCGAGATGTTGACGGGCTTTTTCAACCACGCGTCCGAGGTGCAGTGCCTCGTTGAAGCATGGGATGATGACCGCGCACCGTTGATTCCAGTCCATGCAGGGAATCATTCCAAGCGGCTCGGGTGCAGGTCGGCCTTGAGAATGGACCCGTCCGTGGCGGAGATGTGAACGACACCGATGTCAGCCATGTCTTCCGGGTGTTTGAGTTTCGCCGCCCAGAGTTTGACTTTCCATTCCGGTCCGGTCGCACCATGACCGAGCTGGAGTTGCGTGGCCTTAAGGGCGAGTGATTTGACGAGCGGATGGTCCGTGGCGATGGCCTGGGCCTTGTCAGAATCAATCTTCAATTTGTCGGCATCCAGTATTTTATCGTCGCCAGTGATCGGCTCCAGCAGGCGCAGCGGATGCGAAACATCCAACTTTTCGCCCGCGCCAAATTTCACCTCGACGGCTTTGAGCGTGGCATCGGGATCGTAATACACCACATACCAGATGTTCGGGGTGAGGCCACCGAGGGATTTCTCCGAGCGGATTTGGACGACCTTGTCTTTGCTCTGCACGCCTACGTATTCATTCCCGCGTTTGACCAATTGGAAGGCGGTCAGATCTTTGGCGTCTGCCGTAGTGACGATGCAGACTGCCAGTAGCACGAAAGCGAAATATTTTATTTTCATAGTCTGGCCGCAATCTAGTCGCTGCCGGCCAAAGCGCAATGGATTTTTTTCAGCGCAGAAAATGCGTTGCACTGGACCCGGTCGCGATTTTTAATAGGGCTGTGCCGGATAAATATTATTTTCCAAGCGCCATTGATCTGGCTGTCCAAGGGACAAAACAGGCTGCGTTTCACGAACGGGCGACCGGCGTCACTCGCGGGAGATTCGGCACGTCGGTCTTTGTGCGTGCTGTGGTCGAGGTTTCCAACTTCTGCCGGGAGAACTGCACCTATTGCGGGATGCGGCGCGACAACCGCGCGTTGAAGCGTGTCCGCGCCCGGCACGAGTCGCTGGCGGAAATGCTCATCCAGCACCGGCCTGCCAGTGTCACGGACATCAACATCCAGGCCGGTGAAGATCCCGTGGCCGTGCGTGAAGTGGTGCTGCCGCTCATCCGCGCGCTCCGGCGTGAAACTTCCCTCGGCATCAGCGTTTGTCTCGGCACGTTGCCCACGGAATTATACGCGGAACTGCAATCCGCCGGTGCCAGCATCTACATCATCAAGTTCGAGATCGGCGGGGCCGCCCAATACGAACAGTTTGCCGCGCCCGGCACATTGGCTGAACGTCTGCGTCATGTTCGATTGCTTGCGGATGCCGGATGGAATGTCAGTTCCGGCTTCATCTCCGGCCTGCCCGGTCAGACCGTCGATGACCTGATACATAATTTCAAGATTGCCAGCGAGCTTCCCCTGAACGGTTGCAGCGTCAGTCCATTCATTCCCGGAAATGAGACGCCGCTTTCCGACGGCCAGCCGGGACGTTCGGATTGGACTTTGAATTCGATCGCCGCGCTCCGGCTGATGCGGCCGGACTGGATCATTCCCGCCATCAGCGCGTTGAACCTCATGGAGTCGGACGGTTATCGTCATGGCTTGCGCGCGGGCGCGAACTTGGTGACGATGAACCTGACCCCGGAAGAAGTGCGTGGCGATTATGTCATTTACAAACGCGACCGGTTCATCATGACCGAGGAACGTGTTCTGGACGCCATCGCCGCCGAGGGTTTGCAGCCATCCGTCGGCGGACTGGCGGAACACTATCGCCATCAGGCCGAGCGGCAGCCACAACCCCGGACCGCCCTGCCGGTTTAATATTTTGTGCTCTTTCCGCTCACAAAAAAAACCGAAAGCGCCAACCGCGTTGTGGTGACCGGCGCTGGTGTCATCACCGCGCTCGGCGCGGGGTGGGAGATCAACGCCGCCGGTTTCCGCGCGGGCCGGAACGCCTTTCGACCCGTAACGCTGTTCGACGCTTCCCATCAACGCGCCAAGATCGCGGCGGAGATCGACTTGCCCGGAGAATTTCCCGCCACGCGGCTGCCGACAAAATATTATCGCCGGCTCGATCGCGCGGCGCGGATGTTGTTGCTGGCTGCGCACGAAGCATGGACGCAAAGCGGCTGGCAAGGCAGCGAAAATCTGCCGGTGGTTTTGGGAACGACCAGCGGAGAGATGTCGCTCGGTCAGGCTTACCTGCGTCAGGCCATCAACTCACCGCGGCAATTTCACCGGCAGGCCACGCGCGTGGCTTACTATCAGATGCAGCGCCAGGCACTGGATTTGTGCGAGGCATTCGGTTTTAACGGGCCGGTCACCATCATCTCCAACGCCTGTGCCTCCGGGTCCAACGCCATCGGCCACGCATGGGAATTGTTGCGCGATGGCCGTGCGGAAAGAGTGTTGACGGGTGGCTACGACGCCTTGTGCCAGCTCACCTTTGCGGGTTTCGATTCGTTGCAAGCGCTCGCGCCCACGGCCTGCCGGCCATTCGACGCGACGCGCAACGGGCTGACGCTTGGCGAAGGGGCGGCAGTTTTTACTTTGGAAACCCTTGCCGGTGCGCAGAAACGCGCCGCGCCGATCCTTGGAGAGATCATCGGCTACGGTGCGACCACCGATGTGCATCATCTCACCCAGCCGCATCCCGAAGGCGATGCCGCCCTCGCGGCGATGAACGCCGCCTGCGCCGCGGCCGGCATCACGGCCGCCCAAGTGGACTACGTGAATGCCCACGGCACGGCCACGCCGCAGAATGACGCCACCGAAGCCGTCGCTATCAACCGTTGGGCCGGCGAACATGCCCGGAATATTTCTGTGAGTTCCACCAAGGCGTGCATCGGGCATCTGCTCGGTGCGGCGGGTGCAGTCGAGGCGGCGGTTTGCCTGATGGCATTGCGCGGACAATGGCTGCCGCCGGAAGTTTTGCTTGAACAGGTGGATCCCGTGTGTCGTTTCTCTATCGTGCGCCAGCCCACGGACAAAAAAATCAAGATCGCGCTGTCGAACTCCTTCGGCTTCGGCGGTGCCAATGCCTCGCTCATCTTCCGGAGGTGGGCGTGAGCCGGATTTTCATCCATGGCACTGGTGCGGTTTCCCCGGCGGGTTGGGGCGTCGCGGCTTTATGCGAGGCTGTGAAGCAGGGCGTGCCGTTGCCGTGTCAGGATGTCCAACGTCCGGGTTGGGATGAACTGCTGGCTGTGCGTCTGGTTCCGGCACCGGCAGTCCGGTCGGCATTTCTCGCGCATCCCCGGCTGCGCCGGGCCGGGGCGATGGCGCAACACACTGTTGGCGCGGTGCTGGAGGCGCTGGGTGACGATGTGGCTCGTGTGCAATCCGGCGAACTGCGCTTAGGTATCATCGTGTGCATGATGGCCGGTGGCGTGACCTATTCGCGGCGGTTTTACGAGGAAGTGATGAAGGCACCGGAAACGGCCAGTCCGTTAATTTTTCCCGAGACGGTCTTCAATGCGCCAGCCAGCCATGTCGGTGCGTATCTCGGCTCCAAGACGATCAATTACACGCTCGTGGGCGACAACGGAACGGTTCTGCAAGGTCTTGCGCTTGGCGCCGGCTGGCTGGACAGCGGCCGGGCCGATGCCTGTGTGGTGATCGGCACCGAGGAAGTGGACTGGGTGGTGGCCGATGCCTTGAGATTGTTCCAGCCGCGCACAATTTACAGCGGTGGTGCTGGCGCGGTGTATTTGAAGAAGGCGGTTTCCGACGTGGAGCTAAAGGCCGTCACGGATTCGTTTGTTTTCACCCGCCAGCAGGATTGCGTTGTGGCAGCGCGACTGGTGCGGGCGCAATTGCCGTCTGGATCTGCCGGGGAATTATTGTGTGATTGCGGCAGCCGCTTCGCGGATTGGACTGGCTGGCCAGGACAACGACTGACTTTAAAGCCAGTTCTCGGTGAAGCCTTTGACGCCTCGGCCGCATGGCAATGTGTGGTGGCTGCCCACACATTGCACGCAAAGGAATTTTCAGCGGCGAACATCAGTGTGGCCGGCGTAAACCAGCAGGCGATCGGCGCGCGGTTTGCCAGAAACGATTTATGAGTCAACGGATCATTCTCATCACGGGCGCGAACGGCGCGCTGGGACAGGCGGTGGCCCGGGCATTTTTGGATGAATCGCCTGGCAACCACGTGTGGCTTGGAGTCCATCAGCGGCGCGATCGGGCGGATGCGCTCGCTGCCGCAGAGGCCGGACGCTGCCGGGTCGTGTCGTTGAACGTGGCCGAGGCCGCCTCGTGGAAAAACGCCGTGGCCGAAATCCTTTCCGCGCATGATCGTCTGGATGCGCTCGTGAACAACGCCGGCACGCATGACGACGTCCTGCTCGCCCAGATGAAGCCGGAGTCGTGGCATGGGGTTCTCTCCGTGAATCTAGACGGGGTTTTTCATGGCTGTCAGACCGTGTTGCCGACGATGATTTCCCAACACCATGGGCGAATCATCAACATTTCGTCCTTGAGCGCCATCTACGCGCCGGCCGGGCAGACGAACTACGCTGCCGCAAAGGCGGGCGTAGTGGCGCTGACGCAATCGCTGGCGAAGGAGGTCGCGCGGCTGGGCATCACAGTCAACGCCGTGTGCCCCGGCTATCTTGAGACCGAGATGCTGGATAAAATGGATTCGGCCACCCGTCAACGAGTGATGATGCAGGTGCCCATGCGCCGTTTTGGGAAGCCGGCGGAAGTTGCCGAAGCAGTTAGATTTCTGGCTTGCCCCGGTGCAAGTTACATCACAGGCTCTGTGCTAAAAATTGACGGCGGAATTTTTTAAGCAATGAGCGATTCAATACAACTCAAAAGCGAGATCAAACGCATGTTGGTGGAGAACCTGATGCTGCAGATCAGCGCGGAAGAAATCGGCGACGACCAGCCGCTGTTTGGGCCAGACAGTCTCGGCTTGGACTCCGTGGATGCATTGCAGCTGGTGGTGGCTTTGGAAAAAAATTTCGGTTTGAAGCTCTCTGATCCAGAAGTGGCCCGCGGAGTTTTGCGAAACGTAAACTCCATTGCTGCAGCCTTGCAATCCTAAACCAGCACCTTTCGGTGTGCGGCGTGATTCGAAGTTTTGGACCAGTTAAATCGGAATACTCCATGCCATTAGGCTGACTCGGAAGTTTACATGTCCATATGCCGTCCGAGGTGTGGCACGGGTGCTCAGCGCGCGCGAGCGTAACTCGCGTGAACTGCTGTTGATATTGGTGACAACCGATTCTCACCCTATTGATGACCCGCTGGGCTCAGTAGAACGAAAGTTCGCGCTCTGCAAGCTCGCTGATCATAAGGTAAATACAAACGCGCTAGTGGCCCGCGGAAATGGTGCCACTCCGGAAGGAGCTTCGCTCGCAGGCCGGCATGCAGCTCGTGACAGTTGCTCGGCAGTGCGCCTCGCACCTGTCACTATGGCTTCTTCTCTGCCGCCGTGCTGGCACTTCGCTTCGGATACCGCTCCGCCTGCGCAGGGTGTCTCGGACAAAAGCTTTTGCGTATTGCGCCAGTTCCGCTGTGCGATCCTGGCGTTTCGGCATCATCTTCTGCAAAAACTGGTCGCGGGTGACGGGGTATTCCCCGGTTGGCAAAAAGGGATCTTCGACAGAATCTGAACCACTCCGGGTTTTATCCCAAACCCATTGACTGTTTTGCATCCCCACTTCGTCAACAAAATCGGCGAGAAAGATCCTTTTCCGGGCCGCCAGTCATAGACTCATGGCTATTTCCGCAAGACGGTCATGATTTTCGTTCGAGATTCGCGCCAAAGTGGCAGTGATCAAGGCAATCCATCCGGCAACACGCCTCTGTCAAAAGCTGAAAATCCTCATGCGAAGCTTTCGAGCACACCTTCGCAAACTCATTCTGCTATCACTGAAAAGACCGCCGGGAAAAGTTGCCATTAAATTTGCCTTTAAGCGGTTTTTGTGGCAACTATCTGCACTCCAGTTCACTCACCTGCACTTTGAAGAAATCCGCCAAAAATCAACACTCCCCTTTATCCATAGCCTTCTTTTTGATTTTCCAATGAAAAGAAGTGGTGGGTTGGCGGGGACTCGAACCCCGGACCAATGCCTTAAAAGGGCACTGCTCTACCAACTGAGCTACCAACCCATCCGATTTTTATTCGGCGTTGAAGACATCACCTTGCAACCTCATAGAACTTCAAATCATCGGCAGGTATTATACCTTGGCTTGCTTGAGGGGCAAGTCGTTTCACGGTGACTCTTCACGCCGCCGTCCTTCCCATCACTTTCCCTTGCCGAAGAATACGGCCAGGGGCGTTGCTCGAAAACCATCTTTCCCCTCCGGACTCAACTCCCGCGCCGCACCACGGAATCGCGCTGCGACCAGGCTGGGTTCGCCCCGGGGAAATCCAGATTGTAATTCAGTCCGCGGCTTTCGGGACGCTGCAAGGCGCAATGCACAATCAATTCGGCCACCATCGCGATGTTACGCAGTTCCAGCAAATCGGCGGTCACGATGAAATTCCAGTAATACTCCTGAATTTCCTGCTGCAAGTTCGCCAGCCGTTTTTGTGCGCGTTGCAGCCGCTTGTTCGTCCGCACGATGCCGACGTAATCCCACATCAGCCGCCGGATCTCGTCCCAGTTGTGCGCGACGACGACCATTTCATCCGCGTTCGTCGCGCTGCCGGATTGCCACACCGGGATTTTGAAATCGGATTTCGGCAGCGGCGCGGAAAGAATCTTTTCCGCCGCCCGATGCGCGCAGACGAGCGCCTCCAGCAGCGAATTGCTCGCCAGCCGGTTCGCGCCGTGCAGGCCGGTGCAGGCGACTTCGCCGACGGCGAACAGCCCGGCGATGTCCGTCCCGCCGTCCAGGTTCGTCACCACGCCGCCGCACTGGTAATGCGCCGCCGGCACCACGGGAATCGGCTCGCGCGTGATGTCAATGCCGTAGCGCAGGCACGTCTGGTGGATGTTCGGAAACCGCTCGATGATGAATTTCGCCGACTTGTGCGTGATGTCCAGATGCACGCAGTCCGCGCCGGTCTTTTTCATCTCGCTGTCAATCGCGCGGGCCACGATGTCGCGCGGAGCGAGTGATTTCAGCGGATGCACGGCGTCCATGAATTCCCGACCGTCGAGCGTTTTCAAAATGCCGCCTTCACCGCGCACGGCTTCGCTGATGAGAAATGATTTCGCCTTCGGATGGTAAAGGCACGTCGGATGAAACTGGACGAACTCCATGTTCGCGATGCTCGCGCCAGCGCGAAACGCCATCGCCACGCCGTCGCCGGTCGCGATGTCGGGATTCGTCGTGTAGAGATAAACCTTGCCGCAACCGCCCGTCGCCAGCACCGTCACCGGCGCGGCGAACGTCCAGACGCGGTTGCCCTTTTTGTCGAAAACGTAAGCACCAAGACAGCGGTTCTCGCCGACGTAGCCGAGCTTCTGGCTCGTGATCAAATCAATCGCGATGTGGTTCTCAAAAATCTCGATGTT
The DNA here is from genome assembly GCA_021780905.1 of bacterium. Classification (GTDB taxonomy): domain Bacteria; phylum Verrucomicrobiota; class Verrucomicrobiia; order Limisphaerales; family UBA11358; genus UBA11358. The sequence goes on from JAJXXW010000028.1 coordinate 53,245, forward strand.
CGGCTGACGCGAAATGGCGTCGAGCAGCGCGCGCTCGATTTCGCGGCCGGTCACGTCCTTCGCGTGCAGAATCCGGCGCTCGGAATGACCGCCTTCGCGGCCGAGGTCGAGCTGTTTGCCGCCGTCTTTGCTGGGCGCGGCACTTTCGGAAAATTTCATCCCGAGCGCGATCAGCTCCGCGATGCGCGCCGGTCCTTCCCCGACAATCGTGCGCACGACGCTTTCCTTGCACAGCCCCGCGCCCGCCGTGAGCGTATCTTGAACGTGCGACTCGAAGGAATCCGTCTTGCTCGTGACCGACGCGATGCCGCCCTGCGCGTAGTTGGTGTTCGACTCTGCGCGGTCTTTTTTGGTGACGATGGCCACGCGCCCGCGCGGCGCGACCTTGAGCGCGAACGTCAGTCCAGCGATGCCGCTGCCGAGAATGAGAAAATCAAAATGTTTCACCGGACAAAAGCATTAACGCAAAGACCCGGAAGGGCAAAGCCGCAAATGTTTTGAAGTTTCAAACTTTCCGTCCTGAATTGACAATTTGCATCTGCGGAACAGCGGCGGTAGCGGCCCACGTTGCAACTTCGGCCTTGTTTTTTGTCGCCACTTCTAGGCCACCCTCTCCGGGTCTTCAAGATATGCCTTTATTCCCGCCCCACTGGTAGGTTTCACCCTTCTTGATTTCCACGGCCTTGGTCGCCGAGCCGTAACGCAGCACGGCGCGATTGCCATTTAGCGAGCGAATGGCCGCTTTCGTCAGTTTTCCATTTTGCCAGGCGATGTCCACCTCGAAGCCGCCGCGAGCGCGCAGGCCTTTGACGCTGCCGGTCGGCCACGCTTGCGGCAGCGCAGGCAGGAGCTGGAGTTCGCCGTTCTGGCTTTGCAGCAACATTTCCGTGATCCCGGAAGCGCCGCCGAAGTTACCGTCAATCTGGAACGGCGGGCAGGAGTCGAAGAGGTCGGGATACGTGCAGCGCGGACTGATGAGGTCTTGCAAGATCCCGAACGCATGGTCGCCATCACGCAGTCGCGCCCAGAGGTTGATGCGCCAGGCCGTGCCCCAGCCGGTCGCCTGGTCGCCGCGAATCTCCAAGGATTTTTTTACGGCGGCGGCGAGTTCGGGCGTGGTGCGCAGGTCGATTTGTGCGCTGGGATAAAGTCCATAGAGATGTGACACGTGACGGTGATGCAACTCGTGTGAGTTAAGATCCAAATCCTGCAACCATTCCTGCAACTGGCCGGCGGAGCCAATCTGCAACGGCGCGAGCCGTGCGCGGGCGGCGGCAACCTGCGCGGCAAATTTTTGGTCCGTGCCAAAAATTTCCGAGGCGCGGATGCAGTTCGCGAACAAGTCGCGGAGAATTTCCAGATCCATTGTCGGGCCGGCGCAGATGCTGGTGCCTTTCGCCGCAGGGTTGCGGTTCTCCGGCGAGAGCGACGGACAGGTGACCAGATTCGCGGGGGCGGGCAGGTTCGGATCTGCAACCAGCGTGTCGAGGAAGAACTGCGCCGCGCCTTTCATGGCGGGATAAATCCGGCGCAAATAGCTTTCATCATCGGTGAACAGGTAATGTTCCCACAAATTCTGGAGCAGCCATGCGCCGCCCAGCGGCCACATGCCGGAATTCGGCCCGTCAATCGGCGCGGTCGCGCGCCACAAATCCAGATTGTGATGCGCCACCCAGCCGTGCGCGCCATACATCACCTGCGCGGTGCGCTGGCCGGTCTCGGCCGCCTCCAAAACCATTTGCGTGAGCGGCTCGACGCATTCGGAAAGGTTGTCCGGCTCGGCGGGCCAGTAATTCATCTCGGTGTTGATGTTGATGGTGTATTTGCTGTCCCACGGCGGCTTCATGGAATTGTTCCACAAGCCCTGCAACGTCGCTGGCTGGCTGCCGGGCCGCGAGCAGGAAATCAGCAGGTAGCGCGCAAACTGGAAATACAGCGCGGCCAGCTGCGGGTCGCGGCCGTCGGCAAAATGTTGAATGCGCTCGTCGGTCGGCAATTTCATTGCCTCCGACTCGCCGAGATTCAGTTCCACCCGGCGGAAAAGTCTTTGGTAATCGGCGCAGTGCGCCGCGCGCAAAGCGGCGAAGGTTTTTTTGCCGGCGGCGGCAAGCTGTTTTTTGACGATGGCTTCGGGATCGCCGCTGACGTCGTGATAATTTCTAAAACTCGTCGCGGCGGCAAGGAACAGCGTGGCCTCGTCCGCATTGGCAACCCGGATGGAATCCGGACCGGTGAACAGTGTTCCGCCGTGCGCTTGGATGCCGATCCGCGCCTGAAATTTCAGCGCGCCCGGGATGCCGCGCGCCTCACTGTTGACGCCGCGCAAGACCAGTTGCGAGGGAAATTCGGATCCAGCCGGCAGTTTTCCAATCGCATTTGGCGTTCCGAACATTTCCGTCTTCATCACGGCTTTCTGCGGTGTCGTCATTCCGGCCGTGAACGAGATTTTTCCCGGCTGATCCGCCGTCAGCCGGATGACAATAACCTGATCCACCGCGCTGGAGAAAATTTCGCGTTTGAAATGCACGCCGTTCGCCGTGTAGCTGACCGTTGCGACGGCGGTATCCAAATCCAAATCGCGGCGATAGTTTTCCATCGCGGGCGACGGCAAATCATGCAGCCGGTCATCTTCGTTCGTCGTGGTTCTGGGCAAATCCAGCCACAAATCGCCCAGCGTCTGATACGGCAACTGGCGGAGCGGCACGGCCATCATTTTATCGCTGATCAATTTGGCCGCCTCGTCATATTTGCCGGCGAACACCAGCCGGCGGACTTCCGGCAGCGCGGCGAACGCGTTGGTGTTGTTCGGGTCGTAAGGCCCGCCGGCCCAGAGTGTGCCTTCGTTCAGTTGCAGATGTTCGCGCTCCACACCACCGAAAATCATCGCGCCCAGCCGGCCGTTGCCGATGGGCAGCGCCTCGGTCCAGGCCTTGGCCGGTTGTTGATACCACAGCGTCAGCGGCGACGCGGCGCTGCCGGCATGGCTGGATTGAAAAAGAGAAATCGCCGTGAGCGCGGCAAAAAAGCTGCGGGAGATGGCTGCCATCAAAACATTTTCGCCGGCCCCGCCCCGCAAACAAGCGCAAAATGGAATCACGGCACGCTCGGGCGGGACGTGCAGGGCTGCGAGGCGATCGTCGCCGTCGCGGCGGTCAGACCGTCCGCACTCGCGTTCAGTTTGATTTCGCCGGCATCCTTGGTGGATTGCACGATGATTTGCGCCAGGCCGTTGAACAAGCTGCGCGAACACAGCGGCGCAACCGGCCGGCCGATAATTTCCACGTTCACGTCCGGACTCAGGCCGCCATCACCCTCGTCATTTTTCACCCCCACCGCGATAACATTGTCGCCGGCATGCAGCGTCTGTTTGAGGTCAAATACCGGCGCGGCTTGCCAGTTGTGCGATTCGCCGATCCGCTCGTTGTTCACGAAGACCCAGCCGTGATCGTCAATCGAGCCAAACCGGATTTGCGCGCCGGGGTTGTTCAGGTCTTGCGCCGTCAACGGGAGATGCGCGCGGAAAACAGCCGTCTCGCCTGGCTGCAAAACCATGCCGCGCTTGGTGTCGCCTTGGGATTTGATGGTGTTCCACGCCGAGTCGTCGAACTCCGGCGCGTATTCCGGCGCCAACGCGCCCTTCGCGGGCAGCTTGGCGAGTTGCCAGCGCCAGGCGTTCACCGGCAACGTTTTCTCCGCCGGCAGCGCGACGAACGTGTCCGGTTCGTGGCAGCTTGGGTCGCCGTTGCCGACGCCGATAATTTTCCCCGCGCCTCCGATGACAAAATTGATTTTATTCTGCGCCACCGGCACCACACGGCCCTGCGCGTCCCGCACGGCCACGGTGAATATGCTGACGTCCGTGCCGTCGGCGTTGATTGTCTTACGGTCTGGCGTGAGCTGGATTTGTGTCGCCGAGCCGGTCGTCTCGACTTGCGTCTCGGCGATGACATTGCCGGCGGCGTCAAACCCTTTCGCGCTCAACGTGCCCGGCGCGTAGGTCACTTTCCACGTCAGCTTGGAATTCGGCTTCATGTCCTGTTTGCCAAGCGATGCGCCGTTCAGAAAGAGTTCCACGGATTTGCAGTTGCTCAACGCGTCCACGCGGATTTCCTGGCCTTCCTTGCCGGGCCAGTTCCAGTGCGGCAGCAGATGCAAAACAATGTTGGTCGTCCACCAGGATTGGTAGTAATAAAAATTGTCCTTGGGGAAACCGCACATGTCGAGCACGCCGAAATGCGAGCTGATGCACGGCCACGAATACGGCGTCGGCTCGCCGCGATAATCAAAGCCCGTCCAGATAAACCCGCCGCTCAACCACGGGCGGTCCGCGAAAAACTTCCACCAGCGCTCCGCCGTCTGCGTGCCGCGATCATCATAGGCGCGGACGTAGCCGCGCTGGGCGTCATCCTGGTAAATGCCGCGGGTGCAAACGGTGCTGGCCTGTTCCGTGCCGACGTTTGGCTGGTCGGGATGCTGGGCGTGATACTTATCCATGTCCGGGCCGGGATAATAATTCCAGCCGCGCACCTCGATGACGGAGTTGACGCCCTTGAAAACATCGCCTTCCGGCGCAGCATAAGTTACCGGCCGCGTCGGGTCGAGCTGCTTGGCCAGGTTTTGCATGGAGCACGCGACGTTGGCGGCCTGCGGCGTGTCTTGCACGGTAAACTCCTCGTTGCCGATGCTCCAGAGGGCGACGCTCGGATGATTGCGGTCGCGGCGGATCTGGTCGTCCCACTTTTTAAGATTTTCCGAATCGCTGCCGAGCAAGCGGCTCTCGTCCATGACGATCATGCCGAGTCGGTCACAGGCGTCGAGCAATTCCGGCGTGGGCGGATTGTGCGAGGTGCGGATGGCGTTGCAGCCAAATTCCTTCAACTTTTTCACGCGGAAATCCTGCAACGCATCTGGCAGCGCCGCGCCGACACCGGCCATGTCCTGATGATTGCACGTGCCGTAAAGTTCGTAAGGCTGGCCGTTCAGAAGAAAGCCTTTGTCCTTGTCAAAAGCGAACGTGCGGATGCCGAACTCGGTTTCAACGCGGTCAACGACACTGTTGCTGATAATAACTGTCGTGATGAGCTTGTAGAGTTTTGGTGTTTCGGGAGACCAAAGTTCAGGAACAGGAACTTCAAGGAAATCCCTCACCATATGGCCGCCAAATTTATCTCGTCGGGTATACGTCTCAATCCAAGATTGAAGACTTTCATATTTATCTTTTTTTTCAAAAATAATTTCACCTTTTGGACCAAGGATTTTTTGCGCCAGAAGAACCAGAACATCGTTTGTCAAATAATTCAACAAGTTAATATCTGTTTGTATTAACGCAGTGCTTTGTTCCTTAGTGGTTGTCGAACCAACGACTCCATGATCGAAATAGGAGCTTACAAACACCCCGTCCGGCGCGATGGCTACCGGCGCGGTTTTGTCCAGCCAGACATGGCGGTAGATGCCCGCGCCCTCGTAAAACCAGCCCTCGAACTTGCTTGCGTCCACGCGCACGGCAATCACGTTCTGGCCGCCGAACTTCACCACGTCCGTAATGTCTTCGCGAAATGGATAGTAGCCGCCCTCATGCCGCTTCACGAGCCAGCCGTTCACCCACACCGTCGCGTCGTGCATCACGCCGTCGAACGTCAGCCAGATGCGCCGGCCGGCATCCTCCGCCGGTAAATCAAACTTCCGACGATACCAACCGAGACTATTCGTCGGAAAGCCCGGCCCGACCGGCTTAAAGCCGTGGTTCCGGTCGGCGCTGGCGTCAAACGGCAGTTCAACCGCCCAGTCGTGCGGCAGGTCGAGGGTGCGCCAGGCGGTGTCGTTGAAATTTTCCGCCGCCGGCCCGCCGCTCTTGCCGGCTTTTTCGAGATTCAGCGCATTCGGCCAGTCGTCACCGAGGTGAAATTTCCAGTTCGCGTCGAGCGAAAGATGTTCGCGGGGCGAAGCGGCGGCGGCGGCGCGCAGGCTGGGATGAAAGGCGGCGACGGACCACACAAGCCAGCCAAGGACGCAGGCGGATTTCATGCGGACAATTTGGGCACCCGTGCGGCGCGTGGCAATTTTATTCCCCAATCTTTCAGCGCGGCGGCAGGCTGCCGGCAGAGTGGCCGGATGAAATGGCCGCTATTTCCAATAGTTCCAGTTCGCGTCGGGGAAAAGATTGTCGCGCGCCTCGATTTCGCGGAGCCATTTCGCGTCCACCTTCGTCCGCGTGAGCTGCTCGTGCAGCGCAATGAACCGGAGCAGATGATCCTTCACGCGGCGGCGCGCGTAGTCGGGACTGGTGCCGGCGCGCAGGATGAACGGCCAGTCGCTCGCCTGCGCGAGCAGGAGTTCGCGCGCGGCCTGCTTGAGCGCGCGCGCCTTGAGGCCGGTGGCGGCGGGAAACTTGTTCGCCAGCTCGGTCATCCGCTCCTGCGCGATTTGCAGATGCGGATAAATCCACTCGTTGGTCTCGTTGAGCCACACGCGCCAGTAGCCTTCCTCGCCCCAGCTCGACGCGCCGGGCGTGGCGACCTGGTTGGTCGGATGGCGCTGCAAGTATTCGCCGGGGGTGATGAGGGAAATGTCCTTCTGCTCGTGGCACAGTTTCCGCGCGAGAAAATCCAAGAACTCCGGCCCTTCATACCACCAGTGCCCGAACAGCTCCGCGTCATACGGCGCGACGATGATGGGCGGCCGGTCGAGCAGCGGCGCAATCTGTTTCGCCTGCGCCACCCGTTCGTCAAGAAAATGCCGCGCGTGTTCGCTGGCCGCCGCAAGCGCGTGGTCGCGCTCATAGACCTGCTTCTCGCCGGTGCCGGTGATGCGGTAGTATTTGATGCCGGTGAAGCCGCGATTGTCCGGCGACGGCAGATGCGGCTTCACATAATCAAAATCGAGATCGAAGCCGATGTCGCGGTAGAAGTCGCGGTAGCGCGGGTCGCCGGGATAACCCTCGTGCTGGCTCCAGACCTGCCGCGAGGAATCGTAGTCGCGCCCGAACGCGGCGACGCCATTCGGCGTGAAGATGGGCGCGAACGTGCCGAAGCGCGGACGCGGCTTGGCGTGCAAAATGCCGTGCGTGTCGAGGATGAACCAGCGGATGTTCGCCTCCTGCAAAAACTTTTCGACGCCCTCGGCGTAGGCGCATTCCGGCAGCCAGATGCCGCGCGGTTCGCGTCCGAAACAACTTTGGTAGTGGTCGCGCGCGGTGAGGATTTGCCCGCGAATGCTCGGCGCATGAGCGGACATGAGCGGCAATAATCCGTGCGTCGCGGCGGTGGTGATAATTTCAAGCTGACCCTCGTCCTGAAACTGGCGGAAGGCGGAAATCAGATTTCCATCGTAATGACGCCATGTTTCGCGCGCCTGGCAGAATTTATGGTGATACATCCACGCGAGGTCGCGATAGGCGCGATCCCAGTGTGTGCGATGAATTTCCTTTTCCGCCAAATCAATCAAGCCGTCGAGATGTTTGGCGTAGCGGTCGCGCAGCAGCGGGTCGAGCAGCATCGCGCACAGCGTGGGCGAAAGCGAGAGCGTGAAACGCGCGGGCGATTGGTCGCGCCGCCAGCTTTGAATGACCTGAATGAGCGGCAGGTAGGTTTCGGTGACGGCCTCGAACAGCCAGCTTTCTTCCAGAAATTTTTGATGTTCCGGGTGCCGCACAAACGGCAGGTGTGCGTGGAGGACGATGGAAAGGTAGCCGGACATATCCCTATAAGACCGTCAGAATACTCGTTTTTGGGGAAAGTCGTGTAGATCGGGGTGGTGTGCTGGATAACGAGTGAACGAAAAGTGAAGAATGAATTGACATACGCTTGCGAATCCGGCGGCTCATTTTAAGCGCCGGTTCAGTTGGGGCGCGAAAATCGCCATCTGCGAAACCAGCCTCACGGATGCCCAATGGGCATGCCTCCAACCGATGCTTCCCAAACCCGCCGAACGCGGCCGTCCGCCCACTGACTTTCCCCCGTGGGTCAAAGGTCTCCGTCCCAAACTGGCGGTCGGGGTCACTCAACGCTCGGGCACGACCACGGGCTTCAAAGTCTTGGCGTGCCGCTGGGGGGGAGGGCGCACCTCCGGCTGGTTGATGCCCCAGCGCCGACTCGTGCGCGATTACGAAACCACCGAGCCCGGCGCCGTGGCGTGGACCTATATCGCGATGCTCCGCATTCAACGCCGCCGACCGGCTTGATTCCTCAGCTTTCATGATATTTCAGACGCACTCTCAAACTCCAGGGCCTTCACGCCTCAAGACACCAACTTCTCGGACGAACCATCTTCCGCGAACAAATACTCCAAATCCATCGCCGTGAGGCTGCGGGCGAAACCTTCCTCGCCGAGCACGTCGGCGATCGTCTTGGCCTTGGCCTGCTGGAGTTCCCAGATTTTTTCCTCCACCGTGCCGGGCGCGATGAGCCGGTAGGCGTTCACGGTCTGCGTTTGGCCGATGCGGTGCGAGCGGTCAATCGCCTGCGCCTCCACGGCGGGATTCCACCACGGATCGTAGAGCACCACATAGCTGGCATTAGTCAAATTCAATCCGGTTCCCGCCGCGCGCAAACTCAACAGGAATACGCCCGCGCCGTTGTCGGCTTGAAAAGCATTGACGACCGACTGCCGGTCCTTCGTCTGACCGGTGAGCATGTGGGTCGGAATATTTCGCGCCTGACATTCCTTTTCGAGAATCTGCAGCATCTGTACGAACTGCGAAAACACCAAAACCTTTTGTCCGTCGGCCACCAGCGGGTCGAGCAGTTCAAACAGCGTGTCGGTCTTGCCGCTGGCGGTGTCATTGCCAACGAGCGACGGATGACAGCATACCTGCCGCAACCGCGTGAGCGCGGCGAGCACGTGCATTTTGCTTTTGTTGAGGCCCTGTTCGGCGACGGCGGTCTGGATCTGTTCGCGGCTGCGGCGCAGTTCGGCGAGATACAATTTCCGCTGCTCGTCGCCGAGCGGACAATCGCGGCGTTCCTCGATGCGGTCGGGCAGATCCTTCGCGACGTGTTTTTTCAGCCGGCGCAGCAGCAGCGGCCGGAGCTTGGCGGAAAGCCGTTTGCGGGCGATGCGCTGTTCGCTTTCAGCGTTTTCGCCGCGCGGCTCGTAGGCTTCCAAAAATTGCTCCTGATTGCCGAGGTAGCCGGGCTGGATGAAATCCACGATGCTCCACAAATCCAGCAGCCGGTTTTCCAGCGGCGTGCCGGTGAGCGCGATTTTGTGCTCGCACTTCAACTGCTTCACCGACTGCGTGACCTGCGCACCGGGATTCTTGATGAACTGCGCTTCGTCCAAGATGACCGCCCGGAATGCGAATTTGTGAAACTCCTCCAGATCGCGCCGCAACAGCGCGTAGTTGGTGACGATAAGGTCGTGCTCCGGAATCTGCCGGCGCAAATTGTGCCGGGCGGCGCCGCTTTCGAGCACGAGCACCTCCATGTCCGGCGTGAATTTCTCCGCCTCGCGCCGCCAGTTGTGCAGCACCGACGCGGGACAAATCACCAGCGACGGCTTGGGATTTTTTTTGTTCTGCTCCTTGAGCCACGCCAGCCACGTCAAGGTCTGGAGCGTTTTGCCGAGGCCCATGTCGTCGGCCAGAATGCCGCCGAGTTTCACCCGCACCAGATGCGCGAGGAAATCAAAGCCGTCTTTCTGATAGGGCCGCAGTTCGGCGTTGAGTGATTTTGGCAATTCGGCGGACGGCACACCCTTGAAATCCTTGACCCGCTCGCGCAGCGCCAGCGCTTCCGGCGAATCCACAAAGCGCCCCAGTTCTTCCTCGTCCAGATGCGCGACGTGTTCAAGACCAACTTTTTGCGGCACGGCAATGAGACCCTCCACGCCCATGTCGGCCATCACCTCGTGCGCGCCCTGCACGGCGGCGGTGTCGAGTTCCACCCAGCCGGAGTTCGGCAGCTTGACAAAGCGACCGGTCGCGGCCGCGAGCCGTTCGAGGTCGGCTTTGGAAAGTTTCATGCCTTCCGCCTCCCACTCGGCGGAGACGGCGAGCCAGTCAATGCCGCTGCCCTTGACGACGAGGCGCGGCGTGAGCCGGTGCGGCGTGAGGAACAACCGGTGAAACGCCGCGTTGCCGAGAAATTCAGCCGCCGCCGGCCGCGTGGCCCACGCCTCGGCGAGCGCGCCGAGGAAATTTTCATTCGCCTCGCCGATCCACAGGCCCGGTTCCTGCATGAACCAGTCGAGCTTGCGCAGCCATTGCACGGTGGGTTCGAGGCGCGGATCGTCAAGAATCTCCGGCTTCTCGCCGCGTGGCGACGACGCCCTCGTCGCAAATTGGGCCGGCGACGAGACGTCGCCGCCACGAATCCATTCGTGGCCGTTCCAGAACCAGGTGCTCTGGTCGCGCGCGCTCTTTGCCAGCAAGCGCAGGCGAACCGTGTCGTCGAGTAATTCAAAGACAAACTGCGGCGCGGCCGGATGCGCGACGCACAACTGTTCCCAGTCCACGCCGTGATTCGCCTGCGACTTGCGCAGGTGCAGCAGCAGCCGGTGGCCCAACTTGCGCACCGGCACGGATGGTTTCTGCGCGAGATATTTCAGCACGCCGGCGGGCGGGGCGTTGCGCAGCAGGAAAAATTCATTGCCCACGAGAGCCACGGGCGACTGGCGGTTGAAAAACTTCGCGTCCGCAACGGAATGATGGCTGCCGTCCGGCAGCAAAATGCGGTGGGTGAAGGACAGCTCCTTGTCGCCATTCTCCAGATGCGGTGTCAGCGCGATGATGTGGCCGTGGAAAAAAATGGGCCGGCCGTTGGCGGCCGATTCCAGCCGGTTCGTGTGGCCCCAGCGCGCGAGCCACTGGAGCAGTTCCGCGTCGGACAACAGCAGCGTGGTGGCATGGCCGGCGCGTTCGCGGTGCGTGTCGTAGATCCACTGGACGAATTCCCAGTCCCACGGCGTGAACAATTCCTGCTCATGCGCGGCGCGGACAACCAGGTCCACGAGGTCGTGCAGCGAACGCGCCTTCTCGCCGGTGCGCGGGCGGAGCAGAAGAAACTGCACGGCCAGCCGGAAGCGCGACGGTTCCGGTTCGTCCGGCTGCGGCTTGCAGACGACGCGCAACGTGGCGCGCGGCGTGTCGAGATGCAGCGGCGCGGGCGGCGAGAGCCAGTTTTCCAGCTCCTTCACCAGCCGAATTTCCTGCTCGGCTTCCTCGGCCCGGGCGAAACGGTCGGGGCTGGCGTGCGCCGACAATTCCGGCGGCACGGACCGCTTGGCGCGCAGAAACAAAAACGCCAGTTCCTCCAGCCGCGCCTTGCCGGTGGCGGCGAGCATTTTCGGCCACCAGTCGGTCGCGGGGAAATCGCGGCGCGAGAGCGAAAGCTTTTCAAAATAATCCTCCAGCGCCAGCCACGCACGCTGGGAATCCGGACAGGTGGCGAAGCTCTTCAGGAGGTCCTCGCGCCCGTTGACCGTGGTCGTCGAGTCGGACAATTCGCGGCGCAGGTCGGCGAACGCGCCGTAAGTCTGCGACAAAACCTTGTGGTGCGCGTCGTATTTGTTCGCGCCCGTGCGCGGCGTCCCGTTCCCGTTTCTGATTGGCGTTCTCGGCATCTGGGCAAAATTACTATGTTCCATCATTTCGACAGAACCCGCCTTGCCGGTCAATCGCAAAGCGAAAGATTTTTGGGCGTGCAGTGGAACCGGGATTGACAAGGGCCGGAGAAATTCCCGCCGTTGCCGAAGGCGTGGCGATATTTAAACAAGCCGTTTCGCAACCGATGAAGGCGCGTCAACTTTCGCCAAACCCGCCTCGACATTCCTTAAATCCACATCGTCAGTCGTTAACTCCGTGTCAACTGGCGATAAATGACCGCCGACAAGTGTTTATTACGGGGCCTATCCGAGATTTTTGTGTGTGAGGCATACCCAGAAAGACAAAGTGCATTACGTCAGGTGCCAAGTTCTGGCTCCCAGTGATGACCGAGATCAAGAACCGGGGCGTGCAGGACACCCTGATCGCCGTGGTGGATGGCCTGAAGTCTTTCCTGGTGCCAGCAACGCGGTGTTCCCCAAAACCGGCCAGATTGACACCCTGCAATCAGCCACTACACTCCGCCAACAACATTATGAAGAAACCGACCATCGTAATAACGACCTTGCTCACTGCCTTGCTGACGGTAGCGCCGGCGGCAACGAACCCCAAGCTAGAGCGCGGCAAGGATCTCATCGAGGTGCCAGCGATTGGCAACGGGCTGTGTCTGCACAACTTGTTTCAGTCGGACATGGTGCTGCAGCGCGACAAACCGATTCGGATCTGGGGCTGGGCGGCACCGGGCGAGTCGGTGATGGTTTCCTTCGCCGGCCAGACGCAGACGGCGAAAGCCGCCGCTGACCGTTCGTGGCAAGTCACCTTTTCCGCCCTGCCCGCCAATGCCGCGCCGCAGGAGATGGTGGTCCAAGGCGGGAACCAGACGCTGACTCTGACGAATATCCTAGTCGGCGACGTCTGGGTGCTGGGCGGCCAGAGCAACATGGAGTTTCCCATCGCCAATGTGGATAACGGCGATCTGGAAGTGGTCTCGGCAAATTTCCCGAACATCCGCCTGCTGACGATCCCGCAGCAAAACGGTCCTGACGCCAAGGTGTCGTTTCCGCGCTGGTATCGGTGGAGCGACTGGTCCGGCACCCACTTTCGCCAGGGCTACTGGGACGTCTGCTCGCCGGCGACCGTGCGCGAGATGTCGGCCATCGGTTACGTCTTCGCCCGGCGGCTGCACATGGCAACGCAGATTCCCATCGGCGTCATCAATGCGTCCCGGGGCGGAACCTGTATTGAGACGTGGATGCCTTTGGAGGTGCTCAAGTCCATCCATACGCCGGAGGTGAAAGCCAAACTTGCCGAATGGGACGAGAAAGTCGCCGAGTTTGATCCGCAAAAAGACCTGGAGGCGAGAATCAAAAAGTTCAATGAACGCACGGCGCAAATGAAGGAGAAAGGTGACGATGTCTCCGGGCGCACGCCGCCCGCCGACTTACAGCCCGGGCCGGCCCTCGATATGAACCGTCCCGGCAACTGCTACGCCAGCGAGATCGCGCCGATGGCCGGGCTGGCCGTCAAAGGCGCCATCTGGCATCAGGGCTACAACAACGCTTTGGAACCCAATGGCCACGTCATGTATTACCAGCTCTTCGCCCCGATGATCAAGGCCTGGCGGACGGCTTTCAACGATCCGAACATGGCTTTCGGCATCATCGCGCAGGAAACCGACGGCGAGCCGCAGGACTTGGATAATTTTCTGTCCCGGACGGTGGATGAAGGGATTTATATCCGTGAAGTGCATTACCAGACGTTCTTGGACTTGCAGAAAGCCGGCGATAAAAACATCGGCTTTGCCAGCAGTTTTGACCAGCGCCGCAACTGGTATCATCCCCAGATCAAGATTCCGGTGGGCGAACGCATTGCCCGCTGGGCCTTGGCTACGCAATACGGGATGAAAATCCGGTGGCAGCCGCCGACCATCGAAGAGATGCAGGTCGAGAACGGCAAGCTCGTGCTGACGTTCGATGAGGACGTCGCCCCCTACAATGACGGCCCGATTTTGGGCTTTGCCATCGCCGGCCAGGATGGGAAGTTTCAACCCGCCAACGCCGAGTTCCTAAGCAAAGGCAAGGACGGTCGCAACCGGACTAAATCTGACAAGCAGGTGATCATCCTTTCCAGTCCGCTGGTGCCGGTGCCGGTCCATTATCGCTATGGCTGGTGCCGGAATCCGTTGGCCAACCTGAAATCCACCGACCATACGGACATTCCACTGACACCCCAACGCAGTGATAGCTGGTCCATGGCCGACCAGTATGAAGCCTACACCGGGAAAAAATGCGCCACGCCCGGCGTATTGAATGGCAAGGAAATTCGCGAACTGATCGCCGCGCTCCGCGCGGCCGACCAGGAACGACGCATCGCTGAAGCCCGGTCGTTGCTTGAGGAAAATAAGAAATAACAGCGCCGGCTGTCGAGAATAGCTCGACCATGATTTGATTCGACCGGCGGCTGTGGCTATTCTCAATCTTTGGCCGGTCCGCTGCCGCAAGACTTCGGGAATTGATCAAAAAGGATCTACCAATCAGATCAGGCTTGCGATTGTGCTCGAAGCGATCTGCAAAGAACCGCCGAAACCCAACAGCTTCCCGCTTAAAGTTTGGCGCATCCCAGACCACCCGGAGCGTTCACCTAATTTCAAAACCCGCCCGGCAAATTGATTTGATTTCGCGGGCGGCGGCTTTCAGCGCCAATACCCGCGCTCGCAGTGCCAGCCACGATCGTCTTGCCAGTTGCGACCGGACATCCAGACGTGATAGCCATAGGGTGGATGGCCCCAATAACCAGCCCGCCAGACCCAGCCGCCACCGGCCCAATCCCATTCGCCGCCGATCCAGACGTAATCCGGCCCCGGCGCGACCACGACGGTTTCCGCCGGTGCCGGCGGCGGAGCTTGCGGCACGATGACTTCGCTGGTGGTAGTGGTGTTGGCCCCCACCGTGGCCGGGGTGTCAATCATGTAATTGACCACCCGGTCGCTCACGCCGCAATCGCGCAGGTCAATAATGTCCGCCGCGCTCAAATGATAAACCGTCCGGGAGGATTTGATCTGGCTGATGATCACATCCTCGCTGATACCGGCCTTGGCGAGCGCCTTCACATCCGCCACGGCCAGCGGCTGACCCTGCTCCACTTTGACATAAGTCTGCGGAGCCTGGGCGCGCAACCGTGCCCGCTGCTCTTGATCCGCTGAATTGCCAATCAAGCCGCCCACCAGCGCGCCTGCCGCCGCCCCGATCAGCGTATCCTGCCCGCCGTTACAGTAGCCGCCGAGGGCCGCGCCCGTCAGGGCGCCAAAAGCGCCGCCAATCAGCGCGCCCGTGCCCGTGTTGTTCTGCGAACCGTCCGGATTGACGCAGCCGGAAAGCAGCATCGCCGAACCCGCGAGGATCAAAGTCAATTTGTTGGTTTTCATGCTCATTTGTTCAACAGTCACTTTTATGTAACTCGACAACTACAAGGTAGATTAGTTCAATCCAAAATCAACATTTTTCATAGTCCCGCCGCAGTCGCCGGACGGAAACATTTGCTTTGTGGCACCGTTGCCGCTTCAATGATCGCGTGATTGCCAAACGTGTCATCCCCTGCCTTGATGTCCATGCCGGACAGGTGACCCGCGGTGTCCAGTTCGGTGTCGCCGAAAAGGGTGGCCTGCGCAACGTCGGCGACCCGGTCGAACTCGCGCTCCGCTACAACGAGCAAGGCGCGGATGAAATGGTCTTCTTCGACATCACCGCCACAGCACACGGTCGGACCACGATGGTGGACGTCATCGAGCGCGCCGCCGACCAATGCTTCATGCCACTGACCGTCGGCGGTGGCATCAGGTCCGTGGACGACATGTTCACGATGCTCCGCGCCGGGGCGGATAAGATATCCATCAACTCCAGTGCCATCGCCGATCCCGAACTCATCCGGCAGGGCGCGGAAAAATTCGGCAGCCAGTGCATCGTCGTCTCGATTGATGCCAAGAAAATCGCGCCGGACCAATGGGGCGTGTTCTCGCACGGCGGACGCAAGGCCACCGGCCTCAACGCGATTGAATGGGCCAAACGCGCCGTGGCACTCGGCGCGGGTGAAATCGTGTTGAACTCCATTGACGCCGACGGCACCCAGGCCGGGTTTGACCTCGTCATCACGCGGCGCGTGAGCGAAGCCGTGGGTGTGCCGGTGGTGGCCAGCGGCGGCGCGGGCACGCTGGAGCACATGGCCGAAGTGCTGCTCGCCGGCAACGCCGATGCCGTCCTTGCCGCGAGCATTTTCCATTTTGGCACCCACACCGTCGGCGATGTGAAGCGGTTTTTGAGGGAGAAGAGGATTCCCGTGCGTCTGCTGGAATCTACCTAGCCCGGATATATCCTAGTGGGATTGAACCAAAAAGGGGTGAGCGGGTCAGAAGGCTTGAAAACATTGAGCCAAATGAAAACGCCACTCACCGCTGCTGCGCCGACAGACTGTCGAGAACTGCCCTGGCTCTTTCCAGACCCCGGTTCCCGAAAAGTCGCGACTGATTTTTCCGGGGGAACCCTTTCCAGCGCTGGCGGGGTGTTGTTGTGGCGTCAGGCGGACGCCGGCTTGGGCGTCACGGCGGTGCTGGCGCGGGCGACGGCGGGCAGTGTCCGGGTCAAGCTGTTGAAAGTAGCGGGCAAGTGCGCGTGAGGGTGCGCCGGGTCGATGTGCCGTTGAGCCGCGCCTATCCGCTGCAAGCCTTGTTCCGCCACTGCCAGCAGCGACGCAAACCGCTGGCTCCCGCCAGCGGTTGAGCCGGCCTTTTTCTGGAAAGCAAAGTCCCCCCTGCCGGAGGTGTCGTCAAAAACGGTCGGCGGCGAGCCTTTCGGCGTCACAACGGTCGTTGGGCTTCCCATTTTTCCCCAACCAGCCGTCAGAGACCGCCTCCGCACCGCCTTTTCCCAAAATCAAATACCACTATGAAATGTCCGGGTTAGGCAGTTGACGACGCCAGAAGGACTGACCCGGCGAGCGGCGGCATTCAATTCGGCTGGAAACACGCTTGCCGCTGTGCGCGTCCTGGCGCAAGCTTTCCAAGATGTCCGAACGTCCCGTCACCAATTTAAACAAACCCGACGCCGCGCTGGAAATGACGCTGCGGCCGGCGCTTTTCTCCGATTTCACCGGCCAGCCGAAGGTGAAGGAGCGGCTGGAAATTTCCGTCGCCGCCGCCCGGCAACGCGGCGAGGCGCTGGACCACATTCTGTTGAGCGGCCCGCCTGGCCTCGGTAAAACCACCATCGCAAATATTTTGGCGAAGGCGATGGGCGCAAATGTCAAAGCGACCAGCGGCCCGACGATTGAAAAGGCCAGCGACCTCGCCGGCTTGCTGACCAATCTCGAAGAAGGCGACGTGCTGTTCATTGACGAAATCCACCGCCTGCAAAAAACCATCGAGGAATATCTTTATCCCGCGATGGAGGATTTCAAACTGGACATCATTATTGACCAAGGGCCGAACGCGCGCAGCGTGCGGCTGAACCTGCCGCGCTTCACGCTCATCGGCGCGACGACGCGCAGCGGTTTGTTGAGCGCGCCGCTGCTCACGCGCTTCGGTATGCGCGAGCGGCTGGATTATTATTGCGCGGCGGATTTGGACAAAATTGTTCTCCGCTCGGCGAATTTGCTGGCGGTGGAAATTGATCCCGCCGGCGCACACGAAATCGCCCGCCGCAGCCGCGGCACGCCGCGCATCGCGAACAATCTGCTCCGCCGCGTCCGCGATTATGCGCAGGTGCGGCACGACGGCCGTATCACGAGGGAAGTCGCCGACAAAGCACTGGCGATGCTGGAGATTGACGAAAACGGTCTGGACGAAATGGATAAAAGAATTCTTGAAGCCGTCATCGTGAAATTCGGCGGCGGACCGGTCGGCGTGAATTCGCTCGCCGTCGCCGTCGGCGAGGAGCCGGACACGATTGAGGAAGTCTATGAGCCGTATCTCATCATGGAAGGCTATCTCAACCGCACGCCGCAAGGCCGCGTCGCCACCGAGTCGAGCTACCAAAAGCTCGGCCTGAAACCGGCGGCGGGCGGGCAGTCCAAACTCTTCTAGCCAAGATGAAGTCTGTCCGGCTTTGGATTTTGGTCTGCGCTCTGGCCAATCTGGCTGGCTGGAGTTTGTCGGCGGTCGGCCAATTGAACCGGTTTGGCTACGCCGTCTTTTTTGCCCTCGCGGCCGCCGTTTTTTTTCTTTGCCGAAAAAGATTGGGCTTCCACCTCATCGAAGGTTGGGCTGTCTGGAAAAAAACCTTCCGCCGCTGTCGTCGGCCGCTGCCGGGCGCGTTTGCGGCGCTGGCGCTGCTGGTGTTTGCCGGCGGCGCGATTGATCCGCCGAGCAATTACACCGGCCTGAACTATCATCTGGCGCGCGTCCTGCAATGGCTCGCCCACGGCCAGTGGTGCTGGCTTCACACGCCCATCGTCCGCATGAACTACAGCGGCCTGGCGTTTGAATGGCTGACCACGCCGGTCGTGCTGTTCACCCAATCCGACCGCGCGCTATTTCTGGTCAACTTCCTTCCGTTTCTGCTGCTGCCCGGTTTGATTTTCAGCACGTTCACGCGGCTGGGCGTGAATGCCCGAGTGGCGCGGGTCTGGATGTGGCTGCTGCCGGCCGGCTACAATTTTTTGCTCCAAGCGGGCAGCATCGGGAACGACTTTTTTGGCGCCTTTTTCGCCCTGGCGGCGATTGATTTTGGTGGTCGCGCCTGGGCGTCCCGCCGCGCCGGCGATTTGTGGTGCTCCCTTCTCGCCATCGCCCTGATGACGGGCACCAAACCCGTGAGCCTACCGCTGCTGCTGCCGTGGCTGGTCTTGATTTTTCCGCTGGTTCCGCTGCTGCGGCGCAACGGGTTGGCGACCCTGGCCGTGGTTGCCTGGGCCGGGATCGTTTCCTTTTTGTCCCTGGCCGGATTGAACCAAATTTATTGCGGCGACTGGCTGGGGCGGACGGTCGAACCGGGCCGATTTGAAATCCACCAGCCGTGGATTGGCATCATGGGCAATGTGTTTCAATTGTTGCTGGCGAACTTGGTGCCGCCGGTTTTCCCGCCCGCCGGCTGGTGGAATCAGCACGCGCCACTGATGCTTCCGCCCGCCATCGTGCAGACGGTCAAAACCAATTTTGACACCGGTTTTTTTTCCGTGGGCGAACTGCCGACCGAGGATTGGGCGGGCCTCGGCTTTGGCCTCAGTGTTTTGCTGGCCATATCGGTTTTGGCTTCAGGCTGGCCGCGCGGAATCAACCAACCGACACCGGGCAGACAGTCCATACCGATCTGGCTTGGACGATCCGTGCTCGTCGCGGTTTGGCTTGCGCTGCTGGTCTTTTTCGCAAAATCCGGATTGACCACGGCCGCCCGGCTGATCGCGCCGTATTATCTGCTGCTGGTGCCGCTGCTGCTTCTGGGAACGGGGCAATCCCGAATTATTCGCCGGCGTTGGTGGCGCGGGCTGGCGGGTGCCACGTTGGTTTTGGCTTGCGTCGTGCTGGTCTTGTCGCCAGATCGCCCGCTCTGGCCGGCCAAAACAATTTTATCCAATCTACAGACACGCCTTCCGGAGCAACCGGCCATCGCCCGCGCGCTCAAGGTTTACACCGTTTATTCGCAGCGGAACGACGCGCTCGCCGGCGTGCGCCAATTTTTCCCGCCGGACGTAAGGGTGGTCGGCTTCATCGGCGATACGGATGACTGCGACCTCTCGCTATGGCGGCCGTTCGGCTCCCGGCGGGTGGAGCATTTTCTGTTGAGCGATTCACCGGAGTTCATCCGCCAGCGGGCGCAGATTGTCGTTGTGGGCGGATTCAATTTGCAATCGCACGGCCAGACGATTGACGGCTGGCTCGCGGCCAGCCACGCCGAACTCATTGGCATTACAAATGTCGTCCTGAAAATCAGCGAAGGCGCACAGCCGTGGTATGTCGCGCGGTTAAGGTCGGAGTGAGACTACCCCGACGGGGGACGCGGCGTTGCCACCGGCGCTTCCGCAACTTTTTGCTTGAACGCTTCGAGTTTCTTCTTCACTCCCTGGCCGGGTTGCAGGCTATCCAAAATCTTTTCCCACTCGCCGGCTTGCTTTTCATTTAGGTTTTTTTGCCAGAGGCAATAGTCCGCCAGCTCGTCGCCATTGAAAATGATCTGGCCGAAATGCGCTCTTTGAAATTCGGCGGCGGAAGTCTTCACCATCGAAATCATCGCCCCGCTGGCGGAGCGTGCCGCCGCCAGCTTGCAGCGGCTCGGCTGTTCCAACGGGCATCTGCGTGGCGGCGATGGTCACGCGGGCTGACCCGAAGCGGCACCGTTCGACGCCGTCATCGCGACCTGCGCGCCGGAAAAATTCCGCTGGGGCCGCTGGAAAATCAGGAACTGAAAATTTTCGAGAAGCGCGCCGACCGGCTGGTCGATATAATCGTTGTGCCGGTGCACTTCGTGCCGATGACCGGCACCGTTGAAAGGATTTGAACGGTCCGCAATGATTTTTCTTCAATAAGCCGTCGTGCTCTCTTCCGCGTAAATCGAGGAACCCAGCATGGCCGAAGAGAGCGTGAATTTCGTGTGGCCGTCGCCGGCCTTCACGCCTTTGGCGACGATCTGGTAGGTGACGGCCTGCTTCGCCGCGAGCGTCGGCACCACCGGCAGCGTGACGGTTTGCCCGTCAATCGTGCCTTCGCTGGCGCTGACCGGCACCAGTTCCGGCGCGATGTTCACGACGACTTGCACATTGGCGTCGTCTGCCGTGCCCTGGTTGGTGACCTTGACGGTGTAAGTGGTGGTGAAACCAATCGAGACCGGATCGGGATCGTCGCTCTTTTCCAGCAGGATGGCCGGGATGCCGAGCACGGTGGTTTCACAGGAACTTTGCACGGGCGCAACCGCCGGACTGGCAACCGAGGAATTGAACGCCAGCGAGCCGGGCTGAATCGTCTTCAGTCGCGTGCAAACCTGTTTGGCCGAGTCCGGCGACAAATCGGGAATCCGCCACACCACCGAATTGTTCGTGCCGACGCCGCCGTCGGTCGTCGCGATGACCGCGACATTTTCCGGCAGTTGCAGGGTGGCGACCGCGTTGGTGGAACGGATGTTGCCGGTGTTGTGAACGGTCAGGCAGACTTCCAGTTTCCGGCCGGCGATGATTTTGTCCGGCACACTGCAATCCACCGCCAGCCCGGCCTTTGGTTCCGGGCCGAGGTCTTCGACAAAAAAATTGCTGCACGGTTTCGGCGTCACGCAGCGGTAGCGTTCGCCCTTGGAGGTGAAATAAAAGGCGTAGGCGGAAATCGGTGCCGCGCCCGCCCAAGTCACATTCCGCAGACAAATGGGCTTGCCGTCCTCGCGCGAGGACATGAACGGCATGGTTTCGCCCACCGGAATCTGCCATTCGATGATTTCATTCGTCAGTCCGGCGGCATAGAAATCGTCCACGTCGCCGGGCCAGCCCCACTGGTGCAAAATCTCGGCAAAGTCGGGGCGCAGTTTTTCATCGCTGAACCGCGCGCGCAAATCAGCCGGCGAATACATCGTGGGCGCGAAGCGCGTGGCGGGGTTGCCGAGATGCGTGGCGCGGTGATGTTCGGCCTGGGCGTTGACGGCAAAGGCAAACGTCAAAGCCAGCGACCGGACGAAGCGGCGGGAGAAATAATGGTGCATAAGCTAACTCTGGTTAAAAACCGGGCGCACGCCAATGTTTTTTTACGCGGGCGCACGGCGGGTTGACCAATAAAAAAGGCCGCCAAATTTCTTTGGCGGCCTGGTGACAAAAATCAGATCAATAGACCGTGGTGCTCTCCTCGGCGGTGATCGGCGAGGTCAGCATGTCAGACTTGAGCGAGAACTTGGTCACCGCGCCGCCGGCCTTCACGCCCTTGGCAACGATGGTGTAGGTCACCGCGTCTTTCGGCGCAAGCGTCGGCACAACCGGGAAGTCAATGACCTGCCCGTTGATGGTGCCAGCGGAAGCGCTGACCGGAACGAGTTCGTCGTCCACCGTCACGGTCACATGCACATTGGAATCATTCGCCGAACCTTGGTTGGTGACTTTGACCGTGTAGGTCGTGGTGTCGCCGACGGCCACCGGATCCGGATCATCCTTCTTTTCCAGCAGGATGGCCGCGACGCCGACGACCTTGGTTTCGCAACTGGTCGTGGCTGCCGCCGCACAGGTGCCTTTGGTCGTGCCCGTAAAGCTGTAGGTGCCAGCCGCCGCGCCCACAAAGGTGGCGCAAACATTCTGGGAAGCTCCGGCGTCAATGCTGCCGAGATCGTAAACAATGTTGCCGTCCTTGACCTGGCCGTTGCCGGTGGTGTTGACGACGTTCAGTCCAGCGGGAATCGCAACCGCGAGCGTCGCGCCAGCCGCCGCCGCGTCGCCGGAGTTGGCCACCGTGTAGCAGACATCAAATTTGCGGCCCAAGAATGACTGATCGGCCGCTTTGCAGGTGACCGCCAGGACCGGCTGGTGAACCGTGGTGGTGGCGGACGCCTCGGCGGACACGCCTTGAGCCGAAGTCACCTTTGCCGAGTTGACCAGCTTGCCGGTGGTGGAAGCGGCGGCGTTATACTTGATTTCCTTGCTCTCACCGGGAGCCAGATTGCCAACATCAAAGGTCAAGGCGCTCTTGCCGTCGCTGGTCATGCCGGCGGGCAAGGTGTCGGTGATCTGCACGCCACTGAGCGCGCTGCTGCCGGTGTTTTTCACGTCGAGCACGACGGGAATCGGGTCGCAAATATTCTCATCCGCCGGCTCGGTCTTGGTCAGCGCGATGTTGGCCTTCACGACGTGAATGTCCTGGCAGGCGACCGGGTTGTAGGTGGCCGTGCCGCAGGTGGTCACAACGCCTTCATCCGGACTGGAGCCATTCACGACGATGGTCTTGACTTCCTTCGGCCCGAAAGTGCCGAGGTTCCAGGACGCCTTGCCGTCGGCCATGCTGTCGGCTTTCGGGGTGGAATCCGTGGCCGAAAAATCGCTGCTCACGCGGTCATTGACCACGACATTCTCCAGCGTTGCATCAGTCAGGTTGCTGACCTTGTAGGAGTATTGGTAGGGCTGGCCGGCGATGACTTCTGCCGGGGCAAACTTTTGGAGCAGAATGCCGCTGCCGCAGGCGTTGCCGCTAGGGAAATAGGCTGACGAACTGGCGGACTTCATGGGTGCAGCGGCTGGTATTTCCGCCGGAGCCGGAGCCGGAGCCGGTGCCGCGTCCAATTTACGACCAAAAGTATCATAACCGGCCTGGACTTCAGCGGTGCTGGAGCCAGACTGGTAATTGCTCGGATGGTCCGGTGTGGAAGCCACTGGAGATGTCGAGGTGCAACCGGCCAGCAGCGCAGTGCAACCCAATACGGAAACAATTTGTTTTATGTGTATTTTTTTCATAGCCGATTATTTTTGAGTTTATTGGTCTGTTAATGCTTTTTCAAAAAGCAGGAAAAAGCTCCAATGACAACAGTTTACCCTAAATCGAGACCTTGGCAAGGGGATTTTCATTTCTGGATGTGCCGTTGAGCGGTCCTGCTGCGCCCGCGCAAGTTTTTTGTTTTATTTCGTCCCATTTCCGTGTTCAATCTGTGGCCGTTTGAACCAACGATTTCGCCGCGCCGCGCCGCTCAATCGTAAATCAAAAATCACGAATCTAAAATTTCTCAATGCCCAAGCGCACCGACATCCACAGCGTCCTCATCATCGGCGCCGGCCCGATCATCATCGGCCAGGCGTGCGAGTTCGATTACTCCGGCACGCAGGCGTGCAAAGCCCTCAAGGAGGAAGGCTACCGCGTCATCCTCATCAACTCCAACCCGGCCACCATCATGACCGACCCGGAGTTCGCCGACCGCACTTACATCGAGCCGATCACGCCCGAGTGCGTGGAGAAAATTCTCATCCGCGAAAAAGCGGAAATGAAGAAACTCGGCGCGCAGGGCAAACTCGTTTTGCTGCCCACGCTCGGCGGCCAGACGGCTTTGAACACCGCGATGGCGCTGCATAAAAACGGCGCATTGGAACGCCACGACGTGGAGATGATCGGCGCAAAACCGGAAGCGATTCACAAAGGCGAAGACCGGCTGGCATTCAAAGATTTGATGCTATCCATTGGGCTCGACGTGCCGATTTCCGGCGTGGCGCACAACATGGACGAGGCCCGCGCCGTGGCGGACAAAATCGGCAAGTTCCCGCTCATCATCCGGCCCGCGTTCACGCTCGGCGGCACCGGCGGCGGCATCGGTTACAACCGCGACGAGTTCGAGGAGATTGCCAAACGCGGCATCGAACTTTCGCCCGTGAACGAAATTCTCATCGAAGAATCCCTCCTCGGCTGGAAGGAATACGAGATGGAAGTCATGCGCGACAAGGCCGACAACTGCGTCATCATCTGCTCAATCGAGAACTTCGATCCCATGGGCGTCCACACCGGCGACAGCATCACCGTCGCGCCCATCCAGACGCTGACCGACAAGGAATTTCAGATCATGCGGGACCAGAGCTTCGCCGTCATCCGCGCCGTGGGCGTCGAGACCGGCGGCTCGAACATCCAGTTCGGCGTCAGCCCGGAGAATGGCCGCATGGTCATCATCGAAATGAACCCGCGCGTCAGCCGGAGCTCCGCTCTGGCATCAAAAGCCACGGGCTTCCCGATCGCCAAGATCGCCGCCAAACTCGCCGTCGGCTACCTGCTCGACGAACTCAAGAACGACATCACGCGCGAAACGCCCGCCAGCTTCGAGCCGAGCATTGATTACGTCGTCACGAAAATTCCGCGCTTTGCCTTCGAGAAATTCCCGCAGGCCGACCCCACGCTCACCACGCAGATGAAAAGCGTCGGCGAAGCGATGGCAATCGGACGAACCTTCAAAGAATCCCTCCAAAAATGTCTCCGCTCACTCGAAATCGGGCGCAGTGGACTCGGCGGTGACGGCAAGCCATGGCGAATTGGAACAGAAGTTTACGGCGACCGCGACATCCTCCCGCGCGACGTCATCAGCCGCAAACTGAGCGTGCCCAACGCCGAGCGCATCTTCTTCATCCGCCACGCCCTGCGCGCCGGCTTCACCATCGAGGAGATTTTCAACCTCACGAAGATTGACCGCTGGTTCCTGGTGCAGATCAAGGAGATCGTGGATTTTGAGGAAGAGTTGGCTGGGGCGAAGAATTAAATTATCGAGGAACAAAACAAATGCCAAACACACCTGAACAAGTATTCGTCACAGACGGATTTCCTGATTTAACTTATGTGGGACAAGCTGGTGGACGACTTGAGACCGAACTGAAAGAAGGTTTGGCCCAAGCCAATAAAATTGTCTCCATCGTTGGTGAATCAAAAACAGGGAAAACAACTCTTTGCGATAAAATTTTCGGAAAAGAAAGAATTCTCGTAACTGGCGACCGTATTGAAAATGAATACAGCCTTTGGTCAGAGGCGTTTCGACAGCTACAATCACCTGTTACCAGTGGTTATGCAAATAATTCTGTTGGTGAAACAATTGACCTGTTAATTCACCGTGGTCTTCCAGTTGTTTTGGATGACTTTCATTATGTGAAACGTGAATTGCAAGGCGCGATCTGCCGACAAATGAAGAATGCTGCAAGCAGGGGACTACGCTTTGTTGTTTTGAATACCCCCCACCGCGTTGATGATCCTGTTCGTAGCAATCCCGACATGAGCGGACGTTTCTTTGAGGTGAACGTTGGCTTTTGGTCTGAAGAAGATCTCGTGCAAATTGGATTGAAGGGGTTCGCCAAGTTGGACTTGAAAGTTGCAGAAGATGTTATTCGCGTTCTGGCACGCGAAGCGCTCCGCTCGCCGCAGTTAATGCAGACTCTTTGCCTGGAAACCTGTCGGGTTTTATCCGCTGACATACCTTTTGAACATCAGGAAGTGACCGCTTTGAACTTTGACTTACAGAAAGTGAAGGATAAAGCCGTTCGGTCATACAACTACAGCACGCCGCTCGATTCACTACGAAACGGACCAGAAGAAAGAGGTAGTCCCAGAAATATTTACAGCCTTGCCGATGGAGCTGAGGGTGACGTGTATGAAGTGCTTGTTCGTATCCTTGCAAGCAACCCTCCGTTTTTGACAATTAGCTTGGACGACTTGAAAGATCGGGCTGCAAAACTTGTTCGTTCATCCCAACAACCGAACATTTTGATGGCACTTGGAAATACACCCAAGCTCTTTAATAGCAGACCACCGATACAATGGGATGGAGGAAAAAAGCAGCTTACGGTTGTTGATCCTCATTTTTATTTTTATCTTCGCTATAAAGGTAAATAGATTTTCGTTTTCGCGGCACTAATGTTTGCGGCCGTCCGAAAGCTCCGTCAGGAGCGAAATCTTTGTAGTCATCCGCGCCGGTTTTCCCCATAACCCTCATCCTGCTTCGCCACCTTCTCCCATTCCCACTGGCGAAGGACACAGCCCCGTCGGAGCGGCATATTCCGGTGCTGGCGCACGGCCACCAGACTGAGCTTGAAACCTTGTTTGATTTTGGATGCTATAACTATGCCGCTCCTGACGGCGCTGGGCGGATTGAAAATAGCCCAGCCTTTCAAGGCTGGGTGGTTGGCGCACGATTGGTAAAAGTCCCGCGAGGGACGGCAGAACGTTTCTTTCGTCCCTGACGGGACTTGTTTTGTTTGCGCATGGTGAACCCAGCCATAAATGGCTGGGCTATTTTCCAAAATCCCAACGGGATTGGATCATTCAGCCCAGCGTTGACGCGCAGCGGCTACACTGGGTCAACGTCCAAACCAATTTTCTACCGCAACGCGGTTGCATCACGTTTGCGCCCGATGCAATCCCTTCAGGATTGATTTCATTTTGTGTCGCCACCCGGCGTAGTCCGATTTCATCGGCCAACGCTGGGCTGAATGATGAAATCCCTTCGGGATATTCCGCGCGGCGCCCTTTGCCCCATTCGTCCACCTCAAACCGCCTTTGGCCGATTCTCCCCAGAAAATAAAAGCCCCCCCCGACGTTTTGGCACGCCGGAGGGTTGTGATTGCCGATTTTTTTAACCCGCAAACGTCACGCTGACGATGTCGCTCGGAATGCCAATCTGGTCATCGCCCCAAAGGCCGAAGGCCTGGTATTCCCGCACCTCGGATTGGCCGGGCACAGCCAGCGGCGTGTGGTCGTCGTAGGGCGAGTTGGTGTCGCGGGAGACAAACTTCCACGCGATCTGGCCCTTGAGCCGCGAATACAGGTTGATGCCGTCCGCGCCGTTTTTGGTGAACTTGATGCGCACATAGCCGCTGAAGGCCGTCACGGTGATCTGCGCCTGATAGGTTTCGGGATGGAACGGCGCACTGCCGCTGACAATTTGCAGTTCGGTGGCGATGGCGTCGGTCATGCCGTCGGTGACTTTCCATTTGGCAATCTCGCCGCGCAGGCCGGCAAGGCTGGTGTCCATCTGGGTTTGCTTGGCCTGGGACGCGGCGAGCCAGACGTTTTTGGCCTGATCCGCCGTCTGCATGGCCGTGAGCAGCGCCTCACACCAGCCGGTGATGTTGGTCAGCCGTGCCGGCGTGATTTCAAGTTCGGTGACGTGCTTGGGCACGTCCGTCTTGAGGTTGATGAGCCAGTTTTTCAGGCCGCCATCGGTGGTAGGAACATAGTCTGCCATAGTTTTGCTCCGTTTCTGCTCCGGCCAGTGGCCGGTTTGGTTTTTGTTTGTCCCGAACCCTCCATTTTGGGCCGGGATGAATTTATTGACACGTCCCGAAGTTATTAGAACTTCTAAAACTATCTAGTAGTTGCATTTTTCAGTTTGTAATATACAGATGATTAGACAGAAGTGTTTCTAGTTTTGGCGGCAAATTGGGTGGGAAAGCGCCTTGTTTCCGGGTCTATTTCAGAAATATCTCAGGAAATTTTAGAAAATCCCACGGGCCGGACGGAAGTTGGGCGGGCGGCGGGCGAAATGTCCGGGGATATTTCCGGTTTGCTCCGGGGTCGCGACAGAAATGGCTCGGGACATTTTGCTCCCCACCGGGGACACGGCGGAAGTTGCCCCGGCAACTTTGCCCGGCGCCCAAGGGTGGAACGGAAATTTCCCCGGCCACAACGCTCCGCTCCGGGGAGATTTCACTCCCAGCCGAAGACATTTCTCCGCCTGCCCGCCAAACTTCCGGCGACGCCATTCACTTTGGGTATTCGTATCTGGCTGGGCGATAATCTGCTTTGCCGGCGTAACGATTCATTCGACTTTTAACCTACCGAATGGTAGGATGGCGAGCCTGTATGAAAAAACTGACGCTGTTTTCGCTGGTTCTCGGTTTCGCCCTGGGGGTCGCCGCCGCTGACACCAACGCGCCCGCGTGGCTGTCGCGCCCGCTGTCCCTGGCCGACGCGCTGAACACCGCGCTGACGCAGAACGCGACCATTCTGAAGGCCAAGAACGATCTCGAAGCCTCGCACGGCCTGGTGGTGCAGACGCGCGCGGTGGTGCTACCGCAACTGCAGGCCAGCGGCAAATATCAGAACCAGGAAATCACCTTGTCTCCCAGCGGCGTGCCCTTCGCGGTGCCGCATCAGAATTGGAATGGCGGCGTCCAGATCAGCCAGGCCATCTACGAGGGCGGCAAGCTGCGCGCCGCCATCCAAGCCGCGCGGGCGACGGATCAGCAGGCCATCGCGCAATACGACACGGTGGTGGCCGACACCTTGTTGAACGTGCGGCTGGCGTATTACGACGTGCTGCTGGCCGCGCAGCAAATCATCGTTCACGAGGCCTCGGTAAATCTGCTGCAAAAGGAGTTGGACGACCAGCAGCGCCGCTATGACGCCGGCACCGTGCCGCATTTCAACGTGCTGCGCGCCGAGGTGGCCGTGGCCAACGAACGGCCGAACCTCATTCACGCCCGCAACCAGCATCGCATCGCCAAAAACAATCTCTCCAACCTGCTCGGCTACAATCTGCCGCGCGCGGTCTGGGAAAATCTGCCGCTCAACCTCACCGACAATTTCGACACCGCGCCGTGGAACGTGGTGCTGCCCGACGCCATCCAGCAGGCGCTGGCGCGGCGCACGGAACTGCTCGCGCTGCGCAAGCAAACCGAACTGCAGCAGCTCAACATCGTCAACGCCAAGTCGGGCTACAAGCCGACGGTGCAGGTGTTTGCCGGCTATAACTGGATCAATAATCCGTTCAGCGCCGATGTAGGCAGCGAACTGGACGGCTGGAACGCCGGCGCGCAGATGAGCTGGGCCATCTTCGACGGGTTGCTGACGCACGGCAAAGTCGTGCAGGCCAATGCGCAGTATGCCCACGCCCAGACCGACCTCGCCGACCAGTCCCGCCAGATCGAACTCGCCGTGCGCACGGCGTATTCCGATTTCATCGAGGTGCGGGAGGTTTTGGATTCACAGGCAAAAGTTCAGGAGGAAGCCGATGAGGCGTTGCGCGAAGCCAACGCCCGCGCCGAGGCTGGCACCGGCACGCAACTCGACGTGCTGGACGCCGAAACCTCGCTCACGCAGGCGCGCACGACGCAAATCACGGCCCAGCACGATTACGCCGCCGCGCGCGCCCGGCTGGAACGGGCCATCGGCGCGGATCTGGTGCCGCTGAAATAATTTCACCGCGCGAACATAAATTGATTTTGAAAAATCAATTTGCCGGTTGCGGTGACGCCGGCTTTCGCGGATTTTATTGCGCGTGAAAATTCAACGCGCCCTGCTTTCGGTTTCCGACAAAACCGGCCTCGTGGCCTTCGCCCAAATCCTCGCCGCCGCCGGCGTCGAACTCATCTCCACCGGCGGCACCGCCAAGGCGCTCCGCGAAGCCGGCCTCGCGGTGAAGGACATTAGCGAGCACACCGGCTTTCCCGAAATGCTCGATGGCCGCGTGAAGACGCTGCATCCGCTCGTCCACGGCGGCCTGCTCTACATTCGCGGCAACGCCACGCACGAGGCGGCGGTCAAACAGCACGCCATCCAGCCGATTGATCTCGTCGTCGTGAATCTGTATCCGTTCGAGGCCACCGTCGCCAAGCCGGATGTGAAGCTGCATGACGCGATTGAAAACATTGACATCGGCGGGCCTTCGATGCTTCGCAGCGCGGCGAAGAATCACGACAGCGTGACGGTCATCGTGGACCCGTTTGATTATGCGGAAGTGGCGAAACAAATTTCCGAAACCGGCAACACCACTTTGGAACTCCGCCGCAAGCTCTGCGCGAAAGTCTATGCGCGCACCGCCGCCTACGACGCCGCCATCGCCACGCATCTGCAAAGGGAATTTGCCGCCGACAAGACGGCGCTGCCGCAGGTGCTGACGATTTCCGCCCCGCTGGCGCAGCCGCTGCGCTACGGCGAAAATCCGCACCAGACGGCGGCGCTTTACGGCAAGTTCCACGACTTTTTCCAGCAGCTCCATGGCAAGGAACTTTCCTACAACAATATTTTGGACCTCACGGCGGCGGCGGCGCTGATCGCAGAATTCAAAAACGACCGGCCAACCTTGGCGATTTTGAAGCACACGAATCCGTGCGGCGTCGGCCAGGGCGCGAATCTGCGCGAGGCGTGGGACAAAGCTTTTGCGACGGACAAACAGGCACCGTTTGGCGGCATCATCGCGGTGAACCAGACGCTCGACGGCGCTTGCGCGGAGGCGATCTCGGAAATCTTCAGCGAGGTCATCGTCGCGCCGGAATTCTCGGCGGCGGCGCTGGAGATTTTGCAGAAGAAAAAAAATCTCCGGCTGCTGCAAATCCAGAAATGCCCGCTGTCGGCGCAGCCGTGGGACCTGCGCAGTGTCGGCGCGGATTCCTTCCTGCTCCAGCAGCGCGATTTGAAGGTGACGAAAGCGGCGGATTTGAAAATCGTCACGAAGCGGCAGCCGACGGAAGCGGAATTGAAAGCGATGACCTTCGGCTGGCGTGTGGTGAAACACTTGAAATCAAACGCGATTCTCTACGTCGGCGATGGCCGGACGCTCGGCACCGGCGCGGGCCAGATGAGCCGCGTGGACAGCAGCCGCATCGCCGTCTGGAAAGCGGGCGAGGCCAAACTGCCGCTCGCCGGCAGTGTGGTTTGCAGCGACGCGTTTTTCCCGTTCCCCGATGGTCTCCTCGCGGCGGCGGACGCGGGCGCGACGGCGGCGATCCAGCCGGGCGGCTCGGTGAAGGACGCGGAGGTCATTGCGGCGGCGGACGCGCGCGGGATGGCGATGGCGTTCACCGGCGCGCGGCATTTCCGGCATTGAAATCCGGCCCGCGAGGACGCCCGTCCCACCCATTCATTTCAACCACGCGAAATCAATGCGCGTGGTTTTTTATTTCAGCAACCGGTAGATCAGGAAGAACTGGAAAGCTGTAATGCCGGCGAGCAGGAGCCAGACGGAAAATTCGCGCAGGCGGAGTCCGCGCTGGAGCGGCGCGGCGAGCCAGAACTGGATTTTGGCGGAGCCAAAGGCGATGACGTCGCCGTTGCGCAGGCGGGCGGATTGTTCCGGCTCCGCATTGATGGTGGCGCAGGCGTCTGGCGCGGCGTGGAGCCGAAAGCCTGCCGACGGGTCGAATTCCAAGGTTAGGTGCTGGTCCCAGACGCCGGGAGCTTCGAGACGCAAATCATTTTCCGGCGCGCGGCCGATGCGGAAAGGGAAACGGCGGACGACTAGAGTGTCACCCGCCGTCTGTCCGGAGAGAATTTTCAGTTGAATCATCAGAAAATCCGGCGGCTCACTTCAATCTGGTCGCCGGGATAAACGGGCGGGTCGGGATCCTTGCCTTCGAGGATGCGGTTGACATTGAGCTTGAACCGGTCGCCGTTGACGCGGATCAGCCAGACCTTGCTGCGTTTGGCAAAGTCGGTAAAGTCGCCAGCGGAGGTGATGGCCTTGCTCACGGTGATCGGCCCGGCGTAAATCAGGCGGCCGGGCGACCGGACCTCGCCGCGAATATAATAGACGCGGTCGCTGCTCGTCGTCACGGTGACGTTCAGGTGCAGATAAATTTTCGGAACGTAAAGGTCGTGGATGGTGTCTTCGAGTTCGCCGATGGTTTTGCCGGCGGCTTTGACGTCACCAATGTCCGGCATCGAGATGGTGCCGTCTTCCTTGATGGGCTTGTTCAACGGTTCCAACGGGGTCGGCAGACCGGAAAAGCTGATGGAAACTATGTCGCCAACGTGCAGGCGGGGAACATTGGCTTCGCCGGGATTGCTGACAAAGCGTGGCGGAGCCATCGGATCCGGCTTGCTGGCGGACGTGGAACAACCGGCCAAAGCCAGTGTCAACACAGGCAGCAACCAAAGAAATTGGCATGCGGAGAAAACGGATTTTGGTTTCATCAAATAAAAAATTTCAGCATCGCGGCGGAAGGGAGGTCAGTATTTTTGCTTGATCTCGGTGTCGCCGGCGGGAGTTTGAGCGGCCTTGGCGTCGGCTTCCTGCTCGCTGGGGTTGCGGGAGTAGTAATAATCGTGATAGTAGCCGCTGTAGTAGTAATAGCCCTCGTCCTGCGACATATTGATGTTGTTGAGAACGATGCCGACAAAATTGCCGCCGACCTTCTCGATCATCTGCTTGGCGCGGATGGTCATCGGCTGCGGATAGCGGCGGTATTGGATCACCTGCATCACTAGGTCCACTTCGCTGGCGAGAATGGATGCGTCGCTGACGCCAAGAATCGGCGGTGAATCGAAGAAGATGAAATCGTAACGTTGCTTCAGCTCGGCGATCATCTCCTTCATCTGGCCCGAACCCAAAATGCCCATGGAGCTGTTTGGCAGCTTGCCGCTGGCCATGAAATCCAGATTAGGCACGTTGGTCGTCTGGACAATTTCCGCAATGGTGTTTTGCTTGAGCAGGTAGTTGGTCAACCCCAGATTGTTGGTCACCTTTAACAATTTGTGCAGCGTCGGGCGGCGCAAATCGGAGTCCACGATAAGCACGCGGCTGCCGGCCTGGGCAAATACGGTGGCCAAATTGATGCCGGTGGTGGACTTGCCCTCGCCCGCGCCGGCGCTGACGATGACGATGGTGTTGAGCGTTTCCTCCTTTCGGGTGAACAGTAGATTGGTCCGCAGCACGCGGTAGGCTTCGGCGTGCTTGCTCTCGGAACCCTCGTCCATGAGATAGCCGATATTTTGCGGGATGACGCCCAGCACGGGCGCCTGGAACGTCCGCTCCACGTCGTCAATCGTCTTGACGCTGGTGTCAAGATATTCAATGAAGAACGCCAGACCGATGCCCATGACCAGGCCGAAGACCAAGCCGAGAGCGATGTTGACCGGCTTGTTGGGCTTGACGGGCGTTGTCGGGATTTCGGCCGG
This sequence comes from bacterium, assembly GCA_021780905.1. Lineage (GTDB taxonomy): Bacteria > Verrucomicrobiota > Verrucomicrobiia > Limisphaerales > UBA11358 > UBA11358. Next base: position 86,079 of record JAJXXW010000028.1, read on the forward strand.
GTCGGTGACCCGCACCATGGTGGTTTTGGGAATCACCGCCTCAAGTTTTTCTGCTTCAATTTTCGTGTAAAGCAGATTGTGCATACTGCGCAACTGCTCAAGGTCGCGCTTGGCATTGTAGTAAGGCTGGCGCTGGGCCGATTCATTCATGTCCCTCGCTTTGGCGCCATCCACTGACCTGGTCAGCGCGTCCAGCGCGGCTTTTTTGGAGCTGACCTGGCTGTCCAGGCTGGAAAGAATGCCGGCGATGCGGTCGTCAATCTGCCGGTTCAAAGTGTCAATCAGGGACTGAACCCGGGTCACGTTGAGGTTGTTCGTCGGATAATCCACTTTCAGCGTGCCAATTTGTTGTTGCGCATCGTGCAGTTTGGCCAGGAGATCAACCAGGGCGCCGTCGTTGACCACGTTGGGCAGCACGTCCCGCAGCTTGTTGTTGTCAAAAGACTTCAACTGGGCGAGCTGGTTGGACTGATCCACGTAGGCGGTTTCGTTCTGGATCATCTGCTGGTGCAACGACTGAAGCATTTCGGTGGTCAGCGAAGGCGTGTAGCCCTGGGCGTCGGCCTGATCCATGGTGATCCCCAAGCTGCGCCGGAGGACATCAATCTGCTGCTGCGCCTGTTGAATCTGGTTGGACTCGTCAAGATACTGGTTCTCCAGAACCTCAATGCCCTTCTCCGAGATTTCCCGGCGCGTATTGATCCGGTAGCTTTTGTAGGCGTCGGCCACGGCATTGGCCAGCCGGGCCGCCTCTTTGGGATCGTCGCTGTAAACCGTGATGGAAATGATCTTGGTGTTGCGCACCGGTGCGAGGGCCAGCCGTCCACGCAGAATATTCATGGTCTCCGTGGTCTTGAGTGTCTCGCCGTTGAAATATTTTTTGCCCCATTCGACGTTCAGATTGAGCGACTGGATCACGTTGCTCAAGATGAGGGTCGAATTCATGATTTCAAAGGTGGTCTGGATGAAGTAAGGGTCGTAGCCGGCTTGCGCCGGCGTGGGAGCGAGGCCGCCGGCCGTGTCGTTGACCTCGTTTTCCACCCAGATCTTGCAGGTGCTGGAGTAGGATTCCGGCAGGATGAACGTGACCGCCGTGGCGATGATGGCGGTGATGAGAAAAACCGTGATGATGATTGCCTTGCGGATCCGGATCACGCGCCAGTAATCCAGAAAATGCAGCTTGGCCTCGGGCGACGCGGTGGGGTTCGGTGAATCCATAACTTAAAACTTAAAAGTAAAACGAACCCGTCAGGGATTTCGGCTCCCCGGCGGGACTAAACGGAGATTTCAGTCATCAACCACGCTCAATAAGTCGCCTCCAACCCGAGGTAGACCACATTGCGACTGAAGCCGCGCTGATCAACGGTGGATAACAGGTCGGTGAAGTCATAACCGGCGTTCGCGGAAAAATGCTGGTTGATCATGTAATCAAAATGAATCCCCGCGCCAACGGTGGTTTCACTCACATTGTTAAACTGACCACCTTGAAAGACGGAGTATTGATAGGTGCCGACCAGGGAACCGGACAATTTCGAGGTGATTTGGTGGTTTAAATCCAGGTAAAGGGTGGAGCTTTCCTGATATAGCGTCAACTGACCGTTAGACGCGACTCCGGCAACATCCGTGGCGTTCTGATCCTGGGTAAAACCAGCCTGCAAGTAGCAGCCTGGCAGATAAGTGTAGGTCAAATTGAGGTTGGCATAAGGCGCAAGCGTATTTTGCGTGGCGACCGGATCGTTATACGCGTCCGTCAAGGAGGCGCCGACGCGAAAGCTGCCGCTCAAATTGGGGCTGAAAGTTTTGGACAAGCCCACATAGGCATAATGCGTGTAGTAATTTCGGGCATCGCTGTAGTAATTGATCACCTTTGGTGGATTGGGCGGATTATTGAGGAGATATGGCGGCGAAATCAAATCATTGACCGTATAATTGACCCATGTGAAATCATAGCCAATAAAGGCAATCGTCTCCGGCTGGATTGTCCATTGAAAATCTATCCCAACATCTTGTTGCACCCGGTTCAAAAGGGCGGCAATGCTGGGATTGTTGGGGGTGCTGACGGGGCTATTGTTGTAATCTATAAAATTATTGCCGTAGTGCGTCGCCGTGCTGAACTGACGTGTCCACTCCGAATTCAAGGTGACCGTCGCAATGTTGTTCACGTTGTCGCCGTTCACCCGGACCACCGCCCCGCCTTGCACCAACTGGGGATCCTGCCCGATGACCAGCGAATCAGAAATCGTCAACTTTTGGCGCTCGTTAAACGAATGGTCCAGCCATAAATCGCCCTGATGGGTATAGTCCAACGGGTCTTGGCCGGTATCCTGCCGCTGCTGGTAGTAATACATCCCGAAAGTGTATTTCACACCAAGATCGGTCTGCTGCCTCGCCAAGTTCGCGGATATGGAAGGCGACAGTTCCATGCCAAAGCTGCCAACCTTGTTTGGGGTAACCAAGTAATTGTCGTCGTAGAACCCGCGCAGATTCGCCGACACATTCCAGGTTTTGGGGGGGATTCCGGTGTCCAAGGCCTGCGCAACGGCGGACTGAATGCCGGTGGCACCAACCGCCGCGAGTCCGACCGAAATAAAGGTTTTTTTCATTTTGGCACTCCAGTTCTGACCGCCGACAACCCTTTCGTATTCAAAAAGTTTTCCAACGGCCGATTGCCTGTCAAATCTATCAGGTTGGCCAGTGCCGCGTCAAAACAAATTTACCCGAATTATTCACCGCCAGAAACGCCGGTTTTCCCTTCAATTACGGCCGCTGACAGCGTCAAGCCATTTGCCTGTAACGCTTTTGTTTCAATTGCGATTGCAGTTGCGCGAGCGGCAGCGCATTCACAACCTCGGTTTTTTCCAGCCAGCCCTTCCGCGCCACGCCCGCGCCCAGCCGCAAGAATCCCGCGTGTTCGTTGCGGTGCGCGTCGGGATTGATGACGCATTTCACGCCTTTCGATTGGGCATAAGGCCAGTGCCGCCAGTCCAGATCCAGCCGATACGGATTGCAGTTCAGCTCAATCCAAGTGCCGGTAGCGGCGCAAGCGTCAATTACCGCGTGGATATTGACTGGATACGGCTCGCGCTCCAGCAACAGCCGGCCGGTCAGGTGGCCTAGAATATGCACGAATGGATTTTCCGCCGCGCGAATCAGCCGCTTGGTGTTTTCCGCCTCGCTGCTGCTCGGCACATGCAAACTGGCGACCACTACTTCCAGTTCCGCCAGCAACTCGTCGTCAAAATCCAGCCGGTCTTTCAAAATATCCACCTCGCTGCCGGTCAATAATCGAAAATCACTGCCGCCCGCCGCGATTTTCTCGTTCACCATTCTTATTGCCAACATCTGTTCTCGCAGTCGTTTTGCATCCAGCCCATTCGCCTGATACGAAGCCTTCGAATGGTCTGTGATCGCCCAGTATTCCAGCCCCAAGTCTTCCATGTAGTCCGCGATTTCTTTCAGCGTGTTGTGGCCGTCGCTCCAGTTTGAGTGATTGTGCAGCGCGCCTTTCAAATCCGTCCACTCGACCGGCTTCGGCAAAGCGCTTTTCTCCGCCGCTGAAAATTCGCCGTGGTCTTCGCGCAGCTCCGGCGGCACCCACGCCAAGTCCAGCTTGGCGAAAATCTCCTCCTCGGTTTTGCACGCCACCAGCAATTTCGCGTCGCGCGTTTCCTCCCTCGACTTGAACAGGCCGTATTCATTCAGCCGCAAGCCGCGCTGGATGGCCCGCTGCCGCATGACGATGTTGTGCTCCTTGCTGCCGGTGAAATACGCCAGCGCAAACGGAAACTCCGCGTCGCTCACCACGCGCAAATCGCACTGGATGCCGCCGTCCAGAATCACGCTCGCCTTGGTTTCGCCCTTGGCCAGCACTCTGACGATGCCCGGCTGCGAAACGAAAAATTCAATCACCGCCAATGGCTTTTTCGACGACGCCAGCAAATCAATGTCGCCAATCACTTCCTTGAACCGCCGCAAGCTGCCCGCCGTGCTGCACCGGATGACCTCGGGATGTTGCCGCAGGTTTTCCAGCAACGGCTCCGCCGCCAGCCAGGCGTCGCTGAGCAAATGTTTGCTCGCGTAAGTCCGCTTCAGCGCGATGCCTTCCAGAATATTCGCCTGCGTTTTCTCGCCGAAACCGTCCAATTCCGCCACCTTGCCGGCCTTGCACGCGGCTTCCAGTTTTTCAATCGAATCAATGCCGAGCCTCTTGTTCAGCGCCTGGATTTTCTTCGGGCCGAGGCCGGAAATCTCCAGCATTTCCAACAGTCCCGGCGGAAGCGAAGCTTTGAGTTCTTCGTAATATTTCAGCCTTCCGGTTTCGACCAGCTCGGTGATTTTTTGTTCCAGCGCCGCGCCGATGCCTTTGATTTCGCCGAGCCGTTTTTCGGCGACGATTTTCGCCAGCGGCTCGGCCAAGCCTTCGATGGTCCGCGCCCCGTTGGCGTAGGCGCGCGTCTTGAACGGATTTTCGCCCTTCAATTCCAACAGCGTGCCAATCTCGACGAGCATCTCGGCAACCTTGTCTTTGTCCATGCCGCCCACTGTAACCGCAGATTTCACGGATTAAAAGTCTGCGTTCTTCAGCGAAAGCTGCGGACAACTCCGTGCCTTTGCGTTAATTTTTGAAAATGTCTGCGAGAAAAACTTTGCCGGTGGCTTTGACCATCGCCGGCTCCGACAGCGGCGGCGGCGCCGGCGTGCAGGCCGACCTGAAAACCTTCGCCGCCCTCGGCGTCCACGGCACCAGTGCCATCGCCTGCCTCACCGCGCAAAATCCCAAACGCGTTTTGGCGGTGGAATCGTGCTCGCCCCAAATGCTGCGCCAGCAAATTGAAGCCGTGTTCGAGGAATTTAATCCGGCGGCGGTGAAAACCGGAATGCTGTATTCCGCGCCAAACATCCGCGTCGTCGCGGAGTTTTTTGGCAGCTCAAAACTCAAAACAAAAAGCTTAAAACTGGTCGTTGACCCCATGATGGTTTCCACCAGCGGCGCGCGACTGCTACAGCCGGCGGCGGAAAAAATTCTGCGCGAACAACTGCTGCCGCTCGCCGCGCTCGTCACGCCCAATTTGGACGAGGCGGAAATTTTAACCGGCCGGAAACCGGCCTCCATCGAGGAAATGCGGGCGGCGGCGCGGGAAATCCATTCGCGCTTCGGCTGCGCCGCGCTCGTCAAAGGCGGCCATTTGCGCGGCGTTTCGGAGGCCGTGGACATTTTCTTCGATGGAAAGACGGAACTGCTTCTGTCCGCGCCGTTCGTGAAAGGGGTTCGCACGCACGGCACCGGCTGCACTTATTCGGCGGCCATTTGCGCGGCACTGGCGCTCGAACACGATCTGCCACGCGCGGTGGAAATCGGGAAAGATTTCATCACGGCGGCGATTGCCGGCAGCCACCGCATTGGAAACCATTTCGTGCTCGGATGCTTTTAAGGCCGCCAGAGCCGGAAAAATTGCGCCGCGTTCGGCGCGTTCAACCGGACGGCGTTTTGATGGTTCGTCACAATCGGCGCCGGGTTGTTCGTGCTCCAAGTCACCGGCGGAACAAGATTGGTCGTCGCTTGAAGAACGAATCCGTCCGGATAAACCGGCCACGAAAGCGAAACATTCCCGTCGGCTCCGGCCACCGTCAGCCGTTCCGAGAAAAATTCCCATGCCAGCGCGTAGGTTTCCGAATCGCTGACCGTGCTGTTTGCGCCGGCCTTCCAGACCTGCAAATCATAACGGCCCTGCGGCAGCGCGGGCAGAAAAATGTGCTGGATGTTGTCCACCAGGCTGGTGCTGCACGCGACCAAATTGCTGTCGGCGCAGTTGTAGAGAAACAGAGCCAGATTGTTGATATTGGTTTGACCTTGCTGGCGGTTCCAGACCAGCGTCGCAGTGAGAGTGAAATTCGCATTGCCGTCCCCGTTGGTCGCATTGAAATCGTAATCGTTCACCGCGTCGTAAGCCGGATGCCCCAGACTGCTCAAGGCGTTGAAATCCCAGCCGCTCAACCCAGCGACCGCGTTGGTCGTGGCCGCCGGCGGGTGCGCGCCGCCCGTCGGGATCCACTGGTGATCAATGTAAACTTGACGGCCTCCGGCGAGTTGTTCGTAGGAGTTGAACACGTTCAACACGCCCGCGCCATAGCGGGTGTCAAGCGGGGACGGCGGGGTGTTCGTCCAATCGGCCGGCTTGACCGCGCCGTTGAGCAGCAGCGCCTTCACCGTGCGGATGTCAGCAGCGGCGTTGGTGTCGTTGCCGCCGTCGCCGCGCAAAGCGGCCTGCATCAGCAATGCCGCCGCGCCAGCAACTTGCGGCGTGGAGTCACTGGTTACGCTGGCGGGCGCGGTGATGTCCGGCTTGCAGCGGCCGTTGTCCAAGGTCGGACCGACACTGGAACTGCCGCCGAAAGCCGCCACGCCAATGCTGTTGTAAGCCGTGCCGGGCGGGCTGACGGAACCGCCGTTGTTAACCGCCGAGATGAACAGCGTGCCATAGTTCGCGGCGTAATTGTCGTAAAGCAAGTCAACGGCCTGCTGGTCGCTGACCGCCAGATCGTTGGTCGGCGTCGGAATGTTCGTGGACACGTTGCCGAAGGTGAAACTCTGGTTCACCACGCTGTCGGCCAGCGCGACCAGATTACTGACGAGGTAATAATTGATGAAATAATCGGCGTCAAAATTATCAACGTGCGCCACGTTGGTGGCGACGCCGCTGCCGGTGCGGCCGTAAAAAATTGCCGCGACGCCGTCGGCGTGGCCGGATTCGTTGCCGACGGCATTGGTGAAACCGGTGGCCGTTCCCAACGCCGAGGCGTAGGTGAACAGGTTCGACGGTTGATTGACTGCCGCCGGATTGACTTCAAACGCGCTGGGATCGTTGGTGTTGCTGTCCGTGTTCGCCTCCGGTTGCGCGGCCCCAATGCCGGAGCCGTCCACATTCGTCGTCATGGCCCGCAACAACGTCACGCCAATCTGGTCGAGGTTTTGCGCCTGGGCCAGCCAGCCGCTCGCCCACAATGCCGCCAGAAAAACAATTTGGCAAAACGGACGGTTCATCATCAGCGTTCTTAACGGGTTTGCCGAAAAATAATCCAGCCGGCGACAAAATGCCACCCGAATTACGCAATGGCATTTCCCTTTTGACCGGGCTGGACTAGAATGCCGGCGTGTCCGAAACGCTCGTCGTCAACGAAATCTATCTAAGCCTGCAGGGCGAAAGCACCTTCGCCGGGCTGCCGTGCATTTTCATCCGCCTCACCGGCTGCGATCTGCGTTGCTCGTATTGCGACACCGCCTATGCCTTCACCGAAGGAAAAAAACAGACGCTGGCGGACGTGTTGAAAAAAGTCCGCGCACTGGCCGCGCCGTTTGAGAATTTCAAATCTCAAATTTCAAATCTCAAATTGCCGCTCGTCGAGCTGACCGGCGGCGAGCCGTTGCTCCAAAAAAATTCCCGGCCGCTGATGCAGACGCTCGGCGACGACGGCTTCACCGTGCTGATTGAGACGAGCGGCGCGCACGATATTTCCCAGATTGACCCGCGCGTCCACCGCATCATGGATTTGAAATGTCCGTCCAGCGGCGAGGCGGCGCGGAACCGTTTTGAAAATATCGCGCATTTGCGGGCCACCGACGAAATCAAGTTCGTCATCGGCACGCGGGAAGATTACGAATGGGCGAAGACGCAGATCACCGCCCACCGGCTCGCAGCGATTTGCCCGCTGCTGTTTTCCTGGGTGCATCCGCTCGCGCCGGCGCAGCAGACCCTGGTGCTGAAGCAAGTGCCCGCCGGCCTCACGCCAATTTCGCGAAAGGAACTCGCGGAAAAAATCATCGCCGACGCGCTGCCGGTGCGGTTCCAAATCCAGCAGCACAAAATCATCTGGCCGCCGGCGCAGCGCGGCGTCTGACCATGCAAACCTTCGCCATTGACGTCCGCGGCGTGACGAAAAAATTCGGCGCACGCACGGTCGTCAACAACATCGCCATGCAGGTGCGGCCCGGCGAGATTTACGGCTTTCTCGGCCCCAACGGCAGCGGCAAGACTACCTTTCTGCGGATGCTCTGCGGCCTGCTCCGGCCCGACGGCGGCGAAGGCACCTGTCTCGGACTCGATTTTCGCACCCAGTCCGCCGAAATTAAAAAGCGCGTCGGCTACATGACGCAGCGGTTCAGTTTTTACGAGGATTTGACCATCGAGGAAAATCTGGACTTCATCGCGCGGCTTTATGGAATGCCGGATCGCCGCGCCGCCGTGCAAAAAAGTCTGGCACGCCTCGGCATGATCGGGCGGCGGCGGCAGCTCGCGGGCACGTTGTCCGGCGGTTGGAAAAAGCGGCTCGCGCTCGCGGCGTGTTTGATTCACGGGCCGCAACTGTTGCTGCTCGACGAGCCGACGGCGGGCGTGGACCCGAAAGCGCGGCGCGATTTTTGGGAGGAGATTCACAAGCTCTCGGCGGCAGGGCTGACGTTTTTGATCACCACGCATTACATGGACGAAGCGGCGCGCTGTCATCGGCTCGGCTACATTGCCTATGGCAATCTGCTTTCACACGGCAGGGTGGACGAAGTGGTGCAAGCCGCCAAACTGACGACATGGGAGGTGACCGGTGAACATCTTTGGGTGCTGGCGGACAAAATCCGCGGCCGGCCGGGCGTGGAACAAGTTGTGGCGTTCGGCCTGACGCTGCACGTCAGCGGACGCGACGCGGAAAAATTGCACGCGAGCATCACGCCATTGCAAACCGACGATCATCAGTGGTCCAAAATTGAACCGGGATTGGAAGACGTGTTCATCAGCCTGATGGAAACCGCGAAGGACAATTTCTCTTGAGGCAATGGAAAACATTCAACATCCGACCTTCAAAATCGGACCCCCAACTCTGCGCCGGTCAAATATTTATTGCATCGTGAGCGTTGAATGTTGGATGTTGAACGTTTGCGAAAGGAGTTTTTCATGAGCTTCTGCTTCCCGCGGTTCTGGGCCATCGTCGTCAAGGAGTTCATCCAGATGCGGCGCGACCGGCTGACCTTCGGCATGATGGTCGGCATTCCGATGATCCAGCTCATCTTGTTCGGCTACGCCATCAACTCGAATCCCAAGCACCTGCCCACGGCGGTTTATGCGGCGGACAACAGTCCGTTCTCGCGCACCCTTGTCTGGGGCTTGCGCAACAGCAGTTATTTCGACCTCACGCGCGAGGCGCACAGCGCGGCGGAAATCCAGAAAATGCTGGCCGAAGGCGAAGTGCAGTTTGCCGTGACCGTGCCGGTGGATTTCTCGCGGAAATTGTCGCGTGGCGAAAAACCGGAGGTGCTGCTGGAGGCCGACGCCACCGATCCCTCTGCCGTCGGGTTTGCGATGGCGGCGGTAAACCAGCTCGCCACTACCGTCATCAATCGCGACCTGACCGGACCGCTGGCGAAATTGCAGGCGTCCGCGCCGCCGTTCAACATCGTCGCGCACCAGCATTACAACCCCGAAAGCATCAGCCAATACAACATCGTTCCCGGCCTGATGGGCGTGATGCTGACGATGACGATGATCATCATCACCGGCCTGGCCATCACGCGCGAACGCGAGCGCGGCACGATGGAAAATCTGCTCTCGACGCCGGCGCATCCGGGCGAGGTCATCGTCGGCAAAATCATTCCCTACATCATGGTCGGCTACGTGCAGGTGGCGCTGATTCTGCTGGCGTCGAGGTTTCTGTTCAACGTGCCGTTCATCGGCAGCGTGCCGCTGCTGGTCGGGCTGACGTTTTTGTTCATCGTGGCGAACCTCGCCGTGGGCATCACGTTTTCGACCATCGCCAAAAACCAGTTGCAGGCGGTGCAGATGGCTTTTTTCTTTTTCCTGCCCTCGCTGCTGCTGTCGGGTTATATGTTTCCATTCCGCGGGATGCCCGGTTGGGCGCAAGCCATCGGCGAATGCCTGCCGCTCACGCATTTCTTGCGCGTCGTGCGCGGCATTTTACTTAAGGGCAATGGCCTGACCGAATGCGTGCCGGACCTGTGGCCCATCGCGCTGTTCGTCGCGGTGATGCTGGTCATCGGCATCAAACGCTACCGGCAGACCCTGGATTAAAGCCCGTGTTGGCTGCCGATTCACCCGGGGCAGCATAACGGGGCTGCGGCCTGCAGCCCAGGGTTGGCGGGCAGGCTCGCCGAGCCGAGCGCGCCGCCATGTCCGTGAGCGTCTGCCCCAACTCTGATTCCACCGAAGACAGCGGGGAACCTCAAGGCCTTTTAAGCCGCAGTCGCCTTGGCGCTGGCAAGGTCATTGCGTCGTTGTTTAAGGCTCTTGAAAAACTCGAAGCCTTCACGCGTCCGACGCACGAGCACGTCCTTGTCTTGCAGCATGGATTTCAAAATTCGCCACGACGGAGAACGCGGAATGAGCAACGAGCGTTTCTTGCCGAGGAAATGGAAGCTTCGCTTGTCGAAATAGTATCTGTGATAAAATTCCTCCAGAGATTCAAAAATTTCCTCTTTTGATGCCGTCGGATATTCCAAAGTGCTTTGCTGAAAGCCGTCACCTTCAACCAAATCGGTCTTGTCTTTCTTGACGAACCAGCCGTTGAGCTTGGCCTGTTCGTAAAGTTCCGTGCCCGGATATGGCGCGGCGAGCGAAACCTGCAGGCTGAAAACGTCCAACTCCTTCGCGAAATTGATCGTTTGCTCAATCGTTTTCTTCGTCTCGACTGGCAAACCGAGGATGAACGTCCCGTGAATCACCACGCCGGCCTGATGACAATCCTTTGTGAACTTCCGCATTTCGTCCGTGGTCACGCCCTTTTTGATGCGCGTGAGCGTCTCGTCGTTGCCGCTTTCGTAGCCGACGAGGAACAGGCGCAGGCCGTTGTCCTTGAAACTTTTGATCGTATCATAATCAAGATTCGCACGGCTGTTGCAACTCCAGTCCACACCGAGCGGACCGAGCTTCTTCGCGATTTCGCGCGCGCGCGGGAGGTTTGCGGTGAACGTGTCATCATCGAAGAAGAATTCGCGCACCTGCGGAAAAATCTTCTTCATGTAGGCCATCTCGTCCGCGACGTTCTGCGGCGAGCGCACGCGATACTTGTGCCCGCCAATCGTCTGCGGCCAGAGACAAAAGCTGCACTGCGCCGGGCAGCCGCGGCCGGTATACATCGAGACGTAAGGATGCTGGAGGTAGCCGATGAAATATTTTTCAATCTCCAAGTCGCGCTTGTAGACATCGGCAACCCACGGGAGCTGGTCCATGTCGGCGATCATTTCGCGCTCGGGATTGTGGATGATCTTGCCGTCCTTATTTTTGTAGGACAAACCGGCAATGGTCGAAAGGTCGCGGTCTTCGGCGACTTCCTTGCAGGTGTAATCAAATTCCTTGCGGCCGACCCAGTCAATCGCCCACGACGCCTTGAGCGTCTCGGTCGGCAACACCATCGTGTGCGCGCCGACAAAACCGATTTTGGTGTCCGGCCGTTGCTGTTTGATAGCTTCGGCCACTTTGCAATCGTTCTTCAACGACGGCGTGGAGGTGTTGATGATGACGTGATCGTAGTCCTTGGCGATGGCGAGGCATTTGGCGACGTCGATGTTGTGCGGCGGGCAGTCGAGCAGGCGCGAGTTGGGCGTGAGCGCGGCCGGTTGCGCGAGCCAGGTCGGATACCAATAGCTGGTGACTTCGCGCCGCGCCTGATACCGCGCGCCGGCGCCGCCGTCAAAGCCGTCAAAACTCGGTGGTGAAAGATAAAGGGTTCTGCTCATGAAAAACTGGTTTTAATGCTTATTCCGCCTTTTTGGTGTCTTGGATTTTCTCCAGCAACGCGTCGCGTTCCGCAGTGTCGGTCGTGCCGCAGTGGCTGCCGACATGCGCCGGGTGGCCGTTGGAGCCGGGATCGCCTTCTTTGCGGCTGAAAGCCCCACGGGCACTCGCCGCTGGCGAGTTGATGATGGCCTTGGCCTCGGCCAGGTGGCCTTTGCCGATGGTCGCGCCGTTGAACGCGCGTTTCGCCAATTCCGGCGACGCCGGATAAGGCTTCGGTTTCGCGCCGAAGTTGTATTTGAAATTTTTCCAGTTGTCGCCGGACTGGTAATTCGTGCCCAGCGCGCCGCTGGGATCGTAACCGCAATGCACCATGCAATGTTCGCAGCGCGGATCGCGCGCCTTGCCGTCCACGACGCCGTATTTTTCCCACGGCACCTTGGCGAGCATTTCCTGATAACCAGGATAGTGGCCGTCCGTCATCAAGTAACAAGGGGCTTTCCAGCCCTTGACGTTGTAGGTCGGGATCGCCCAGGCGGTGCAGGTCAGCTCGCGCTTGCCGGCGAGAAACTCCTGGTAAACCGGCGTGCCGAAAATCGTGAAGGCCTGGCCCCACTGCTCAATCTTCGCAAACTTTTGGCGCGTCATGTCGCGCGTGAGGAAAAATTGTTTCGGATCCTTGCCGAGGCGCGAAACCATGTCCTTTTTCGCCGCGTCGTAATCGTAGCCGGGCGAAATCGTGTGGCCATCCACTTCGAGCGACGAGAGGTATTTGAACATGTCTTCGATTTCCGCCACATCGGTCTCGCGATAAACCGTCGTGTTCGTCGCAACTTGATAGCCGCAAATCTTCGCCATCTTGATGGCCTCGACACATTCCTTGAACACGCCTTCGCGCTCGACGATCAAATCGTGCGTAAATTCCAAGCCGTCCACGTGAACGTTCCAATACATCCATTGCGTGGGGCGGATAACGGCTTTTTTCTTCGCCGTGTCATCGGATTGGCGGATGACTTCGGCTTCTTTTTCAGTAATCAATTTTCCGGCGAGCAGCTTCTGCAGCATCGGCTCAATGGCCGGCGAATAAATTGCCGCGAGATAGTCGCGCATTTTTTTGCGCATGAACATGCCGTTCGTGCAGACGTAAATCACCCGGCCCTGTTCCAGCAGGCCGTTGATCAGATCTTCGATCTTCGGATAAATGAGCGGTTCGCCGCCGCAGATGGAGACCATCGGGGCGTCGCATTCCGCCGCCGCCGCCAGGCATTGCTCCAGGGGCACCATGTCCTTGAGGGACGTGGAGTATTCGCGAATGCGGCCGCAGCCGGTGCAGGTCAGGTTGCAGGTGTGCAGCGGTTCGAGCTGCAAAACCATCGCAAATTTTGGGGTTTTGCGCAGTTTGTGCTTGATGATGTGACTGGCGATTTTTTTCGTCAGCGCGAATGGGAAACGCATAGTTTATTTGGCGGAGGCGATTTCACTGGAAACGGCCGGGGTCAGATTCGTCGGCTCGGCCGGCGCGTCATTTTTCAAAAAGCCTGGCAGGAAAAAACTGCCCGGAGAAACGCTCTGGCTGGCATTGATGCCGCTGCAACCGGCGGCGGCCAGCGGCAACGCCGCCGCCAGAGCCAATCGCACAAAATTCCAGCTTAATCTCACTTGCCGAGTATAATTTACTTCGTCACGATGGCAACTGCTAATTGATTCCATCATGCCACTGAAACCCCTTTTCCAAAGGATTTTGACTGCGGCCGGCCTGCTGATGGCGGCAGCGGTCTCGGCGGCCCCGGCCACCAACCCGGTATTTACAGCCCGGGCCAAGGCCGCCTTTGCGCAGGCCGAGAAAAAATTTCTGGCCGATACCAATTCTTCCGCCGCCGCCGGCGACCTGGCCCGCACCAGTTTTGATCTCGCGGACTTGGCGATCAATGAAACGCAGCGCGCGGTATTTGCCCGGCGCGGCATCGGCGTCTGCCGCCCCTGGCTGGCGCGCGAACCGAAATCCGCCCCGGCGCATTATTATCTGGCCATGAATCTTGGCGAACTGGCGCAGGCCGAGGCGCCGTCCCTCGCCGCCTACCGGCTGGTGCACGAGGTGGAACGGGAATTCAAAACGGCGGCGGAACTGGACGTGAACTTGGATTACGCCGGGCCAGCGCGCAATCTGGGCGAACTCTATTTTCAAGCACCCGGCTGGCCGTTCAGCATCGGCAGCAAGTGGAAGGCGCGCGAATGGTTGGCGCGCGCCGCCGCTCTCGCTCCGGAGTATCCTGAAAATCTCCTCAACCTCGCCGAGGCGCAGCTGCAATGGTCGGAACCCAAATCATTCGCCGCGACGATTAAAAACCTGGACGCCCGCTGGCCCGCCGCCCGCACCAATTTTGCCGGCGCGGCCTGGGAGCGGAGCTGGCTTGATTGGAACGCCCGCCGGGCGGCCCTCCTCCCGGCACCGAAGCGCGCCCCGTGAGGGCGGCTTTTTCGTTCGTGCAAAAGCGGTCGGATGAATTATGCTGGCATCAAAGACCGCCGAAACATGGCCAAAAAAATCATCGCCGCGTTAAGCGACTCGACGCTGTTCCTGCGCGAATGGCTCGTGAACCCGCAGCGCACCGGCTCGGTCGCGCCGAGTTCGCCGCAGCTTGGCGCCGCGATGGCCCGCTGGCTCCCGCGCAACCCCGAAAGTTTTGTCCTCGAACTCGGCCCCGGCACCGGGGCGGTTACCGACGCCCTGCTCAAATACGGCCTGCGCGAAGACCGGCTGATCGCCATTGAGCACAATGACACGCTGGCCCGGCTGCTTCAGAAAAAATACCCGCGCGCCACGATCATCGCCGGCGACGCCTGGGAGCTCGACAAACTGCTCGCCACCTTGCCGGAGCCGGTCACGACGGTCGGCGCGGTTATTTCCAGCCTGCCGCTGCTGAATTTTCCCAAGGCCCAGGCGGACAGGCTTGCGCACAAAATCCGCGCCATCCTCGAACCGCGCGGCCGTCTGGTGCAATACAGCTATCACCTCGTCAAGGACCGCAGCCGGGGCACGGACGACTTCCGGCTGCTCGCCTCCAAAATCGTCTGGTGGAACCTGCCGCCCGCGCGCGTCCACGTTTTCCAGAAGTAACAAAAATGGTTTTCCGCTGTTTCCGGTGGAATTTGAATTGGGGCGGGCGAAGCTTGCCGGCGGTGAAGTAAAGCATGGCGATGAGGTGGGTGTTGGAACGATAGCCCGGGCTTTGCGTTTGGTGGCGCTGAAGACCCTGTTTAAGCCTTCCATAAACGCATGGGTCACACCCCACTTCCAGTGCGCCGGAAGAGCCACCGCAGCACCTCGTTGCGCTCGCGATATGGCAGGAGTTTTTTGGAGCGTTTCCACTTTTCATGTAGCGCCGTCCGTCCCGGCGGCGGGTTGAAAGCACCGTCCCGATGACTTGGGGAGACCGGGCGGCGAGACGCCGCCGCAACGTGCCGGCGCGGACGCCTGCGCTACCTCATTTTCGGAAACGCTCTAACTGACAAACTTCGGCTCAAAAACCGGACCGAGGTTGTGTTTGCGGAGCAACTCGCAGAATTTCGCGATGGCGCACTTTTCGTCCGCGCCGAGGTGAAACTGGATGTGCCACTCGAAATAATCGCGCCGGAAATCCGCGTCAAACTCCGCGCGCGTCTCGATGATGTGATCCAGCGTCTCCATGCCGAAGCGTTTGGCCTGCCGCAGTTCGCGGCGCAGTTCCGTGTTTTCGACGCCGCGCCGCAGCGCCCAGACCGCATAAACAAAGGGCAGATTCGTCAGCTCCGACCAAGCGTAGCCGAGGTCGAAAATCTCGTGCCGGTGCGCGGAGCGCTGGAATTCAATCGCGGGGTCGCCGATGAGCAGGACAAAATCTTTTTCCCGCGCGGCAGCGTAGTTCGCCAGCGGCTTGAATTCGGGGAAAAGATTTTTTTCCGCCAGCAGCACTTTCAGCAGGTTGACGCTGGTGAGCGACGCGGGGTCGCAGAAAATCTCCTTCGCCTCGGCCAGCGGCTTTTGGTGAGCCAGAATCACGCTGTAAACCTCGCCGAGCGAACCGATGGCCACGCCGTCGAGAATGTCGTAGCGGTCGTGGAGCAATACTTCGGTGATGCTGACGAGCGCGGCGTCCAGTTCGTCGCGCCGGAGCATTTCGGCCAGTCTGGCGGGCGTGGCCAGAATCAATTCGCTGTCCAGATCGCGTGTGAGCGGCGCGGCGTTGAGATAGGGCACGGAGCCGATGCGGAATTTTTTTTTGTCGCCGGCCATGATGCTCACTTGGCCTTGATCTCGAGGTTGTCGCGCTGGAGCGAGCTGCCCTCGGCGGCGGCGAGGCTGGCGAGCGACTGGTTGTAATTGGCGAGGGCGCGGATTTCCTGCGAACGCGCCGTGGTCAGCGCGCTTTGCAGTTGGAGCACGACAAAGATGGTGCTTTTGCCGACGGCGTATTTTCCCTCTTCGGCCTTGAGCGCGGCCTCGGCGTAGAGGCGCGCCTGCCGGGTGGCGTCCACGCTTTCCCACGCGGATTCGGCATTTTTCACCGCGTTGTCAATCTGCACCATGATGTTTTGCTCCAGTTGCTTGAGCTGGAGCAACAGTTGTTTCTCGTTCGCCTTGCCGGCCTTCAACTGGTTGCGCGGGCCGATGTTGCTCAACGGCATCGTCAACTGTCCGCCGTAGGAATAATAGGGCCGGTTGCCGTCGCCCATCTCATTGAATGAGTCGCGGTATTGGTTGCCGTCGCCGTTGAAGCCGTAGCTGCCGGTCAAATCCAGTTGGGGGAAAAGCTGGTTGCGATAAAATTTCAACTGGATGCCCTGCTGTTCAACATTCAGCCGCGCCTGCACCAGATCCGGCCGGCCGGTCATGCCTTTGCCCCAACTGTCCTGTAGGTCGAAAAAATGCCGTTCCGCGGTCATCGCCAGGGTGGGTTCAAGCACCACGTCGTGCCATTGGGAATAATTGTCCGTCAGCAGGGTTTTCAAAGTGTTTTGATCCACGGCCAGCGTGTTTTGGGCGGCGATGAGGTTGGCGCGGCTCTGCGCCGCCTGCGCCTCGTCCTGCTCAATGGTCCCACCGCGTTCGGCCACCGTTCCGACGACCATCCGCTGCTTGTCATCGCCAAGCTGGGTTTCGGCCAGCGCCAGCGCGTCCCGCTGCACCTGGACGTTTTCACGGGCATAGATGAGTTCGTAATACGCATTCTCCACGGCGGTGACGGTGGTGATGATCTGCTGGCGCAAACCTTGTTCCGAGTATTTCAGCCGGTTTTTGGCGACCAGAATCGTGAGGCGGTTGTTGTCAATCCAGAAGTTTTTCAGCAGCGGCTGGGTCAGGGTGATCCCGAAGGAACCGCCGGAGCTGCTGGTGTAATTGGTGCCGATGGCAATGTGCTGATCTGAAATGTTGCCGCTGGCATCGTAGTTCATGCCCCACGGGGTGAGTCCGCTGATTCCGGAGCTGAAAGTGTTATTGTTTTCAATCGTGGGAGGGAAAATCTGGCCATACTGGAACAAGGCCCCTTGGTCATTGTAGTTGTGCGTCCCCCCCAGGTTGAACTGCGGATCAAAGCCGCCGTAAGCCCCTTTCAAATTATAGAGCGATATCTCCGGCACGGTCCGCTCAATCTGCACGTCGAGGTTGTGCTGGAGCGCCTCGGCAAAGCAATCCTGTAATGACAGCGGGCGCGTTGCCGGCGCGTTGGTCTGCGCGGATGCGAGCGCGCCGAGGCCGGCCAAAAAAATCAAACTGGCGATAATCTTTTCCATCGGAAACCAGACGCCGGTTCCGGCCAGAAAGTAACCAAAAGGTTACTTGGCCGCCGCCGCTTCTGAGAGGGTGGCGCTTTTTTCCAGCAACTCCAGCACTTTTTCGTGCAGCACCTGCTCGTAAAGCTCGTTCACGCCGTTCCGCTTCTGGAGATCCTTGAGAAACTGGTCGAAGGGCATCTGATACATCACCGCCAGTTGCTGCGCGCGCCGGAGCACGTCCTCCTGCGTGGCCTGGATTTTTTCCTGCTCGGCAATCCGGCCCACGAGGAACGCCAGCTTGACGCGCTCCCGGGCGTTGCCCGCCGCCGCCGCGTAGATCTCGTCCTTCTGCTGCTCGATCAGTTCGCGCGCGATGCCGCGCTGCGTGTTCTGGCGGACGAGGTCATAAACCACGTTGCGCGTCTCCTGCGCCACCGCCGTCTCCGGCAGGTCAAAATTCACCCGGCTCAACAGTTCGCGGACCACCTGGCCGCGCACGGCCTTCGAGCGCGAATACTTCAACTCGTTCTCCAGGTCCGTGCGGACCCCGGTCTTGAGCGCCGCCAGATTTTCGGCGCCGAACTTTTTGGCCAGTTCGTCGTCGAGCGGCGGCAGAACTTTTTCCTTCACCTCGACCAGTTCAACTTCGTAGGTGCCTTTCTTGCCCTGCAATTCCTTCGTGACGAAATCCGCTGGAAAATCCACATGCACCGTGCGCCGGTCGCCGGCGTTTGCGCCAATTAGTTGCGCGGCAAAACCGGGGATGAACGAACCGTCGTTCGTCTCCACCCAGAAATTTTTCTGCTCGGTCAAACCCTTCGCCGTCGGCGCGAGTTCGGTGATCGGCTTGCCGTCGCAGGTGCCGGCGTAGTTGACCACCGCGATGTCGCCGCTGGCGAGCGGGCGGGCGACGGTGTGGTGGCTGGCGTGCTGGCCGCGCAGCAGATCGAGCGCTTTTTCCACGTCCGCATCCGTCACGGTTTTCGCGTCGAGCGTGGCGGGCAGTCCTTTGTATTCCGGCAGTTGGAATTCCGGCGCGGTCTCGACCGTGGCGGTGAACTGCAAGCTCTGGCCGCGGCCGAACTGCACTTCCTCGATGTCGGGATGGCCGACCACGGAAATTTTCTGGTCGGCGATGGCCTGGCGGTAGGCGTCGCCGATGAGCTTGCGCTTGGCTTCGTCCTTGATTTCCGCATCGTATTTTTTCACGACCATCGGCAGCGGCGCCTTGCCCGGCCGGAAGCCCGGCAGCACGGCCTGCTTCTGGTAGTCCTTCGTGACGGCGGCCAACGCCGCGTCCACGGCGGTTGCGTCGAGTTCCACCCGCACGAGTTTTTTGCACGGGGCCAAATTTTCAATCGATACGTTCACGGTAAAATAAAGGTTAAACGAGCCGCGCAGGATATATTGTTTGGACAACGAAGGCAAATTGTTTTGATGGCGCAAAGCGGATGATTCCGCTTTCATGTCCGCCGATGCGGCGAACCCTGTTCATCACCGGCACCGACACCGGCGCGGGCAAAACCGTTCTGACCGCGCTGCTGGCGGCGTTTTTGCGCTCGCAAAAAATCCGCGTGGTCGCGTTCAAGCCCGTCTGCTCGGGCGATCGCGACGACGCGGAAAAAATCTTCGCCGCGCTCGGCGGCGCGCTGACGCTGGACGAAATCAACCCGTGGCATTTCCGCGCCGCCATTGCGCCGGCGCTCGCGGCCAGGCGAGAGAAAAAATCCGTCACGCTCGCCCAAGCGCTCGCGCACGTCCGCGCAACGCAAAAGGATTTCGCCGTGACGCTCGTGGAGGGCGCGGGCGGTCTGCTGGCCCCCCTCGGCGAACAGTTCGATTCGCGCGATTTGATGACCGCCCTGCGCGCGACGCCCGTCATCGTCGCCCCCAACCGGCTCGGGGTGGTGAACCACGTTTTGCTGACGCTGGAGGCGCTGCCGAAAAGTCTCCGTGCGCGGGCGAGGGTGGTTTTGATGTCGCCGGCCAGGCCAGATGCCGCGACGGCGACCAACGCCAAATTGCTCGGTGATTTTTTCCCGGCCGAAAAAATCTTCAGGCTGCCGTGGCTCGGCCAGATGTTCTCGCCGTCCCAGGCCTTGAAGCACGCGGCGGTGCGGCGAACCCTCGCGCAACTGCTTTGATCGCGACTCGCATTCCAAAGGGACAAGCGCCGCGAACTTCCGCCAAAAAATCAGGGGCCCGTGGCGCTGGTCGCTGCGGATTTCGCCGGCGCGTTGGTGGCCGCGAAGGACTCCCGCCAGGGCTGGTGGTTTTGGTAGAGCGCCAGCCGGTGCTGGATGGACTCCACATCTTTCTGTTTCAGCGCGGCGGCCACGGTGAGCGCGGTTTGCGCGGCCGTTTGCGCCTCATCAAAGCTGCCCATTTCGGCGCAGGCCATGCCCAGCGTGTCCAGCACGTCCGGCCGGCGGCCACTCGTCAGGAGGTTGGCCTTGGCGGCGAAGGTGAAGGCGCTCTGGCCGTTGCGGGTGGCGGGATTTTCGGAGCTGGCCAGCACCCGCGCGGTGAAGGTGAGAAACTCAATGTTATTTGGATCCCGCCGCAGCGCGGCCCGCAATTCAGCGAGCGCCTCGGGGTCGCGATGTTCGCGCAGGAAAATCTTGGCCGTTTCAAAATGCGGCCAGGCGTAGTGCGCGTCCAGCTGCGCGGCCCGGGCAAACTCCTGGATCGCCTCGTCATCCCGGCCGGCGGTGGCGAGCGCCAGGCCCAGCACGTTGTGGAGAAACGGCACGGCGGGGCCGAGGCGCACGGCGGCGCGATGTTCGGCCAGTGCTTCCGCCGGCCGGCCCAAATGATCCAGCGCGTTCGCCAGGTTGTGGTGGCCCTGATAGCGGTCGGGTTCGACGCGCACGGCGGCGCGGTATTGCCCGGCCGCCGCCGCGAGCCGGCCCTGCTGTTCGAGGGCCACGCCGAGGTTGTTGCGGGCAACGTCATTGTCGGTCGTCACCGCGAGTGCGTGCCGGAAGAGCGTGACGCTGTTGCGCCAGTGCCAAAGCTGATTTTCCATCGTCACCACGGTGGCGGCCAGAATGGCAACCGAAATTCCCGCGAGCATGATTTTGGGAATCCGCCACCGCGCCGCCAGATCGGCGACGGCAAACACGCACGCAAACAACAAACCGACGGACGGCAGATAGCTGTAGCGGTCGGCGATCTCGGCGCCGCCGACCTGCACGAGGCCGATGACCGGCACGAGCATACCCAGAAACCACAGCCAGCCGGTCAGCCCATACGGTGCGGGCCGGCGCAGCTGCCAGGCGGCCAAGGTGATCGCCAGCAGCACCGCGACCGCCAGCGCGACGGCGGCGAGCGGAATTTTTTCGGGCAGCGGATAAAAAATCGCCAGTTTGGCCGGCCAGAAAGTTTTTTCGAGATAATCGAGGTAGGCGACCGGCACGCTTTTGAGCCGGTAATGCAGCGGCACCGTCGCCAGCGAGACGACGGCGTTGCTGCTGCGCTGCGATTGCGCGAGCAGCGTGATGGCGCACGCGGCGGCGCTGATCGCAAAGAATGGCAGCTTTTCCAAAAGCAACACGCCAAAGGCACGCAGATTTGAAATTTGAAATTTGAAATTTGGAATGCGTTGCAGCGGCCAGTAGTCCAGCAGCAGCAGCACGCACGGCAGCGTCACGAGCATGGGTTTGGCCATCAGACCAAGCGCAAATGTCGCCAGGCTCCCGGCCAGATGAACTTTGGACCGGGGACTTTGAACTTTGGATTCCTCGACGTAACGCGTGTAGTTCCAGAGCGCGAGCAGCGCGAAAAATGTGCTCAACACATCCTTGCGTTCGGAAATCCAGGCGACCGACTCGACGTGCAGCGGATGCCAGGCGAACAGCGCGGCAACGAAGGCCGGGGGCCAAATTTTATCAGTGAGCCGGCACAGCCAGACCAACAGCAGGGCCGCATTCGCCGAATGAATCAAGGCGTTGACGAGATGCGGCCCGGCGGGATTGAGGCCGAAGACGCCGCAGTCAATCATGTGCGAGAGCCAGGTGAGCGGATGCCAGTTGCTGGCCGCCATCGTGGTGAACGCCCATTTGACGCCGGCCCATGTCACGCCGGCCTGCACGACGGGATTTTCAGTGACGTAAAGGCCGTCGTCATAGACGCAAAAGCTGAACCACGCCACCGGCAGATACAGTGCGAAGGTGGCGACGGCGAGCAGCCCGGCAAGGCGGCGCGGTTGCAACATGCGTTTCTTGTAAGCGATTTTGCGGCCGGGGCAAAGCGGATTCATTTTGCTCAAAAATGTTTTTGCAATTTCCACCCCGCGCATTGATAATCCGCCCGGCGGATCAATGCTCACGCACCCGCCGCTTGGCCCAAACCGGTTCCTCACCAGCAAGTTTGAATTTTATGAGCGGGTTACCTTTTGCACTAATCGCGGCAGCCTCGGACCAGACCGAACTGCTTTATATCTGGGACAAGGCGACGGTCGAAGCCAAGGTCATCATCGCCTTGCTCTTGGTCTTTTCCATCGCCGCGTGGTTCGTGATGTTGTCCAAAATCCTCCAGATGCGGCGGGCGCGGAAATTGAATCTTTATTTCGGCGAGGAATTCACCGCGCAAAAAACCGTGCTGGAGATGTATGACCGCAAGCTCCAGGTCGAAGGCTGTCCGCTCTACGCCGTCTATCAGGCCGGCTGCTCGCAGCTTGACGCGCGGCTGCGCGGGCCGGACGGCGACCGCGCCCGGCAGAACATCAGCCTCAAAAACATGGAGCACATCAAACGCGCCATCGAAAACGTCGTCGCCAAGGAATCGCTGAAACTGGAATCCGGCCTGATCCTGCTCGCCATCGCGGTGAGCGGCGCGCCGTTCATGGGGCTGCTGGGCACGGTCTGGGGCGTGATGAGCACGTTCGCCGGCATCGCGCAGCAGGGCGCGGCCACGATGGCGGCGATGGCACCGGGCGTTTCCGCCGCGCTCGTCACGACGGTCGCCGGCCTGCTGGTGGCGATCCCCTCGATGTTCGGCTATAACTGGCTGGTCCACAATCTGCGCGCGTTCACCGTCGAGCTGGACAACTTCGCGCAGGAACTGGTTTCCAAGATGGAGACGGAATTTTTGGCGGAAGAATAATAACTTTCATGCGCCGCTTCTCCCAACGCAGTCATCTGGTGACGTTGAGCGAAATCAACATCACACCGCTGCTGGATCTGGCGTTCGTGCTGCTCATCATCTTCGTCATCACCACGCCGCTGCTGGAACAGAGCATCAACCTGAAACTGCCGCGCGGCGGCTCGCGCGAAACCAAGCTGAACAAATCCGACATCCGCACGGTCGAAATCTCCAACACGGGCTATTACGCGCTCAACAAACGGAAAATGCAACTGCCGCAGATTATTTTGCAACTCGCCAACGAATCGCGCGCGAACCAGAATCTTGTGGTTTATATCCGCGCCGACAAGGATTGCCGCTACGATTTGGTGGCACAGATCATTGACGGCTGCCAGAAAAACGGCATCACGCGCTATTCGCTGCGCACCGACCCGACGCCCAAATGAGCCGCCTGCAAAAAAAATGCCTCATCGCCACCGTGGGTTTGCACCTGCTGCTGGTGTTGACGGTGGTTTTTGGTGCGGCGTTTTTCACGAGCCGGCCCAAGCCGGACGACACCCAGGTGCTGGATGTGATTCCGGCGAACCTGATTGACGCGGCGTTCAACAGCGGCGTCCAGGCCGCGCCGCCGCCCGCGCCGACCCCGGTTGTCAAACCGCCGGAGCCAACTCCGCCGCCGGCACCGGTAAAACCCGTCGTCTCGCCGCCAACCTTGATGGAGCGCGTGGAGAAAATTTTCAAACCCGCGCCGGAAAGACTGCCGCCGGATGATTTGCAGCCGGTGACCGAAGCGGAAAAACCGCCCCGGGTTCACAAGATTCAACCGGATTTGAAACCTGTCGTCCACAAGGTTTCGCCGGTGGACCCGACCGCAGCCGACGAGGCGCGGGAAGCGCGGCACCAGCGCGAGACGCGCTTGAAGGCCATCGCCGCCGCCGCCCGCGCCATCAAGGAAAATGCCACGTCGGCCACCAAGGTGGAGATGTTCGGCAGCAGCAGTGTTTCGTATGCGAACTACGCGTCGGTGGTCAAAAGCATTTACGAGCAGGCGTGGACGCCCCCGGACGACACGGCCAGTGACGACGCGAACACGCGCGTCAGCGTGACCATCGGCAGTGACGGCTCGGTGATAAGTGCGCGCATCCTCAACGCGTCCGGCGACACCCGCGTGGATGCCAGCGTGCAGCGGACGCTCGACCGCGTGACTTTCATCGCGCCGTTTCCGGACGGCGCGAAGGAAAAAGCAAAGACCTTTATCATCAACTTCAACCTCAAAGCCAAACGAAACATCGGATGAAAAAAATAATTCTCACGGTTTTAACCATCGGCCTGGCCGCAGCGCTCCCCAGCGCGCGGACACAGGAAATCAACATTGAACACTCCGGAAACTATTTCGGCCAGAAGCCTATTCCTATCGCCTTGAGCGGATTCACCGGCGAGGGCGCGGAGGTTTTGAAATTTGACCTGACCGTGCAGGGCTTCAGTTTTGTGTCGCCGGACGCAGCTCAGTATCTCGTCAGCGGCAGCGACTCCGGTGCCGTCACGGGCAGCCTGACGGACAAGTTTGCCAAGCGCGTGTTGTTCTCGCACAGCTACAACGGCGCGAGTTTGCGGCGGCAGGCGCACGCGCTCGCCGACGACATCGTGCAGGCGGTGACGGGGAAAAATGGCATCGGCCAGACGAAAATCGCCTACAAGGTTCAGCCGACCGGCTACGGCGCGGGTGAAATTTATGTCGCGGATTTCGACGGGGCGAACGCCCAGCGCGTGACCACCGACAACGCCATCGTGGCCAAGCCCGCGTGGGTGCCGGGCCACCTGGCGCTGTATTACACCAGCTACGCGCTGGGCAATCCGGACATTTTTTACCACAGCCTGACCACCGGGCAGCGGCGCAAGGTCGCGGCGTATTCCGGCCTGAACACCAGCGCGGCGGTGTCGCCGGCCGGCGCGAGGATTGCCATGGTCTTGAGCAAATCCGGCAGCGACAACATCTGGACCTGCAACGCGGACGGCACGGGCCTGAAGCAGATCACGTTTGGCGTCGAGGATTCCTCGCCGACTTGGTCGCCGGATGGCAACTGGATTTGTTTCGCGACGAAGGATAACAGCCGGCGGCGGCTGGCGAAAGTTCCGGCCGGCGGCGGCAGCGTGCAAACCCTCGACACCCGCGGCACGCCGAACCCCACCGAGCCGGACTGGTCGCCGGACGGCAAATGGATCGCGTTCACCTCGCAGATGGGTGACTTCAACATCTGCGTGGCGCCGGCAGACGGCAGCGCGCCACCGGTGGTGCTGGCGACGGGCCAGAACCCGTCATGGGCGCCGAACTCGCGGACGCTGGTTTACAACCACCACGCGACGGGCTACCGGCAGGTGCTGTCTGTGCTTGACGTTTTCACCAAACAATACAAGGATTGTGTCCGAGCGACCGGCAACAGTTCCCAGCCCGCTTGGGCGAAATGATTTTCCTTTTCGTCACGGATTTTGACCGCAGCTTTTAACCGACAAATCAACCGAATAAAAATTATGAAAATGAACCGAATTGTTTTTCCGCTCGTGCTCGCGCTGGCCGCGACGCTGGCCACGACCGGCTGCAAACACAAACCCGTCAAGGTCACGCCCATTCCCGGCCCGGCGATCAGCAATGTGCCGGACAACAGTAATCTGAATCCGACTTTGCCGCCCAGCCCGCCCATCAATCCCGAACCCGCGCCCGGCGTGAACACGCAGCTGGGCGGCGGACCGCTGCCGGACAACTGGGATCCGTCCATGATGAACCAGGATCGCGCGGCGCTCGCGGCGAACACGATTCATTTTGCCTTCGACAGCGCCGTCATCCGCAAGGGCGAGGACGCGAACCTTTCCGCCGTCGCCGCGGCACTCGCCGCCAACGCAAATGACCGGCTGCTCATCGAGGGCAACTGCGACGAGCGCGGCACCGAGGAATACAACCGCGCGCTCGGTGAGCGCCGCGCGCTGGCCGCCCGCGAGGCGCTGGTCAAGCACGGCGTCAGCGCCGATCGCATTCGCACCATCAGCTACGGCAAGGACAAGCCGGCCGACCCCGGCCATGACGAGGCCGCGTGGACAAAAAACCGCCGCGACGATTTCATCCTGCTGCACCCGAAGACGGCCATGTAAGACCGGCAATTCTCAGTTTCAAGGCCGCGCATTACTGCGCGGCCTTTTTTGTGGCTTTACTTGAGGCTCAAGGCGGCGTAGGCTGATCCAGATATAAATATGAATGCCATGTTAGCCATCCTGGGATTGAGCGGAACGGAATTGATCATCGTGCTGGTCGCCATCCTGGTGCTGTTCGGCGCCAAGCGCATTCCCGAATTTGCGAAAGGGCTGGGCAAGGGCATCAACGAGTTCAAAAAGGCTTCCCGCGAAGTGACGGAATCCATCGAAAACGAATCGGTCGCGGCCGCCAAAACGCCGCCGGCCAACACCACCGCGCAGACGCCGGCCCGACCGGTGCCGTCCGAAACCAAAGTCGGTTGATCGCGCCGGTCAGGTTGCGCGCCGATTTTCATGGCCGATTTCCCCAACACACCGCCGCCCGATGAGCCGGAGGAGGATGGCGGCGGTCCGGTCAAAAGCTTTCTTGAACACCTCGAAGATTTCCGCTGGCTGCTTATCAAGACCGGCGCGGCGCTGTTCGTCTGCTTGGTCGTCTGCCTTTACGCCGTTCCGGAGATCGTCGCCATCTTGAAATGGCCGTTGTCCCGCGCCGCGCTGGTGCGCGTGGGCGGCGAACGCAAGGCGCTGGTCTGCGTCGGCACGAACACCATCGCCACGCTGGATTTGACGACAAACCAGATCGGCGGCCTGGACCTCGGCTCGAACTGGTTCACCGTGCTGCACGTCGAGCCGGTGCAAATCGGCAGCAACGTCCTGCTCTCGCTCCAGGTGGAAAAAAGTCCGCCCACCACGATGATGCTCCAGTCGGCGACGGATCTGGTTTACTTCGATCCCGCCGCGCCGTTTTTTTCGTCCATGGTGCTGGCGTTCTACGGCGGCATTTTATTGGCGTCGCCGGTCATCTTCTTTTTTGTCGCGCAGTTCGTTTTGCCGGCGCTGAAGATCCGGGAGAAAAAATACGTCCTGCGCGCCGCGTGCATCGGCGTCGGGCTGTTTCTCGCGGGCGTGGCGTTCTGCTATTTCTTCGTGCTGGCGCGGGCGTTGAAATTCGCCGTCTGGTGGGCGGTATGGATGGGCGTGAAGGTGCCCGAATGGCGCGCGGAAACGTATTTCAGCTTCGTCACCAAATTCCTGCTGGGCATGGGGCTGGGCTTCGAGTTGCCGGTGGTGCTGCTGGCGCTCGTGAAAATCGGCGTGCTGGACTACCAGAAACTCACGGCGCTGCGCCGCTACATGATCGTCATCAACCTGGTTTTGGGCGCGCTGCTGACCACGCCGGAGCCGTTCACGCAGGTGGTCATGGCCGTGGTGCTGCAGCTCCTGTTTGAACTCAGCGTCTGGATCGCCTGGTATTGGGAATGGCGCGATCGAAAACGCGCTTTACAAGCTGGCGATTCGGAGTAAGCTCGAACCATCAACAGAACCTGATATGCGCAAACTGATTTTTTGCATTGCCGCCGCTCTGGTTGCCGCCGGCATCACGGGCTGCACCGGCCCCGAACACAAACTGGCCCGCGGCATTGACAACACCATGGAACTGGTTCGCTGGGGCGACATGCGCCAGAGCATCGAGGAGAACGCCGTGTTTTCCGCGCCGGATGTCAGCTACACCTACGGCGCGATTCATGGCTTTGACCAGTCGCTCAAGCGCGCCGGCCTGGGCGTCCTGGAAGTCGCCACCTTCCCGCTCCCGTCCTACGACCCGATCTTGACCTGGACCGTGCCGGCCGTCCCCCAGTATCCGGACAGCTACAAGCCCCATCTGATTGC
Organism: bacterium; assembly: GCA_021780905.1. Lineage (GTDB taxonomy): Bacteria > Verrucomicrobiota > Verrucomicrobiia > Limisphaerales > UBA11358 > UBA11358. The sequence continues at coordinate 113,570 of JAJXXW010000028.1, forward strand.
CGACCCGCTCTTTGAAACCGACACTTACAGCGGTTACAGCGGCGGCGACATCGCACCGTTCGTTCCGGGCAGCCGGTTCAATGTCTTTGACTACTGAAGTGAAATTTTTCCCGCACCGCGCGCCAGCAAAATTTGTTGGCGCGTTTTGCTTTCGGGAACCGCCATGCGCCTTGAAAAAAAATCGCCCTGCAAGGTCAACCTCATCCTGAACATCCTCGGCCGGCGCGCCGACGGCTTCCACGAACTGGAAACCGTCCTCCAGCCGGTGAATGTCTGGGACGAAATGTCCTTCGAATGCGCCGGTGCCGGCCTGCAACTGACGTGCAGCCATCCCGACCTGCCGACGGATTCCAAAAACCTGGTCCACCGCGCGGCCACTTCGTTTCTCGCCGCCGCCAAGATTGCCGACGGCGTAAAAATTCACCTGCAAAAAAAACTGCCGCTCGCCGGCGGCATCGGCGGCGGCAGCGCCAACGCGGCGGTGACACTAACCGCGCTGAACGAACTTTTTGGCCAGCCGCTGCCGCTCGCAAAACTGCACGGGCTGGCGGCCGCGCTCGGCTCGGACGTGCCGTTTTTTCTCCATGATAAACCCGCGCTGGCCACCGGTCGCGGCGAGCAGGTGCGGACGCTGGAGCCTTTTCCGGCGCTGACCGGCAAGGCGTTTTTCCTCGTCCATCCCGGCTTCGGCATTTCGACGCCGTGGTCATATCAAAACCTGGCGCGGTTTCCGAAAGACCAGAACGGCATGGCCGGCCGCGCGGAGAGATTGGTGACGGCGTTGCAGGCCGAGGATGGGACCGCCATCGCGGACGGCTTTTACAATTCGCTGGAAGCGCCGGCGTTCGACAAGTTTCCGGTGCTGCCACTCTACCAGGACTTCCTCCGCGAGCAGGGCGCGCTGGTGGCGCTCATGTCCGGCAGCGGCTCGACGACCTTTGCCATCGCGGAAGATTTGGCGGCGGCGGAAAACTTGGCGGAGAAATTCAAATCGCAGTTCGGCGACCACGGCTGGACGGCGGTGGTGGCTATTTGAACCGCTTAAACTTCGCCAGCGCAAACTCCGTCATTTCCTTCGCCGCCGGGATTTGGCAGAGCAGCGCAAGCAGCCAATAGGTGCCGCCGGCGATGCCCGCCGGCACAAACACTGCGCCGATTTTCAGCGCCAGGGTCGCGTGGCCGAGGCATTTTTCCCAGCCCGTCCAACCGCACCAGGCCGCAACGCCCGCAAGCAAGGCCGCCAGCGCCAGCGGCCGCAGGACGCCCCGCAGTGATTCCATTTCCAGCCGCCCCAGTTTCTTCCGCAGCGCAAACAGAAGCAGCGCGACATTCGCGATGGAAGTCGCCGTGTTGGCGAGGCCGAGGCCGCCCTGCTTGAGCGGCACGATGAGGATGGCCGCCAGCAGGAGGTTCAGCCCCAGACAGACCAGGCTGATTTGCATCGGCGTCTTGGTGTCGCCGAGCGCGTAGAAGGCGCGGGCCAGGACATTCACCGTGGAAAAGGCCACGAGGCCGGGCGCGAGGCAGACGAGCGCGAACGCCGCGCGGTCGGTTGAGGCGGCGGTGAACTGGCCGCGCTCAAACAGCAGCCGCATGATCGGCTCCGCCAGGGCGACCAGCAGCGCGGCGGCGATCAAATTCACCAGCAGCAAGGAGCCGATGCCGTGGCGCAGCGCGGCGCGGAACTCCGGATAATTCTTGTCAATCGCCAGGCTGCTCAATGTCGTCAGCAGATACGTCGCCAGCGAGATGCCGAACATGCCCTGCGGCAGTTCCATCAGCCGCACGGCGTATTCAAACGAGGCGTTGATCTGCGGATTGATCCAGAAGGCGAGGCTCTGCACGAGCAGGACGTTGAGTTGAAACGCGGCCACGCCAATGGTTCCCGGAATCATCCGCGTGGCGACCAGCCGGACGGTTGCGTTTTTCCACGGCGAAACCCAGCGGTAGCGGAAACCTTCGCGCCAGAGCGTCGGCACTTGAAACGCCGCCTGCGCCATGCCCGCCACTAGCACGCCGTAGGCCAGCGCAAAAATCTGCACCGGCAGCCGGCCTTCCTTCGGGAGATTCAGCCCGAACCTTGGTGCGAGGAACAAAACCGACGCGATCATCACCACGTTGAGCATCGTCGCGCCCATCGCGGGAATGAAAAAATGGCCGCGCGCGTTCAACATGCCCATCAGTGCCGCCGCGATGCAGACGAGCAGCATGTAGGGAAACATCACGAACAGCAGCCGCAGCATCAGGCCGGTGGCCGTTGAGAATTCATGCGCCGACAGCGCAATCGCGAGGCCGAGCATGACGGCCGCGATCAGCCCGCTCGCCACGACCACCAGGCCGGAGATGACGGCGTTGGCGGCTTTCCACATTTCTTCCTCGCCGTGATTTTTTTCCTTCTCCTTGAAAATCGGGATGAAGGCCGCCGTCAACGCGCCTTCGCCGAGCAGCCGGCGGAACAGGTTCGGGATTTGAAAGGCGAACGTGAACGCGCCGGCCACCCAGCCGTCGCCCATGAAGCGCGCATAGACCATCACGCGCACCATGCCGAGCACGCGGCTCAACAACGTGGCGCCCGCCATCGCGCCGGAGGCTTGCAGCATCTTTGACACCGGCGGATTCTCATGCAAAGACGCCAAGTCGCAAAGTCAAATCCCGTGGCGGCCCGGCGTGAGCCGGTTCCGGTTTAATTGGCAATTGGCAACCGGCGGCCGGCAATTTATCCTGCCCGCGTGAGCATCATTGATGAATTAAAATGGCGCGGGCTGGTGGCCGATTGCACCGATGCGGCGGAGTTGGAGAAGAAAATCGCCGCGCCCCTCACGCTTTACTGCGGCTTCGACCCCACCGCCGACAGCCTGCACGTCGGCAATCTCGTGCCGCTGCTCGCGCTGCGGCGGTTCCAACTGCTCGGCCATCATCCCATCGCCGTCGCCGGCGGCGCGACCGGCTCCATCGGCGATCCCAGCGGCAAGTCCGCCGAGCGCCAGCTCCTCACCCAGGAAATTTTGGATCACAACATCGCCAGCGTGAAAACGCAGCTCGCGAAGCTGCTCGATTTTGAAACGAAGCAAAATCCCGCGCGGCTCGTGGACAATGCAAGCTGGACGGCGGGCATTTCCTTCCTCGATTTTCTGCGCGACATTGGGAAGCATTTTTCCGTCAACCAGATGGTCGCCAAGGAATCCATCCGCGCCCGCATGGAAGACCGCGAGGTGGGCATCAGCTACACCGAGTTCAGCTATATGCTGCTCCAGGCGTTCGATTTCATGGTGCTGTGCCGCGACGCAAACTGCGAACTCCAGATTGGCGGCAGCGATCAGTGGGGCAACATCACCGCCGGCATCGAACTCACGCGCAAAAAGCTCGGCAGACAGGTCTATGGCCTGACGCTGCCGCTCATCACCAACGCCGACGGCTCGAAATTCGGCAAGACCGTCGCCGGCGCCATCTGGCTCGCCCCGAAACGCACCAGCGTCTATAAATTCTACCAGTTTTGGATCAACACCGACGACCGCGACGTCATTCGCTATTTGAAATATTTCACATTTCTGGCACAGGCAGAAATCGAGTCGCTGGAAAAACAGCACGCGGAAAATCCGGGCACCCGCATCGCGCACAAGGCGCTAGCTCGTGCCGTAACTGAATTGATTCATGGCGACATTCCGACGGCCAACTCAATTCTGGCAAGTAGAACACTTTTTGGAGAAGAAATTGACCCGTTAAGTTCTGGTCAAGATTACTTTGAAATTATTCTTGGCGAAGTGCCAACAATAGAAATCAAAATCACAAAACTTGGCGGCTTGGGTGTGCCATTGGTGGAATTGCTAGTTGAGTCCAGACTATGCACCTCGAAAGGTCAAGCGCGGAAAGACATTGAAGGAGGTGGAATTTATGTAAACAACAGTCGCGAGACGAATGTCACGCGTTCCGTCACATTGAGAGATTTGCTATTTAACAAGCATTTTCTGCTTCGCAAGGGCAAAAAGAATTACATCGCAGTAACGGCGAAATAGCTATGAAATTGAATTGTAGCCGGCGTTTCAGGATTCTTTTCTTGATGATGTCAGCGATTGCTTGTTCAACGGCCGGGTTTGGACAAGATTTTGTTTGGACGCAAACCAGTGCAACAAATCTAAATTGACAAGCTATCGCCTCAACGTCCGATGGGATGAAATTGGCTGCTGTGGCGACCGGAGATTATATCTACACCTCAACAAATTCTGGCGCGACTTGGACTCAACAAACAGGTTCTTTCATAATGAATTGGTCTAGCATCGCTTCATCAGCGGATGGGACAAAATTGGTGGCGACCGCACAATCTAGCGGGATTTTTATTTCAACAAATTCTGGGATTACTTGGGCTCGATCTGGTGCACCCAATGAAAATTGGCAAGCAGTCGCTTCATCCTCTGATGGCACAAAGCTGGTGGCTGCAACTTATGGTGGTTATGGCACTTCGACCGAGGGTGGAATTTATGCCTCAACCGATTCAGGAAATACTTGGAATAAAACCGGTGCGCCCACGTTTTTTGATGGGCGCTACAACGACGTCTATAGTTGGCAAGCTATCGCATCATCTTCGGATGCGGCTAAATTCGCAGCAGTAGTTTACGGTGGTCCGGTTTTCACATCACAAAATTCGGGAGCTACATGGGCCCAGACTTTCGCGCCTAATGCTGCTAATTGGACTTCCATTGCGTAATCATCGGATGGAACAGTTCTCGTCGCCGGTTCACCTGGCGGTATTGTTTATGTTTCAACAAATTCAGGAACAAATTGGAAAAACGACAGCGGAACGAACAACTTAAATGGTTGGATTTCTATTGCTTCATCATCGAACGGATTGAAATTGATAGCGGCAGTTTCCGGCATCGGAATTTATGCCTCAACCAATACAGCGAGTATGTGGGCACTAACCAGTGCACCTCACAATTTGCAGTGGCATTGTATCGCCACATCATCGGACGGAACAGAAATTGCCGCTGGTGCACAACCAAACTCTTTCGGTGGTGGAATTTGGATCGGGAGAATCAGAATTTTGCCGACGCTGAATATCATTTCAACCAACGCTTCAGCCTCAATGGCCATAATGCCAAACGGGAAAAACCTGATGATTGGACAGGCTTATCAATTGCAAATTTCGAGCGATCTTAAAAATTAGACAAATTTCGGAAATGCTTTCACCGCGACAAATAACAACTGGGCGGGCACGAATTGTTGGAATGTGGCGAATACGAACCAAGCATTTTTCCGGCTGCAAATGTTATAAAAAATTTGCGGTTTTCTTCCGGAGGAGATCAAAGACATCGAAGGCGGCGGTGTGAACATCAACAACGTCCGCGAAGCCAGTGCCGCGCGGTCCGTGGCCGCCGGTGATTTGCTTTTCGGCAAACACGTCCTGCTGCGCAAGGGCAAAAAGAATTACGTCGTGGTGACGGCGGTGTGAACCATCGGTGCTGGTGCCGCCGTCGCTGGTTTCCGTTCCCCTGGCGGGTGAAGGGATGAGATTTGCCTGGACACGCTGCCGGGCAAATTCACGATCACGCGCGCGGACGAAGCGCTGACGCCCGACGGCGGGCTGGCCGCGTGGAGCGGCTTTCTAAACACTTGATCGGGGAAAACATGGCCCAGCAAATCGAGTGGTGCGGCGACTCGAACGCGGTTGGGTGAAACGACGGTCGTTTGGAGCCTGTCCGGGCGTTGGTCGAGCGGAATCAGTTCTCCCGGTGGCTGAAGTCGCGGATCATGGCTTTCCACCACGGCGCGAGTTTTTCTTCCGGCCGCACCCAAGCCTGCTGGTGCAGCCAGACCATCACGCGCTGGTCGGCCATCACGGCGAGGCGCTCGCCGGCGTTCAACTTCTCCGGACCGCCGGCGAGAAGTTTCTCGCCAAGTTCGCGCACGGCGTCCGTGCCGGCACCAAGTTTGACCAGATGCTCGGCATAGACGGGATTCAACTGTTTTTCGCGTAGCAGGGTGACGTGGACGGCGTTGACGTAGGGATCGAGCACGGCGGCGGCCAGGCCGGCATGGGTGCGCGGGCGCGGCGTTTCGTCCCCGGTCAGTTCGTGAATTTTCATCCGCGAGCGCAGCGAGACGAGTTCCATCGGCGGCCGGGTTTCTTCCGGCGTCAGAAACAAGCCCAGACTTTTCGCCCGCGCGCCGAGGCTGCGACGGCTGGTCAGGACGCTCAACGGCACGGACAAAACCAGGCCGGCCAGCACCGGCGTGAACCACCAGAACAAATCGGGATCGAGCTTCCAGGTGAACCAGCCCCACGCCGCACCGATGAGCGTGTGGCCCCAGTGCCGTTGCGCGGCGTAAAGCCAGTCGGTGCCGTCGGCGGAACGTTTCTGCGTGGTCCAGCCGACGCTGATGCCGGCGAGGTTGGTCAGCACGAACCGCGTGTGCCAAAGCATCAGCAGCGGCGCGTGCAGCGTGGAGAACAGCGTTTCACCCAGCACGCCGCCGGCGGCGTTGAGCAGGCCGCCGAACTGCCGACGGCGCGGCCAGTCGCGGGCGAGGTCAATCAGCGACAGCAGTTTCGGCAGCAGGATGACGACCATGCAGATGATGAAAATCAGCAGCGCGTGCGCCGTGCCGCTCCAGTTCTTGAGGTAGGGGTTGAACGACTCCACGGTGATGTTCGAGAGGCCGGTGAACTTCTGCACGCAGAAAATCCAGTAGAAAACGATGAGGAAGGCGAGCCACAGCGGGCCGGCGACGTAGCCCATGATGCCGAGGATGAGGTGCATCCGGCTCACGCCGCGCAGGCCCCTGGCGAACAGCACGAGGCTGTGCTGCAGGTTGCCCTGGCACCAGCGGCGTTCGCGCTGGGCGTTTTCAATGAGCGCCTGCGGGGCTTCCTCGTAGCTGCCGTCCAGATCGTAGGCCAGCCAGACGGACCAATTTTCGCGGAGCATCAGCGCGGCTTCGACGAAATCGTGCGAGAGAATCTGGCCACCAAACGGTTTGCGGCCGGGCAGCGAGGGCAAATCGCAAAACTGCATGAACGGCTCGGTGCGAATGATGGCGTTGTGGCCCCAGTAATTGCCGAAATCGAGCGCCCAATAATTCAAACCCGAAATGAATACCGGCGCATAAAGGCGGTTCGCAAATTGCTGAATGCGGCCGAACAGCGACTCGGCGTTGACGAGCGCCGGCACGGTCTGGATCAGGCCGACGGTCGGATGCACCTCCATCAATTTCGCGAGGTCCACGAGCGTTTCGCCGCGCATCACGCTGTCGGCGTCGCAACAGACGAAGTAGCGGTAGCGCTTGCCCCAGGTGTTAAGGAAGTCGCGGACGTTGCCGCTCTTGCGCGCCTCATTGAAGAGGCGGCGGCGGTAGTAGATTTTCCCGAGCGCGTCGAGGTCGCGCACGAGTTCGGACCAGTTTTTTTCCTCCTCCACCCAGCGGTCGGGGTTCGTCGAGTCGCTGAGGATGAAAAAATCGAATTGGTCAAGCTGGCCGGTGCGTTCGAGCGATTCGTAGGTGGCGCGCAAGCCTTCCAGCACGCGCACGGAATCCTCGTTGTAGATCGGGAAAATGATCGCGGTGCTGACGCCGTCAATTTTTTGGCCCTGGAACGGTTTTAGCCCGGTGATGTGCCGCCGCGTGCCGAAGATGCGGATGAAAAAGCCATACACGCCGTGCATGCAGCCGATGGCCGTGAGCAAAAACAAAATAATGAACAGCACCAGCAGCACCGTGCGCGACGCGCTCCAGCCGGTGCGCCAGAGCAGATCAGCGAAGAGCATCGCCACCGCGCCGGTCAGCAGCACCGCCGAGGAGAAAAACAAAAACAGCCGCGGCCCGCGCCGGAACGCGGGCACGGTATTGGGGGGCAGTTCTGAAATGGTGAGCGACATTGCTGCCTTGCTGCGGTCTCTGCAAATCCAAAACTATTATCGGCAAATTCCGAAATGAAGCGCAAACTCAAAACGGGTCTCCCAGCAAAAAATCAGGTGAAACCTTGGCACCCGCGCGTTCAAGTTTTGCGTTCGCAGGTTGCATTTGGGCATTCGCAATGCGGGGCTTTTGAAGCTTATTGATGGTGGTTACACGGATTCTGGAATTCTTGCGCAAGGTGCTTGGATTGATACACCGGCTGGCACAATGTCAACAAGACAATGAAATTATTTTTGGGCGTAAATTTCGTTTCCGTTTTCCACGAACTCGCGGGATTTTTCTTCCATCCCCTTTTTCAACGCTTCCTCCTCGGCGATGCCTTGCTCCGCTGCATATTTCCGCACGTCCTCGGTGATCTTCATCGAGCAGAAGTGCGGGCCGCACATGGAGCAGAAGTGCGCCGTCTTAGCGCCGTCTTGCGGCAACGTCTCGTCGTGAAATTCTCTGGCCGTCACCGGGTCAAGGGACAGGTTGAACTGGTCTTCCCATCTGAACTCGAATCTGGCTTTCGATAGTGCATTGTCGCGGTATTGCGCGCCCGGATGGCCCTTCGCCAAATCCGCCGCGTGCGCCGCAATCTTGTAGGCAATCACGCCATCCTTGACATCTTTTTTATTGGGCAATCCCAAGTGCTCTTTTGGGGTCACGTAGCAAAGCATCGCGCAGCCATACCAACCGATCATCGCGGCGCCGATGCCGCTGGTGATGTGGTCGTAACCGGGCGCGATGTCGGTGGTGAGCGGCCCGAGCGTGTAGAACGGCGCTTCGCCGCACCATTCGAGCTGCTTGTGCATATTCTCCTCGATCATGTGGAGCGGCACGTGGCCGGGGCCTTCGTTCATGACTTGCACGCCTTTGGCCCATGCGCGGCGGGTGAGCTCGCCCTGCGTCTGGAGTTCGCCGAATTGCGCCGGGTCATTCGCGTCGGCAATCGAGCCGGGACGCAGCCCGTCGCCGATGGAGAATGAAACGTCATACGCGGCCATGATGTCGCAAATCTCGTCCCAGTGCGTGTAGAGGAAATTTTCTTTGTGATGCGAGAGGCACCACTTGGCCATGATGCTGCCGCCGCGCGAAACGATGCCGGTCATGCGATTCGCGGTCATCGGCACGAAACGCAGCAACACGCCGGCGTGAATGGTGAAGTAATCCACGCCTTGCTCGGCCTGTTCGATGAGCGTGTCGCGGAAGAGTTCCCACGTGAGGTCTTCGGCGCGGCCGTTGACCTTTTCCAGCGCCTGATAGATCGGCACGGTGCCGATGGGCACGGGCGAGTTGCGCAAAATCCATTCGCGCGTCGCGTGGATGTTCTTGCCGGTGGACAAATCCATCACCGTGTCCGCTCCCCATTTAATTGACCAACGCATCTTTTCCACTTCTTCCTCAATGGATGAAGCCACGGCGGAATTGCCGATGTTGGAATTAATTTTCACCAGAAAGTTGCGGCCAATAATCATCGGCTCATTTTCCGGATGATTGATGTTCACCGGAATGATGGCGCGGCCGGCAGCGACTTCGCTGCGGACGAACTCGGGCGTGATTTCTTTCGGGATGCGCTGCGGAAATTTTTTGAAAACACTCGGCGTGAATTCGCTGCTGGCAAGTTGCTGCGAACCGGCGTGCTGCTTCTCGAGCTGGTTGCGGACGATGTCGTTCGCCATGTCCGAAATGCGCGCGCGGCCCATGTTCTCGCGGATGGCGATGAACTCCATCTCCGGCGTAATGATGCCGGCGCGGGCGTATTGCAGCTGCGTGACGACTTTGCCGGCCTTGGCGCGGAGCGGCTGGCGGCGCTGACCGAGCAGGCCGGGAAATTCCACGAGGCGGTTTTTTTCGGCGTTGCTGGCGAACTCGGCGTGTTTGCCGGAGAGATAACCGTTATCCATCGGCTTCACTTCACGACCATCGTATTCTTCAACGTCGCCGCGCTTAAGAATCCATTCGCGGCGCAGCGCGGGCAAACCTTCCTCGGACTTGCCGGTAAACGCGGGATCGCCCCAGGGCCCGCTGCAATCATAGACGCGCACGGGCTGGTTCACGCGCACATCGCACTCGTTGATCGTCGTGGGCGAGAGCTGAATCTGCCGCATCGGCACGCGGATGTCGGGGTGCAACTGGCCGGTGATATAGACGCGTTTGGAGGCGGGCAACTGCTCGCTGCTGTGCGGTTCGAACGATTCTTTGGATGCGATCATAATTTTTTGGAAGGGAAGCCGACGAGAGATTTACCTACGCCGGCATTATCCGGTTCAAGTTCACGGGTCATTGGCGCTCGCGCGTCAAACTCTCAGCGTCACCCATTGGTGATTTGGCTCCCCGAACGACTTGAGGATAGGCCGAACCTTGCAAGGCGTCAAGGAACGGGCGGGGAAATCAGACCGCCGAAGACGATCCGTTAGGAGCGTCGCGACGTTTCCGCGCCAAGGCAGAAAAAATGGTTGGTGGCTGCCGGCTCAAATCAGCCAGGGGAATGGCTGGAAACAGGCGGAACCATTCCCAGTGCGGCGGAGCCGCGTTCGCCGGTCTTGATGCGCAAAGCATCGGTCACGGGCAGCACGAAAATTTTCCCATCACCGCGCTGACCGGTATGAGCGCTCTTGTAAATCGCCTGGACGATGGTTTCCGCCGCCTCATCGCTACAGACGATTTCCAGGCGCAGTTTTGGCGGCAGTTCCACGTCGGTGAAATCGCGGTCGTGCTGGCCGAAGCCGCGCACCTCGGAAACGGTCAGTCCCGGCAGATGCTGTTCGTCGAGAGCGTCCAGCACCTGGTTGAGATGGTCCGGCGGGATGATGGCGAGAATCATTTTCATTGTGAATTTTCCTCTGCGGATTTTTTTTCAAACCAGGGATACAGCAGCGGCACGAGGAACAGCGTCATCACCGTCCCGGTCAGCAGGCCGCCGATGATGACCACAGCGAACGGCCGCGCGGTTTCCGCGCCGACGCCGGTGGAAATCGCCGCTGGCAGCAGTCCCAGCATCGCCATCAGTGCGGTCATCACCATCGGCCGCACGCGCGACGCCGCGCCGTCCTGGATGGCCGGCAGCATTTCCAGACCGGCTCGCCGCAGTTCGCGGATGCGCGAGACGAGAATCACGCTGTTCTGAATCGCGATGCCAAACAGCGCGACAAATCCGACCAGCGCCGCCACGGATAAGTTCAATCCCGCCAGCGGCAGCGCAAAAATACCGCCGACGGCGGTGAACGGCACAATCAACAGAATGAGCGCGGCGAAAGCCGACGAATTGAACGTCACGAACAGCAAAAAGAAAATCGCCGCCAGCGTGATGGGAAAAATAATCGCCAGCCGTCGTTCGGCCCGCCGCTCGTTTTCAAACGCCCCGGTCCAGACGATGCGGTAGCCGGGCGGAAGTTTCACCTGCGCGGCGAGGGCCCGTTGCGCGTCGCCAACCATCGAACCCATGTCGCGGTCGCGCACGGAAAGTTTGATGTCCGTCCGCCGCTCATTCTCCTCGCGGTAAATCCGCGCCATCCCGGCCTTGGCTTCCACCGTCGCCAGATCGCCCAGCGTCACGCGCTCGCCGTTCGAGCCGAACACCGGAATGTTGCGGATGGCTTCCACGTCTGCAACGGAACGCGGCGCCATTTTCACCACGAGATCAAAACTGCGTTCGCCTTCGAGCACCTGCGTCGCCGCCTGGCCGCCGAGCGCGGTGGCGATGACGTTTTGCAGATCGGTCATGGCCAGCCCGTAGCGGCCGATGGCCGCGCGGTTCACGGCGATTTGAATTTGCGGCTGGCCGGTGAGATGTTCGGTGCCGACATCCGCCGCGCCGGGAACTTTTGAAACCACGTCCACGATTTGATCCGCGAGCTTTTGCAGCATGAAAGCATCCGGGCCGAAAACCTTGATGGCCAAATTCGCCTTCACGCCGGAAACCGCTTCGTCCACGTTGTCCTCGATGTATTGGCTGAACTGCGTGTCAATGCCGGGAATTTTTTGAAGTTGGCGCGCCATCGCGTCGCACAGCGCCTCGCGGTCGTGCGCCGTCGTCCAGCGTTCGCGCGGAATCAGGCCGACGCTGTATTCCGAGGTGTCCCAGCCGTTCACGTCGCTGCCGTCATCGGGCATGCCTTCCTGGTCCACGATGTAGCGGACTTCGGGAAACGACGCCAGGATCAGCCGGACTTTGTGCGTGATCTTGGCGGCTTCCGACGGCGAAATTGATTGCGGCAAAAAAGTCCGCACCCATAAATCCCCCTCATCCAGCTTCGGCAAAAATTCCGAACCGACAAAATGAAAAACAACGCCGCCCAGCAGCAGCAGCAGCCCCGCCGCTGCAAAAATCAAGCGGCGCGATTTCAGCGCGAATTCCAGAGCCGGGCGGTAAATGCGCAGCAGCCGGCGGACAATCCAGGATTCGTCCTCCGGCGTGCCGCGCTTGACGGCGAAGGTCGCCAGCGCCGGCGCGACCAGCACGGCAAACACCGTGCCGGCGACCAGCGCGAACGTCAGCGTCCAGGCCATGGGTTTGAAAATGCGGCCTTCGACTTGTTGCAGCGTGTAAAGCGGAATGAACGCCGTCAGCAGGATGATTTTGGAAAACAGAATGGGCCGGCCCATTTGCGCGACGGCTTCCGATATGGCGCGCGGCAGCGAACGCAATTTGCCCCGGCGCTCGTGCAAAATCCGCAGCAAATTTTCCATGATGACCACCGACGAGTCCACAATGATGCCGAAATCAATCGCGCCCAGCGAAATCAAGTTGGCCGGAATGCCGCGCAGATCCAGCAGCATGTAAGCGCCGAGCAGCGACACCGGCACGGCCAGCGCCACGACGAGCGCGGACCGCCAGTTGCCGAGCCCCAGAAAGAGCAGCGTCACCGCCATCACCAGCGCGACGCCTTCGAGCAGATTTTCGTGGACGGTGTGAACGGTGCGATCCACCAGCGCGGTGCGGTCGTAATACATCACCAGCTTGACGCCCGGCGGAAGATAATGCGCATTGATGTCCGCGAACATCTGCTTGACGCGCTCACAAACAACGGTGGGATTTTCACCGCGCCGCATGATGACTATGTTTTCGGGAACATCGTCCTCGTCGCTGATGACTTTGCCGCCGGCGCAATCCGTCCGGCCCACGCGCCCCAGCCGCGTCGCGTGGCCGATGATCACCTGGCCGATGTCCCGGATGAAAATCGGGGTGCCGTTGACGGTCGATACGGCAATATTTTTGATGTCGTCCACGTTTTTGATCAACCCCAGTCCGCGCACGATGTAAAGCTGCGCGCCGTGCTCGACATAACCGCCGCCGGCGTTGACGTTGCCGTTTTGCAGCGCCGTGAAAACCTGCTGCAAATTCATGCCGTAGGATTTTAATTTCACCGGATCCACGAGCACTTGATATTGCTTGGTCAAACCGCCAAACGGATTTAAATCCACGACGCCGGGCACGGCGCGGAATTTTTTTTCCACGACCCAGTCCTCAATCGCGCGCAATTCCTCCGGTGGAAAACCTGGCGGCGCGCGGAGCGTGTAGCGGAAAATTTCGCCGATGGGCGTGGCGTCGGGCGACAGGCCGGCATTCGCGCCGGCGGGCAGAGTCACCGTGCTCAAAAGCTGGCTGACCAGATTGCGGACTGACACGGGATCCGCATCGTCCTCAAAGATGAGTGAAATTTGCGACAGGCCGAACAGTGAAATCGAGCGCATCGAAAGCCGCTTGAGCGCGCCGTTCATCACGGTTTCAATCGGGATGGTGACTTGTTGCTCGACTTCCTCCGCCGCGTGGCCGGGCCAGAGCGTTTGCACCTGGATCCGCAAATTGCTCACGTCGGGATACGCCTCGACCGGTAATTTTTCGTAGGCGTTGATGCCGGCCAAGATGAACACAACCAGAAACGCCACGACCAGCGGCCGGTGACGCAACATGGCGGCGGTGAGTTTGCTCAGCATTTCAACTCGCGGGGTTGACGATGGACTGCAACAGCAGCGCGCCACTGGTCACAACTTTTTGGCCGGCGATGACGCCTTCAAACACGGGAACTTTGCTGTCCAGTTCCGTGCCGACCTTGACGGGCTGGCGTTTGAAGTGGCCGGGAGCCGTTTGCACAAACAAATAATACTGGTTATCCATCATGAACACCGCCGAGGCCGGGATTTCAACGCCGGCGGCCGCGAGCTTGTCCGCTGCCTGCACCACGTCCACGGTCACATACATTTCCGCCTTGAGCAGCTTGTCGGGGTTGGCCACCACGCCGCGGACTTTGACCGTGCGCGTGGCCGGATCCAGCGTATCGCCGATCTTGTCCACCGTGCCGTCAAAAGTTTTTTCCGGAAACGCATTGCAGCGGAGGCGCAGCGGTTGTCCCGGTTCGAGCGAAGGCAAATCGGCTTCGGCCACGTCCACTTGGAGCCAGAGTTTCGTTGGGTCGCTGACGGTGAAGAGCGGATTGAACGTTTGCGGCACGTTGCCGAGCATCATGTCCGGCCGCAACTCCTGGCCGGGATTGATGTTTTTGTCCACGACCATGCCGGCGAGCGGCGAGCGCAGCAGATAAAATTCATTCGTGCCTCGGTCGCTGCCGCCGTAATTGGCGAGCACGCCTTCCGCGCGGTCGCGTTCCGCCAGCGCGGCGGTGTCGGCGGCTTCGGCGGACTCGACATCCTGCTGCGCCGCCGCGCCGTGCGCGAACAATTCCTTGGTGCGGGTGAACGCCTTCTCTGCCGCCGCGAGATTGCCCGCGGCCGTGCGCGCCGCTGCCAGCGCCTGACCAAAATCGGGCGAATCAATTTCCGCCAGCGATGCGCCGGCGGCAACGGTTTGCCCGATGTCCGCCAAAACCGCGCTGACGCGACCGCCGACCGGCGTGAAAATGCGAACCGTCACGGCGTCATTCCAATAAAGCCTTCCGGTCAGGTGCCGCACTGCCACGGTGCGCGGCTGCGCGGTTTCGAGCACGAGCGAATCCAATTGCGGCGCCCCGGCGGCGAAAACGACTTCGTCACCCGAAACTTTCGGCGTGGCGGCATCCTCCGCCACCGGCGCTTCTTTTTTGGCGCAGCCTGCCAGCGCGAACGCGGCGAGCAGCCCCGTAGCGGCGCCTCGCTGGAGCGCCGCTAATTTAAGACATTTGAAGAATGCGGCTACCTGTCGAAAGCCGCTACGATCGTTTTGCAGGGTTCGCAAAAAAACTGGCATGGTAAAAATCCTTTTCATCAATTTGCGGAGTTCAATTCCGTTGCGGTTAAAACATTTTGCGCGGCCTGCACATCCGCCGTGGCGCTGGCGGTGTCGGCCTGCGCCTGCGCCGCCGCGAGCCGCACATCGTTGTCGGTGCGTTCCGCCTCCAGCAAATCCACCAGCGACGCGCCGCCCTTTTCATAGGCGAAAGCCACCGACTCGCGCACCTTCGCGGATTTGGGGACGGTCTGGTCCCGATAACGCTGCCAGCGCTGCGCCGCCTCGTCGTATTCGCTGGCGGCGTTGGCGATGTCGGCCAGCACCTGCGCCTTCGCTTTTTCGAGTGCAAGTTCCGACTGCGCGCGCGCGGCATCCGCCGCCTTGATCTGCCCGCCGTTCAGATTCCACAGCGGCAAGGGAAAACTCACGCCAAAGTTTATGGTGTCCACCGGCGGCCCGCCACCGGGCGGATTGTGTTCCGCGCCCACCGAAATCGTCGGGTCGGGAATCCGCATGGCCTTCTGCAATTTCAGATTGGCCAGCGAGCTTTTCAGGTTGGCGTCCGCCGCGATTACATCCGGCCGCGCGACCTGCGGCCTCAATTCATTGGTGCCGGCTGTTGGCGTGACGAGCAACTGATCCAGCGCCTCCGCTGGCGTCCAGTTGCCTTTCGGCTGGTTCACGCCCAGCAGAATTTCCACCGCGATGCGTGCCTGCACCGCCGTCGCGCCGGCGGATTGGGCCTGGAGTTCCAATTGTTCGGCGCTGATTTCGATCTGCTTCTCGTCCGCATCGGAAATCGCCCCGGCCTTGAATTTCACCTGCGCCAAATCCGCTTCATGGCGCAGATAGCCGGCGGACTCGTTCAAAATCCGCGCGTTTTCACTGGCCAAAACAGCGGCGACGTAAGCCTTGGTCACGCCCTGATCCAGCAATCGCCGCGCGTCAAAAAAGGCCGCGCGGGCGCCGGTGACGCCGGCGCGGGCCGCCATCTGGCGGTCATGGCGTTTGCCACCGATCTCGATCAACTGGCTGACGGCGGCGAGGGAATCATAATTGCGCTCCACCAGTCCGTTGCCCAGCGACGTGCCGCCCTGCCGGTCCCCGATCTTGAAAGTCGAAAGTGAAGCGGTCGGATTGGGAAATTCCTTGGTGACGATGAGCTGCGCCTGCGCCGCATCAATACCGCTTTTCGCCGCGAGCAGATCCCAGTTGCGTTCAAACGCCAGACGTTTGGCCTCCGCGAGCGAAAGCGTGTTCGTCGCCGGCAAATCAACCTGCGCCCGCCCCGGCGGCGGGAAAAAACCGAACGCCGCCGCGAGGAGCAGCCGGGCAAACCACGTTCGTTGAAAACATAGACGGATGACCACCCCCGATTGGAACAGATTTCATGATGTTCTGGCCATTAGGCGTGGGATGTTTCACGGCTAGGGCATTGCCCTATGGTCGCAAAGTCAGCTGGTCGGATAATTTTCCTGCCAACGGACAGCCTCGCGCAGGAGTTCGGCGGCGTTGGTCAGCTTGAGTTTTTCCTTGATGTGGGCGCAGTGGGCCTGGACGGTTTTCATGCTGACATTCATCATTTCCGCGACCTGCCGCGTTTCGTAGCCTTTGCCGAGCAGTTGAAAAGTTTCAAGTTCGCGGTCGCTCAATTGCTCCACCAGCGAACCGCCCGCTGGCAACCGGCCATCCACGAATTTTTCCGCGAAAATCGCCGCCAGACTTTCGCTCATGTAAATTTTCCCCGCCAGCACCTGCCGGATGGCGGTGATGACTTTTTTGGCGGTCTCGCGTTTCATGATGTAGCCGCGCGCCCCGGCCCGCAGCGCCCGCTCCGCGTAAAGCCGCTCGTCGTGCATCGAAAGCACGATGACCGCGACGCCGGGTTGTGCCGCCCGGAGATTTTTTATCAACTCGATTCCCGAACCCTGTTTGAGCGAAATATCCACAATCGCCACGTCGGGTCTGGTCGCAGAAATCTCCTGCAGGGCGTGCGGCGCACCCTCGGACTCGCCGCAGACAATCAGATCGGGCTGCTGATGAATCAGGTTGGTCAGCCATTCGCGGACCAGCGGATGGTCGTCCACGAGAAAGATTTTTATTTTCGGATTATTCACGGTGCGGCTTTTTTGAAGGGGGTTCGACGCGCAATTCGCAAACGACCAGCGTGCCGCCGGTTGCGGCGCGTTGCGCGGAGAAGGTTCCGCCAATCATGGTGGAGCGGTGCGCCATGATGCGCAGGCCCATGCCGCGCGGTTTTGGCAGCGGTTCCGGCAGGCCCGCGCCGTCATCCTGGATGGACAAAACAGTGTTTTCTTCGCCGACCTCCAGCCGGATCAGAATATTTTTCGCCTGGCCGTGCTTGATGGCGTTGCCGGTGGCTTCCTGGGCAATCCGATAAAGATGCCCGGCGGTGGCCGGGTCGTGGATCAGCACGGGCGAGTCGCATTCAAAGCGGCAGGCGACCTTGAATAATTTGCTGGTGTTGTCGGCATATTCCTCCAACGCCAGCATCAGGCCGTCGGCGTCCATTTCCACCGGGGACAAACCCTTGGCCAGCCCGCGCGAAAGGTTGATGCCTTCCTCCACCAGTTCGACCACTTTGTTGGCGTCCGCCGCCAGCGGCAGATTCAATGCCGCCAGTTTTTCCTCCAGCACCTGTCCAGCCAGCGTCGCGCCGGTGAGCTGCTGGCCCAGGCTGTCATGCAAATCCTGGCCGATGCGACGCTGCTCGCGTTCGCTGATGTCGAGCAGCTCGCGCTCCAGCCGTTCGCGCTCGGCGATTTCCTCCGAGAGGGCTGCCGTCCGTTGCCGCACCTGGGCTTCCAAATAATTGTTAAAGGACCGCAGCCGGGCCAGCAGCCAGACGACCACGAGGTAAAACGCCAGTAAAATCAGCGCGTTCCAAACCGGAATGATCGGGCTGGAAAAATGCGCGCCGCGCGCCAAGTCGCCGGCCAGCGACACCGCGACGCTCAAAATCGAGATGAAAACGGCAAAATTCCGGCTCACAAACCAGGCCGCCAGCCCGATGGCCAGCAAATAAAAAATTGAAAAAGAGGTCTCGAAACCGGTGACAAAGTCCACGAATCCCACCGCCACAATAATCAGCGTGGCGATTGCGATCAGAAAGATGCGCGACCGATTTTCGAGAGATTTGACCAAGCGCTGCATGGATGTTTTGAGCGGTTGCCCGCCGCGTTTCATAAACACCAGACGCCCGGCCCGGTGTCAAACGCAATGTCGGCGTCCTTGGCACGGAGGAAAGGAAAACCCGTTTCAAAATTCCCAATGCGCCCGCGCGCCGAAGACCGACACCGGCCCGCGATCTTGGTTGAAGGCCGGGTTGTCAATAAACTGGTAATCCAAAGAGGTGTGCAAGGTCTTCCAGATTTTGAAGTCGTAATACGTTTCCAGGATTTTCTCCCAGCCGTAATTCAAATTGCCGTCGCCGGCGAGGATGCCCGTGCCGCCGGCCGCGAAAAAGTCCTGATGCGACTTGGAAAGGCCGTTCATCACCCCTGCCAGACCAAAAGTGTCGTCGGGACGCTGCCACGCTTCGCCCTTGACGCTGAGTCCCGCCGTCGCCGTGTAATCCACATCGCTGAACATCCACGCCTGATTGTTGCCATCGCTCCAGCCCAGCCTTGAAAACACACCGACGTTTTTGGCGATTTCCTGTTCGAGATTCAGGCCGAAACCATATTTGTAGCGATAGGCGGCCGAAGCCGTGATGTCGGCGGGGCTGGTCGCTGTGGCGGCATTCACCGCGTCCTGATAACTGCCCATGTTGGCGCGGTTCAGATAGGCGAGAAAACGAATCACGCCGGGATGATCTTTAATGGCATAGCGGCGCTCAAATTCCGACACCATGCCCCAGGTGTCCAGGATCGGACCATCTTCTGCCGAACCGTCATACGGCCATTTGAAAATCCGGTCTTCGGCGGTCAAAGAATTCGAGAAGCGCGGCACCTGAAAAAATCCGTAGCGCAAGGTCCATTTCGGCTGGTTCAATTCCAGGGCAATGCCGGTGGTGTAGCCGATGGCATCCGCCGGATAATCCCAGGCTTCATTCGCCATCAGCGCCCAGTTCATGAACTGCGTGCGCGGGTCGTTGGCGTAGGCGTTGTTGTCAAAAACATCCTTGGCGCTGAACCGGCCGAGGGTGATGGTGATCCGGGAAACATCTTGTTTCCCGGCGAGCGTAAGCTGATCGTCCGCGATATTTTCCTGCTCGCCGCCAAGGCCGATGGTCTGGCGGATAAACAGGCGCGTGATGGCGCCATTGGGCTCCGCCGTGCCGAGACGAAAGGCTTCGCCGCTTGGAAAGCCGTCCACGCCCAGCGCGTTGTTCACACCAAATCCCTGCCACATCATGCCGTCAATGTGCGCCTCGGCACCGGGCCACAGCCGGACGCCGGCCTGCAAATCCAGCGAAACCGTTTCACGCGCTTGACCGCCGTTAGGCAAACTGTTAGGCCCGGAATACTGCGAGGAAAATCCGGGATAGCCCTGCAGGATGTCGGTGTTCTGGACGTGCCAGTTCCAGTTTTGTTCAGCTGCCGGGGAATTGGTGGTGTCGTCCGCCATCGCCGGTAAGAGAACCGCGAAAAATGCAAGCGAGTTAATGGCTGGCCGGCTTTTCATGCCAGAAATGAATAACCGATGAATAAAAACACGTTGCCATATACCCCTACCCCCCATATTGGGTCAAGGTCGATTTTGGAGTGGCGCAGCGGGGGAAAACTGTTAAAAGTCTTGTCATGAAAGTTAAGCACGTCCGCCCTGGACTGGAGAAACGCGCGCTGATCGTCCGTCTGCGCCGCATTAAAGGCCAAGTGGAGGCCATTGAAAAAATGGTCGAGGCCGACACCGATTGCTCGGATGTCCTGATGCAGGTCGTTTCCGCGCGCCGGGCGCTGAAATCGTTTAGCGAAGAAATGATCGAGTCGCACATGCATGAGTGCATTGAAAGCGCCGCGAGCCAATCCGAGGGCCGCCGCGAACTGCGTTCCTTGCTCACCGTTTTGAAACGCTACGCCGTCTAATGCCCACATAATATGTCAGCCATCAAAAATCCCGAAGGCCAGCAAACTGCCGACCTGTTGCGCGATGCGGCGACCAGCGAAAGTGCCATCATCCTCGAACGCCTGAAAACCTCGCCCGCCGGCCTGACCGAAGAGGAGGCGGCGGAAAGGCTAGAGGTGTTCGGCCCGAACGAAGTCGCGCATGAACGAAAACACGAGTGGTTGCACCGGCTGTGGACCGCCGTGCGCAACCCGCTGGTGGTTTTGCTCACCGTCCTTTCCATTCTTTCCTACGCCACCGATGACATTCCCGGCGGCACGCTGATGCTAATCATGGTGATTCTCGGCGTGGCGCTGCGCCTCGTGCAGGAAACCCGCGCCGGCAACGCGGCGGCGAAGCTCAAGGCGATGATCAAAGTCACCGCCACCGCGCTGCGCGACGGCCAGCCGAAGGAAATCCCGCTGCAACAGCTCGTGCCCGGCGACGTGGTAAAACTCTCGGCCGGCGACATGATTCCCGGCGACGTGCGACTCATCGCGGCGAAGGATTTGTTCATCATCCAAGCCACGCTCACCGGCGAATCATTGCCGGTGGAAAAACACGACCTGACGGACACGCGCACTGGCGTCTCATCCATCGAGCACACGAACATCTGCTTTCTCGGCACCAGCGTGGAAAGCGGCGCGGCCACGGGCGTCATCGTCGCCACCGGCGCGCAAACTTATTTTGGAAAAATGGCGAGCAGCCTGTCCGGCCAGCAGACGGACACGGCGTTCGACAAGGGCGTGAAAAAATTCGTCTGGCTCATGCTGACCTTCATGCTGGTGATGGTGCCGATGGTATTTTTCATCAACGGCCTGATGAAGCACAATTGGAAGGACGCCTTTTTCTTCGCGATGGCCGTCGCCGTCGGCCTCACGCCGGAGATGCTGCCGATGATCGTTTCCGTCTGTCTTTCCAAGGGCGCGCTGGCGATGTCCAAGAAAAAAGTCATCGTCAAAAAACTGAATTCCATCCAGAACTTCGGCGCGATGGACGTGCTCTGCACCGACAAGACCGGCACGCTGACGATTGACCACGTCATCCTCGAACTGCACGTGGACGTGTTCAAAAAGGAAAGTGATGAGGTGTTGCGCGACGCGTATCTCATCAGCCATTTCCAGACCGGATTGAAAAACGTCCTCGACCGAGCGGTGCTGAAATACAAGCAACTTCACGGCGAACTCGGCATTGATAAATACAAGATGGTGGACGAAATCCCGTTCGACTTCTCGCGCCGCATGATGTCCGTGGCCATCGAACTGCCGAACGGCGAGCGCCAGTTGCTCACCAAAGGCGCGCCGGAAGCGGTGTTTGCCAAGTGCTCGCACTTCGAGAGCGAGGGCGAAATTTTGCCGATGGAACCGATTCTCGTCGGCGACCTGGTGCAGCAGGTGAACGATTTGAGCGAAGACGGTTTTCGCGTGCTCGCCGTGGCCACCAAGAAACTCGGCGCGCAAACCACCTTTACCAAGGCCGACGAAAGCGATTTGGTGTTGACCGGTTATCTGGCGTTTCTCGATCCGCCGAAGGATTCCGCCGCTAAGGCCATCACTGCTTTGCGGCAAAACGGCGTGACGGTGAAAGTTTTGACCGGCGACAATGACCTCGTCACGCGCAAGGTGTGCAGCGAAGTCGGCATCCACGCGGAAAAAATCCTGCTCGGCAGCCATGTGGAAAAATTGACGGAAGACGAATTGTGCAAGGAAGTCGAGACGACGGACGTGTTCGCGCGCCTCTCGCCGACGCACAAAAAGCGCGTCGTGCAGGCCTTGCAGAAGAACAAACACGTCGTCGGCTTCATGGGCGACGGCATCAACGACGCGCCGGCGCTGCGTGCCGCCGACGTCGGCCTATCTGTGGACAATGCGGTGGACATCGCGAAAGAATCCGCTGACATGATTCTGCTCGAAAAGGATTTGATGGTGCTGGAGGAAGGCGTGCTGGAAGGCCGGAAAGTGTTCGTCAACATTTTGAAATACATCCGCATGGGTGCGAGCTCCAACTTCGGCAACATGTTCAGTGTGCTCGGCGCCAGCGCGTGGCTGAAATTTCTGCCGATGCAGCCGATCCAGGTGCTGACGAACAATTTGCTCTATGATTTCTCGCAGGTGCCGATTCCGACGGACAACGTCGGCACGGCGGTCATTTCCAAGCCGCGCCCGTGGGCGATGGGCGAGATCGCCAAATTCATCGTGTTCATCGGGCCAATCAGCTCCATCTTCGATTACACGACGTATGCGCTGATGTATTTTTATTTCAAGTGCGGCAACCTCGGCCTCGTGCCGCCGTCGCCAGAACTCGTCGCGCGTTTTGCGAGCGCCAAGGACAGCGACCACACCTACGCCGCCGCGCTGTTCAGCACCGGCTGGTTCGTGGAATCACTGATGACGCAGACGCTCATCGTCCACGTCATCCGCACGAACCAGATTCCCTTCATCCAGTCGCGCGCAAGCTGGCAGCTCACGATGACGACCCTTGCCATCATGCTCGTCGGCGCGATTCTGCCGTTCTCGCCGCTGGCGCAGTATCTGGGCTTCGTGCCGCTGCCGTGGCAGTTCTGGCCGCTGTTGGGAATCACCTTGATTTGCTACGTCGGCCTGACGCAGCTCATCAAGCAGTGGATGGTGAAGAAAAAGTGGATTTGATTCGTGAAAAATTAAAATCCCGTTGCGATTTATTGCCGACCAATGCGCCGGTGGATTTAGAGCGTTTCCACTTTTTATGTAGCGCAGTCCGTCCCGGCTGCGGATTTAAAGCGCCGTCCCGATGCCTTGGGGAGACCGGGCGGCGAGACGCCGCCGCAATATGCAGGCGCGGACACCTGCGCTAACTCATTTTCGGAAACGCTCTAATTGGTTCCCGCTTTCAGCGCTGTTCTTTTCTGTTCGAGCAGTTCTTTCAACGGGGGGAGCAAGGTCTCCAGACGGTCAATGAATTTGTCCACGTTGCCGTCGCCGGTGGCGTTAAAAAGCGGCAACGCCTGCAGACCAGCCTTCTTGGCCCAAAAGCCATTGGCGGTCGGGTCATAGACCACGTCCCGGTAGAGGTTCAGCGCCTGCAATTTCAGCTCTTTCTGGGTGGCGGGCGGCGCGGTCTCGGCCATTTTTTCCAAGGCGCCGGCCCAGCCGACCCGGGCACGGCCGCGCAGGCGGGCCGTTGCCTGAATTGAGTTGGCCACCTGCGCGTAGGCGTTCGTGGCCGCGTCCAGCGCGCCGAGTTGAAGATTGCAGTCGCCGGTTTCACTCAATGCCAGCAGGCCCAGTTGGTTCGTCGGCGGGATTTGGCCGAGGACGTTGGTGGCGAGCTGAAAATTCGCCAGGGCGTTGTTCGTGTCGGTGGAAATCGTCTGCATCAACGACGCAGCGTAAGCCAGCCGCGTCTGGTCTTTCACCCCGACCGGGCAGGCGCTGGCGGGATCGAGCAGTTTGGCAAAATAGGCGTTGGCGTCGGAAAAGCCCAGCCGGCCCATCGCCGCCCGGCCCGCCATGAGTTGCGCGGGATAAACCAGGCCGGAATTTTTCCACGCCGGCGTCTGGAAGATCAGCTCGTAGTTTTTTTCCGCGCCCTGGTAATTCGTCCCGCTGCGAAAGCAGTAATCCGCCACCCACCACTGCGCCAGCGGCGCCAGGTCGTTGGTGGGGAACGCCGCCACGAGACCCGAAAAAATCCGGAAGGCGTTGGTCTCCCGGCCCGCCTGGAAATCGGCCCGGCCCAGCGCGTATTGCACCTGCGGTTGCAGGTCGTTCCTCGGATAGGTTTTCAGCCAGGTCTCGTAGTTTGTGATGGCCGCTGGCCAGTTCTGCCCGCGCTCGTAGGTGCGCGCCACGGCCAGCGCCACCTGCGGCGCCAGCGGAGAATCGGGAAACAGGGTGGCGAATTGCTGAAAGACTTCCCGGGCCTTTTCCGGCAGGCCAAAATCCGTGAACGCCTCGCCGGCGAGCAGCAGGCTGTTGTCCGCAAAATCACTCGCCGGAAAATCCGCCAGCAATTTCCGCATCGCCGCCTCTGCGCCGGCCATGTCGGCCAGATTCAAATCGGCCCGCAAAATCTGGTAGAGCGCGCGGTCGCCTAGGGATTTGGCCACTTCGGGAATATTGCCGAACTCGTCCCGCACGGCCTCATAATGGCGCCGGGCACCGGCAAAATCCTGCAGCACAAACCGGGCGTCGCCAGCCTTGAATTCCGCCACGGCCCGGTCTGCCGACGGCGGCAGAAGCCGCGCGGCCGTTTCAAAGTCCGCCAGGCTGTTGGTCATGTCGTTACCCAACCACTCGCACCAGCCGCGATCCAAATGGCCCTTGCCGGCGAGCGGATTATTTGTGCCTGCGCCGAGCAACTGATCGAACCGGGCCTGCGCCGCCGCCAGGTGATTGGTCGCCGCCGCCGGCGGATTGGTGGCCGTCAGTGAGGCGGCATAATCTTTCAGGTGCAGTTCGCCCAGTGTCAGCAGCGCCAGCCCGGACACGGGCGAACCCGCAAACTGCGTGAGAAGATTTTCCAGCTTGTCCTCGGCCAGGGCCGAATTTCCCTGCGCCGCCGCCAGCGCCGCGATTTTAAGCACCGCCTCCTGCTGGCGCTCCGCCGGCGCGGCGTTGGTCAGATTCGCCGCCCACGCGGCGGTCGCTTCGGCCAGCAGATTTTTCTTCTCCAGCGCCGCCGCGTGGAGCGCCACACCGTCGGCGAATTGTTCCGGCGTCTGCGCGGCCGCCAACAGATTCGTGGCGGCGGACAGCGCCGCCCCGGGGTCGTTCAAGCCGAGTTGGACCTGATAGAGCAGATTCAAACGCTCCCAGTTTTGTTCAGGCTTGAGCGTTTGGGGATTCAGGGCGTCCAGAATTTTCCCGGCGGCGGCAAAATTCCTCCGCTCCAATTTTGATCGGGCCAGGGAGAGCCGGCCGCTGGCGACCAGTGGATTGTCCGGATTCAATTGCGCCGCGCGCGCAAAAACCCCGTCGCCGGCCTCCAGCAGCGCGTCGTGGCGCGGCCAGTCGCCGAGCCGCGCATAGGCCGCCGCCGCCTCGACCACGGCTGTCAGGGCCAGCGGCGAACCGGGAAAATTTCTGGCGAGCGCCACCAGGGTCTCCGCCGCGCGCGCAAAATCCTGCTGCGCGAACTGAACCTCGCCGAGCCAGTAGGCGTAGCGGTCGGCCAGACTGCCGGCATCCGCCGCGCCGGCCGCCAGCAACGCGCCGGCGGCGGCGAACTTGCCCTGTTTGAACTGCGCCTGCGCTTCCAGCAGCCGCGCCGGCGGCACCTGTGCTGACTTGGGGAAACGCTGGATGAAGTCCGCGAGTTCCGTTTCCGCCTGGCTCCAG
Organism: bacterium; assembly: GCA_021780905.1. GTDB lineage: Bacteria > Verrucomicrobiota > Verrucomicrobiia > Limisphaerales > UBA11358 > UBA11358. Next base: position 139,013 of record JAJXXW010000028.1, read on the forward strand.
TTCTCATCCTGAAACATCGTGGTCGCCGTCGCGAAGGCGCGGTCCTCCCGCACGCCGCCGGCGGACAGCGATCCGCCGCCCAGGACGAACGTGGAAAAAATCAAAAGCCATCGCCGGCAAAAGGCCATGCGCCGAATCTAAACGATCCGGCGCGGTGAAAAAAGCGGGAAATCTACTTTGAGGAGTGCCAACCACATTTTCGCAGTGTTTTTTTGTTTTCAGAAACGAAACGGGCCAACACGCCGGAAACTTCCCCACGCCGGGCGAAAAAACACCGACGCCGATGTTCTGGTGTTTCCGCAAATTTGTGCTGGGCCGGATGCGGAATCTCAAGCTAACCAAAGACCGTTTCACGGTGCCGAAGAATTTTGATCCGAAAAAATTCTTCGACCACAGCCTGGGCGTGGTGACGGGCACGGGCGATTTCGAAGCCGTGATCGAGCTGGATGCGTGGCTGGCGGGCATCTTGCGCGGGCGCAAATGGCATCCGTCACCGGTCTGGACGGAACTGCCCGGCGGCGGTTCGCATTTGCAGATGCGGCTGAGTTGCCTCGACGAGATCGAGCAATGGGTTTTGAGCTGGGACACGCGCGCGACGGTGGTGCGACCACAGGCACTTCGCGAGCGGATTTTAAACATTACGCAGACGCTGTGGCAGCGGTATGGCGGGCCGATGATTTTGCACGGGAAATAAATCTCACGCAAAGGCGCTGGAAGTTTTTAACCGCGAAAGACACGAACCACACGAACTGGCACCATTACGCAGCGACCGCTATGATTTTTGGCCGGCGTGGGCGGTGGCTGATGCATTGCCACCGCTTGGTGCGCGATCACGAACAAACCGCCGCTTCCGTCGCCGGCTGGATTTACCTCGCCATGACCCGCCGGATGCTCCGCCGACTCGCATGAACATTGAACCATTTTGATTTTTCAGACCGGCAATTAATGTTTGGCCTCCACAAAGCCGAAATACTGCTTGGTGCAGGTGGGGCAGAGGCCGTGGCTGAACTGGGCCTGGGAGCGACTGGCGATGAATCGTTCTACCGGCACCCAGTTGCCCTGGCCGTCCCGAATGCTCTTGCAATGGGAACAGATGGGCAGCAGACCTTCGAGTGCCTGCACGCGTTGGCGCAATTGCCGGGACTGCCGGCCCAGCAGCGAGGTCAGCGCCGCCAGCAGCACCAGCACGAAAAACTGGATCAGCGCGTCGGTGGTGTCGATGACGGAAACCGGTTTCGGATCGAAAACCAACTCGTGCGCGACCCGAGTGATGGACAGGCCGCTGGAGCAAACGAGCGCAAACCAAAGGCTGCGGTTCCAGGCGGCCAGCATGGCCGGGAAAATAAACACGAACGGAAACACCAGCAGTGACACCATTTCCCAGTCCACTGCGGCAAAGACCAGGCACAACACAATGATGAACCAAGCCATGTTCCACAGCCCGCGTTCAAAGGCATAAACCACCGGCGGCGGAGCTGCCGGTAGCGGTGTGCGAGGTGAAAAATCCATTATTGTTTGACCACTTTGACGGTGCCGGTGGCCGGGTCGTAAACGATTTTGCAGCCGAAGGGCGCTTCGGGGATTTTTCCAAGATAACGCATCGTCACCATCTCATTCAGGTCCTTCGGCAGCCGCCCTTCGGCCACCTGAAACTGCTGGATCGCTTGATTAATATACGCAAGATCAATCTGCTTCTCCGAATATTTCTGCGCCTGAACCACCGCGCCGACATAATTCAGCGGCGCATCCACCGCATTGGAAACGGCGTTCATGGCCTGCGTGGATTTCTGGCCGCTGTCACCGCAGCCCGCCACCAGCAACAGCGCCGCCAAGATAATCAGTGAAGCGGGTGTTTTCATGGTTCCAAGCTACCTCCGTTTGCCCCAAATTAAAACTGATTTTTTAACACGCTTCCCGCCTGGTTTGCCAGGTGGTTCTGCCGTGGAACTGGTTCGCGCAACCCTTCCGCCAAATAGCATCGGCGATGGCCGGGCAACGCGCCCGGCGCCGCCTGCTTTCAAATTGTGCCGCCGTGACTTTTGGCTTAAAGTGACCGGATGTTTGATTCGTTAAGCAGCAAGCTCCAGAACGCTTTCAAAAACCTGCGCGGCCTCGGGAAAATCTCCGAGAGCAACGTCGGCGACGCCCTGCGCGAAGTCCGCCTCGCCCTCCTCGAAGCCGACGTGAACTTCAAGGTGGCGCGCGATTTCATCGAGCGCGTCAAGACCAAGTCGCTCGGCGCGGAAGTCATCACCAGCGTCCAGCCCGGCCAGCAGATCATCAAATTTGTCAGCGACGAGCTGACGGAGCTGCTCGGTTCGCAAAACGCCGCGTTAAATTTGTCCGGCAATCCAACGTGCCTGATGATGGTTGGTTTGCACGGCGCAGGGAAAACCACTTCCAGCGGCAAGCTCGCGAAACTCCTGAAAAAACAAGGTCGCGCTCCGCTGCTCGTCGCGGCGGATGTCTATCGGCCGGCGGCGATGGATCAGCTCGAAACGCTCGGCAAACAGGTGGATGTGCCGACATTCGTCAAACGCGGCGAGACGGATGTCTTGAAAATCGCCCGCGAGGCGCTGCCGTTCGCAAAGGAGAAAAATTGCACCGTCGTCATCTTCGATACCGCCGGCCGGTTGCAGATTGATGAACCGCTGGTGCAGGAACTTGTGCGCCTGCGCGATCTCGTGAAGCCGCAGGAAATTCTGCTCGTGCTGGACGCCGCGACCGGTCAAGAAGCCGTCAATGTCGCCACACATTTCGATCAGGCGCTGAACATCACCGGCTCCATTCTCACCAAGCTGGACGGCGACGCGCGTGGCGGCGCGGCATTGAGCATGAAGTCCGTCACCGGCAAGCCGATCAAATTCGCCGGCGTCGGTGAAAAACTGGACGAGTTCGAGCCGTTTCATCCCGAACGCATGGCGTCGCGGATTCTCGGTATGGGCGACGTCGTCAGTCTGGTTGAAAAAGCGGCGGAAGCGGTGAATGAAGAAGACGCCAAGCGCCTGGAAGAAAAGATGCGGAAGGGCGAATTTTCGCTCGAAGATTTTTTGGAGCAGTTGCGCGCGATGAAAAAGCTCGGTTCGCTGGAAAGCATCGTGAAAATGTTGCCCGGCGGCGGCGACGCGCTGAAGCAGATGGATATCGGCAAGCAGGAGAAGGAATTCAAGCGCATGGAAGGCATGGTCTGCGCGATGACGAAGAAGGAGCGGCTAAATCCGGTCATCCTCAATGCCAGCCGCCGGCGTCGCATCGCCGCCGGCAGCGGCGTGACCGTGACCGAGTTGAACACCATGCTCAATAAATTTTTCCAGATGCAAACGATGATGAAAAAGATGGGCAAGATGTCCAAGATGATGGGCAAACTGGGCGGCGCGATGCCGGGAATGTTCCGGCGCTGAACCGCTTCAAAACATATCTCCCAAATTAATTCAAAGGACTGAAAGTCCGAAAGAAATGCGGCCCGGGGAATCGCTCGGGACTGGAAAACAGTCAGCGCTCGCTTTGCCTTGGCCTGATTTCTGTTACCCTGTGAGGGCTTCAGTTTGGCTTCATGAGGTCGCGCCGAATTCTCTGATTTTGACTGAAGCGATTGAATCGGCGCCCAACCGTGGTTACATTTTCCGGCATGAAAACCGAATCCCTCCGCATCGGCATGAAGGTGCGTCATCCGCAATACGGCTCCGGCCTCGTCAAAACCATTTCCGAGACGGTGGCGGAAATCCAGTTCGACGACGGCACGAAGCGCGCCGTTGCGCCCGCGGCCAGCGGCCTCGAGCCGATGGAGCCGCAGGCGACTATCAACGGTTTGGACGTGCCGCTGAAACAGTTTGTCGAGGAGACGCTCGCAGCGGCGGTCGCCAGACTGGGTTTGGAAAAGCCAGACGAGGTGGTGGAACAACTCGGCTTGCGCTGGCACGATGGCAGACTGGTGCTGCACCCGGCGGATGCAGCGTTGCAGGCGAAGGAAGTGCCGCTGGAAACCTTCTTCCACAAGATTGTGATGGTTAGAAACAACCTGCGCGTGCTGGAACAGAAAATCAACGCGCATGGGAAATTGTCGGACGGCGAGAAAGTGGAGATGCAGCAATACATCACCAAGAGCTACGGCTCGCTGACGACGTTCAACGTGCTGTTCAAGGAGAAGACCGGGCAGTTTTAGCCGCTGCGGGCCACGGCCGAAACACGCAGCCAACGAGTCGCGCGAACCTGAAAAATCGGTGTTTCCTCGGGGCCGTTTTGTGCTAAAGTCTCGCGATGAAAATCGAATCGTCCGGCGGCACCCCCAAGGCGCGGCCGGAAAATAACCCGGGCCAATCCGGTTCCGGGCTTGCCGCCGCTGACCGCGCCGTCGGACGGCGCTGAACGCGGTCGGCTGCTTGCCCCTGGATTTTTATCATGCTCACCGTTGCCGGACTTTCCAAATCATTTGGCGGACGCGAACTGTTTGACGATGTTTCATTGAACATCATGAACGGCGACCGCATCGCCATCACCGGGCCGAACGGCGCGGGCAAATCCACGCTCATCAAGATCATCCTCGGCCAGGCGGAGCCGGACGCCGGCAGCGTGTCGTTCATCCGCGGCACGCGCGTCGGCTACCTGCCGCAGGAAAGCGAGCCGGCCGGCAATGAGACCGTGATGGAAGTCGCCGTGCCGCACCAGCACGAGCACGACGGCCAGTTCATCGCCAAGGTGAAGCAGATTCTGGCGAGCCTCGGCTTCAAGCAGACGGACCATGACCGGCCGGCGAAGGAGATGTCCGGCGGCTGGATCATGCGCGCCCACCTCGCGCGGTTGCTCGCCGAGGAGCCGGATTTGCTGATGCTGGATGAGCCGACGAACCATCTCGACCTGGAAACGCTCATCTGGTTCCAGAATTATCTGAAATATTATCCCGGCGCGATTTTGCTGATTTCGCACGACCGGGAATTTTTGAACGAGCTGTGCACGCACATCGCGGAGCTGCGCGCCGCGCGCATCCTGCGTTACACCGGCAATTACGACAGCTACCTCGAACAGCGCGCCGCCGCCGAGGCGACGATGGCCGCGACGGCGCTGGCCCAGCAACGGAAGATTGACCAGTTGCAGACCTTCGCCAACCGGTTTGGCGCGAAAGCCAGCAAAGCCTCGCAGGCGCAGAGCAAGCTCAAGCAGATCGAACGCATCAAGGAGGAAATGGTCGAGGTGCCAAATGGCTCCGGGCCGACGGTTGGCTTCCGTTTCCCGCAGCCGCCGCGCAGCGGCCAGCGCGTCATCACGCTGGAGAAGATCAAGTTCGGCTACGGCGAGAAATTGATCTACGACGGCATTGATTTTGAAGTGGAGCGCGACCAGCGCATCGTGCTGGTCGGCCCGAACGGCGCGGGCAAATCCACGTTGCTGAAACTGCTGGCGGAGGTGCTCAAGCCGCAGGCGGGAGTCCACAAGCTCGGCCACAACACGAAGTCCGGCTATTTCGCGCAGCATCGCGCGGCGATGCTCAACCCAAAGCACACCGTGATGCAGGAGGCGCTCGACACGCCGGAGCGCGTGACGGAACAGGCCATCCGCAACGTGCTGGGCAGCTTTCTGTTTCGCGGCGATGACGTTTACAAGCCGGTGAGCGTGTTGAGCGGCGGCGAAAAAAGCCGGCTCGCGCTGGTGAAGCTGCTGCTCAATCCGCCGAACCTGCTGCTGATGGACGAGCCGACGACGCACCTGGATCTGGCCAGCGTGGACGCGTTGATCGGGGCGTTGCAGCAGTATCAAGGCACGCTGGTGTTCATCAGCCACGATGTGCATTTCATCCGTGCGCTGGCGAATCACGTCGTGCGCGTGGAGGCGGGCCAGCTCCGGCATTTTGGCGGTGGCTACCAGTATTATCTGGACAAGACGGCGCAGTCGGCGCGTTCGGCGCTGACGAGTTCCAGCTTCAGCAAAAATTCAACCGCGCCCGGAAGCGTCGTCCCGCCCGCCGATCGCAAAGAACAGAAACGCCTGGAAGCCGAGCAGCGACAGGCGCGTTCGCGGAAAAAATCGGAAATCACAAAACGCATCGCCGCGCTGGAAAAGGAAATCGCCGACCTCGAAGCGCAAGAGCGCGATTACGCGGCGGAACTGGAAAAGTCGGAGACGTATCATTCCGGCGGACGGGCCACGCAGATCAACCGCGAGCTGGTGCATGTGTCCGACCGGCTCGAGGCGGCCAATGCGGAATGGGAAAAGGCCGGCGCGGAGCTGGCGGCATTCGAGGCGGAGCTGGCGGCGTAATCCATTTCAAAGCCAGCTTTTCAACCGCTCGCGCAAAAGGCCCCGGGCGCGATACAGCCGCGATTCCACGGCTTTCGGCGTGGCTTCCAAAATCGCCGCCGCCTCGGCCACGCTGCGCTCCTCCCATTCGCACAGCACGAGCGCCTCACGCAAATCTTCGGGCAATTTCCGGACGGCGGCGCGCACGGCGGCCGCCCGCTCTTCCGCCAGCGCGGCGTCGTTGGGCGCCGGATTTTTCGCAGGCAGGGTGCTGCCGACCGATTGTTCCGTTTCCGCATTTTCCGCGTCCAGCGAAATATTCGGATGCCGCGAGCGCCAGCGGAAATGATTCCGGGCCAGATTGGCGGCGATGGTGAACAGCCAGGTGGAAAATTTTTGTTCGATACGGAAACTTTTCGCCGATTTGAAAACGCGGACGAAGGTTTCCTGCGCGAGATCATTCGCGTCGTCCTCGTGGCCGACCATGCGGCAGAGAAAGTGAAAGACCGGCGTGGCGTGGCGCGCCATCAAATCGTTCAGCGCGGCATCGTGGCCGGCCTGAAGCCTCGCCATATCGGCCCGGTCCTGGTCGTCGGGCTCAAGGATGCTGCTCATGGCCGGAAGCGCCTGACATGGATTGTTCCATCTGCTCGTGTTCGTGGAGCGTGAGCCGTTTCATCTCCGCGAGATAGCGCCGCCCCTGTTCCGGTGGCATCGCCTGACTGACCGTGACGAAATGCTGGAGCATCTGCGCCTGGCATTGGGCGCGGAGGACGGCGATTTCGTTTAACTTGGCCTGCGCCGCGGCGGTGAGATTGGTGCCGGGGCCGACGAGCGAATCAAGTTCGCGTTTTTTGGCGGCGATTTTCGCGCACATCTCGGCGCATTTCGGCAAATAGCCTTCGTGCATCTCGCGGATGTGCGCCATCTCGGCGGCGCTCAGGTGAAATTCCAGCCGCAGCCAGTTCAAATCGTCCGCCGGCGCGGCACAGCACAAGACCGTGGTGTGGCGCGCGGCGAAAAACGAGCACGCAAAAATCGCCGCGCCCACCGCCAGCGCGCCGAGGAGGATGATGAGCGAGCGATTCACGTGTCAGCGGATGGCGTGCGGCGCGACGGCGGCGAGATAATTCATCTGCGCGTCCTGCCGGGCAAGTTGCCGGCCTTCGCGTGTGCCGATCGAAATGCCGGCCAGCAGCAGCACAACGGCCGCCGTCACGGCGAAGCGCGGCCGCAAAATCAGCGCGGCCAGCGCGTCGAGCCAGGATTCGGATATTGCAGGCGCTTCCGAGTCTTCGATGCGCCGCCAGACGTTTTGCTGGAAGCGCGGGGGCAATGCCGGCATCGGTTGGCTGGCCCGCAGCAGGTTCTGGAGTTTGGCGTCTTCGGAGTTCATGGTTTTTAATTCGTGGCGGACGGCGGGAATCACATCCGCCGCCCGCAGTTTAATCGTTGGTGGCACCGGAGGCAACCGGGGCCTGCGACCGGTTTACTTCAGCGGCGCGACGGTCATGGGCTTGCAGGCGGGCATGTTCGGATTCGAGGTGCAGGCGTCAATGGCCTTCGGGCTGCTGCCGCTCATGGCATTTCGACACACCAGCGCGGGATTGACGTCATAATTGGTGCCTTGCAGCCCTTTGGTCTGGTTGGCTTGGGCGCGGGGCGAAAGCCGTGCCGAACCGTTATCAACGTAAGCGACCGAGATGGTCGGCGCACTCGCCGAACTGGAGACCATCGGCATTTGATTGCTGATTTGCCGGGGCGAACTGAGCACCTCGTTCGCAAACGAGGTGAGCGTGAACGCGGCCACCGCCGCACCGAGGAGGATCATTTTGTTGTTTTTCATATTGGTTCTTTCTTTTGGTTTCGGCAGCGCTTCATTGCGTTGCTGATGCCGGTATTACCCCGGCCGGGGGGAAAACCCGCAAAAAATATAAAAACCACGGTGTGCCAGAGGATGGCCACCGGTGGTAAGAAGGATAAAGCTAACGGAGATGTTCGGCGGGCGATAAAGGGAACAAGACGAGGCGTTTGGTTTTGGTGTCAATCGTCACCGATTTGAAATGGTCCAGCAGGCCGTTGCCCAGCAGGCCGGATTCGCCGGCGAAAATGGCGCGGCGATGCAGCCCCGTGGGCACCTGCTCAAATTCTTTGCCACCGAGGGAGACGGTGGTCCGGGTTTGTGAAATGGTCAGTCCGGCCAGCCCAATGGCGGGGCGCTGGGAATCAACCGGAATTCCCGCGTCGGCAGTCACCCATTGGAACGCCGTGGCGCAGCCGGTGTCCACCCGCAGCCATTGGGTTTGCCCGCCGTTGATGCGGGCCGGCGCGCAGCAACAGGTGCCGGAGAATTTCAATGGCAGGTCAATATCCGTTTTGGCGGAGGACTTTTGTTCAAGAAAGTGAATCCTGTGTGACTGAAAATCAATTTCCACCACCTTGCCTTGGATGAAGTCTGCGCCCAGCAATCCGTCCAGCGGACGTTCGCACGAAGCTGCCAGCCGGCTCAAATCCAGCGACAGATAATTCGCGGGCAGCGTCACGTCTCCCGCCTTCGCCGCCAGCGCCACTGGCCAGCGACCCGTCGTGGCGGCGTCCACGCCTTGCACCCGGATTTTTTCCCCGCCTGAAATTCCGAGGGCTTTGGCGGTGCTGGCGTTGAGGACGCTGCGTTCCGCGCCGGTGTCGAATAAAAAATTTAACGGCCGGACCGATTGCGGAACCTCGACCCGCACCCAAAGCAGGCCTTCGGAGTAGTCGAAAGGCAGTTCATTTGTCGGCGGTAACGACGCGACACCCGCTCCGCAAACAACCAGACAGGAGAGCCAAAACAGGTTGCAAATAATCCGCATTAAGATGGTAAATGCAAGTGACATGCCAAGCTGCACTCGCCCGATTTGCAACCAATTCAAGGGATTTCAAGCTGGTCACTGGGCTTCCGGTGGCGCTTTTTACGCGGCCCGGCAAAAGACGCGCAGGGATTTCCCCGCCCGCCTGGGTGTTTTTCCTGCCTGGCAGCGTCACGGAACGGGTGACGCTATGAACTTAATTATTAATGCGGGGTTTTCCACCGGGGGGTGTATTTGCTTGTGCCGGTGCGTTGACAATGGAATTTTGTCGGGCATCATCAATTAAGATTTAGTTGAACATGAGTTCACGCCAAACAACGTTGCGTCCGCTGCTCCGCTGGTGCGGGGTGGTGACGCTGTTGACATGGCTTGGCGCGCAAACCTTGTGTCAGGCGCATTGCTTGCTCGACACGTGCCAGGACGAGGCAGGTGAAACCGGCACCCACGCGACGGCGGCTTCCGGTTCGCATCACGGCGCTGAACCCGCTTCCCATCATCAAGAGCATGGCGATGATGATGCTTGCGCCACGCTTAACAGGCCGTTGAAAAACGGGTGATTTTTCAGCGCCACGATTTTTCATGGGTGATTTTTTCAAAATTCAGTGTGCGAACCGTGGTAACGGCTGTCCCCACCGCAGCCGCCAGTCGGCGGTTGGCCT